>CAWUJV010000088.1:0-17521 GCA_963922845.1 uncultured Alteromonas sp.
CAGCGAGTTATGACCGCGCCCACTACCTGTTGGGTACTGCAGCAGGTCCACACCCTTTCCCTACTATTGTAAGGGAGTTCCACAAAATGATAGGCGAAGAAACCAAAGCGCAGATTCTTGAGCGTGAAGGGCGTCTTCCTGATGCTGTCGTCGCATGTGTTGGCGGTGGCTCAAATGCAATCGGTATGTTTGCGGATTTCATTGACGACGAACAAGTTCGACTTGTTGGTGTTGAGCCTGCGGGTAAAGGTATTCATACCCCGGACCACGGTGCAGCAATTTGCACGGGCTCAAAGGGCATTCTTCACGGTGCATACACCTATATTATGCAAGACAGTGACGGGCAAATTGAAGAGAGTTATTCAGTATCGGCGGGGCTTGACTACCCTGCGGTGGGTCCACAGCACGCTTATTTAGCCGATATCGGCCGCGCAGAGTACGTAGCAGCGACCGACGAAGAAGCGCTCAATGCTTTTCAATTGTTAGCGCGTAAAGAAGGTATCATCCCAGCGCTTGAATCATCGCACGCCTTAGCGCACGCTTTGAACATGGCGGATGAAGCCGAAGACGATACCATTATTGTGGTCAACTTATCAGGCCGCGGTGATAAAGATCTTGGCCACGTAATCAGCATTTTAGGAGACGATTTGTAATGGATAGATATGCAAGCATGTTTGACGGCCTCAACGCCAAGAACCAAGGTGCGTTTGTTCCGTTCGTTATGATCGGAGACCCTGATATTGAAACGTCTGAGCGTATCATCTCGCAATTAATCGAAAGTGGGGCTGATGCGCTTGAACTCGGCATCCCTTACTCAGATCCCATCGCTGATGGCCCGACGATTCAAGCTGCCAGTATTAGAGCGTTAGACAATAAAGTAACGCCCGATCAGTGTTTTGGTCTGCTGGCTCGAATTCGCGAGCGATACCCAGATGTCCCCATCGGCCTGTTGCTATATAGCAACCTAGTGCTAGCAAAAGGCCTCGATAATTTCTATGCCCAAGCGGCAGGCAGTGGCGTAGACTCGATTCTTATCGCCGATGTTCCGCTTCGTGAAGCCAAGCGCTTTATTGACGTTGCTGAAGCCAACAACATTAAACAGATTCTTATTGCGCCACCCAATGCGTCAGATGAAACTCTTAGCCAAATTGGAGAGTATTCTGCAGGATACACCTATTTGCTGGGCAGAGCCGGTGTTACAGGAGCAGAGACAGCAGCAGAAATCCCTGCGTCCTCTTTGATTGAGCGTCTTGCGCAATACGACGCTGCGCCAGCGCTATTGGGCTTTGGTATTTCAAAACCTGAACAAGTACACGATGCCATAGCTGCTGGTGCTGCGGGTGCTATTTCAGGTTCGGCGACAGTGAATTTGATCGCTGCCAATCTAGACAACCTCGATGCCATGTGCGGCGCATTAGATGCATTTGTAAAGGCTATGAAAGCCGCCACTCAAAAGGACTAGCGATGTATTACATGATTTGTGCGACCGATGTCGACAATAGCTTGGAAAACCGCCTCGCCGCGCGCCCAGCTCATCTTGCGCGCCTGAACGATCTAAACGATCAAGGCAGATTATTAATTGCCGGGCCATTCCCGGCCATTGATGACGAAAACCCAGGTGATGCAGGGTTTACTGGCTCGCTGGTTGTCGCCGAATTTGAGAGTCTTGAAGCGGCGAAATCTTGGGCTTCTGCTGACCCATATGTGGACGCAGGTGTATACCAAGATGTGGTAGTAAAACCGTACAAAAAGGTTCTTCCTTGAGCCAAGAAGACGCTTCGGTATTAACCATCACCTCCTCAATCTCGCTCAACGTGAGTGAGATTGAGCTCTCTGCCATTCGCGCACAAGGTGCCGGTGGCCAAAACGTTAACAAAGTATCCTCCGCGATTCATTTGCGATTTAATATTCCCCGCTCTTCTTTACCCGATTGGCTCAAGCGAAAATTGCTTGAATCAAAAGACAGCCGTATTACAAAAGACGGCGTAATGGTGATCAAAGCTCAACAGCATCGTACGCAAGAAAAAAATCGTGAAGATGCCTTGATGAGATTGACGCAAATCATCGAAAAAGCGACGGAAAAAAAGGCATTTCGCATTCCAACTAAACCCAGTAAATCAGCGAAAAGAAAGCGTCTTGATGCCAAAGGTCGGCGCGGTGAAGTGAAGAAATTAAGACGGGTCGACTACTGAGCGCTTCAGTAGATTTGACTGTTTGAGTTCAGCCAGTCTTAGGGTTAATGCGGCATCCAGTTTGTCTTTTAACCCAGCGTGTCTTTTGTTTAGAACATGATATGTTTCGTATTCGATAATTTTTACACTGTTAAACTGATCGGTAATCAACGGGGGCAACCCGCTTTCATCCGAGTGATACACGGCGTAGAGAATGCGCTTGTCTAACATCATGCTCAACAACGTATCGACTTTGTCATAGACAACGAGGTTGGCTTTTAATGGCGTGTTGATTTGTTGTTCCAGTGAATAACTCGCAGCAAGATTGATGTAAATATCATTACGCGGCTTGCGAAAAACAGATTGTTCACAGATTAACTGTCGCTGACAAATGAGATGCGTTTGGGCATGAGTTAGCACCACAGAAGTGACAATGATATTGTCATACGCCTCTTGCGCGTGGATAGCTCGGATGACGTCCGCATCAAGTAATCCGTCGTTTAACGCAATAAGGCCGCGCTCCATCGTGACTTCTACCAACGTAATATCAATACCTATATCGGTGTAGGCTTGAGACACGAGATGTTTGTATATTTCTATCTGTGGGTGGTTAAAATACCCGACTAAAAACTCGGCTCTGGCAGTAGAAGCGCACAAGCAGATAAGAAAAAACAGTCCGCGTTTGTTAATCACTGATACTCCTTTACCACACGAGCGCTACGAAGCCGAACGTTCGCTATCACCCCGACTAGACAAATACCAACCCGCATAGATAAATGCTCGCTCAGTGTGCGTACTCGCGCTTGATAGCAAGGCACTTCCATGAACCTCTGGTTGTGCTAAAGAAAACGGAAGTATCCTAGTCAGCTAGCGAGAAGGCCTCGCCCCAAGCGAGAGAGCATATGTCTATGCGGATTAGTCTAAAGTCTAAGATTATACCAATTGGGCTTTTTTGCCATGGGTTCGGTTGGTTTTAATATCAATTCAGCATTGGTTCAGTTGTGGAGACTCACAATGAGTCCATCGCCAATAGATTGAAATGGCGAGTCTCATTTCGATGAGAAAGATGTAATTTCCTTGGTCGACTGATATTATTGAGTGGATGAGGCGGCGTTTGAGTTTTTGGAAAACCTATGATTAAGCAAAGAGTTGCATGGATATGTGCGTTAGCGTGCTTGTTAATAGCCGCGCCTACCTATGCGCTTCAAGACAAACAAAAAAGTACACCGCCGATCAGCAAGTCGCAGGCGGCAGAACGTGCTAAACAACAGGTCAATGGCCGCGTCTTGCGAGTGGATCAAACCAAGAACAAATATCGCGTCAAATTACTCAAGAAGTCGGGTCGCGTGGTTTCCGTCGACGTAGACAGAAATTCAGGAAGAGTCGCTAAGCCAAAGTCAGAGGATAAATGACCGCCGATGAGAATTTTAGTAGCCGAAGATGATAGTCGATTATTGACCCAGTTAGATACCCTATTGCAACAAAATGGATACAGTGTAGACCTTGCAGATACTGGGACACACGCCCTATTCCAGCTAACTGAATACCCTTACGATCTTGCCATTATTGATGTTGGTTTGCCAAAAATGGATGGCTTTGACGTTATCCGTCAAGCCCGAAAGCAAGAGGTAAAGTCACCTGTACTTATCCTCACTGCTCGCGACCGCTGGCAAGAGAAAGTCGAAGGGCTAGATGCAGGTGCTGACGATTATTTAACAAAGCCTTTTCACAATGAAGAATTACTCGCTAGGATCAAAGCGCTAATTCGACGCTCCTCAGGGCAAGCCAATCCCACTATCAGTATGGGGCCGATTTCCCTTGATACGGTCAGTGAACAAGTCACCGTGAATGAAAGTTTGCTGGAGTTAACAGCATACGAGTACAAGGTTCTTGAATATCTGTTAATGAACCCGAACAAGATCATCTCTAAAACCCAACTGACAGAGCACATTTACGATCAAGACTTTGACTTAGATAGCAATGTAATCGAGGTCTTTGTCGGACGTTTGCGTAAAAAGCTCGATCCAGATGGAACGCTTAAGCCCATCGAAACGTTGCGTGGTCGCGGCTACCGGATTAACCCATCACTATGACACATTGGTCTTTGCGGCTACGCAGTATACTCCTCGCGCTAGCCGCTTTGATTGTATTCATCCCTACCACAGTGTTTACGTTGGATGCTGCTTTTACCAACAGTTTAATCCAAGCCAAGCAAAATGAATTGAAACTGATGAACTTGTCTCTGATTTCCGCTTTCGAGTTTGATGGACAAGACGTCAACATGCCGGATTTGTTGTTTGAAGAACAGCTCAATTTGCCCGATTCAGGTTATGTTGGGCTCATCGTATTTGATGGAGAAATTGTATGGCGGTCACTCTCAGCACTAACCTATGGCATTTCACCACCGGACGCCCCCCCAGGTCTAGGCAGTGAGACCTTTGAACGTTTAAATGCGATGGACATGGGCTCAGCGAGTCATTACTTTTCGTTTGCCTACACTGCGGAATTTGAAAGAGCCAGCGATTACGTACCGGTGCATTTTTATATTCTTAACGACACCGCCATTTTCGAAGATGAACGTGACATGTTCAAAAAAACCGTGTGGAAATGGTTAAGTATTTTAGGTGCTGGGCTACTTGCTATCATGCTTATCGGTATTAGTCTTATTCTCTCACCAGTTCGCAAGCTAATTGTTGAAATAAAAAATACTGCAGATGGTCATCAATATCAGTTAGAAGAAGTCTATCCGCCTGAATTCGGTGCCTTAAAACACAGTATTAATCGCCTCATCGAGTCTGAAGCACAGCAGCGTACACGCTATAAAAACAGTTTGGGCGATTTAGCCCATAGCTTGAAGACGCCACTTGCCGTCGCCGTTGGAACACCCGATTTGCCTCACGGCGCGAAAGAGGCATTAAACGACGTAGACAAGTTAATTCAACGCCAACTCAAACGAGCGTCGGCGGGTGCAACCGCCTGGTCTAAACCGATTGCGGTATTGCCCACTCTCAGTAGAATTGTCGATGCCCTCGATAAAGTGTATCGGGATAAGCAGTTGCTCATTGAGTTTGAGGAGTCACCAGAGGGACAGTTCTATGGCGATGAAACTGACTTAATGGAGCTATTGGGCAATCTTCTTGATAACGCCTGTAAAGCCGCGAAGCGACGTGTTTATGTCAGCATTGAAGTCACTGCACAATGGCAAGCAATACATATCGATGACGACGGTCCAGGTGTTGATGAAAAGCTAAAACCCAGTTTACTCACGCGAGGTACGCGATTAGATACCTATTCAGAGGGGCAAGGGATTGGCTTATCGGTAGTCAGTGATTTAATTGAGATTTACGATGGGCGCCTAGAAATAAGCCGAGCGCCGTTAGGTGGCGCCCGTTTTTCTGTTTGTTTACCAAATAGGCATCGAATCTAAGACTGTGGCTCTTGCTTCGCTGCATCGCGAGCGTCTTGTTTCACCTCTTCGGTGATATCATCCCCTTCACTCGATAACAAGACCGCTAACCATCGACTTTCTTCTCGGGTTTCAAGGGCAATCTTAACGATCATCGTCAAAGGGACTGATAACAGCATCCCAACACTACCGAGTAGCCATCCCCAGAACACTAAACTCAAAAATACCACCAATGTCGACAAACCGAGACCTCTTCCCATGAATCTTGGTTCGATCACATTTCCCATTACGGTGTTAACCAGGATGAAACCCAATCCCGCGATTCCCGCAGGCGCAGCGCCTAACTGAACGAAGGTCATCAGAACTGCCGGTACCGCAGCAATAATTGAACCGATGTTAGGAATATAGTTAAACAAAAAGGCTAGCGTTGCCCACAATAGGAAATGGTCTACTCCCATGACATACAGCCATATACCAATAAACAACCCCGTCATTAAACTGACCACGGTTTTAATGACCAAATAGCTGTTAACCGATTTGATAAAACGGTCTATGTGAGCCAGCTTCATATCGGGATCAGCCAACGCGATATGCACGCGACGGGGGAAGCTATCCGCCTCAAAAAGCATAAAAATAACCGTCAAAATAATCAAAAACAGATTAGACAACACGCCGCCCATGCCACTTAAAAAGTTGCTTGCCATAGACATAGCCATGCTCGGGTCCAAGTGAGATGTGATCAGCTCTTTGTCAATATTGATGTTAAACCGAGCAAGTTGCTCGACAACCCAAGCGAATTCAATACTCAATTGATTGCGGTATTGGGGAATATTTTCTCTAAATTCGGCCATAGATTGACCAACTAGACCCGCAAGCATGAAACCAAATATCAATATCAATAGTATAACTAACGTAATTGATGCCCATCGAGGTACACTGTACTTCGATGCCCAATTGATTAATGGGCTGCAGGCAATCGCGATAAACACAGATAAAAACAATGGGACAACGATAGCACTTGCGGCTTTTAGGCCGGCAAATACCACAAACAAGCAAGCCAGTACTAAGAGTACTTTTGCAGTGGGAGATTTCAGTTCCATATACAGTAAGCGTTAACTATCCTTAAGTGAAAAGTAACAGATTTCACCATTAATGGATACTCAGAAACCGTTAGGAAAACTATGACCCTTAATCAAGCCACCATACGCATCAAGAATTTACGACTACGCACTTACATCGGTATCAATGAAGACGAGATAAAGAACAAACAAGACGTCGTGGTTAACGTCAAAGTGCATTACGATGCGGTACAGGCGACCAACACAGACAATATGGATGACGCGCTGAACTACAAAACCATTACCAAAGCGATCATCAAGTTGGTGGAAGATAATCGCTTTTATCTGCTCGAAAAATTGACATCGGACGTGCTCGCTATTGCCGCAGAGCATCACTGGGTGACGTATGCAGAGGTCGAAGTGGATAAGCCTCATGCCCTCAGATTCTCTGACTCTGTTTCACTATGCCTGTCTTGTACTAAGCCCTAGGGTACGTTAACGATGAATATATTGATGACAGGGGCGACGGGCTTAATTGGTCGCAGTTTTATTAAAGCCTATGCAAGTGAGTATCGCTTTACCGCGCTAACGCGTGATCTATCTCGGGCCAAGGCAATGCTCCCGGGAACGGTCAATGTCATCGATTCCTTATCTTCTTATACCGACCTTAATGACGTTGATGCCGTAATCAACTTAGCGGGTGAGCCCATCGCCGATAAACGCTGGACAGCGGATCAGCAATACAAAATCTGCCATAGCCGCTGGGACGTGACCCAGCAACTTGTCAACCTTATTAACCAAAGTGACACACCACCTTCAATCTTAATTTCTGGCTCAGCGATTGGCTATTACGGAAGGCAATCACAGCAAGCCATCGACGAAGATTTTAATTCGCCACACAAAGAGTTCACACACGATGTGTGCAGTGAATGGGAACGCATTGCGAAGCTAGCGACGTGCTCGGTCGCGTTGTTGCGAACCGGCGTGGTGTTAGACAAGAAAGCAGGCGCACTGGATAAGATGCTACTGCCGTTCAAAATGGGATTAGGAGGTAAGATTGCCAGTGGCGAGCAATACATGTCGTGGATTCACATCGACGACATGGTCAGTGCGATTCATTTTGTCTTGGAGAAAAAGCTGACAGGGCCTGTCAATATGACCGCACCACACGCCCTACCCAACCGCGATTTTGTCAGTGCTCTCGGACGTGCGCTTGGTCGCCCTACGTTGTTCCCAATGCCTAAATTTATGCTTTCATTGATAATGGGTGAAGCATCGGATTTGCTTACTACAGGTCAAAACGTGGTGCCCGCTAAGTTACAAGCAAATGGATTTACGTTTACCTACCCTGATATCGATAGTGCGTTTTCCAATTTACTAACATAAAACTGCACGTGCAGGTGTGCTTTACTCAAACACAACATCTGCTTGGTACACCTCTCCGTTTGGCTTCTTCATTTTTAAGACCAAAACATCACCCGCCTCTTTGTTGAAAGAGGCCTTCGCGGTTTTTGCTGAACACCCCGGAATTTCACAGCCTTCGATAGCCAATACCTCATCTCCAACCGATAACCCTGCTTGCTCTGCTGGCGATTCTGCCACAACGGATTTTATTACGGCTTTTGATACCTCTGGGCTAAAAAAGCCCGACACAGTGACGTCTAGTGTAAACCCTTTATCAACGGCATGGGCGTTGCTGGCTAACAGTAATAGAAACCCGACTAAGACTTTTTTCATTGATGCTAACTCCTTTAGCTGGCCACATCGTTTGCGCAATTAATTTGATAATTTGACTTTCAAAGCCTGTTTGCTTGAATTTGAAAGCCGATTTTATGCTACGGACAATGGCACAAAGCGCCATTGTCCGTGTGGGGTTATACCATTCGTCTGAGAAGTTGCGTGGTATTGAGCCGTAACAACCGCCAACACCCCGCCGCACCAAGCGCCCCGACCACTGCCGCGCCGGCAGCAGGGGCAATTGCCCAATATTCGAAATGGATGCTGCCTTCCATTTCGAAGACTTGAGACTGCAGTAAATAGAGGCTGAATTCATTGGCCATTGCCGCCATCAGGCCCGCAACGACACCGATGATAATGAACTCAAATACGACGCTCATGCGAATGAGGCTACCTTTGGCTCCCAATGTGCGTAAAATTGCTAGTTCTTGTTGGCGTTCATCCATACTGGCTTGTACTTGCGCGACTAAGACCAAACTACCCGCAACTAGAACCAACACAAGGATAAACTCAACCGCCATGGAGACCTGCTCAACAATATCTCGCAATTGATTGATGCGCGCATCAACGTCAAACATGGTAATGGACGAAAACGGCTGCATTAATTCGGTAAGTTCGGGTTTCCTTGATTCATCGAGATGAAAACTGGTCAAGTAGGTTCCTCTGAAACCTTCCATGACATCTGGATGCAACACAAAGAAGAAATTGGGCTGCATTGTTTGCCAGTCTACTTCACGCATACTGGTGACTTCGGTCTTCACTTCTTCACTGCCGATATTAAACGTTAACACATCGCCGAGTTTGATATTAAGACGCTGGGCTACGCCTTCTTCTACTGATACGGGATAAAGAGCATCATCACTGGTTGGCTTCCAGTCTCCATGCCAAGTCCCCTCTTTGACGATATTCGCTTTTTGTAGCTGGCTGCTCCACGTGAGATTTGCTTCTCGACCTAGCCCTTGGCGCGTATCTTGAGGACGGTCCTCATCTTCCTTGGTTATTTCGTTGTTGACCAACTCGTCATTGACGCCAACAAAACGCCCTCTGACCACAGGATAAAATTCATCAATGATGACGTTTCTCTCTCGGAAGTGATTATCCAAGGTGTCTTTTTGGTCAAAGGTAATGTTCGTCAGAAAATAGTTCGGCGTGCCTTCAGGTAACTGCGCTCGCCACTGCGCAATCATGTCATTGCGCATGACCAGTACCACTAACAGCAACATTATCGTGACTGAGAAGCTAATAAGCTGAACACTGTTGTCCATTGCTCGACGACGAATGCGAGCCCAAGCCAACTGCCAGGGCCCCATCGACCCTTGCCCAAGCTTGCGTCCTAACGCAATAAGTCCAAACGTCACACCAAGTAGTGCGACGACCAAAACAGCACCTGAGACAAACAAAATAGCGCTGACTTTGACATCCTGGCTATACGCCAACATTAACAAGAAAATTGCCGCCCCTGCCGCACCATACTGCATGGTTCTTGAGCTCAGATTAGACTCCATTGAACGACGTAACACACGTAACGGAGGAACCGTAAACAAACGCATTAGCGGATAAAGTGAAAATAAAATCGCGCAAGTTGCACCTGTAAATACAGAAATCAAAACCGGTCGCCAATGCCATACGTCCAGCGATACATCCACCTTGTCAGCTAATGCCATGACAACTAACTGTTGGGCGCCCACGCCAATGACTATCCCAATGAAGATGCCAAGTAGTGTAATAAACATCACTTGCATAATGTAAACGCGCCGAATGACCTCTTTCGTTGCGCCTAGTGTTTTCATAATTGCAACTGGGTCGAAGTGACGTTGACTGTAGCGCTGTGCTGCCACAGCAATGGAGACTGCCGCGAGGATAATCGCAAGCAAACTCGCAAGTAAGAAATAGCGCTCTGCTCTGGCCACGGATTCACCGATTGGTGATTCATCATCCTCAACAGATTGCCACCAGTGTAAATCGTCTTTTAACTGTGGTCTCAACCAATCGTAGTACGAATTAATCGTGTCACTTTCACCGCTAAAATACGTCTTATAGTTGACGCGGCTACCGGGCCCCGTAATATTCACCGCCTCGATATCGCTAATTGAAATAAGTACCAGCGGGTCTGTATTGAAAATACTGAACCCTGCATCGGGGATTTCAGAAAGCACTTTGCTTACCGTGAACGTTGCGTCTCCGATGTAAATCGATTCACCCAGTTCCAACTCCAACACTTGAAACAATCGAGAGTCAATCCATGCTTCTCCGGCTTGTGGTAAGGCCGTTGTTTTTGACTCATTGCCAAAAGGCGCATCCGCTATCAAAACGTCACCTTTCAGCGGATATTCATCGCTTACCGCGCGAAGATCGACAAGTGTCATCTCCTCCTCGCCAAACGCCATCGACCGCGTTGCAATTTGAGCCGCGGTTTCAAGGCCAGATTCTCTTGCCTTGACTATCCAATTTTGATCAACAGGTTGAGTTGCACCCAACTGACTATCTGCGGCAAGAAATGCAGCAGAGCGCTCTGTGAGTGCGCCTTGGAGCCGCTCACTGAACAATGAAAGTGACAAAACAGAGGCAACCGACAGAACGATAGCCAACAAGATAATGGTCAGCTCACCACGCTTGGCTTCGTGTTTAAATAAGCGCCAAGCTAAATTTGTTGAAAAATTCATCGTTAGCTTGCCTGTTTCGCGTTAGCCAGTGGCTGACCGGTTGTTTCGGTCAATACGCCGCCTTGCATCGTCAGTTGACGATGACATTCGAGCGCCAAATCATTGTCATGGGTTACCAACACCAAGGTCGTGCCCAATTCTTTGTTCATGGTAAACAGCAGCTGTTCGATTTTCTCACTGTTTGCCGCGTCAAGATTACCCGTTGGCTCATCGGCAAATAAAATCCGCGGCTGACCAATAAATGCACGGGCGATGGCGACCCGTTGTTGCTCACCACCCGACAATTGATTTGGATAGTGATGTGCTCGATGTCCCAGCCCCACTTGTTCAAGAATAGTTTGGGCTCTTTGCTTCGCGTCTTTAAATCCAGAGATTTCTGCGGGCAGCATAATATTCTCTAGCGCCGTTAAACTCTGTACCAACATAAAACTTTGAAAAATAAAGCCGACTTTCTCACCTCGTAGCTGCGCTCTTTCCTCTTCATTCATCGCATGAAGTGGGGAGTCGTCTAACCAAATTTCGCCACTCGTCGATTCATCGAGTCCTGCGAGTAAACTCAATAGTGTCGACTTACCGGAACCTGACGCACCGACAATGGCAATAGACTCACCCGCCTTGACATCGAACGAAATAGGTTGAAGGATCTGAAGTTCTCCTTCACTCGTAGTGACTGTTTTTGTTATTTGTGAAGTTCTTATCATCAAGGAGCCTGAGTTGTCGTGATTAGTCATCAAATTAGTCGCTTTATCAAAATTACACTGATCTGTGTACTTATACCATTGTCCGGTCTTTCAGATCATCTTCATGCGGCAGAAGATAAACAATCTGAGGTGAAGAACGAATACCGCTTTTTAGTCCTAGGAGACAGCCTAAGTGCGGCCTATGGCTTAATGCAAGCAGAGGGTTGGGTCAAACTGTTACAAGATATGTGGCAAGAGAACAATCAAGGTATTACCGTGATCAATGCGGCGTTGAGCGGCGAAACGACAGATGGTGGCCTAGCCCGCTTACCACGGTTACTTGAGCAGCATTCTCCAACTCATTTGCTGATTGAATTGGGTGGCAACGACGGTCTGCAAGGGCATTCGGTCAAGAAAATGAAAAACAACCTCAACCAGATGGTATCTATTGCCAAAGACGCCGGTGTGGAGGTGTTTGTGCAAGATATGCAAATTCCAACCAATTATGGTCGCCGATACAATACCTTGTTTTCTGACAGCTTTGAATCGGTAGCTCAAGACAATGATGTATTACTTATCCCCTTTTTCTTAGAGCAAATAGCATTGGACAAATCATTGATGCAGCGCGATGGTATCCACCCTAATGCCAAGGCCCAGCCTCAAATCGCAACGTTCATGTACAACGCCCTAACCCCTGTGATCACTGATTAAGTAGGTTGTAAACTGCATCGCCCAATCAATCATGCTCACCAACGGCCTTTTTGAGGCTCTCATTTGGCGGTGAAAGGCGCAACGTTTTGAATGGCGCACTACGTGACAGCGCTGACGGGAAAATAGATGCGTCATAGTACATTAGGTGCTAGCGTTGTCCGAAAATTTGACTAAACTTAATGCAATGCATTGGTAAGTTAACTGATAGGTAGAAAGCAATGGAAGTAGGTTCATCAACATCGGCAAATGTCGCAATTCAAAACGAATCTGCACAACGAGCTCCCGCTCCTCGTCAAGAGAGTTCGGCGCCCCAAGAGCAAGCTGAACTTGCGACCAGTAGCGAACGCCCAGCCCCAGATCCAAACGCCCGTGTGGGCGGTCAAATTGACACTTTCGCGTAACAGAAAAAGGGGCCTAAGCCCCTTTTTTACTATAAGCGAGAACGCGTTCTGTAGAGATTGTCACCGGGGTCCTTGGTATTGCCCCCAGCATTTTGAGATAGCCGTCTATTGCGATTCATCCAGTCTCTGACCTCATCATGAGGCGTTGCTGCGGAAACGCCATTCCAACCGTCGTTGGTTACACCTGGCGCTGGGTAATCAATTGACCATAGATATAGCCAGATCGCCGCACCGTGTTTTTCATTTTGCTGAAATTGATTGAAAAAGCCTGTGCTTTGCTCAACAAACGCCACTTGGTTTTGCAAGCCTCGATTCTCGTCGCCTACGAATGGAGAAGATGTAACCAAAGAAGTGCGATAGGAATCAATTGCAACACCAGCGCCTTTCAAACGACCAACAATATCCCTTGCTACCGCACCAACCCAACGCCAGCCAAGATAACGTTTCGGGTAATTAGAATAAAATGTATCCAGCAATGACACGCGTTTGGGAACAAGATTGTCTGCAACTTGACCTCGGTTATTAAGAGATAACAATTCATCAGCGAGTCTCAATGCAACTTGATTTCCCAAACTATGACCCGCTAAACGAATGTCATCTCCGCGATACCCTGCCATTGCAGTGCGGTAATCAGCCAACAATAACTCTGTGACGTTTTGGTTGGGGCCAGATTGATATTGACCACGACTATTGCGCCAGCGCATGTCACGATTGGCAGTCGCGCTCCAAATTTTCGCCTCGGCATCTCGCACTTCTGATTCGTCGGCAAATTGATCCCAATACATGATGCCTACGTTATAGCCCGCCGCAATCCAGCTATTTGCGAAATCAACGCTAGGCCAACCTCCTCCCGATTCAAAATACACAAAACGGTCTTGTTGAGATACGCGTCCCGATTGCCAACCGTGAATGAGAATTAACGTTGGTTTATTTCTATCGTAATACAAGCCACCATTGGCCGTAGCCGAATTGGCTTTTTCGTATTGGTTATTGGCACCAAACCAATAAAGTCCATAACTTAAATTATCGAATGTCGAACGCGAGAAAACGTTTACCTCAGCATGTGAGAAAAACGCAACAAACGACATGATTATCAGTAACCCTTTTTTGTACATAAGTTTACCCTGTTGTGAATGATTAGTTCCTTGAGGTACTCGTACTCCATGTCATCTGACCTCAGACCACAAGATAACAACTTATTAACAAAATAAAAACCCAATAATTACAATTACGTATTAGTCATTAGTCTAGAGCGCAGAGACGCTTGTGATAAGTTTTGCGATGCAATGTTCGCCCTTTGGACAAAAGAACACGCTCACCGTGCAGTCATCTACATTAGTGATGTGGTGCTCTTATAAAATTAAGTTAGCTAACAGAGAGGAACAGGGGCAAGTGTCGCACCTCTGAAATTCAAAGCATGTTAAGCAACAGCGGAATCTTTGCCCAAGGCAGTGGATGACTGACGCAAGACTGCAACAATGTCATCAGAATTGGTAAGACGTCGAATATTATCAAACAGCACTTGTGCTTCGGGGTATTGTCGACGTAAGTAACCGCACCATTGTTTGATACGATTGGGATAGTAGCGACCTTTGTCACCGTAGATTTCATAACCGGAATAGTCTATCAACAACTGTGTCAATTCTGACCATGGCATCGGCGCCTCACCATATTTAATACAGTTGCCAAGGTTGGGCAGTGCTAGCGCTCCCCTGCCGATCATTAGATTTTCACAGGTTGATTGCTGCTGACACTGAATTGCATCTGATTGGCTCCAAATTTCACCATTAGCGACAATGGGAATATCGGTATGCTGTTTAATCTTCGCAATCCAATCCCAATAGGCTGGCGGTTTATACCCTTCTGTCTTGGTCCGTGCGTGGACCACCAATTCTGATGCACCAGCGCGCGTTATTGCCAACGCATTTTCAATAGCCAATGATTTGTCTTCGTAACCCAATCTCACCTTTGCTGTAACCGGCAGATGTTCGGGCACTGCTTGACGAACGGCACTGACAATATTGTACAGTGTTTCGGGTTCTCGAAGTAAGACGGCACCGCCTTTGCTTTTGTTAACCGTTTTTGCGGGACAGCCAAAATTTAAATCAACGCCCGGCGAACCCAATTCCACGGCGACTTCGGCGTTTTCTGCCAACCACTGTGGATGTTGTCCAAGTAATTGAACTTTGACTGGTACGCCAGCAGGCGTAACAGAGCCATGCTTGAGTTCCGGACATAATCGATAAAAGGTTTTAGCTGACAGTTTTTGCTCTACAACGCGCACAAACTCGGTCACACACGCATCAATTCCGCCTACGCGAGTGAGCATGTCTCTCATCAAATGATCAACTACCCCTTCCATAGGTGCCAGAATAACTTTCACGATTTACCTCTTGAGATCAAACCAAACTAGGCGGAGTAACGCCGTGGCGCGGGAGTGTATCAGAATGATTAAGACTTGTCTCGACGTGCTAAAGACGCTTGATGACGTGATTTTGCCAGCTCAATGATAAGTTGTTGTTCTGTCTCAGGCTTGTCGGCCCAGCCGACTATTTCATCGAGTTTTCGACCACAGCCCAAACAGATATCGTCATCATCAAGGCAGCAATTGCCTACGCAGGGAGACGTTAACATGAATTACTGCTCACTATTCTCTTGTACGGTTTGTATTGGTGAAGATTGCCATAAACAGACATAAACCCCAAACCGTTTTTGAAGCAATAACTCAAAGGCTTCGCGATCGCTAGACACCTCGGTAACGAGTTGTTGTTTTTTGCCATCAAATATTAATGCTGAAAATAGAAACATGGTTATCTCCTAACGAAGATAACCAATATACATCTAGACGTCTAAACATTCAAACGTCTAGGAATCTAAAATTCAGGAGTAGTTAACTATTCTTTACATTAAAGACATAGTCCAGTGCTCCAACAATGGCGGCGACCTGCGCATCGTTGCAGTTTTCAGGTGTGGCGTTGGGACTATCAGGATACACTTCCGTCGTGGTGACGTAGGCGGCATCTGTAAATCCGCCACATAGAAACAGGGCTTTTTTATCGTAAGCAATGACGCCTTCGCTTAGCACCTCAGACCCAATGATTTTGCCAGAGCTATCGCTAGGAGCGATGTGCGTAACCTTTCTAACACTTTCGATTATCGCTTGCTGGAAAGACAAATTTGGGTTGGGCGTATCAGCGACGGTATAGAAACCATCCGGAATATCCCAAACAGACTGTGTTACGCCGTCTCTCGCACCAAGGGCTGGTCGAAATTCGCTGTTATCTGTGTCAGTGGTTTCGTGCAGGTCTATGTGAATATCAATATTCAATCCCAAGTCTTGGACGTAAGCCATCGCTAGTGCCGGCTCAGGGGCCGGCGTATCTGCATAAAAGGAACGGTTGGGGTCAAGTGCTAAGGGGTTCCAACGATTGATGGTTTCATAGCCCCATGGACTCAAACACGGTAGTACGACAAAATTAAATGCGTCCTTAAATTGAGTAAAGCGTGTCAAAACAAATTTTATTGCCCCTTGAACGCCACTTGTCTCATAGCCGTGAACACCACCAGTAATGAGAACCGTCATTTTAGTTGCATCGAACGATTCACTTCTCAACGCAAACAGCGGGTAGCGCTGTTCATCATATGGGAGTGCACCATATTGTTCCTTCTCCAAACCGTCGGGCAAAACTTGAAGTTTTGTCAACACGTCTTCGGCATAACTGCGTTTAATCTGTTGAACTGATGCCCACTGCTTTTTTTCTTCCTCACCCCAGGGTTGTCCCGGTTTGCCGATAGGGTAGCCTGCCGTCATATTATTCTTGTCCTTTCATAGGTGTGACTGATCGTGTGACTATTTTTTCATAGCTTCAATAAAATCGCTAAGAAAGCTTACCTATTTCTTATGGCTCTTATCAAACACCCACAACCCTTGACTTAAAGTTAACTTGAAGTAGTACGCTTACCTTTTAATACAGATTTACAGGGGAGCAATATGTGGGACGAACGTTATGACACGCAGGCATACATTTACGGAAAACAACCAAATGAATTTCTTGTGAGCGCACTACCTCGGATAGAAAAAGGCAGAGTGTTAAGCCTTGCGGAGGGAGAAGGCCGAAATGCTGTATACATGGCTGAGTGCGGCTACGAAGTTACAGGTTTAGACAGCTCGTCAGTTGCAAAGCGAAAGGCATTGAAACTAGCGAAAGAGAAACAGGTATCGTTTGATTATATTAACTGTGACATCAGCCAGTTTACATTTAAGACCAATTACTGGGATGGAATCGTTTCTGTTTTCTTTCCCTTGCCGCCTACTTTGCGACGACAACTATATAACAATATTCAAAGAGCATTACGCCCAGGAGGTATACTGATAGTGGAAGCTTACACACCAGATCAAATCGCGTTTGGTACTGGTGGAGGTAGCGACCCAAGCACTATGCAAACAAAGAAAAGCTTGGAAGAAGACCTCACAGGTATGTCGTTTATACACCTAGAAGAGAAAGAGCGAGAGGTATATGAGGGGAGCTTTCATACTGGACTCTCTTCAGTCGTGCAGTGTATCGCCGCTAAGCCAGCGTGACAGGGCATAAATCACAGCGTAATGACATGCGAATTTGATTAGAAAAGGGCTTCTCATCCCTTCGAGTACGCATAAAAAAACCAGCCCGTAGGCTGTTTTTTTGTATTGGCGT
>CAWUJV010000089.1:0-17413 GCA_963922845.1 uncultured Alteromonas sp.
ATCCATTGAGACACGCCCCACTAACGGACATTCGACACCGTTGACAAGTACTGGCGTGCCATTTGGACAGTGCCGGGGATAGCCGTCTGCGTAGCCAATGCCCACCGTTGCGATAACAGACGGTTTCTCAGCACGCCAAACTTGACCGTAGCCGACCCCTTCACCTGCTTTTATCGTTCTTACGGCAAGTACTGACGAAACCAGTGTCATGGCCGGCTTGAGTGGTAACGAATTGCCACTCTCAAGAGACATAGACTCACCACCATACACTGCAACCCCCACTCGATTCCAATCACCGTGGCTTGCAGGCCATCCGATAGTGGCTGGCGAGTTCGCCACGCTTACCGGCATGTTGAGTTGTTCTACCACAGTCGAAAAACGTGCTATCTGCTCCTGAGAAAATGCGTTATGGGTATCATCAGCACAAGCTAAATGAGTCACAAGCACAGATTCAGGCGTCAGTACATCATCAAAACCCTTAGCTATCGCTACCACATCTTCAGGATTAAAACCGAGTCTATGCATGCCGCTGTCCACTTTTAGCCAGACAACAGGTTTATTCTTACACGCCCGAACCCATTCCAATTGCGCTTTAGAGTGACACACTAAAATGCAGTTATTGTTGAAAGCTAAATGACAATCAGCTTCATCGTGGGGCCCTTCAAGCACAACCACAGGATTATCAATTCCAGCATCACGCAACACCAACGCCTCTTCGGTAATGGCGACAGCAAAACGTTCAGATAAAGACTTCAGTGCGTGTGCAACCGTTGCCGCTCCGTGTCCATAGGCATCCGCTTTAATCACTGCCATGGTTTGACCCACGGTCGACAGCGCGGATAAGCGAGCAAAATTTTCTTGAATCGCTGAGGTATGGATGATGGCGTGGGTTTGTCTGCTCACTCGAAATCTAGGCCTGACGTAAAAACGTCAGTGTATCACGTAATTCAAATTCTGAGGTACGTCGAACGGCAACATATCGACTTAGATGCGCCAATGCACAGGTTGTGTACAATAGTGCTAAATTCGAGAAAATGACAAGATAAATGACTGCCACTACACCTCACCCACTGCTCAGTGAATTGGCGCACCTTACTTCTGAAGGTCGCAATCCAAGCACCATGAACATCGATCAACTTTCAACGTATGACATGGTCAAAGCGATGAATGCCCAAGACGCCCTCGTTGCAGGCGCCGTTGAGCAAGCACTGAACGAGATATCAACAGCCGTTGACCAGATCACGCAATGTATCAAACGCGGTGGCAGACTAATATATATAGGCGCAGGTACCAGTGGTAGATTAGGTATATTGGACGCCGTTGAATGCCGTCCAACCTTTTCCGTACCTGACGATCTCGTTATCGGCGTTATTGCGGGAGGCGAGCGCGCTATTCAACATGCGGTAGAAGGTGCAGAAGACAATCAACAAATGGCGATAGATGATCTGAAATCTCTTAACCTGACAAAAAACGATGCCGTGGTAGGTCTCACCGCAAGTGGGCGCACACCTTATGTTATTGCAGGATTGGCCTATGCAAAAAGCGTCAATTGTTTTACTGCCGCGGTAGCATGTAATCCTGGCTCTCCGGTACTGGACGCCGCAGATGTTGGGATTTGTGCACAAGTTGGCCCAGAGTGCATAACCGGGTCGACCCGTATGAAATCAGGGACCGCCCAAAAGCTAATACTCAACTCGATAAGTAGTGCGACTATGATCAAGCTGGGCAAGGTCTATCAAAATCTGATGGTCGATGTAAACGCCACCAATGACAAGCTCAAAGCTAGGGCCATTCGTATCGTCATGCAAGCAACCCAGTGTGACGAAAGTACGGCATCACAAGCGCTAGCCGCGGCCAACAATCAAGCTAAATTGGCAATATTAATGGTGTTGACAGACTTGCCCGCTGACCAAGCTAAAGCGTTGCTTGCGCAGAAACAGGGCTATCTGCGTAATGCGATTTCATCATGATACGGGTCTGGCTGATTGTATTGAGCATCGCGCTCGTGTTTTCTGCGCGCGCTGATATTCAGGTAGGTGCAGATAGAGCATCACTGTATCTACCCTGGTTGAAAGACCAACGCGTTGGGGTAGTTGTCAACAGTACTTCAATGACAAAAGACGGACACCTGGTTGATTTTCTACTGGCCCAGAAGGTTAACGTCACAGCCGTTTTTGCCCCTGAACACGGGTTTCGAATTGACCAGGGTGCTGGCGCAAAAGTCAGTGACAAGATTGATGAAAAAACCGGCTTGCCTATCGTATCTCTGTATGGCAAAACCAAAAAGCCCACACCTGATATGCTGTCAAACATCGACGTGCTGGTATTTGATATCCAAGATGTGGGTGTGAGGTTCTACACCTATATCAGTACAATGCATTACGTCATGGAAGCTGCTGCTGAGCTAGACAAGACGGTAATTGTTCTCGACCGTCCCAACCCCAATGGCGCGTATGTCGATGGCCCTATTTTAGAGCCCAATTTTAGTTCATTTGTCGGCATGCATCCTATTCCTGTGCTTCATGGGCTTACGGTTGCAGAACTGGCTTTAATGATAAAAGGTGAACGCTGGATCACCCAGGCAAACGCGCTGGATTTGCGGGTTGTACCTATCGCTCGCTATACAAGAGATATGCCCTACTCACTGCCCATACCACCCAGTCCCAATTTACCCACTGATCAAGCTATTGCGCTTTACCCTTCACTTTGTTTTTTCGAAGCGACCGCAGTAAGTATTGGTCGTGGTACGACTATGCCATTTGAAGTCTTTGGGCACGACCATGTTCCTCTTGGCGACTTTGTTTTCACGCCGGTTAGCATGCCAGGAAAATCTCTGCGTCCCAAATTACAAAATCAACGCGTGCTGGGCAGAAATCTCTCCAATGAGACGAGCCGCGGCTTGTCATTGACTTGGCTTATTGACGCGCGAAATACCTTCGCCGCCAACCAACAGATATTGTTCACGCGACCCGATTTCATGGATTTATTGGCAGGCACCGACAAACTTCGCAAAGCCATTCAATCGGGCGTAGACGAGCAAACTATCCGGGCAAGCTGGCAACAAGGCTTGTCACATTACCGCAAACGCCGTCTTCCCTATCTTCTGTACCCCGACGTATCGAAATGAATGGCGGTTAATTCAAACGAACTGGTAAAGCGCCTTGTGCAATGGCTTGGCCAAGCAGGATTTGTGCAATGGCGTTGAATGCCGGTCCTTCTGATTTGCCCGATTTGCCATTGTTAACGTTATACGAATATGTCGCCAGCCCAATATCACTAAATGCGCTGAGTTCTTGCAATACATAAGGTGTTCTCAATGCTAACAACACTCTTCTTGTCTCAAACCCCGAATAGTAAGTAAGTACTCGCCTTACATATTCCCTTTGCACTTGAAGGCTTACTCGTGGCAGAGATGAAAGATCATCCATGCCCCCCATCTCAACCACACTGTGAAGTGGTGAGATATCCCCGACCACTACCACGTCGGCGTTGGGAAATGAAGACGGGGTTGGCCAATCGGCTTGCGTCGCCAAACTTGTGCAACGTATCGATGGCATATCTTGATGCGCCATTGCCTTCGCGAATGCGTTTTCCATTGCTTGGCAACGCGCTTCATCGGGCATCAATAACCACCAATGTCCACCCGGTTTTAATGGGATTAATTCGCGGCCTTTTGTCATGGTGACAGATGCCAGTGCCAAAGACTGTTCTAAGGTTTTGTTTTGTTTAAGTGGCAGAGCTAGTTTCGCAGTGTTGAGTCTTGTCGTTAAGGGCTTAGAGGCAAAATCGCCCATTTGATAACGCTGTTTCAGCGACGCTATTCGGTCCAACGATTGCTGCCAAGCCTGTGTATCCCATTCTTTCGCCTTTATTAGGCGCGCTGTCTTTTGTAGAAACGTTTCAAATGCTTGAATATCCTTTTTGCTACGGATGGTAAACGGCATCAACGCAATATCAGTCCCGGCTAAAAACGTCTTAACCACAGCTTCTTCTGGCGTGAAGTAATGTGCAATACCTGCCATATCTAATGCATCTGTCACCACGACTCCCTTGTATTGCAACGTATCACGTAATACATCATGCAGAATGCGTCGTGACAATGTTGCCGGCAACATTCGCTCTGTACCCGATTTATCCGTGACCTTGGTACTATCCAATGCAGGATATTGAATATGAGCAGTCATCAACATATCCGGCGGGGAGTCACTGCGCAGTAACGCAGCAAAAGGATAGACTTCATTTTTAAGAATATGCGCTTTGCTATGCGTAACCTGTGGTAAACCAGTGTGACTATCTACACTGGTATCACCATGACCGGGGAAATGTTTAATAGCACTGACTATCCCTTCATCCTGCATAGCCTTTGACATTGCTTTACCCAGTCTAGCAACCGTCTTGGCGGTATCTGAGAATGAACGTACATTTATAACAGGGTTTTTCGGGTTGTTATTAATATCAACACTGGGGGCAAAGTTGGTATTAAACCCCAATAAGCGTAACGCTTTGGCCATTCCCGTAGCCGTGTGTTCTGCATAATAGGTTCCGTGCTGATTAACTGTCGCACCAATCGCCATGTTACCGCCAAACCGCGTTGCGACGTCGTCGGGTAAACGAGCCACGCGTCCTCCCTCTTGGTCTACTGCAATGATAAACGGAGGCATATTATGGTTTTTGGCTAGCCGCTGAAGCGTGTAGTTGCTTGTGACGATCTGCTCGACCGACTCGAGATTTTCCGCAAATAAAATCACACCACCGATATTGTACTCGACCAACATATTGGCCAGTACCTCAGGCAACTCGGTCACGGGTTCTCTGCATTGACCGTTTGCAGGCAAGCTTTCACAGAAATAGCGAATATCGAGAATGAGTTTTTGACCCAATTGTTGACGAAAAGATGAATGCTCGGCATGTACCATAGGCGCTACAACAAGGAGGCAAAAGCTCAGACACAATCGACCAAATGCTGTACTTAGCGTATTGAGAGTAACGGGAAACAAAATTGGCTCACATTGAAAGATACAAAGAACACGATACGTGCCTCAAAGTAATGTTGCAACGTATGAATAAAATTGCGCCTGAAATCAGGTCTCTACCTTGGTACTATTAAAGCAGTTTGGATAAGATAATTAGGATCAAGCGTCCTATCACGACCAACATACTCAAGATAACAATAATAGGAAGACATCATGGATTGGCTCTCGGTCATCCCACCACTCATCGCAATTGCCATCGTATTTTGGAAAAAAGAAGTCATACTTGCGCTAGCCATGGCTATCCTTAGCGCTGAGTTTCTCATTTTATTTAATGATCCTTCGGGCGCACTGATACTCTCTCCAATCAACGCCACAGAACGGGTGATCGATGTCGCATCAAGTGCGGGCAATACCCGTATTTTACTGTTCAGTCTTCTGGTAGGCGCGCTGCTAGCGTTTATACGCGACTCTGGCGGGGTCGCCGCTATGGTGAATAAACTAGTCGATGGCGGTATTGCCAAAACAAAACGACGGGTGGGCGGTGCGACATTTTTAACTGGCGTAGCCGTATTTATTGAGTCTAACTTAAGTGTGCTTACCGCGGGTATCTTCGCCAGAGGTTTGTTTGATAAGTTTAAAATGAGTCGCGCAAGACTTGCCTATATCATTGATAGTACATGTGCGCCGATTTGTATTTTGATTCTACTCAATGGTTGGGGTGCGTTTGTATTAAGCTTGCTCAATGGCTATGAACTTAACGAGAGCAGTGCCAGTATCTTATGGGGAACCGTTCCACTCAACTTCTATGCACTGATCACGCTAGGGCTCGTGTTGTATACCATTATTACCGACAAGGTTCATGGCCCTCTAAAAGATGAAGATGAGGCGATGACGCATACGGGAACGGCACTAGATGCAGCCCCTGCTACCAAGGCCCGCTTCATGCTTGTACCGCTTATCACCATGATCGTTAGTATGTTTGGGTTTATGTATTGGACAGGCGATGGTGTATTGGCGCAAGGTAGTGGTAGCAAATCGGTGCTTTACGCGACGGTTTTAGGCACTGCTGTGGCCTATTTTCTGCTGCTCTCGCACAAACGGTTTACTCATCAAGAAGCGGTCAATATTGGCTTTAAAGGCATGGGTGAACTCTTGCCCTTAGTCACCATCGTGTTGCTGTCTTTAAGCTTGGGGGCGAGCCTAAAAGCACTTGGCACTGGCGTATTTGTGTCAGGCATCGTGGGAGAGTACCTCCCCGTGTTTTTGATCGTGCCTATGCTCTTTATCGCTGGCGCTGTTATGTCCTTCACAACAGGAACATCATGGGGCACGTTTGCCATACTCATTCCCATTGGTGTGCCTTTAATTCAAGCGCTCGGACTGCCTCCCTCTCTTGTTGTCGCGGCCATATTAGGCGGTGGTATATTTGGCGACCACTGCTCGCCAATATCAGACACATCTGCGGTATCGTCGTTAGCCGCTGGGTGTGACCTGTTAACTCATGTCAAAACCCAATTGCCTTACGCCTTGTTTGCTGGCGGCTTAACCGTTGTTGCCTACACCATCGCAAGTCTTGTCATGATGGCGTAATGTTACGTCGTAGCAAATAACTTATCCATATCGGCAAAGCCTTTAAACTCAAGGGCATTGCCGCTAGGATCATAGAAAAACAGTGTAGCTTGCTCACCCGGTTGACCTTCAAATCGGATGTAGGGTTCAATAACAAATTCAACATTCGCCGCAACCAATTTATCTGCTAACACACGCCAATCCGACATAGACAGTACCACACCAAAATGAGGTACAGGAACGGCATGACTGTCGACTTCATTGTGTTGCGGTGCACTGGGCATGGATTCGACCAAATGTGTAACCAACTGGTGGCCGAAAAAATTCCAATCGATCCAACCTTGTGATGCGCGACCTTGTTCACAACCTAATAAATCGCCATAGAATGCGCGAGCCTGGGATAAGTTTGTAACAGGGATCGCTAAATGAAATGGTTGAGGCATAACAGTGTCCTTTTGGCGTGTAAATCATGAGGGATGATGAAACCAATCCACATAGTGAGATATATTCTACATAAAGGTGGCGGCAAGCAATAGTTAACTTAACACCAACTAGTCCGGTCTAAAGTTGCAAAGATAAATCCGTCTGCGTATAAATGGAGAAACTGGTAATACCACCAATTAAAAAGATTAAGGTGCACTATGTCGTCTCCGTACCCTCACATGTTAGAACCGCTTGATCTCGGTTTTACTACGCTAAAAAACCGAGTCCTTATGGGCTCCATGCACTTAGGCCTAGAAGAAGCCAAGCGCGGCCATGAGAAACTTGCTGCGTTTTATGCCGCCCGCGCAAGGGGCGGTGTAGGCCTTATCGTCACCGGCGGTATTAGCCCCAACATTGAAGGCTGGGGGGCGCCATTTATGAGCCGCTTAAGCCGAAAAAGCCATACCAAAGGACATAAACCGATCACTCAAGCCGTTCATGACGAAGGCGGGAAAATCTGCATGCAAATATTGCATACCGGTCGTTATGGTTACCATCCATTGTCAGTATCCGCCTCTGCATTGAAAGCCCCAATTACACCGTTTAAACCTCGCGCGTTGAGCCGTAGGGGAATAGCTCGCACGATCAATGACTATGCAAGATGCGCGTATTTAGCGCGGGAGGCAGGTTATGATGGCGTTGAAATCATGGGCTCTGAGGGCTACTTCATCAACCAGTTCTTCTCACCTCGCACCAACCACCGCGACGATGAATGGGGCGGCAGCGTAGAAAACAGAGCACGACTCGCCATCGAAATTGTACGCCAAACCAGACGAGAGTGTGGGCCAGATTTTATCATTATTTTCCGTCTATCGATGCTCGATTTAGTAGAGGGTGGCGCGAGTTGGGATGATGTGGTTTATCTAGGTAAGGCCATCCAAGAAGCGGGGGCGACTATCATCAATACGGGGATAGGTTGGCACGAATCTCGGGTTCCCACAATTGCAACCTCAGTTCCTAGAGGCGCCTTCACGTGGGTTACTGAAAAGATTCGTCCGCATATCACTATACCTTTGATTGCCACAAACCGAATTAATACGCCGGAAATTGCCGAACAGGTTATCGCCAGCGGTCAAGCAGATATGGTATCTATGGCCCGTCCTTTTCTAGCCGATCCCGATTTTGTCAACAAAGCAGCAGCGGGCAAGCCCCAAGCTATCAATACATGCATAGCGTGTAATCAAGCATGTCTTGACCATATTTTTAAGCGTCAGCGAGTGAGTTGTTTAGTCAATCCAGAAGCCTGCTTCGAGACCGAAATGCACTTTCCACCCGCCACCACCAAGAAAAAAGTTGCCGTGATAGGTGCTGGTCCTGCGGGCTTATCACTGTCAACCTATGCCGCTAAGCGAGGCCATGAAGTCCATCTATTTGACAAAGCAGACAAGGTGGGAGGTCAATTCAATTTAGCCAAACAAATCCCCGGTAAAGACGAATTTGAAGAAACGCTGCGCTATTTTCGTTATCAGATTGAAGACTCGGGTGTTCATTTGCACTTGAACACCGAAGTCACCGTTGACAGCCTAGATAGTGATTTTGACGACATTGTGTTAGCAACGGGTATTGCCCCAAGAACGCCTGCTATCGAGGGCATTGAGCACGAAAAGGTGCTGAGTTACATCGATGTACTTAGAGATCACAAACCAGTCGGTGAAAAAGTGGCAATCATAGGTGCAGGTGGCATTGGCTTTGACGTAGCAGAGTACTTGCTAGAATCGCAAGAGGCTGCGCTAGATAAAGACCACTGGATGCAATTTTGGGGAATTGACCAAACCGTCGAGGCAGGAGGCGTGGCACTAAACCTACAACCCGTTACTCCCAAGCGACAGGTTACGTTACTACAACGCAAAGATGGAAAAGTCGGTGCAGGTTTAGGTAAAACAACGGGATGGATTCATCGTACAACACTTCAAAAGCATGGCGTACAGATGATCAATCAGGTTACGTATCAACGAATTGATGATGAAGGGTTACACGTTCTTATCGGGACTAAACCCCAAGTATTGGATGTGGACAATGTGATTGTCTGTGCGGGTCAGGAACCTTTACGAACGTTGCAGCAAGGTCTTACCGCCAAAGGTCATTCTGTGCATCTTATTGGTGGTGCGGATGTCGCCGCCGAGTTGGACGCCAAACGGGCAATTAGACAGGGGGCTGAATTAGCCGCAGCGCTGTAGTGATGAACGGATACAAAAAAGCCCGCATCATGCGGGCTTTTTCATTCATTGCTTTAGTTAAGCATCATAAGGATGACGCAATACGATAGTTTCGCTGCGGTCAGGACCTGTAGATACGATATCTACTGGCACACCTGTAATCTCTTCAAGACGGCTGATATAGTTCTTAGCCGCTTGTGGCAACCCTTCGTACTCTGTTACGCCAAAGGTATTGTCTGACCAACCTGGCATTTCCTCATAAACTGGCGTGACCAAGTCGTAACCGTCCGCTGCCATTGGTGGTACATCAGATACGTTGCCGTCAGCATCTTTGTAACCAACACAAATCTGTAGTGATTCTAAGCCGTCCAATACGTCAAGCTTAGTCAAACAAAAGCCCGTGATGGAGTTGATTTGCACGGCACGCTTCATCGCCACTGCGTCAAACCAACCCGTACGGCGTTTGCGGCCTGTAGTGGCACCAAATTCGTGTCCTTTAACACCTAAGTGCTCACCCACTTCACAATCAAGCTCCGTAGGGAATGGACCTGAACCTACGCGCGTGGTGTATGCTTTTACGATACCCAAAACGTAGTTGAGTTTTAAAGGCCCGAAACCAGCACCTGTTGCTACTCCACCGACCGTCGTATTCGACGAGGTGACATAAGGATACGTACCATGGTCAATATCAAGCAACGTACCTTGAGCACCTTCAAACATGATAGGTAGACCTGCTTTATCAGCTTTGTCTAGCTCATCGGTAACATCAACAACCATTGCTTTCAAAATGTCAGCAACAGCCATCGCACCTTTAAGGGTTTCATCAAAGTCTACCGCTGGCTCACCATAGTATTGAGTCAACGTGAAGTTATGGACGTCGAGAACTTCTTTAAGCTTCGCGGCGAAATCTTCAGCATTGAACAAGTCACCTACACGGAGACCACGGCGAGATACTTTATCTTCATAAGCGGGTCCAATACCTCGACCCGTTGTCCCTATCGCTTTGCTACCGCGAGCCTTTTCGCGGGCCATATCAAGGGCGATATGGTATGGCAAGATAAGTGGGCAGGCTTCTGAAATTTTCAAACGCTCGCGAACAGGGACACCACGCTCTTCTAGCATAGTAATTTCTTTCATTAGCGCATCTGGGCTAAGGACAACACCGTTGCCGATAATGCACGTCACGTTGTCGCGCAGAATGCCCGATGGGATCAAATGAAGTACGGTTTTTTCACCGTCAATTACCAGCGTGTGACCCGCGTTGTGTCCACCTTGGTAGCGAACTACATATTTTGCGCGATCTGTTAATAGGTCTACGACCTTACCTTTACCCTCGTCACCCCATTGAGTGCCGAGCACCACTACGTTCTGTGCCATTGAATCTAATGCGTAAGAAAATTAGGCGTGGATTCTAACAAAATTCAGCAGTGATTTTCACCTGTTTTAGGCTAATTTTGCAGCAAAAATACTGGTTTTATTGCAAACCGCGAACTCGGCGCGAATTCTATCCAATATTTCAATAATTTAAGACAGGTAATACAAGCTGACTGCGCCAACCACAACGAGCACGCCACCGATTTGTCTGAGTTGGTTCGTGGGCTGTTGAGACAGCTCAAATAAATATTTTCGCCACAAACGAGGCACAAGTAATGGAGCGATACCTTCGACAATCAATACCATCGCTAATGCAGGCCAAAACCAATCCATTTTCAACCTCACTGAAGTGGAAACAGTCAAGACAAAAAAGCGGGGCAATATCAACTGACCCGCTTTCATAAAATCGTTAGCGCAACTAGTACAGTAAACTGTAAACCTTACGGCGATATGTCGATTTCAAAGCGTCGCCATCAGGCAATGCATTGATAACGTCCAACATGATTTTCTTCCCCTCACCAAAATTGATATCGGTAATCAACACCGAGTACAACAAATCCAGCGATTCTTGGGCTTTGTTAGCTTGGTGCAGTTGCACTGCTAGATCAATTTTAAGTTGAAGGTCGTCTGGGCTCGCTGCAACTTTTTCCTGCAAAGCTTTAATTTCTGGCGTTTCAGCGGCTTGCTCAGCTAACTCAAATTTGCTCACTAGAGCCTGGTATCGGCCGTCTTGATCGGCAAGCCCTATGGTATCGATGAGATCTTTCGCCAGAGTCATTCCGCCCGTTTCAATTAGGCAATCGATATACATCATCTTCGCGTCAAGGTTGTCGCCCGCCAGCTCATAAGCCTGCTTAGCCAGTACAAATGCTGTTTGATAATCCCCCTCGGCAATGCTCTGCGCCGCTTTCGCGATAAACTCGTCTTCTGGCTTGGGAAGGTATTTAGCTAACATTTCTCTGATTTGCCCTTCGGGCTGCACGCCCGCAAAGCCATCGACCGGTTGCCCGTCTTTTACTACCATCACAGTGGGTAAACTTCTAATACCAAACTGGGCAGCCACTTCTTGTTGAGCCTCGCAGTCCACTTTAGCCAGTAATAATGTATCGGGATATTCCGACGCTATCTTTTCCAAAATAGGCATCAAGTCTTTACAGGGCTCGCACCAATCTGCCCAGAAATCAACAAGCACAAGTTTTTCTTGCGACGCTTGTAGAAAGACTTCTTGAAAATTCTCCGGTGTCACATCGACAACGTTATTTAACCCTATGGTATCCATGGAAATTCGCTCATTGTGTATTGATATACAAGAATATGGGGAAGTTACGGCAAATAACAACCAGAAAGTCGATAGGTTTTTAACGCTGTGCAGGCCCCAAGCAAAATGTTACATTGGTGTAAACAAAGGAGGCGCTATGACAGAACCCGAAAACGGCTTTACGCGTTTTAAAGATTTTTACCCTTATTACCTCAGCGAACATCGCAACCCGACTTGTAGAATGCTGCATTTTGTTGGGTCTTGCTTGGTACTGGCCGTTATTGCCTTCGCCATCATTACGAGCCAATGGATTTATCTATGGTTGATACCATTGATAGGCTACGGGTTCGCCTGGGTAGGCCACTTTTTTTATGAACACAATAAACCCGCCACGTTTAGATACCCTTTCTATAGTTTGATGGGTGACTGGGTGATGTTCAAAGACATTTTAATTGGCAAACTTAGTTTTTCTCCAAAAGAAAATGAAGCATAAAAAAGGCGTGTACCACACGCCTTTTCTCGTTTGCCTTGTAATGACGAATTAGTCTTATCTTGGCATCACTTTAATCAGCTTGCCGTTAGGTGCATCCGTCAGCACGTAAATATATCCATTTGGGCCAACTTCTACATCGCGAATACGCCCTTCTACATCATTGAGGAGTTCGGTCTGTTTACCCGGCTTACCCCCTTCCATATCGATATGACGCAGATGCCTGAACTTTAGCGAACCAACCAGTAGATCGCCTTTCCACTCTGGAAATTTGTCTCCTGTATAGAAGGCCATCCCACTCGGCGCAATAGAGGGGTCCCAATACAAAACGGGTTGCTCCATGCCATCTTGGTGAGTTTTGTCTGAAATAATGTCACCGTTGTAATCTATACCATAGGTGATCACCGGCCAGCCGTAATTGTTACCCGCAGCCAATAAGTTCACCTCATCGCCACCTTTGGGGCCATGCTCCATCGCCCACATTTCTCCCGTTTCAGGATGCATGGTGAGTCCCTGAACATTGCGATGCCCATAAGAGAAAACCTCAGGTGCCTTGCCTTTTACAAAAGGGTTGCTCGCCACAGGCGAACCATCTTTGTTGATTCTAACGATTTTTCCAAAGTGGTTGTTGGTATTCTGTGCTTCTTTCATATACTTGTAGCGGTCACCTAGTGTGACATACAAGTGTTGCTGTTGATCAAAGCCCAAACGGCATCCAAAATGAAACCCATTGTCAACAAGTGGCGTCGAAATAAAAATGACGTCAGTACCGGTTAACCCCTGGCTCGTTAATGTAGCCTTTGCGACGCTACTGCTACTCCCGCCGTCACCGGCACGACTGAAACAAAAGTAAACGGTCTTGTTTTCACTGAATTCAGGATCTATGGCAATATCCAGCATGCCACCTTGATTTTGAGCAACAACGTCGGGGACGCCAGCAAGCGGCTCACTCAAACCAGCAGATGAAGAGTAATGCCTGATTCCACCACTGCGCTCGGTAATTAGCATGCTGCCGTCAGGCAGAAACGCCATGCCCCAAGGATGGGAAAGGCCTTCAGCTAATGTTTCGTGTTTTACCTCAGCCAACGCCGTCCCCGTCATTGCGACAGCAGCCATCGCTAAGTGTTTCAGTTTAAACCAGGCAGAATTCTTCATAGTGTTTCTCGTCATGATTATTGCGGTAATGAGGCGCGTAACATCCACGCAGTTTTTTCATGAACAACCATGCGGTCCGATGCCAAAGACGCGGTCGATTCATCATCGGCTTCTTGCGCCAGTTTAAGTACTGCACGACATGTTTTTATCACTTGCTCATGACCTTTGGTCAAAATGCTAACCATCTCAGTGGCAGACGGCACACCGTCAACTTCTTCAATAGCACTCAAAGAGGCAAAGGCTTTGTAAGTACCTGGCGCTGCTACACCAAGCGCACGGATACGTTCGGCAATATCATCCACTGCTGTCGATAATTCAGTGTAATGTTCTTCAAACATGAGGTGCAATTCACGGAATTGTGGACCCGTCACATTCCAATGGAAGTTGTGTGTTTGTAGGTACAGCGTGTAAGAATCGGCAAGTAGTTTACTCAGCCCTTGCGCAACGGATAATCTATCTTGTTCACTGATGCCAATATCAATTGTCGTCATCGTTGTATCCTTATTTAAAAACGTTAATTAGTGATGATGGTGGTGATGGCCACCACTTTTCTTCATATCGACAATATTAGCGGTCACATTGATGTTTGACCCGTCGTCAAAATGAAGTGTTAGTGCGAGCGTTTCTCCCGCCTCTAATGGTCCTTTCAAACCCAATAACATGATGTGTTCTTTTCCGGGTGCCATCGCCGTCACCCCATTGCCTTCAATCACGAGGCCATTTTCCAATTCTTGCATGCGAAGCATGTCTTCTACCATTACTGTCGTATGTATTTCAGCCGAGTCAGCCACATCATCTGAAACGGTGACAGACACCAGCGTGATCGGTGTAGTGTCGACATTCTTGATCGACAGATAAACGGCTCCTGTTTTGGCCAATGCAAATGTGGCTCTTGCCTTCGCTTCTGTTATCTCTACTGCCAATACGTTCAAAGACATCATGGCAAACACAATAGAAACCAGCACTTTTTTAATCATTTTCATCCCTTTATTTACACCCATCTATACGAAACATAAGCATACTTCGTTTAATGCAGTTTTAGAACGGTGGAGCAAATGTAGCAAATCAGCATCGACAAGTCGCGGCTATCCCGTTGAACATACAACGAATCATGTTAGACAACATCGTGATTTCTCGCTCTGTATTTCACACCCAAAAATCGACCGTGAATAATAAACTTTCAGAATTACTCGATGAAAACGCCCCCAGTATCAATATATTGAACTAGTCTAATATAAGCACACATCACCTTATTACACGGCAAGGAAGGGCTTTCTTTTTGAAAACTAAAGGGCAGAAATCACAAGCTGAGATCACGCCTATTTCTACTTCACCCTCTTCGTTTGAAATCGGTGAGGGCCTAGCGTTTCTGGACAAATTAGTCACAGCCATATGGGTGTATGACATCGAAAACTATTGCATTCTTTGGGCTAACCAAGCTGGATTGACGTTGTGGGAAAGCGAGTCATTGGATGAGCTTACGCGTCGCGATTTTCGACCTGGCGCATCAGATGCCGTTCAGCAAACTCTGATAGATTATCAGCAACTATTCAAATCGGGAAAAACGGTATCAAGACTATGGCGATACTCGCCTAAAGGCGTGCTAAAAGAAGTCTATTCGCAGATGTCGGGATACCCGTTAAAAGATGGCAGGATGGCGCTACTTACCGAGGCCATAGGTACCGAGTTAGTCGACAAAAACAGTGGAACCAGCTCAGTCATTACGCTTTCGACATACACACTGGACGGAGAGCTTATCTCGGGTAATCCCCCATTTTTAGAAAGTCAATCAGCCGACTATAGCCACTTGGCGTCGCTCTTTGTTTACCCCGAAGACTACGCCAAAGTGAGGAACCTTCTTGAAAACACTGGTCGCTTCGAGGGAGACGTGCAAATTTATGCGCATCAAGAGTCGCTTTGGCATAGATTGCTAATCAGTATTTGTCCTCATGACAATCTTGAAGACAGTTTGCTGGTTCAACAGTTCAATATCGACCAACGCAAACGCAAAGAGATTGCGCTCGAAAAAGAGGTGATTACCGATCCACTAACAGGCTTGCTCAATCGGCGAGGCCTGAAAAAATTAGTAATTGATAAAACGTCTTTCGTACTTTTTTACATTGATTTAGATGGCTTTAAATTGGTGAATGACTCGCTGGGACACGCCACCGGTGACCAATTGCTTCAGTACCTCAGCGCAAAGCTTACCAATGGGTTCTTTGAGAGAGGCATTGCCTGTCGATGCGGTGGTGACGAGTTTATATGGTTAGCCGAGCAAGCCAAACTCGAGGAGTCACAAGAACAAATAGCCAATACGCTCATCAAAGCGATGAGTGAACCATTTTTTGATGAAGAACATCGTCCGATCAATGTGTCTGCCAGTATTGGTATCGCCCGTTACCCTCAGGACGACCACGACCTAAATCAGTTGATAATTAAAGCCGATGCAGCGATGTATGAAGCGAAAAAGCAGGGCAAACACAGATGGGTGGAGTATGTTTCAGGCATGGAGTATACGCTTCAACGCCACGGCAAACTCGCACAACACTTGTATAAAGCACAAGAGAATCGAGAATTTCAACTGTATTACCAACCCATTATCGATACTGACACAAAGACAGTATGTAGTTTTGAAGCCTTACTTCGATGGCAAAACGCGACTTTGGGCAACGTACCTACAGATCAATGCCTTCAGGTTGCGGAAGAAATGGGAATATTACTCGACATTGAAAAATGGGTACTGGCGACAGCGATCCGAGACATCAATACATTTAGGGTATTATTTGGCGACCATATAAGTATTGCCGTCAACGTATCCGCCCAATATTTTTCTGACATCGAATTTCTGCCTTTCGTACTATCGGAGTTAGCGCGCCACCATTTAAGCTGTTCGTCACTGCACATAGAAATTACTGAGACCACCTTAATCAATGACATTACACAGGGAAAACGTACGGCAAATCAGTTAAAACAAAATGCGATACCGATCAGCATCGATGACTTTGGTACAGGTTATTCCTCGCTGTCATATATCGGGCAAATCCCAGCAACCTATATCAAGATTGACCGCTCATTCACCGAACAAATAAACCGAGACACGGGATTAATTAAGAGCATCCATCACTTGATCGAATCACTGCATTTTAAAACGATTGTAGAAGGTGTCGAAACGACCAAGCAATCTGACATGTTGTCAGCGTTAGGTATGCCTATTCAACAAGGCTATGGCCTAGGGCTGCCTCAGCCACTGAGTTACTACCAAAAGCCTGACAATGTCATAGCGCTTAAGCAACAAGGTGCTGAGCGTGCTAACGATGACACCTAAGTTCCGGTGTTCCACTTTGAGTTCGTGAAAAAATTCTCGCGTTTACTGAGCATAAAGTAGACTGAAATGCGTAGCACGAAATTTGAACGATAAAGTAATGCCCTACAAAATAGACGTATTGAAAGACTCCGATATCATAGAAGTCACCTATTCTGGCGACATTACACTGGATGAAAGAATAGCAGTAGTGCATGTGCTCTGTTGTGAATTTAACCTTTTTGACAGGTTCAAATTACTGATCAACTCGACCAGAACCGAACAAAAAATGAGTCTCGTTGAACAACAGATTTTCGGTAAGTTTATTGCCACTAAGGAAGAGTTCAAAGGGGCGCTTGTCGCCGTCTTACAATCACCCAGCATGGAGACGCTTGTCGACGAGGCGCAGAAGTACGGTTACCAAATAAAGCAATTCGTCGATTATGACACAGCATTGCTGTGGCTGAATCAATAAACAAAAAGCTCGCTTCAGCAGACCTCAACGCGGTGAGTATCATGGATGATACGAACAATCGAGCTGGGAACCAGTTCGTGCTGAATGTCTACTGTCTTAATGAGTAAATATCTTCTCTGAGGGAGAAAATGGTGCCGACTGCCGGAATCGAACTGGCGACCTACTGATTACAAGTCAGT
>CAWUJV010000090.1:0-17302 GCA_963922845.1 uncultured Alteromonas sp.
CCCCAAGGGGTCACGACCGATACCGGAAGTTGCAAATCTGTTTCTCGCCACAGTTTTATTGACTCAACATTGTTTCGCTATGTTTATTATCGCAACCGTGTTTTTAAAAAGGACTGCCGTTGTAGCCTAGTCTTTGCCAAAACCGGGCCAATTCACGGCAATGCTTTACCGCTTTGAGTGAGTGCTGGGGGCAGAAAACCATTACCAAAGGTGCGATGTGTTCTCCTTTTTCGATGCATGAACGCAAAAAAATCAAAAATGACACAAATAAAATTTGTTAAAACTGGCATCACTGTAATTATTAGTTTACGATTTGCGCGGTTTAAGGTTCCAAACACTCAAATCAAATCTGAGTAGCTTGCGCCATACAGCCAGGCTGTTGGCCACGATTTTCGTGATATAACGACTATTCCCGCAATAAATACTTCATTCGTAATTTTTTTTGACATATTTTGTTACAAATTTGTATATGCGTAGAATTTCAAATTTTATGGAAGTTTATTTGCTTGATGTTTCAGTTGTATGGCATCGAGGTTAAAGGCTTTACCTTGATATTTGAGTCGTTTTGCGAGAACTCGACTTTCCATTTGAAAAAAAAGTAAATTGAATAAAAAGTGAATATATATTCACTGACCTTTTGATGGGCATGCACAATTGGTGAACAAAAGTTGTTTCAACTATGTGCAAACGAACTTTTTTAGACTAATTTGTTGATTTACTGCACCTCTTTTGTGCGAAGAATGGTGTAGTATAAGTGCTGTAGGGCATGATCACTCGCATTTAGTGAATACATATTCAGCATTTGCCGTGAATCGACCCAGATTTATGCATTATTTATAAATAAAGCGGCATGGATCGTGCTCAGGGAAATTCACATACCACTAAAACAAAGTGGCCATAGAGCCGCATTGGAGAACACATGACTGTAAAACTTGAAAGAAGTAGAAAGTTAACTGCGCTAGCGTGTGCTGTTGCTTCTGCCTTTGCTGTCAATACAGCTTGGGCGCAAGAAGACGAGAGCTCAGAAGAGAAAAGCGTAGAGAAGATTGTTGTCACGGGTTCGCGTGTTGCTCAAGATGAGTCTCTTGAAGCGGCAAGCCCGGTACTAGCAATTGGCGCTGACGATATCAAACTGTCTGGTCAAATCGACCTTGGTGCATTACTTCGTGAATCACCTCAACTTCAAGCATCACTACCGGGTTCTTTCTCGGCGTTTAACGGCTCGCCTCTTGGCGCGAGTTTGCTAAACCTACGTAACCTTGGTTCAGAGCGTACGCTAGTTGTTGAAAATGGCCGTCGTCACGTTTCTGGTATCGAAGGTACAGGTTCTGTTGACGTTAATACTATTTCAACAGCACTTCTACGTAACGTTGAAGTACTAACTGGTGGTGCTTCTGCGGTATACGGCGCGGACGCGGTATCTGGTGTTGTTAACTTTAATATGCGTAAAGGTACATCGTTTGACGGTGCCGAAGTACGTACTCAAGCAGGTGTATCTGCTGACGGCGACGCAAATGAATTCTTCCTTTCAATTGCAAACGGTTTTGCAACAGAAAAAGGCGACGTTGTATTCGCTGTAGAATATCAACAAACTAGCCCAGTTTTCGCTCGTGACCGTGATTTCGCAGGTTCGGGCCAGTTCACTCAAGTAGCTAACAACGCAGCTACACAAGCGGCATTCGGTGTTGACCCGCGTTTCGCTAATACTTGGGTTCAAGATTACCGCCTACCTATCTCAAGTGACGGTGGTGTAATCTCGCTAACAGGTAGTGCATTCGTTGATGTTGCTAGCTCTGGCGGTACTGTAGGTTGTGGCACTATTGGTTCAATTAACGCTGCGACATGTCAATATATCGATGCAAGCGGCCAGCTTCGTCCTTATAACCCAGGTGATGTTTACATCGGCGCGTTTGACGCAAGTGGCGGTGACGGTGTTCCAGCTGAGCCAGATTCAGAGCTAATCTTGCCTGAGTCAGACCGCGTGTTATTCCAAGCAGCCGGTACATACGAAGTGAATGACTTTGTTAACGTATTTGCCGATGCTAAATTTGTTTTCAGTGAAACAAAAGAGACTAACCAAGTTAACGGTTTCAACGATGATATCCCTATCGCACTTGATAACCCTTATATCCCAGCTGCACTACTTAGTCAGATCAATACACTTCAAGCTGAAGGTACTGATGTCAACTTGGTAATGTCTCGTGACGTACTTGACGCAACAGCTACCTCTAACCCACGAGCAGAGCGTAAGACGTTCCGTATCGTTATGGGCCTAGAAGGTTATATCCCTGGTACTGATCTAGATTATGAAATTGCATACAACTACGGCCGTACTGATGCAGACATTACATCTCGTCTACGTCTTGAAGACCGTTACTTTGCAGCAATTGATGCTGTTGTTGACCCAGCGACTGGCGAAACAGTGTGTCGTTCAGAACTCGATACGTCTGCTGTACCTCCGACGTCACCGTTCCCATCAGCTAACCCTAACTTTGGTTTCTTGACGTTCCAACCTGGTCAAGGTAACTGTGTACCAGTTAACTTGTTCGGTATTAACTCGGTATCTCAAGAAGCAGCAGATTGGATTTTCCAACCTGCAACGTCTCAAAACGAAATCGAGCAAGAGCACATCCTAGCGGTAATCTCGGGTGACTCAGGTGAGTGGTTCGAACTACCTGCGGGCCCAATCAGCTTCGCGGTTGGTTACGAATGGCGTCGTGAGACAAGTGCATTTACGCCTGATGCGTTCTCTGCTGCCGGCCTTACATTTGGTACGTTAGAATCACGTAGTGGTCCTACTAATGCCTCAAATGGTCAGTACGACGTGTCTGAGTACTTCATCGAAGCAAACATTCCAATTCTTGATGGCCAGCCGTTTGCTGAGCGTTTAGAGCTTAAAACACAGTATCGTGAGTCTGATTATGACCCATACGGTACTAACGAAGCATGGACAGTAGGTGCCGTTTGGTCACCAGTGTCTTCTGTGACAGTTCGTACAACACTTTCTGAAGCGGTACGTGTACCTAACATCAATGAAGCGTTCGCACCGACATTCGCTGCAACAATTGGTGCAGGCCAAGATCCATGTAACCAAAACTTGATTGATGCAGGTTCTGAGTTCCGTGAAGCAAACTGTATTGCGCTAATTGGCCAAAGTGTTGCCGACGGTACTTATGACTCTACACAGTTCTTGTCTGCATTCGTTGCGGGTACAACAGGTGGTAACCCTAACCTGAACCCAGAAGAAGCAGAAACCTTAACTGTGGGTGTGGTGTGGAACCCAGATGGTGAATTCGGTGGTATGTTGGATGACCTAGTCGTAACCGTTGACTACTACAACATTGAAATCGACGGTTTGATTGACAGCTTGACTGGCTTCCAAATTGCTCAAAACTGTGTGGATGCACCAACTATCAACAACGTTTTCTGTGATGCGGTACAGCGTGATGCAACTAACGGCTTCATCACTGACTTCCAGTCTGGTTTCATCAACCTTGCGGCTGTTGAAACAGCAGGTATCGACTTCCGTGTAGATTACGGTTTCAACCTAGAAGATATCGTAAGTTCAGCAAACGGTCGTTTGAACCTGACACTAAACGGTACTCACTTCACTAAGAATGATGAGACTCGCGATGTTTCAGCACCAGATGAAATCACAGACGTATTGGGTACATTCACGCGTCCAGAGTGGATTGTTAACATGCGTGCTGATTACCTAATCGGTGATTTCGTATTTGGTTGGAGAGGTCGTTACGAAGGTGATCAGCTTCTACCTGGTATCGAAAACCAAGATATCGAGAACAACCCAGACTTCATCAATATCACGTCTACTGGTTCAGCGTTCGTACATGACTTCTCTGTGTCATGGGGCTTCACTGAGAACATGGAACTTTACGGCGGTGTGAACAACGCTTTCGCTGAAGACCCGTTCTTAGGTACGCTTTCACGTCCTGCTGGTCCTCGTGGTCGCTTCTACTACATGGGTCTTAACATGACTCTGTAATGGTGACTTGAATAGCTTGCTATTCAATCTAGCACTCTAAAAAAACCTCGGCTTTGCCGAGGTTTTTTATTTTTACTTGCACTGTTCGAGTTTAACTTTTAGTGTACTGGTCAAACCAGAAATGAGAGCGCTAGCATGTCTAAAACCAATCCACTTCGTCATTTTGTCAATAAAGTTAATCAATATCCTGCTTGGCTGAGCGGAAAACTCATGACGTGGGTATTTAGACATAAAGTAAAACTAACTGGGACAGTGAGTATTGATATTCTTGAAACCGATGGTAAGCAGGTAACCTTCCGTCAAAAGAACTACAAAAAAGTACAAAACCACATTGGTAGCGTTCATGCCGCGTGTTCGGCGTTGTTAGCGGAATCTGCTACTGGATTTATCGTCGGTATCAATTTACCGGGAGACAAATTGCCGTTAATCAAAGATATGAATCTTAGCTATGTCAAACGCTCTAGTGGCGATATGACTGGTGTAGCGAGATTGACTGATGAACAAATCCAAAAAATGCAAGATGAGGATAAAGGTGATATTTCAGTGGCGGTAACCATTACCGATGGTACGGGCACCGAGACGGTTAAGGCTGAGATGATCTGGGCGTGGGTACCCAAATCTCGTTAAGATTTTATGAGTGTCAGACTGTCAGGGTTTGACCATTTGGGACACAATACGGGGCGAACGTTCTTACCAAATATTGCACTTTTTTGAATTTTTTCATTGTACGAATAATAAACGCTTTTGCGGGGTTGACAGCTTTTCTATTTGCTTCTAAAAGAGATATGACAACGTGTCGTTACCAGCTTTCTTTTGGAGTAAAACATCATGGCTAACGTAACCCGAGACTCGTTAAAAAAACGGTTGTTCAGTGACCCCAAAAATTACCCATATGGCTTTTCTCGTTCAGGCGATTTTTCTATTAGCGAAAGTAAGGCGCTGGGACAAGAAGGGGCGTATATTGCGGCACTCGTAGATGGTGAGATAAAACCAGAGGACGAGACCGAACAAGCGCTTTTAGATGCGGCCCTTGGCCTGACACAACCAACAACGCCAGCTTTACGAGCGTGGGTTAAATATCAAACGCGAATTAATCGGCCCAAAGCCGGCAGCATCTATGGCAGTAAGCAAGCAACCGAGCTGGAAGATGACGATGATATAGTCAGCAGTGATGATTCTGACATTGAAATCGAGATCGATAGCGCCTGATGTTAAGTGGATGTAAATAAATATCCTCATATTGCTTAAAAAACACTCTTTTGCGAGATATTCATCCTAATTATTTTAGATATTGGGATATATATCTCGCTTTTCGTCAATTTAGTGTTTTATCTTCCTAATTCCTTCGATATAGTCGCGTACAGAAATATTTGTCAATCTAATTACAGGAGATACGACAGTGAAAATGATGTCGGGCGCTGCCATGGTGGTTGAAGCGCTAAAAGATGTAGGAGTAACACATGTGTTCGGCTACCCCGGTGGTGCCGTCCTTGACATTTATGACGCTTTATTTGCGCAAGATGATGTCAAGCATGTCCTCGTGCGTCATGAGCAAGCTGCTGCACATATGGCAGACGGGTACGCACGCTCAACCGGCAAAACTGGCACTGTCCTCGTCACTTCGGGTCCAGGCGCTACCAATACCATTACTGGTATTGCGACAGCATATATGGATTCAATTCCAATGGTTGTGCTATCTGGGCAGGTGCCATCCATGCACATCGGTGAAGATGCGTTCCAAGAAACCGATATGGTGGGCTGCTCTCGCCCGATTGTTAAGCATAGTTTCTTGGTAAAACGCGCGGTTGATATTCCTGAAGCTATTGCTAAAGCATACTATATTGCCAACACGGGCCGCCCAGGGCCGGTCGTTGTTGACCTGCCAAAAGACTTAGTCAACGTTCAAGACGAACATCCTTACGTGTTCCCTAGCGATGTGACTATGCGGTCGTACAATCCCACGCAACGTGGTCATATGAAGCAGATTAAAAAAGCGGTTGCTTCTATGGTTAAGGCCGAGCGCCCTGTCGTTTACGTAGGTGGTGGTGCGGTTGCATCTGATGCATCTGAAATAGTAACGACACTGGTTGAAAAACTAAATGCGCCGGCCACTTGTACGCTAATGGGGTTGGGTGCGGTTTCTGGTACTCACGACCAGTTTGTGGGTATGTTGGGAATGCACGGTACGCTTGAAGCGAACAAAACGATGCATAACTCGGATTGTATTATTGCCCTTGGCGCGCGATTCGATGACCGTGTAACCAATAATGTTGAAAAGTTCTGCCCTCACGCCGAGATAATTCACGTCGATATTGATCCTGCGTCTATCTCTAAAACAGTTCGGGCACATATTCCTGTTGTGGGTTCCATTGACAAAGTGGTAGAGCAATTCTTAGAAGCGTTAGACAGTGAGGACTTATCTGGTCAAAAAGACAAATTGGCAGATTGGTGGCAGCAGATTGATCAATGGCGTAGTCGCCAATGCTTGAATTATCAGCAAGGCGAATCGGTAATCAAGCCTCAAAAAGTTATCGAAGCTCTGTACAAGCACACCAATGGCGAAGCCTACGTGAGTTCTGATGTGGGTCAGCATCAGATGTTCGCCGCGCTTTACTACCCTTATGCTAAGCCTCGCCAATGGATTAATTCGGGTGGTTTGGGCACCATGGGCTTTGGTCTGCCTGCGGCGATGGGCGTGCAATTTGCACACCCTGGTTCCACGTCGGTGGTCGTTACTGGGGACGGCAGTATTCAAATGAATATTCAGGAATTGTCGACTTGCCTACAGTATAACTTGCCGATCAAAATTATCTCGTTGAATAACCGTGCACTGGGCATGGTTAGGCAATGGCAGGACATGATTTACAAAGGGCGTCATTCTCATTCTTACATGGATTCGATGCCAGACTTCGTCAAACTCGCAGAGGCCTATGGTCATGTTGGCATTAAAGTCGACACGTTAGACGAGCTCGATGCTGCAATGGAAAAATGTTTCAGCTATACCGACAGATTAGTCTTTATGGACATCGCGGTAGACCAAAACGAGCACGTTTACCCTATGCAGATAAAATATGGGGCAATGGATGATATGCGTTTGAGTAAGACGGAGCGTACATAATGAAGAGAATTATTTCAGTATTAATGGAAAACGCGCCGGGAGCCTTGTCTCGTATTGTCGGGGTTTTTTCACAACGTGGTTACAACGTCGACTCTCTGTGTGTGGCGCCAACCGATGACGACAGTTTGTCACGTCTTACGATTATTACTCACGGTGATGATAAGGTCATTGAACAGATCACTAAGCAAGTCAATAAGCTAATTGATGTGTTGAAGGTCGTAGACTTAACAGAGAACGCGCATATTGAACGTGAACTCATGTTGATAAAAGTGGCAACGCGTACTGAGTCAATCAGAGCCGAAGTAAAGCGAAATGCGGATATCTTCCGCGCGCGAATTTTGGACGTCACGGCTAACAACTACACGATTGAAATCACCGGAACCAGTGACAAACTTGACGCGTTTGCAATGACAATGGCACAAAGCGCTGAGATCATTGAATCATCTCGTACAGGCGTATGTGGTCTTGCCCGTGGTGAGCGCGCATTGCGCCCTTAGCCGATAGAGACCTTTAGCTTATTTAGTCATCTTCATGTGTGGTGAGCACCGGCCTGGTGCTCAACCACAAATCCCAATGTTTAGCGAATTCCTTGGATAATTCTCCAGCGGATTGAAGACGCTCAAGTTCTGCATCAAATGCGTCTTTTATGGCGACACAAGGTGATTGTTTTACAAAACCAAAATCAATTTGTCCGACAACGACGGGCGGCTCTAAGACGCTAAACAAACTCTCAATGCCTTCACCCCGAAGGAAAGCTAATCCGGTATTCTTGCCGGTTATGAAATAATCTGTACGGTTCAGTTTGAGCATATCGAAATTTGCTCGCAAGCCTTGTACCCGTTGAATACGTAGGTTTTTTTCGACATAGTCATCGAAGTCATTACCAAATCGATCGCCGCGATTCATGTTGCCTACTTTTTGCTTGAGATCATCCCAGTGTTGGAATTCGAACTCGTGACCTTTGGCAACAAAGATTGCAAACGGGTTTTGCAACAGCGGTGTTTGAGTAAACGTTAGGTAGCTTTGACGCTCTGGGGTGTTTTTTAAACCCAGCACCAAATCTACATGACCTTGCTGAGCGTTAAACAGAACACGTGTCCACGGCCCGACATTGACGGATTCCGATTTTACACCGAGCTTGTCAAATATTTGCTTAGCTATTTTGGGCGTCAACCCAACAATATGATTGTCTTCAGCCCAGTGAAAGGGAGGATAGTTGGGGTGAGCTGTGTATTTTACCGTGTCACATTGGTCCGAGACTAATTGGGCGTGCGCTACTGGCCATACTAGCAAAGCCAGTAAGCCTATTATCCGGCTAATTCTTCCTGACCTAGCGCTGTGGATCAAAGCATCTCCCAATGGGCATAAAGCGATAATTTGATTAGGTTAGCAGTTGCGCTCTGACTACGTCAATAAATCTCACTATGCACGATAAGTGATAGTCGGTGTTGCTATCAAATTGAAATAATTGCGTTTTATCTTATGTTAGGCTGGCTTGTGTACAAGCGCGTTTACTCGAAATGTCAGGTAATTGTGATGGGCTACACGTATTGCAACACTCTAACCATAGCATGAAGATGCGTTGTAAGTGGCTGAGAATTAAAATATCACATGGCTTTGCGATAGCGTAACCATGTATAATCCCAAAAGCGATTGAGCTATAGCACCGCTTTATGAGATATTGCGTGGTATGGGAATTCAAGCCGATTGAATCAGGCTAAATGACGTTGAAGTAACGGAGAAATTTATGGGCGGTATTAGTATTTGGCAATTGCTGATCATTTTAGTGATTGTTGTTTTATTGTTTGGTACCAAGCGTTTGAAAGGCATAGGTTCAGATCTAGGTGGCGCGGTAAAAGGCTTCAAAAAAGCGGTCACAGAAGAAGATGCTGACTTTAAAGAGACTGATAAGCGCGTAGAAGAAAAGTCTGAGCAAACGACCTCAACACAAACTGAGAGCGTGAAAGAAAAACAATAATGTTTGATATCGGCTTTTTCGAACTATTGATTATTGGTGTACTAGCGCTCCTGGTGTTAGGACCTGAACGCCTGCCGGGGGCGATGCGTTCAACCATAAAAACTGTTCGCAGTATTCGCAATATGGCAACGGGTTTTAAAACCGAGGTCGAGCATCAGTTGCGTGTACAAGAATTGCACGAAAACTTAAAAAAAGCAGAGCAACAGAGCTTGAAAGATTTAGCCCCAGAGTTGCAACAGAGCGTTGACGAGTTGAAGTCAGCAGCAGAATCCGTTCAAGAACCTTACAAAAAGCCTTAAATGTCAGATCCAAATACTCTTATTTCTCACCTAATCGAGCTGAGAAGTCGAATTCTAAAGGCTTTGGTGAGCGTGTTGCTCGTGTTCTTGTGCTTAGCCTATTTTGCGCAAGATTTGTACCATTGGCTCGCCGAGCCCCTGATGTCGAATCTGCCAGAAAACGCGAGCATGATAGCGACCGATGTGGCGTCGCCCTTCTTTGCGCCATTCAAGCTTACTATGGTGTTATCGTTTTTTGTTGCGATCCCTTATGTGCTATATCAAGTCTGGGGATTTGTTGCGCCCGGTTTATATCGGAATGAGAAAAAGCTCATTGCGCCCCTCTTAGTATCAAGCACACTGCTGTTTTACTCAGGGATGGCTTTTGCCTATTTCGTTGTATTCCCGTTGGCGTTCGAGTTTTTCACCAATTTTGCACCGGAAGGTGTCACAGTCAGTACGGACATTTCGGCGTACTTAAATTTTGTATTGAAGTTATTTTTCGCATTTGGTGTTTCCTTCGAAATTCCCATTGCCATCATTTTATTGTGTTGGACGGGGGTAACAGATGCGGACAAGTTAAGAGAAAAACGCCCTTATGTATTTGTAGGCGCGTTTGTCGTGGGTATGTTGATGACACCACCCGATGTCATCTCACAGACATTACTGGCGTTGCCCATGTGGTTACTTTTCGAAGTGGGTGTGGTGATTGGCGGTTTGTATGCCCGTCGAAGTGCTGACGAGGAGCATGAAACTAACACCGAATCTTGAAGTCATATATGACAAACAATAATAACAATGTTGAAAGAGGTAAGAATTAATGAAACGAGCGCTATATGCAGCCATTGCAAGTATCGTCGTCGGCTTCGCGACCACTGCAAATGCCGCAACCGTTGAGCAAGCATTGCTTGCCTGTAAACAAGAAGAAAATGCGCTTAAACGCCTAGTTTGCTTCGATAATGTGGCAAGTGCGATAAGTAACAATGAAGCACCTGTAGCAGAATTTAAGACTTCGCCCAGCAGTTCAAGTGCGTCACCTGTGGTGCGTGCGCCTCAATCAGCAGAGGATAAATTTGGTCTAGAGCACAAGCGCGAACGCGAAAAAGAACTCGATAGTATTGTGTCTGAAGTCGTGGCGATATCAGAGTCTAAACGTGGAGATATCACCATAACACTGAAAAACGGTAGCAAATGGCGTCAGGTAGAAAGCTCGTCTCTACGCATCAAAAAAGGTTCAAAAGTCGAAATTAAGCGCGGCGTACTCGGCGCCTTTTACTTGGGTGTTCAGGGATTGAGCCGTCAAATGAAGGTCAAGCGAATCGATTAATATGGCTTGGTTTGATATCGGCGTGAATCTATTGGATTCACGTCTGGATCCCCAAGTAACGATTGCCAACGCTAAACAACAAGGCGTGGACCGTCTGTGCGTGATCACCACGCACCCCAACGAGTGGCAAGTCGCAGCTGACTTGTATCGTCAATATCCGTCTGATATTTGCTACACAGTAGGTATTCATCCACACAATGCGAAGTCAATGCGTGACGACTTATGGTCCGAACTCGAGCGCGCGGCACAGCAACCCGGCGTAGTGGCTATCGGTGAGTGTGGCTTAGATTACAATCGAGATTTTTCTCCAAGAGATATTCAGCGCTCCGTTTTTGAACAACAACTTGCGTTGGCCGCGGCACTCGGCAAGCCTGTTTACCTTCATGAAAGAGACGCACTAGAAGACCAATTAACCATTCTCGATCGCCATTTACCCTCAATCAGCGCTGGCGTTTTACATTGCTTTACTGCTGATAAATCCGTACTTGCAGAGTATTTGGCCCGCGATTTGTATGTTGGGATCACAGGTTGGATTTGTGACGAGAAGCGCGGAGGAGACTTACGCGATGCCGTCAGTGCCATCCCACTTGATCGTATTTTGATGGAAACTGACGCGCCCTATCTATTTCCGAAAACAAAACGACCTAGGGCCAAAAATAACGAGCCTGCGTTTTTACCCTTCATTGGCCAAGAAGTGGCTCGATTGATGAACGTAACCGAAACACAACTCAGTGAGCACAGTTATCGCAATGCATGTACGCTGTTTGGAATAGGTGAATAATTTATGCCGCAAGTTCAGTTAGAACTGTCTAAAAAGTTCGACTATGGATTAGCTTCAATCACCATCTTAGTGATTGCTGCTATCGCGGCGGTAATATTGAACTTAACCGGTTCTTTAAGTCAGCATCAAATGCTGCGCCCGGTAAAACACTTTGATACACCAGAGCAACTTACCGTAGATCAGATTCCGCCTTTTGATGCTGCTACCTGGCAACCCGTGACCAATCCTATCAACATGGGAATGGACAGTAATAGCCATTGGTTTGTTGCCACATTGCCATCGTCAATTCCTTCAAATGAACGCTATTTGGTGGAAGTGAATTATGCGTTGATGGACACGTTGGATGTTTGGATGCTAGATAGCAAGGGCGACGTGGCTGCCGCTTGGCAAAGTGGTGACAGTTTGCCTTTCCATGACAGGCAGTTAATGCACGAGTCCTTTTTGTTCCCTGTACCTGATGACATTGCGATAGAAAAGGTGGTGTTTCGCGCCAAAACGACCGGCTCACTGAAATTACCGATTCGCTTTTGGCAGCAAAACCGGTTCTTGGAGTACAGCGCGTTTAAAAATCTAGTGAATGGCCTTTTCTTTGGCTTTTTGATGGCGATGGGCATCAGTAACCTGTTCTTTTTCGCCACAACGGGTAGCAAAACCTTTTTCGTTTATACAGGCTATGTCTTTTCACTGGCATTGACGCTAGCCAGCTTACAAGGTCTTGGCTACGCCTATTTGTGGCCAGAGAATACGTGGTTGCAAGGACGTGCCGTCGCTATCTTTGCCAACGCAACTATTATGTTTGCGGTTATTTTTTCCAATTGGTTGTTGGACGTTAAACAACACAGCGTGGTACTGGCCAAAGTCCTCAATATTATTGCGGCTGTGTTTTTTGTCAGTATCCTGGTGTCGCTCGTTTTACCCTATCCATTTTTGATCAAAACCTTTTTAAGCTTACTTAGTATTGTCGTTGTCGCCACGCTGTCGATTGGCGTTTGGCTGGCTATCAAAGGGGTGGTACTCGCTCGTTATTACTCTTTGGCGTGGGTGATTTTATTGCTAAGCGGGTTGAGCGTTGCGCTCGACAATTTGGGCTTCATCTCAGTGCCGATTCATTCTAATTATCTACTGATGCTGGGCGCGACAATAGAAACTCTGCTATTAGCTTTGGTATTGGCAATCAGCTACAACCAAAAACGACAGCAACTCAATGATGCTCAAGCTAAGGCCCTGCAGCACGAGAAGGCTTTGCTCGCAACGAAAGATGAACTGCTGGTTGCTCAACAACAAAACCAAGATGAACTTGAGTATAAAGTCCAAGAGCGGACGCTCGAGTTAGAGATTGCGCTTAGGGAGTTATCCGAAGCCAATAGAGAGCTGGAGAACCTTAATACCATTGACCCCCTGACCAATATTCGCAATCGTCGTCATTTTGACAAGCGACTATTGGCGGAAAGCCGACGCAGCAGGCGTGAACAAACCCATCTCAGTGTAGCAATGATCGATATTGATAAATTCAAAAGTATCAATGACGAATACGGCCACGCTATTGGTGATGAGTGTATCAAGCACGTAGCCACGAAATTACGTGAACAATTGCGTCGTTCGACAGATGACGTATGTCGATATGGTGGCGAAGAATTCTCAGTGATTTTGCCTAATACAGATATCACAGGCGCAAGGCAAGTCATTGAAGCCATGCGCAAAGCCGTTGAATCTCAACCCGTTGCGGTCGATGGTCATATTGTCAACTTGACGGTGAGTGGTGGGTTAGCCACAGTGATCATTCAACGGGAAAAACAAGAACTCGAACTGCTTAAATTTGCAGACGAACAGCTATATACCGCTAAGCAAAGTGGACGAAATCAAGTACATGCTGCGGTATTTTCGGAACCTGAACTATGAATTACTCCCAATTTCCTGCGCGACGTATGCGCAGACTGCGCTCACAAGACGCACTAAGAGAAATGGTCACAGAAAACCGACTACATGTCAGTGATCTTATTTATCCCGTATTTGTGCTACCGGGCACCAATCAACGTGAAGCAGTGGCATCTATGCCTGGTGTGGAGCGCTTGTCTATTGATTTATTGCTACACGAAGCGGAACGTTGCTTAAACTTGGGCATTCCTGCATTGGCTGTTTTCCCTGTTACGCCCCTTGATATAAAAAGCGAATGCGCGAGCGAAGCGTTTAATCCTGAAGGATTAGCTCAACAAGCCATCCGTGCGCTCAAGTCTCGTTTTCCCGAACTGATGATTATGTCGGATGTAGCGCTTGATCCATTTACCTCACATGGTCAAGATGGATTAGTGAATGACCAAGGTTATGTCGTTAATGACGCGACGGTAGACGTACTGGTTAAGCAGGCGTTATCTCATGCCGATGCTGGCGTAGACATTGTCGCACCGTCAGACATGATGGACGGCCGAATTGGTGCCATTAGACAAGCCCTCGAGAATAGTGGATACATTAATACGAACATCATGGCCTATTCGGCGAAGTACGCATCGAGCTATTACGGTCCTTTCCGTGATGCGGTGGGCTCTGCTGGGAATATCAAAGGGGGTAATAAAAAGACCTATCAGATGGACCCCGCAAACAGTGACGAAGCGATACATGAGATCGCACTCGATATTCAAGAGGGGGCTGATATGGTCATGGTGAAGCCGGGCATGCCTTATCTTGACATTGTTCGCCGTTGCAAAGTAGAGCTAAACGCCCCCACATTTGTCTATCAAGTCAGTGGTGAATACGCGATGCACCAAGCCGCGTTCGCAAATGGTTGGTTGAGCGAGGAAGCCGTCATTTTGGAATCACTCCTTGCGTTTAAGCGTGCAGGGGCTGATGGAATATTGACTTATTTTGCGCCAAAAGCCGCAGCGTTATTGCGGTCTTAGAATAAATCGATACAACAAAAAAACGCCGACAAATCGGCGTTTTTTCGTTTAACGGTGCTGATATAGGCAGTGGGTTGTTATTCGCAACTCAATGTCCAGCCTGCTTGATGCTGAAGCCAAATTTCATTGTAAATCTCGGCTTTGATCAAAGGATGAGATTTCAGCCAACCTTCAGGAAAGGTCAGCGTCCAGTCGTCATCGTTTACTGACAATGTCATGTCAGGTAGCCCTTTATTTTGGCGACGGATACACAGTACAGCGGCAATACGCAATATACGCAACAGGCCAAGTAGCATTGGACGTACATCATCGTGATAATTATCAAAGGTGTCCGCTTTGATACGCAATCGGTGAGCGCCGACCAAATCCCTAATGGCAGTGCGTTGTAATCGCGTGTAACCGGGTAAGTCGATATAGGACAGAATGTAGGCGCCGTGTTCATGATGCTTTTTATACTCAACATGCAAGCCAATCTCATGGAGCATAGCAGCGGCGCTGAGCACAGATTCAGAATCCAAATGGCATAAGTCCGTTTGAGCACACAATTGCTTGCACAAACCGAGTGCAACCTCTGATACTAACTCTGCATGACTTTGCTCAATATGGTATCGACGTATGGTCTGATTTAGGGTTTGTAGGCGCCGGTCATTCTCTTGCAGATTGTCCAACATACCGTAAATTAAGCCTTCCCTGAGCGCCCCACCTGAAATGTTCATGGTTTCGATACTGAGTGTCTCAAACAGTGCAATCAGGATTGCCAAACCACTTGGAAAGATGGCCTGACGTGAGTCAGCTAGACCTTCTATCACCAATTTGTCGATGTGTTGGCAATCGATACACTGGGATTCAAGATTGTAAAGATAGTCTAATCTGATGGCATCGCTGATACCTTGCTTCACCAAAATTTCAGTAATCGCTTGCGGGGTACCAGAGGCTCCTAGGCAGTTATGCCAATCGAAACAAAGAAAACTGTCAGCGACTGGGGCAAGTAATGCTTTAGCTTGCGTTTTGGCGGCATCAAAGTTTGCTTGTGTAATAGTGCCACCCGGGAAATACTTTTCCATAAACGTGACACAGCCCATATTGAGGCTGACGAGATGGATAGGATCCATATCGTTACCCAGCACTACTTCGGTGCTCGCGCCGCCAATATCAATGACAAGTGAGTTGCCTTGATTGGCCGACGTATAAGCAACGCCGAGGTAGATCTGCTTGGCTTCTTCTTCGCCGCTTATTACGGAGAGCTTTAAGCCCAGAATGTCTTCTGCTTTCTCAATGAAGTCATTGGCATTCGTCGCTAATCGTAGCGTCGCGGTCGCTACCGCCTTAACATTTGATGGCGGGATGTCCTGTAGTCGTTCCGCAAAACTCTGTAAACACTGCCAACCTCGTTCCATGCTGGCATTGTCTAGCTTGTTTTCGCTATCGAGCCCAGCAGCTAATCGCACTTTTTGCTTCACTTTGCCAATTATTTGGACACTGCCATTGACGACGTGAACCACAACCATATGAAAACTATTAGACCCTAAATCAATCGCGGCGTAATAGTCCCCTTGTTGCGTTGAGTCTTTGATACTGGCTGGCTGCATACAGATTTACGCTTTTGACTGATTAGGACGATTATTAGGACGACCTTTTCCGCGGCGTGACGACGAACGCGTATTGGGTGTGCGTCGGCGCTGGCGTGGTTTTGGTGTTTTAATATCCTCAAGCAGCGCATTTCTGTCGTATTCAGTAACAGGAATCGCGTGAGAAATATACTGCTCAATTGCCGGCAAGTTCAGCGCGTACTTTTCGCAAGCAAAACTAATAGCATGACCGCTTTTTCCTGCACGACCAGTCCGCCCAATCCTATGTACATAGTCTTCGGCATCGTCAGGTAAGTCGTAGTTAAAGACATGGGAGACATCATCGATGTGTAACCCTCTCGCTGCGACGTCGGTCGCGACCAGAATGTCGAGGGCATCTTGACTAAAGTCCTTCAGGATAGACAGACGTTTTTTCTGTGGTACGTCGCCACTGAGTAGGCCTACGCGATGACCATCGGCCTCTAACCAACTTGCTACGGATTCGCAACCGTATTTCGTGTTCGCAAAAACGACGGCTTTCTCAGGCCACTCTTCTTCCATCAGAGTAAGGAGTAGCGGCATTTTGTCTTCGTCAGAAGGGTAGAACAACTCTTCTTCAATGCGACTACCTGTTTTTTGCTCAGGGGCGACTTGCACATGAGTCGGGTTGTTCATGTGTTCGTAAGCAAGCTCTTGAACGCGATAGCTCAAGGTAGCAGAAAACAACATGCTTAGACGTTGTTTGGCCGGAGGCATCCGCCTAAACAAGAATCGAATGTCTTTAATAAAACCGAGGTCAAACATTCTGTCGGCTTCATCAAGCACGGCAACTTGTATGTTTTCAAGGCTAAAAACGTTTTGTTTGTAGTAATCGAGAATACGGCCAGTGGTGCCGATAATAATATCTACACCTTCTTCTAAAACTTCCCGTTGACTTTGGTAACCTTCGCCCCCATATATGAGACCAAGTGATAAACCAGTGTGCTCGCTGAGCAACTTGGCATCATTGTAAATTTGGACTGCAAGTTCACGGGTAGGTGCCATAATGATGGCACGGGGCCCTTTGCTGGCGCTGGATTCTTCTTGTCTATTCAACAGATAGTGGAAGGTCGCAACTAAAAAGGCGATGGTTTTTCCAGTACCAGTTTGAGCTTGTCCAGCAATGTCTAATCCCTCTAACAGAGGAGGGAGTGACAACGCTTGGATAGGCGTGCAGTGAGTAAAATTAGCTGCTACCAACGCATCAAGAACCTTCGCGTTGATTGGCAAGTCAGAAAAATGTGTTTCAGTTAAGTGAGTAGTTTGCATAGCTTATAGCTTATCAGTGCTTGCATTAAAAAACAGTTTCTATATAA
>CAWUJV010000091.1:0-17014 GCA_963922845.1 uncultured Alteromonas sp.
TGCTATTAGATAGCTTGAACGTTTGCCGCTTGTAGACCTTTTTGGCCTTCTTCTACGTCAAATTCAACTCTTTGGCCTTCAGGCAATGTTTTATAACCGTCAGAAACAATAGCACGGAAGTGAACGAAAACGTCCTTGCCGCCATTGTCTTGAGTTAGAAATCCATAACCTTTATCAGCGTTAAACCATTTAACTGTGCCTGTAACTTTAGACATGTAAACCTCAAATATCACTAAATTTCGTGCAATATGCACACTAACACTTTAAGCAGAATGAATTATTTGAGATTTCACTATGACGAGTGGGCAAACGTCTGCAGTAAATCACAGAATCACTTGAGAAGTTTAGCATCAAGCAAATACAAATTAGTCATGCCTACCTAAAGACTTGTTTACTATACCAGTTGTTGAGTGAATTGATACAAATTCCGTTCGATTATTGGCCCAGATCACAAAAAATTCATGATCCCGCTGTAAAAATTCGAAAAAAATTATTGATCTAGGCCCTTACGCCACGCCCAGTACCAACAACCAAGACCAATAACACCACTGGAAACAGGTAAGATCCAGTGCAGATCATACATTGGGATAAAGGCCGAAATAATGATCAAAGTTGCACCGACAATACTCAAGTGTGTCGCGCGTTGGTTTTGTTTTTGTCGCTCAATGAGCTCTTGCTGAAGTTGTTTCTGTTGATAGGGAAAATGCTTTAATTGCTGCAGCGAATCGTGCAGTAGGTCTGGCATATCAGGTAGCTTTTCAGACCAAAATGGCAGATTGTTCTTAATTTTGCCCAGCATAGCCGACACGCCAATTTGCTCTTTCATCCAGTTTTCTAAAAATGGCTTAGCGGTTTGCCACAAATCCAGTTGTGGATATAACTGACGTCCAAGGCCTTCGACATACAGCAGTGTTTTTTGTAAAAGCACCAACTGTGGCTGTACGACCATATTAAAGCGACGGGCAGTGTTGAAAAGCTGTAACAACACATTGCCGAAGCTTATCTCTGCGAGGGGTTTTTGAAATATGGGTTCACAAACAGTTCGAATAGCCATTTCAAACTCGTCTATGTTTGTGTCGGCAGGCACCCATCCTGAGTCAGCATGTAACTCTGCTACTTTGCGATAATCGCGATTAAAGAAGGCGATAAAGTTTTCAGCTAGGTATCGCTTATCGTCCCGATTGAGTGTACCGACAATACCGAAATCTATCGCGATATATTTGGGATTGTGCGGGTTTTCTCGTGACACAAAAATGTTGCCTGGATGCATGTCAGCGTGGAAGAAGCTATCTCGAAATACTTGCGTAAAGAAGACTTCAACACCGCGCTCTGCAAGGACTTTCATATTGGTATTTTGCGCCAACAATGCCTCTACGTTTGCTACAGGTATACCGTAAACCCGCTCCATAACCAACACATTGCTAGTGCAGTAGTCCCCGAAGATTTGCGGCACGTAAAGCGCATCCGAACCTTCGAAATTACGACGCAACTGAATACCGTTAGCCGACTCTCTTTTTAAATCTAATTCATCAAAAATAGTTTTTTGATATTCATTGACCACTTCAACGGGTCGTAGTCGCTTGCCATCGGGCAGCCACTTTTGAAGCACTTTAGCGATGGTGAACATCAAATCCATATCAGCCTGAATGGTTTTTTTGATGTTGGGCCTTAATACTTTAACAACAACATCTTGATCACCGTCTCGCAGTCGTGCTGCATGGACTTGGGCGATAGATGCCGACGCCATAGGTTGAGACGAAAATTCACTAAATATCTCGTCTAGCTGTTTAACACCAAGTGCGTCTTTGATGATCGACTGCGCTCTTTCACTGTCGAATGGCGGCACATTGTCTTGCAGCGCAGCTAATTCATCGGCAATATCCGGCGGTAACAGGTCGCGACGAGTAGACAACATCTGGCCAAATTTTATAAACACAGGCCCCAATGCTTGCAGCGCAAGCGTTAATCGACGTCCTTCTGACTCCCCTTTGTGTTGATTGCGCAACCAGAAGATGCCATTGCGTGCGAGTTTAGCGTACCAAGGCAACCATTTGGATGGGATAAGGTCGTCCAAGCCATGCTGCAACAACACTTTATTAATGAAATACAAACGAGCTAAGCGCATATCAACGTCTACTTCTGATTTTCTAGTTGGGACAAGCGGGCTTCAAATCGGGCCACATCGTCCCTTAGCTCTGATACTTGATCATTGAAATGCATAACAGCGAGGCGATGGGCTGCCACTGGCTTTTCCTCGATCATGCCGTTAACCACCATTTTTTGTAGCCGGCCAAATGTCGCTTTTCCTGTTTCTACCGCTTGTTTGGCTACGCGAAAAGTTTGATGCGCGAAAACATCAGACGTCTTCTTCGCGACTTCGTCTTCCCAATCGATATCAAGTTTTTGCAACAAGTCACTGACTTTTTGAGCAACAGCGAGCTCACCCTCTACCACCAGTTTGTCTTGTTTGATCAACGAGGTCAGTTGACTAGAATCTCGCAGTTGTGGCAGGACGTCTAGACTCGTTTTTATGACGCAGTGGTTGGCGGGCAAATCGGTGATTAACGTGTCAAAGCTTACCATTTCGGATAAAACGTCAATGTGATGTGGCGAAAACACCAACGTCAGTTGTACCGGCGTACCTTGCAGGTACAACGTTAGACGGTAATCGGCTAGTGCAGCAAGTTTGCTTGTTCCATTAGGATCAAAAGAGACAAGTTTATTGATGCTTGTTTCAATCAATCCGTTAAGCAGCGCAGCTGTCGGCATTAAAACTTATACCCTCGGTGTAAGGCAACAATGCCACCCGTTAGATTTTTGTAATCGCATTGTTCGAAGCCTGCGTTTTCAAACATCCCCTTTAAGGTGTCTTGATCTGGGTGCATGCGAATGGATTCAGCGAGGTATTGATAACTCTCTCGGTCATTTGCGACCAGTTGCCCCATCGTGGGAAGAATATGAAATGAATACATATCGTATGCTTTGCTTAGGGGCTCTAACAAGGGCTTAGAAAACTCAAGAACAAGCAATCGACCACCGGGCTTGAGTACGCGATAGATTGACGCAAGTGCCTTGTCTTTATCTGTGACATTGCGAAGACCAAACGCCATGGTCACAACATCAAACGTGTTGTCAGGAAAAGGCAACGCTTCAGCATTGGCTTGAACATATTGAATGTTATTGACCAAGCCTTTGTCTCTTAGTTTCTCGCGGCCAACTTTAATCATAGACGCGTTGATGTCAGCAAGTGTCACCGACCCCGTGCTGCCGACTAGACGTGAAAACTTTGCGGTCAAATCTCCTGTACCACCAGCCAAGTCTAGTACATTGTGTCCTGTACGCACGCCACTACAATCAATTGTAAAACGTTTCCAAAGGCGATGGATACCCAGCGACATGACATCGTTCATAATGTCGTATTTTGCTGCTACCGAATCGAACACTCCGGCAACCATGGAGGCTTTTTTCGACTTATCGATAGTTTGAAAACCAAAGTGTGTTTGTTGGCTCTCGTCACCAATGCTTGTTGTGCCTGTGTCGACAGACTCTTGCTGCTGGGTTGGCGTATCGATGTCGCTCATGAAATACCTACAAATTAACGAATGCTAAAGAGCATGCAGTTTACCCAATAACCCGAGTAATACCAATGCCTAACCACTGATCTTACTCCTAAACACCACATAGATAAGCACGGCAAATTGACATCTCTCCGCTCTTTTCCATTTATTGGCAAATTACAAACAACAACAAAAATTTACCGTAAAACATTAAAAAAACATTGAATACAGTTATTTTACTGTTAGGATAGGCCGAAAGTTTGAAGAGATATGTTGAAATGCAGAAGATTTCTTTTTATAGCCGACTTGTGCAATGGGCCATTATTCTTGGTGCTATTCTGCATTTTGGCGTGTGGAGTGCCGCTATCTTCACCCAGACTGCTACGCCTAGCGACACCAAAACTGCGCCAACAGAGTCGTTGTCGTTTCTGACGGATTACACGTTAGACCATTATGAATCGGAAATAGAACAGTTGAGTCAGGCAGGATTCAATGGATTGCTCTGGCTGTCGCTACCCGAAGTCATTTTTTACGGATTGATCTACTGGAGCCTCTTCCAACTGTTTCGTTGCTACCAACGAGGTGAAATATTTGCGCGTTCTTCGATCACACAAATTCGCAGAACGGGTTCACTTTTCATTGCGTGGCCGATTGTTGGTTTGGTCTACCCACCACTGCTTATTCTATCGTTCAAGCTGTTAGGTTTATTGCAACACGGCGCTATCAATATTGGTTTTGGCAGCGATGACTTACGCTTAATTGTGTTAGGAATAATGTTGACGATTGCAGGGCTTATCATGCACGAGGCTAAATCGCTCCAAGAAGAACAGGAGCTCACAGTCTAATGGCTATCATCGTAGATCTAGATGTCATGCTCGCTAAACGCAAAATGCGTCTGAATGATTTGGCTGACCACGTCGGCATCACGCCGCAAAATTTATCGGTGTTGAAAACGGGAAAAGCCAAAGCGATTCGCTTTTCAACACTTGACGCTATTTGCATCGCTTTGGGCTGTGAGCCAGGCGATATTCTCCGCTTCGAATCCAACGACAAGGATGCTTAAAATGAAACGATTTATACCACTCGCTTGGCTACCCTTATTTATCGCCGTCAACGCTACTGCGACTGAAACCGATTTTCGATTTGAAGCCGGTTTAGCATTCGGTAACGGCAATGCCCTCGCCACACCAACTAATATCGATTTTGATGATGACATTTTGGCGCAATTTTCTCTAGGGGCGAGTCAACAATGGCATATCGATGAGAACTGGCGTTTTGATACTGCTTTGTCTGTCACCTACGCCACAACCAACGATCTTCGTCAAGTTTCACCGGCGATGTCGTTAGACGCCAGCTTGGACAATATTGGTATATGGGCGGATACCTCGCTGGTATACAAGGGCTTATGGGACTCGGCCAGACCCTTTGTGCAACTTGGTGTAGGAAAGGTTTATGGCGATTATCAAGGTCCCAATGAATCAATATCGGGATGGGAAACAGGCTATCGCGCATTAGCAGGCATGGAGTTTGACCTGACGGATGACATGTCCTTGCGTATCGCCGTTGGCGAATGGGATGTCGGTGACCTCGACTAGGGCGTAATACCAATCTGCACAGATAAATGACCTAATCTTCACGGATACAAAAAAGCAGAGGTCATCCTCTGCTTTTTTATTCCTCATCACCTAGTCGGTAATTGTCACCACAACTGAGCGAGACTAACTGGCTCAAACTTTGAAGAGACCAATCGCTCTGTTTTTGCCATTCGACAAATGCTTGATTGATTGCCGTCAAGCTGCGCTTTGACGTAGCGCTTCCACTGATCAAATCGTGTTGACGGAAGTAGCCTTCGACATCTCGACTGAGCAAAAACGTATCAATACCCAACGCTCGTAGCGAATAAGGCCCTGTATTACCGCCCAAACGCGCACCGTGTTTCTTTAGGTACGCCCACAGCTCAATAATGTTGTCAGCGTTGTACGTGTTCGCGAAGTTACCAAAGTTTCCGTGTTGACGTCGAATATCACTTAGCATTAACGCATTGTCTCGCACCGTCATTACCTTTTTGTAATTCCTCACAATGCGCTTGTCCGTAGACTTTTGCTCTAGCATTTCGTCCGGCATTAACAAGACTTTATCGACATTGAAACCAAAAAAGACCGCTTCAAAATCAGGCCATTTCTGTTCAATCACGCGCCATACGAAACCTGACTGGAATACCTTTTTGGTAAACGCAGCCAACACTCTATCATCGGCAATGTTGGCTATTTCTGCTTTTGACAGCGGAGCGGAAATCATACGATTAAGTATGCCCTCACCACCTTTTCGCTCTGCGGCACGGTGATAAATGGCGTCAAACGATTCTAACCTCATCCGCGAATCCCGCTGTGACGAAGTAAGGCGTCAACTTGTGGCTCTCGGCCTCTAAAGGCAACAAACAAGTCCATAGGCTCGCGACTTCCGCCCATCTCAAGAATATTATTCAAAAATGATTGCCCAGTATCTCGATTGAAAATTCCCTCTTCTTCAAACTTACTGTAAGCGTCTGCAGACAGGACTTCAGCCCATTTATAACTGTAGTAACCCGCGGCATAGCCACCGGCAAAAATATGACCAAAGCTGTGTTGGAATCGATTGAAGCTTGGGGGCGTTAGCACCGCCACTTCCGACCTGACTTGATCTAGTACACCTTGGACATCGGCTTGGCCTTGTGGTAGCTGATGTAACAAGAAATCAAACAAGCTGAATTCCAGCTGACGAACCATTTGCATCGCCGATTGGTAATCCCGCGCAGCAAGCATTTTATCGAGCAAGTCTTTAGGCAATGGCTCACCACTTTCGTAGTGCCCGGAAATAAACCCAAGCGCTTCCTCTTCCCAACACCAATTTTCTAAAAATTGACTGGGAAGCTCGACCGCATCCCAAGGTACACCATTGATACCTGATACACCTGCAACGGAAACCTTCGTCAACATGTGATGAATACCGTGCCCAAACTCGTGGAACAGTGTCACGACTTCGTCATGAGTAAACAGGGCTGGCTTGCCGTCAACGGGACCGTTGAAATTACACGTCAAATAGGCGACCGGCGATTGCATTGTGCCGTTTTGTCGAACTCGACGAACTCGGCATTCATCCATCCAAGCGCCACCGCGTTTCTTGGCACGGGCGTACAAATCAAGGTAGAAGCTACCTCGCAAATCGCCGACACTGTCTTTAATCTCAAAATAACGCACGTCATCATGCCAAGTATCCACGCCTTCAACTTCGTTGATTTGTAAACCGTATAGGCGGTTAACGACTTCAAATAAACCATGAACGACTTTATTTTCAGGGAAATATGGACGCAAGATTTCATCTGAAATGGCGTATTTTTCTTGCTTCAGTTTTTCGCTGTAAAACGGAATATCCCAAGCCGCAAGTTCAGATATACCAAACACAGATTCTGCGTACGCTTGTACTTCAGCCAATTCTTGTTCAGCTTGCGGTTTAGAGCGCGCAGCCAAGTCACGTAAAAAACTGGTTACTTGGGTTGTAGAATTGGCCATTTTTGTCGCCAAAGACTTGTCGGCATAACTATCGAATCCAAGTAGTTCAGCAAGTTGTGCACGAAGCACCAATGTCTCATCAATAACCTGGGTGTTGTCGAATTTACCTGCCAATGGCCCCTGATCGGATGCTCGTGTTACGTACGCCTTATACATCTCTTCTCTGAGTTCACGTTGCTCGGCGTACATCATCACTGGCAAGTAACTGGGAATATCAAGTGTAAACAGCCAGCCTTGCAAATCTTTCTGTCGAGCTGCCTGCGCGGCGGCTGCCTTTGCCGAGTCAGGTAAACCAACAAGCTGACTCTCGTCAGTCACGACTTTATGCCAGCCCATAGTGGCATCCATTAAGTTATTGCTAAAAGTAGATGAAAGCTCACTCAATTTAGCCTGAATACTGGCGTATTGTTGTTTTTTCTCGTCACTTAGCGCGACGCCAGACAAAGTAAAGTCGCGAAGGGTATTGGTGATATGTTTTTGCTGCGCTTCATCAAGATGAGCAAACTCATCACTGTCTTTTAACGCTTGATACGCTTTGTACAACCCTTCATGTTGACCTACCCAGGTGCCAAATTCGGATAACATGGGTAAACACGCGTCGTGGGCTTCACGCAATGCATCGCTGCTGACCACCGAGTTCATATGAGACACTGGCGACCACATCTTACCTAATGCGTCATCAACTTCTTCGATCGTTTCAACCACGCTGGCGTAGCTCACCTCACCCGAGGCGACCACATTATCGATGGTGTCCTTACAAGCCTGAATAGCTTTTTCAATAGCGGGTTGAATTTGTTCAGGGCTAATTTTTGAAAACAGCGGCAGGCCGTCGACGTGTTCTATTGGTGTGGCGCTCATAGGTCACTCTTTATTGCATATCGAATAACAATGAATGTAGGGATGGCGACGAGTAAAAACAAGGAAGAGGGTTTTATTCTCGCAAATTTAGTTTTGCAAATTGCGATTGAGTACCAGGATTTTCCAACAATCGAAAAAAGTCGTTCGCCAGCCAAAAATAAAAATCAATACAAAACATAAACTTAACAGTTAGTTCAAGGTTGGCTTGCCTATTGCAAACACTACAAGTAATACTAAAGGAGGTTAATCATGACTGTCGCAAAACGTCGCAGGCTGGGAGTACTTATGGGCAAACACACGGCTTCAGAAGACCAAACGCCATTAACAATTCTGTTTGTTGATGACGAGCCTAATATCTTAAAAGCGCTAAAACGTGCTTTGTATAAAATGAAGTTGAATATGTTGTTTGCGGAAAGTGGCGCAGAAGCGTTAGACGTGCTTAGCAAAAACACCGTCCACGTTATTGTATCCGACATGAAAATGCCAAACATGTCTGGCGCGCAATTACTCGAACAAGTTGCAGAGAAATACCCAGACACATTCCGTATTGTGCTGACGGGTCACTCGGATTTTGACACCACAATACAAGCGGTGAATCAGGGTAAAATTCACCGTTTTATGCAAAAGCCTTGGGACAACAAAGAACTTGCCGACGCCATTTCAGAGGGCTTTGAACGCATCAAACTCAAGCTAGACAACCAACGCTTACAGTTGTTGACGCAAAAGCAAAATAGTTTGTTGAAAGAGGTCAACCATGATTTAGAAGGTGTTGTAGTCAAGCGTACTCGTCAAATACGTGCAGCATTGGCAAAGATTGAAGCCAAAAATCAAGCGTTGGAAAAAGTACTGTTCAACGTGGTTGCGATCAACCCCAATATAGACGGGAAATTCGCTATCGAGGTCAGTGATCTAGCGGGATTGTTAGCCAGAAAGCTACACGTCGAAGACGCCGAAATTAAACAAGCACAGTACGCGGCAATGATTTGTGAGATAGGTTTGTTAGGTTTATCTCCTGAGGACTACGACAAGCCATTTGAAAAGATGACCTTTGAACAACAAAGCCAGTACTTGTCGCAAACCAAGCAGGCTGCGTTGATCCTAGCACCATCTGAACACTTGCATACGGTATCTGAAATCATTGAATATCAATATGAGTATGTAAATGGTTCTGGTTTGTACAAAAAAGAAGGCCCGGAGATTCCTTTTGGTTCTCGTTTGATTGCAGTATCACGTGACTACTGGCGTCTTGTGTCAGGTAAATTAACCGGCAAGAAAATGACACCAATGGATGCCCGCGCCTACATGAAGAAACACAGAAATACTCGCTATGACGGCAACATCTTAGACGTCTTGTTGAATACAGATGAAGTGGCATTGCCGACGTTAATGGACAATGTGATATCGACCAAGGAATTAATGCCTGGCATGAAGCTAAGTAATAACTTGTACAACGACAATCACATTTTATTGTTACCAGAGGACCATACGTTTAATGATGCGACTATTGCGAAGTTAAAGCTGTATGAAAAAGATCATCAATTGTTCTTGAAGATTGCGATAAAAGCAGCCTGCGAGAGTGATGTGGAAGCAGAAGAGGAACAAACTGCTTAGTTCCGAATGGGAACAGCACGTAAAAAACACAATTCACGCTTTGTATGAAATTTTCTTTCGTGCAACACTATCTACATGTTGATTTCATATTTAGCGTGAGTGTCTTATGCAAGCTTTTGATTACATCTGTATTGGCGGTGGTAGTGGCGGTATTGCCTCTGCCAACCGTGCAGCAAAACACGGCAAGAAAGTCGCCATTGTCGAGGCGAAAGCCATGGGCGGAACCTGCGTAAACGTAGGTTGTGTGCCTAAGAAAGCCATGTGGTTTGGCGCTCAGGTCGCCGAGGCTATCAATCACTATTCATCGGACTACGGTTTTGACGTCACACTCAACAACTTCAGTTGGGCCAAGTTGGTAGAAAGCCGTCAGAACTATATTTCGCGCATCCACGCGTCGTATGACCGAGTGCTTAGTAACAACGGTATTACCGTGATTGAGGGCTTTGCCAAGTTCATTAATAACCATACCATTGAAGTAAACGGCGAACAGTTTACCGCGCCGCATATCACTATCGCGACCGGTGGTCGTCCCGTTATTCCAAACGTGCCGGGTGCTGAACTGGGTATTGATTCAGATGGTTTCTTCGCGCTAACTGAACAGCCAAAACGGGTAGTGGTTGTCGGCGCTGGATACATTGGTGTTGAGCTAGCTGGCGTAATGCACAGCCTTGGTAGCGAAACGCACCTAATCGTCAGACGCCATGCACCGTTACGCAATTTCGACCCTATCATCCATGAAACGCTGGTAGAAATGATGGCCGAATCAGGGCCTACACTGCATACGCACAACGAAATTACGCACGTGGAAAAACAACAAGATGGTAGCTTACTCATCACCTTGAAAGGCGAAGCGACTATCGAAGCCGACTGTTTAATTTGGGCAATTGGGCGCGCACCAGCTACGGACAACATCGGGCTGGAAAACACTGATGTCGAACGTTTACCATTCGGTACCATCAAAGTTGATAAATATCAAAACACAACAGCATCAGGGATTTATGCGGTAGGTGACATCACAGGTGAAGCCGAGCTTACGCCTGTAGCGGTAAAAGCGGGGCGCCTACTAAGCGAACGTCTCTTCAACAACCAGACAGACGCTCACATGGACTATTCTTTGATACCGACTGTGGTGTTTAGTCATCCGCCTATTGGCACATTGGGTATGACGGAGCTCGAAGCTAACGAGACTTACGGTGAAGACAATGTCAAAGTGTATTCATCTAGTTTTGCCGCAATGTACACTGCGGTAACTCAACATCGCCAAATGACCAAGATGAAACTTATCTGTGCGGGGGACGATGAAAAGGTCGTCGGACTACACGGCATTGGTCACGGTATGGATGAGATTCTGCAAGGCTTTGCAGTAGCGATAAAAATGGGTGCAACTAAAGCGGATTTTGATGCCTGCGTCGCGATTCACCCCACATCAGGTGAAGAATACGTCACTATGACCTAGCCTCGATTTCTTTGAAAAGCGGGTCTTTTATCGTGACCCGCTTTTCATAGCACCGCTGCTGCACTAACTCCGAGAGCGTTTGTATAGATGAAAAACGGAATCTCCACTTTTGCGAAATGAGTGCGCGCCCGGTTCTCGAAAGGTCATAGAAATCTGCACATCTTGACCCGAAACTGTCGAATCGTCGTCGCAATAAAGTATCGCAGATATTGGATGGATACCCTGCTCTACCATCACATCACCAGTGACCAGCTCATTATTTTTTTTCGATATGTTGAATTTAATTCGACGCTCAATAACACGCTTGTTGTTCACGTCTAGCCTTGCGTAGCAGGACACGTAATGAGAATAAACGGGTTCGGATCCAGCCAACGTATCGGCAAACGTAAATCTCACGCCTATTTGGAAACGGCCTGCATTGCCACTGGGCAGTACGCCGTTTAACCGATACAGAGGGTTGACCGGCGATTCAACCCCGTAGCTTTTGTGCGATGCCAGTGTAAACGTTGATTGGTCTAGAATAAATGCCCCCATATCCATTTTAGTACCGAGTTCAGAAAGATTATCAGGCGCGGTATAAACCCGTGTTACCCACCCTGGTAACATGTCGCGAGTCGTATCGTTCGAAGTCAAAATCTGCGAATACTTATATTGATATGGATTGATTCCACGCAGCACCATAAGCTCTTTTTCTTGAGCAGAAACTAACGCTTCCAATTCCTCTTTTTCTTCCACTTGGTGATTATGGTTTTTCCATTGCTTCAGCGTTACACCGAGCAAACCGGCTGCTACAAATACCATGATTACGAGAGACACCGATATCCAGTTAACTGATGACCGCTTCGAGCGCTTGTAGCCGCGACTATCATTGTTATATGTGCGATTCGACATGACGCTCCTCATTCTTAAGTTAGTAGGCATGTGAGTTGCAAAATATAGTCCAGCAATGAAGTCACTGATTCAAAAAGGAAAAACGATTTAGCCACCTCGTGATATTTTCATTTTGCGACGTTCACCCAACATTTTTTTTCAAATTGCGAATTAATTCGATTCCCGTCCGTAGCCTACTTCATATTTTTCAGACACTTACAGATTGGCTACCTAATTGCACTGGACTTCTGGTGACACTTTTTGAGGAGTCGGTCGTGAAAAAATTAAAGCTATTAGGCACGTTTTTGATGTTCGCGGTAGTGAGTGGAACAACCCACGGTATAGAAGAAGTCGAGGTCGACACCGAGCTACAGTTGTTATTAGACGTATCAGGGAGTGTCAACTCCAGAGAATACCAACTTCAATTGGATGGGTACGCTAATTCGTTTGCGAGTGACAACCTACAGCAAGCCATATTGGCCGGTCCAGTTGGGTCGATAGCAGTTCAGCTAATAATGTGGTCAGGTGAAAACGATCAGCAAGTTATGATTGATTGGACATTAGTTGATTCCATTGAGTCTGCGAGCAGCTTGTCAACGACCATAGCCAGTCTCGCCCGTCCTTTTGCAGGATGGACAGCTATAGGAGAAGCAATTGAATTTGGTTATCCATTGTTTCAAGACAATGGATTCAGTGGTACTCAAAACATAATAGATGTATCGGGTGACGGCACAAACAACAACGGTGTAGCGCCAGAGCAAGCTCGAGCACTCGCGCTAGCTAATGGGGTCGACACAATTAACGGAATCGTCATTTCACCGTCTCAGTATGTTGCAGATGAATACTTAGAAAACGTTATCGGTGGCGAAGATGCTTTCATGCTAGCCACTAACAATTTTCAAACCTTTGAACAGGCCATTGATCAAAAACTGATTGGTGAAATAAGCGGGGTAAAGCCTGCAGATGCCGTTGCTGTTTCTACACCACATAGCATCAGCCTTTTTGTGATAGCACTACTATTTACACTTCACCGTTCAAGAATGACGCTTGTTGCATAGGAGAATAGTCATGATGAGATTCCTACTTTTATTTCTAGTTATGAGTGTTTCCGTGAATGCCAAGGAAGAGGTCTACACTATAAATTTCGGTGTTGTAATGAAAAATGATGCGGGCGAGCCCGTAGGTTTTAAGGAAACGACAACAATACCTGTTGGCAAAGCACAGCAAAAAACACTGTATGGAGTAGTCGTTTCGAGGAACGACGAGACGCCATTCTTACTTGGCACAGTACACATCATCCCAACTTTAGATGACAACGTGACCACCAAAGTTATGGGTAAACCCATGCAAAGCACAAATCGCGGCGCGGTGTTTTTGCAAAGTGACGAGTATGACATAGCGGGAGACTACGCCATGGAAATCTATTTGGACAATCAATTGCTCACCACAGTCCACTACCAATTGAAAGAGACTGTCGATTTAACGAGTAATGCCAACGCTGTGGAATCTGATAATAACATGGAAATCGCATCGCAAGACTAGAGGGCGGCAGCGCATTGGCGCTTTACGTTCTTTCACGTCACACAATAGATTTAGGTTAGGAAATCGATTCGAACCGACTGTCTAGGGTTTGATTGGAACTAAGAATCGGATTTCTTACATATTCGGATTAGGCCACTAACACAAAACCAATGAAGTGAGCAATGTTATGGTGACAGAACAAGCTTTAAACAAACTCCACGATATCTGCGCAACGTTTCCTAAAATTCGCTTTAGTAAGAAGGCAAACGAAAGAACATTAAAACAAGGTTGTTTCGCTTACCACTACGTCGAAAATAACCACGTTTTTGTCAATTTTCGTCTGGCTATTTGTGACATTTTACGGGCAGCAAAAGAACTGCACCACCTGCCCGTAGACTGGCATTTTCAAAATGGACTATGGCTGACGATACCAATCAGCGACGAGACTGACTGGCCACTTGTGCGCTATTGGATAGCGAAAAGCTATCGCCATGTCGCCGGCCCAAACGCTATCGTGCTTTTGCCTCCCGATTTTCTGAAGCGAGAAAATTCGTCGCATCACTGATCATTCACTCAAATTCGTTTACTCTTGTGTTTCCAAAATACGCCGAAGTGAAGCGCGCGTTTATCATAAAGAGAACAACGAAGGACGGCTATGCAACACAAACACGTACTGGTGACCGGAGGGTCTTCAGGTATAGGATTAGACTTGGCACAAGCCTATGCTTCTCTTGGCTGGAGCGTCACGATAGTCGCAAGAGATCAAAAGAAAATAGATGATGCCATTATTCGTTGCCAACAAATCTCAAGTTTACCTCGTTCTCAAATTCGAGGTTATTCCATCGATATAAACAATAGTGAGAATGTGGCTGCATTTGCGAAAACGACATCGCTTGAAATTGGCACACCTGACTTAATCATCCTAAGCGCAGGTATTTGCTACAGCAAACGTTTTATCGATGACAGCGAAGATAGCTTTGAAACGCTAATGAAAACCAATGTCTTTGGTAGCAGAACTTTCGTAAAGGCCTTTCTACCTGACATGCAAAAGCGTCGCTCGGGCCAAATTTGTTTTGTCAGTTCTTTGGCCGGTATTATCCCAGTATATGGTTACAGTACTTACAGTGCGAGTAAGTTTGCTTTGATAGGTTTGGCTGGCGCGCTTCGACAAGAATTGACCGAATACAACATTGGTGTGTCAGTATTATGCCCACCAGAAGTGGATACGCCTTTGATAGCAGAAGAGGCAAAATCTATTTTACCGCAGACCCGTTTTTTAAAGGACGTAGGTGGAACCCTCGACGTCAAAACGGTAACCAAAGCCGCCCAAAAAGGGATTGCGAACAATCGGTTTCTTATTATCCCCGGTGTCAAAGCCAAATTCACTTATTTACAGGCCAGACTTGCACCCAGGCTATCCGCGTGGATAACCCAGAAATTGATTAATTTCGCTTCACGCTCTTAGCGCGTGATTCAGCAGTCTTTCCTGATAGCCATTCGCCCCACCAGCACGCTTCGATTAACACAATCGTGCCGTACTGTAACAACAATATGGCCACTTCGCCGATGTGTCCTGGCGACACATCAAGCGCTTTGCCCGCGACCAAGGCTAGACCTAGGGCAATAGAACACATGTACATCGCCAATTTGACGTAAAACAGCGAGCTTCGCTTCACCGTCAAACTAAAAGAGCGAGCAATCATGATGATATAGGGCGCTATAAAGTAGATGAGTCCAGAATCGGCTCGAAACAGTATGAACGCGAAAAAAAGTACCGTGGCAGCACTAAAAATTAGGGATAACAACAACAGACTTTTATTGGTTACATGTGTCACATCCGTGTCCTCGTTGGCAAGTGGTCAAACCGATTCCATTCGGCCATCCTTCTGTTATAGGCAAAGTACACCCAACATTCAACCCTGTTGCTTTTTTAATCTAAAAAATAATACGCGGCGTAAAAGTTTCAGCTGAGGTATCGGTGTAAAAATTCATAATTTATCACCAAAACAGCTACGCAAAATAAGATACCTCTGTCTATAGTCAAATTGATAACAGACATTAGGTTCTACTTACATGCTTGATGATGAAGTACTCTTTGCCGACGATGATGTACCAGAAACTCCCTCGGAGCGTCCTTCAGGGTGGAGAATTCTGGTTATTGATGACGAACCCGAAATTCATCAGATCACGAGGCTAGTGCTAAACGATTTCCATTTTGACAATCTGCCGTTATCACTCGAGTTTGCCTCATCAGCCGCGGAAGCCAAAGTGATTTTAGAAGCGGACACCGAGCGCACTATTGCGGTTGCGATTGTCGACGTTGTGATGGAAAGCAACCACGCTGGACTTGATTTAATCCGTTGGATTCGCGACGAGTTGCAAAATCACACTATCAGAATTGTATTAAGGACAGGTCAACCCGGTGAAGCCCCCGAAGAGAGTGTCATTAGAGACTACGACATTAATGACTACAAGAATAAAACGGAGCTAACGGCATTACGTCTTAAAACCTCTATCTTTGCTGCGCTGCGCGGATATCGCGATATCAAAGTGATTGAAACGCATAGGCGTGGTCTTGAGCGCATTATTGATGCCACCTCGACCTTTATTGAATGTGACTCGCTAAGCGAATTTGCTTGCGCGATTTTAGGCCAAATTTCCGTTGTGTTGGGTATTGAGTACAACGATATAGTCTGTTGCGCTCTCACGAGAGAAAAGCTGGTTGATGGTCATACCGAACTTAATGTTTTGGCCCATAACTCGCGTTCTGACAACCCGCTCACACCTGAGATTAAAGCGAGAATTGACGCGGCTTTGGCGAAGAAACAAAATCACATGAGCCCTGGCTTTTTTGTTGGTTATTTTACGACTAAACGCGGTACCGAAAATGTGCTTTATGTCGCGCAAGAAAGCCCGATGGAAGACGTGCAGCACCACTTACTATCGTCGTTTGCTCACAACATTGCTGTTGCACATGAAAACCTTAAGCTTCGCGAGATCATCAAAGAATCTCAGCGCGAGTTATCGTACGTCATTGGCGAAGCCGTTGAACTCAGATCTAAGGAAACAGGGAGCCATGTAAAACGCGTGGCACACATCAGTCATTTATTGGCCACCTTATATGGACTCAGCGAGCGCGATGCCGAACTTATTCAACTGGCCTCGCCGCTACATGACGTCGGCAAAGTCGGCATACCAGATAATATTCTCAATAAACCCGGGCCCCACTCTGATGACGAGCAGCGTGTCATGCGTACCCATGCAAAAATCGGCTTCGATATGCTGTGTAAATCAGACAATCCCATTCTTCAACTCGGTGCCCATATTGCCCATGAGCACCATGAATGCTGGGATGGCAGTGGTTATCCACGCGGCTTATACCAAGGCGAAATTCATGTCGCTGGCAGAATTTCTGCCGTTGCGGATGTCTTTGATGCGCTGGGCAGTAAACGATGTTACAAAGAACCCTGGTCTGACGACGCCATTTTAGACTACTTTCTGCAAGAGAAAGGGAAGCGATTCGAACCGTTATTGGTGGATTTACTGGTGAGTAACATTGATGAGTTTCGTGCGATTCGCCAACGATTTCCCGA
>CAWUJV010000092.1:0-16829 GCA_963922845.1 uncultured Alteromonas sp.
GAGCCTAACGGCGTATTCACATTCTGAGAGCATGATTTATCTATGCGGTTTGATATAAGGTCTGCTAAGCTTTTGATACGCAGATATTTTGTAAACAGGACTGTCTTTTTGAAAAGCCTCAAATTTGGGTTATTCACGCTACTCTTGGTACTGGGAAGTACGACGATTTCATTAGCACAGCAACGTCCCTTGCAATTTGTCTCACCGTCAATCCCAACGTTAGTTGCTCCCTCAAATCAACCTGCGCGCCTGCAAGAGATTGTCAAAGAGGCCTTGGATAAAGCAGATATCGCCGCGCGTTTTAATATAGAGCGACGAGCATTTGTTGGAAGCGGCTTAATTTCTGGTAAGTTTGACGGACACTTTTCGATTCCAGCATTTGACGAACCGTCTTCGCGTTTCATTTACTCTGAACCGGTCCTGCCATTAGCGCTCTATCTTGTGAGTAAAAGTATTGGGGCAAGCGAAATAACGCTCGTTGATGAATTAGATGACAAGCGTGTAGGCATACTCAATCGCCATGCCTTCAATCCACTTATTCGAAGTTACGCCGAGGTCAAATGGTCACGAAATCCAACGTTGACTGACTTATTCAAACAACTCGGTGACGAGCGTGCTGATTACGCATTACTCGATAAACTTACTTTAGACGAGCTCAATTTACTCTTGCTTGCTGAAGGCCAAGAACTACTCGATGTCTCACCCACGCCGCTTATCACAACACACTACCTAGTGTCATTTAGCAAAGACATACCCAACGTTGAGCAACACGTAGAGAGTTTCAATCAAGCTATTGCAGAGATGACAAGCACGGGTCGTGTTGATGTATTACTTTCACCCGTCGACTACGCCAAACCAAGAGCCTCACTGCTAAATGCGTCTTCATTTGAGCGGATACTTCGACGCTGGTGAGAGCGTTAAATTAAAGGCACGTCGAGTAAATCTGCCAATTTTTTGCGATTGTCTTGAATAAGCTCATAGGGTCCTAAATTTGCAATCAGTGCTCTAAGCATGACATCACTGACGACTTCCAGCGCTAATTGTTGTGTAATCAACGTCACGGTTTCTTTCACAACTTGTTGATCTTCTTCGCCCATTTTTTCCGCTTGGGTTTCCATAGACGCCAGCAATTCACCAATCGCGCGTTTGTGACGCATGTGGGGTTCCTCACTGAAATTGGGTAATAACGCCGGACTTAAAGCAGGTTCAAGCGTGGATTGAGTTAACGCCGTGACGGTGGCATCCATACTACAAGCAATTATATCCGCACATGCCGACGACGTTAACGACGCGTCGTCTAGCGTAATATACATACTGTATTCATATATAGCGCCGTTGAGTAACGTCACCACATCCATCATCCACTTCTCGTCCAAGTTTCCAAACGCTTTTCGTACTAGGATGGTTTGGCTTCGATGGTACTCTGCACGGCAGTGTTGCACGAAGTCGAGTAGATCATCATCCATGACCATAGAGTCATCTTTCATCAACACCTGATGTAGCGTTTTGTCATCATCGATAATATCGAGTTCGTGGACAATATACGCATTAATCAGCGCAAGCCCTTGCGTTTCTGTGCTTTCAATTAAACTGTCGAGAAAGACCTGACTTTTTTCGAAGAACGCCTGCAATAACGCCAACACAATGGCTTGTTTGCTTTCAAAGTAAGAATACACCGAGCCTTTAGCAATGCCGGCCTCTGACGCAATGCGGGCGATTGTTGTCCCTCCAACGCCCTGCTCTACAAATAATTTTTTTGCGGTTGCAAGAATTAAGTCTTTCTTTGGGTTCATTGCTTGAGTATTTGCCATCTATTCATAGTGCCATCATGACACAAAAATTATTTTTTGACCACCCGGTCATTGACAATGACCAAAGGGTCAACTAGATTATTGACCACACGGTCATTTTCAAGCTACTGAGGTTAACATGACAGAAACAGCCCCCGACTCCCAAACACTGTGGTCACTACTAAGTGACCACAAACCCAACAAAAAACAGTTTATTGTCATGGGTTTACTCGTTGTAATCGCCACTGCATTGGAATTGGTCATCCCGCTTTATAGCAGCCACCTTGTCGACAGCATTAGTGCATCTGGCATTGACTACATGGTCATTGCTCTTCTGATTGTTCTCGTGCTAACCGCCGCCGTAAGCGAAGGCGTACTAGGTTGGTATGGTGCAAAACTGGGGGCTGGCGTAAATCTAAGTCTGCGTTATTCGCTATTACATCGCGTACTGAACACACAACAAAGTACAATGAATTTTCAGCACAGTGCCGAGCTCAGTGCGCGTATTGCGAATGACAGTATGTCTATCAAGACCATCTTAGCCGAAGATCTGATTGGGTTATTAAGCGGAGTTATTTCTCTTGTTGCCGTCATCATCGTCATGTCGGTGCTTGATTGGCGTCTGACTCTGGTGTTGGTATCCTGTGTATTGGCAGGCTTTGTTATTATTACGCCACTGGCACTTTCGATGCAGGGTATTGGCTTAGCCGTTCAGAACGCTGAAGCCAACCTGATTAGCCAAACGACAGATTGGTTCAGGAGCAGTAAGCTCATTCGCGCTCACAACGGTGCCGATGACATTCTTAAGCAAGGTGATAGCCTGCTTAACGAGAGCTACAAACACGCCATGCGGCAAGCCAAGGTCCTCGCAATGATTGGTCCTATCTCAAACTTAGTGCTGATGATGAGCATGGTTGCAATATTGGCGTTTTCAGCTTACTGGATTGCAACAGGCTCACTGACACTCGGTACCGTAACCGCTTTTCTCATGTACTTATTTGGGCTGGCGTTTCCACTCATGGCGATGGGAATGTTTTTCAGTAATTTACAGCGAGCAATAGGAGCATCAGTTCGTTTAAGAGAGATAAATCAATTTCCTATCGAAACCAGTAAAGGCACAGATACAATTAGTACAATCGAAAGCTTACAGACTGATAATCTTACGTTTTCAACTCAAGAACAAATAATCTTAAATAACGTTAACACCCTATTTTCTCGTACTGGCATGACAATGCTAGTCGGCGCGAGTGGTAGCGGTAAATCAACACTCATTCAGCAACTGCTTGGGTTTTATGACCAGACTCATAACAATGTTTTGATTAATGGCAAACCTATGTCGACGTTTAATCTGGTGTCAATTCGTGAACATATGGCATGGCTTGATCAAGAACCCAAACTATTTTGCGCAAGTGTGCGAGACAACTTGACGCTAGGGCTAAAACAACGGCCTACTGACAGTGAGATCATCGCTGTGCTTGAACAAGTCGGCCTAGCACCTTGGTGCAGTAAAATAGAAAACAATTTAGATCTATTACTCACCGAGCAATTGCAACAATTGTCCGGCGGAGAAAAACAGCGACTCGCCCTTGCTCGCGCGCTAATGCGCCGTCCTCAGGTGCTCATTATGGATGAACCAACGTCCGCACTGGACAGTGAAAACGAGCAAGTGTTAATGGGCTTGATTAGACAAATGTCTGCTAAAGTGAGTGTCATCATGGTGACGCATAATCGCGACCTCATTGCGCCAACAGATACCGTGATTGAATTAGCGGACGGCAGAGTATTGCAACCCGAAATGGCAAGTTAACGCCATTGACGTTTGGGCTATTCTTGTTAGTAGAATAGCCCTTCTTGTTAATCGTCGCTATACATCGCCAGAGCATGCTAGCTGACCAACATGTCTCGCTCTGACGTAGTTTATCATTTGTTTGACGAAGCTTGATGGGTGGCGTCGTCCAAGATAATACGCGTACATTTTTCGAGTCCTAGGCTTTCCCTCAATTAGCGCGATGCTCTCAAGCCCTTCGTTTTGTGCCATCGACATAGGTAACATACCCAACGCTTTATCGGTGAGTAAGGCACTGCGTACTAGACCAAGATCATCGACGACGAAACGCTCATTCGGTGAAACAGCGCGCTCGTCGTTGTCGCCAGTTTCAAAAAACCACCTTTTTGCTGGTCTCGCGACAGCCGCAGGCAGTGTTTCAAGTTGCTGTAGCGTTACCCCATTATTCAATCCATATTGCTCAACCATAGCGGGGGTCGCATAGACTGCGTAAGGAATATCCCATAGGTACGACGCAATCGCTGATGCGTCAGGTAGGGGACCAACCCTGAACGCCAGGTCGATATCCTGCTCAGCTAGATTCTCATTGCGATTGGATAACTGTATGTCCAAAACCAAACCATCGAATTGGCTTGCGAAATCTAGTAACCACTCACCAAGAAAATCAATGCCCGCCCTGACAGGCAATGACACTTTCACTTGCCCTCGGTAGGTATGTTCATCGTTAACGGCGATTTTTATCGCCTGATCAACCGATTTTAGTAGTGGCTTGCAGTCATCAAATAGTTGTTTGCCTCGCTGAGTGGGTGTGACATGTCGAGTCGTTCTGTATAACAATGGAAAACCCAAGTTGTCTTCTAACTTTTCGATTCGACGACTAACTGTGCTATGCGGAATAGCCAGTGCGAGTGACGCTTGTTTTAAACTCCCAAGCTCAACAACCTGACAAAAAACAATAAGATCATCTAACACTCTTTGCATGCACACCTCCACCAATTATCCCATTTTTGCAATAAACAAGTCCAATAACAACCATTACGACGACCGTTTCATCACGCTAACATGAAGTCAGACTCAGTCAAAACAGAGCCTTTAGGCTAAAGGAGTAATGAAATGAAAGCAGTAGGTATTGCAAAAACAGGCAATAGAGACAAGATCGAAATCTTCAATTTACCCGTTCCTATCCCGAGTCCAGGACAGGTATTGGTTAAAATGGCAGCCGCGCCAGTCAACTTTATCGATACCATCATTCGCGAAGGAAACATGCCCCCAAATATGATGCCGGCGTTGCCCTTTGTGTTTGGCGTAGAAGGTAGCGGTGTGATTGCCGACGCTAACAATACGGAGCTGAAAACGGGCCAGAAAGTCGCGTTTTTGGGTGCAATTGGTGCGTCAGCCTATGCCGACTATGCGGTAGTAGATAGAGACAAACTTGTCGTATTGGACGACAACATCGATCTCAATGAAGCGGCCGTTATCCCAGTAAATTATTTCACCGCCTATCATATGCTTCACAATGTCGCAAAGGTACAGCAAGATGAATACGTCCTCATTTACGCCGCCTCCGGCGGTGTTGGCACTGCACTTATACAATTAGCCAAGCTTGCAGGTCTGAAGGTCATAGCCCTTGAGCGACACGCTCACAAACTCGCTAATGCTCGAGAAAATGGGGCAGATCATGCTTTTGTTACCGAAGGTGATTGGGTGTCACAGATTCAAAGCGTGACAGCGGATAAACAGGGTGTTAAGTATATCTTTAACCCTGTTGCAGGCGACACCATCAAACACGATTTTGACATACTCGCTCCCCTCGGCCATATCGTTATATTTGGTTTTTTAGCGGGTGCGGGTGAGTCCAACCTACAATTGGAAGCAATGTCACATTTTGGTAAGGCACCAACGATCAGTTACTCTGAAATCTACGCCACCTTCTTTAATCAGTACAACAAAGTTGATGAGGCGTTGCGACATCTCTTTGTGCTACTGGCTGACGGAAAAATCAAACCCAAATTTACGACATTACCGTTAGAACAAGCAGCCTACGGGCATGAACTGATAGAGAGTGGGCAGGTATCTGGCAAGCTTTTACTCATCCCATCGGTTTAAATGTTAGGGGTCATGTTCTGGTAATGGCTTATCAACTGCGGACATGACTCTCTACTTTGCTTTTCATACAAGACCGACGACTGGGGGAGGAAACTTCATCAGGTTGCGATGTACGCACTAAGCATTAATTCATACAACTGCCATAAACAACCAGCGCCCCATCATAGTGCTATTGCTTCACGCATATTTCACTCGCTGTCATTTATATTGGCTATCATCCCATCGTATGAGAAACCTATATGAATAATGTTAAACGTTTTTTTGTTTTCCTAACACTGACGCTTATTTGTTTTGCTAACACGTTTAGTGTTCACGCCCAGACGAGTAAAACGATCGGCGAACTAAATCCGAGTTTAAAAGGTGTACAAACTTTTCGTTTTGTCAGTTTTGACGGCGAATGGGTTGAGGCTGAAATTCAATTTCCTTCAACACATAAAAAAAAGCAGTATTCCGTACTCCTTTCCATGCACGGCATGGGTCGCAGTAGTCGTCGCGTGTGGTACGACGTATTCAAAGGTTCTGAAACAGTAGAACGCACTCACGACATAACACAGATCGCGCTGAATAGCGGTGTCGCTGTAATCGCCATTGATGCTAGAAATCATGGACAACGCAAGCAAGCAACACCGCTGCTACCGTCTATTCTTGCTGCATTGGATGAGGGAAAAACAGAGCCTTATATCACCATGGTGGACCACACTGTTCGAGACTATTTGGCGCTGATCAAGCAACTGAAAACATCTACAATATTTAACACTACAGACATGTCCGTAACAGGCTATAGCATGGGCGCTCAAATGGCACTGTTGGTCGCAGCGAAGCAGCCGGATGTATCTCGCGTCTTTGCGATGGTCCCGCCAGCGATCGAATCAGAGCTCGCTATAGTGTCACCCTCGGCACATGCCACCAGTATCGACAAAGCCAAAGTCGTTCTGTTTACCGCCAATCAGGACCAATATTCAACACAGGCAGACAATGCAACCTTGTTTAATACCTTGGCTACGCCACATAAATACAGGCTTGAATTCGATGCTGATCATTTGCTACCCAAACACTATATCTCTGCGTTCAGCTACTTTTGGCAGTTCCTTTGACAAAGTGCCCTACCTTTCCAATTGATACGCAAAAATTTTCGCATCAAAAAAACGCTCGTGCCGGAAAATTGCGCGGGCGAACTGCCCCTCTAACGTATAACCCGCTTTCTCTACCACTCTCTCAGACTTGCGATTGCCACTAAAAATAGTTGCGAATAACCTGACAATATCGGTTTCAGCCTTCACTATCTCGGTTAAATCTGACAATGCTTGTAAAACGATGCCTTTGCCCCACACCGATTGGTCGAGCCAGTAGCCCACTTCTCCAGACCTAGCATATTCAAACTGGCCAGGCGTCACGCCAACACAGCCAACAAGTTCACCGTGATAATCAATAGCGCGAACGATTCCCTGCAAACTACCTGTCTGAATCCACCAGAGGGCATCGGCTTCAGTATACGGTTGTGGGATTTTACTCGATAGGTAATAGGCCACATCCGGGTTATTGAGTATACGTACCAATGTGACGACATCCGCTTCTCGGAATGCCCTGAGGGTTATCATATCGCGCTCCTTAAAAGCTTAGAATAAAACAACTTAGGCTTATTTAGGAACCATTATTCTTTAAAACTTCGGGACAAAAAACCTTCTACTTTGTAGTTGACGCCATAATGCACTGTCACTTTGGGGTTTACGGTGGCGATAGCGGTATGCATGGCTTTAAGGGGAGTTAGGTTCTTCCAGCGAGTTTCTCCATTGAAATAGTTTAGAACGATAGGTTTGAACTGTCCGTCGTCTAGAACAATCCCCGTTTGTGCAATTCCTTTTCCAGCGTGAGAGAGTGTATTTCGGGTCTCAAATCGCACGATCTTTTGAATTTCAACGTCAAACGACCACTGTTCTGATTGCGGATACACAATACAAAAGCGTTCTTTAGTAATGGTAACTTCGTAAGTAGCGGGATGACGAAATAACCAAACTACAACACTAACCAACACGACAAACGCGACAGAAAAACCAATGTAAACGCCCATAATTGTGCCGTTTGATACGACAAGGCCATTGTAGTGTTGAGCCCAACCGAATCCTGCCATAAACACCAAGCAGGCGATTGCCATATTAATGAAGACTCTAGCGTGCTGACGCCGTGTTTTACGAAAATAGTAAAGCGGTGCATCCATGCCGTTTTCCTGAAAAAAGCCTGAGGTGTGTTCGCCTTATAGCAATCTAAAATGCAATTCGGTAACTGACTTCTAGTTGATTATTGTAGCTATTGGTCCAAGGAAGCGCTATTTCGCTCTGATCTGCGGTCCACTTGTTATGGGTGGCAATCAACTCCCACTCATGAGCATCGTAAAAGCCGGGCATTTGCAAATGCACACCAAGGGTTTGGCTTCGAGGTAAATTGATTGGCTGGGTGAACGGGAGTGATATTTGATGTCGAGATTGCTGCATGGCGCTTAAACCGATGGAGAAGTCGTCGTAATCCCACCAAGACGCAACTTGAAAAGCATGTGTAGACACACGCTGTACCAAATGACCATGGCTCATAGAACCTTTGTCATATAGCAGCGAGCCTTGTAATCTCATTCCCGTTTCAAAGGTTTGTGTAAAATCAACTTGATACGATTTTTGCTTACAACCTTTGAACGCGATTTTGTCTTTCGAAAAGGACACGGCCAAGCCGTCAGAAAATTGTGAGTGCAACCAGTCTTTCGCACCGTCTGACAAAGACACGCCACAAAAACCTTTTGATGAAACCATCACTATGGTCACCAATACCACCCATTTTTGTAATTTCAGCATCGCCATCTCCTACTACTTGTTATGGAGTAACTTTCCTGAAGGAGCCAGCGCTCCCTAATTTTGGTTTACACCATTTTCACAAGATGAGCAAACTATAGGCGACTTTTTCGCTTCGTTGGGTATGCAAAATTAGACCAATTGATGAGGAATTGCTCCTGACGACAAGAAAAAAGCCACAACATTTTCCTGCCTAATTTTTCGTAAAATCTCAAATATCAGGCGTTATAGGCGATGCATCTCAATCAACAATGGAGATTGAAATACTCCGCCTTCTTGAGTTAACCAAACCCTATTATCAGAGGTAACACATACCGCTTCGACCTGCGATAAGTTATCAAGAGTCTGAATTTGCAAAACGTTGAACGATTCGCCCAAAGAGGCAATAAAAGGCTGCATTGTCCCAAACACAGGTAGAGAATACCCGACGACGATGTACTCTTGTCGTTGATTATCCCACGTTGCACCTGTTACGACCCCGGGTAACCCATTAATTGTCGCTTTGGGTTTTAACAATTGATTTATAGACGCTTTATCTAAAAGGTAGACTTTCGTTATTTCAGTATTCCAGCTTTTCGAGAACAAGACTAAATGTTCTTTTACATGAACTAAAGCCTCTGCATCAAAATCATGGGATAAATATGCCAAAGTAGAGGGCTCGATACCTTCATAGCGAAACACCAGTTCAGTTATATCATTTGGATTTGTTTTACTGACCTTTAAAATAGACAAGTGCTTGCGCCTACCTGTATTGTTGCCAATATCACCGACATACCAGAAATTGCTATCGCCCGTGATAGCTTCCCAATCGCGATTATCACTGGTTAATTTGTATTGATGGACGACTTCTCCTCGTTCGGATAAACGAAATACAATGGGCTCATTGCCAGAATCATTAATAGACACAAAGTCCGACGCTTCGCAGTGAAGTCCAGAGGTTTCTTTTAGCGATTGCGGCAATGACACCCGCTTTGTTTCACGCAAAAATGGAACTTGTGATGCATAACTTAGCTGGCATACGTTGGCAATGATAAGTAGCGAGAATATATGCAACTTCATATACCCGTTATCCTCTATTAGCGAATATCAACTCGCGCGAAAAACTAGCATAAAAAAAGCGTGCAAAGCACGCTATATCAACAACAAAAAACAGTTTAACGGTGCGGCCTTAATCCCAAAAGCATCGCTCCAACAAACAGCCATACACTCGATGGTTCAGGGATGGGCTCAAAGCCAGAACAAATCGCATCACTGGGATTTTGTAAACAGAAGTCGATAGACTCTTGTACCTTTGCGTTCGCAAGGTCGCTGATAAATGCTTCAACTTCACTTGTTGTACCCAACAAGCCATTGATATCAAATACATTACCACCAGTGTTGGTCGCTAGGTTAGCCAGTTCACCCACCTCAGCAGACGGCATGACAACATTGAGTAGCGCATTATTGACGTCAAGTAAATTGGCTATATATTCCGTGTCATTGGTTAAAGAATGCAGAGCACTGACAAGCACGTTACCATTATTTGCTTCGTCTCCAATAACAATAATGTTTTTCAGTGAATCGTTGCGATACGTTATTGACGCAAACATATCATCGAGCGCGAAGGCTAACGCATCGAAAATGGGTTCATCTGCACCTGTACCTGTGAAATTACTCGCAGCATTGGTTAGTCCGCTTACGTCAGTAAGGTCTGTCAGCATGCGAGGAAACCCGCTGTAGGCGATGAGCCCAAATTCGGCATCGAGCCCTCCTGCCAGTAGAATGTCGGCGAACAATGAGAAATTGGTCTGCAATGCAGCGTGTTCTTCTGCCATTGATGATGATTCATCGACAACAAAGACAAAATCAGTTTTGATCATACCCGCTTGCACTTGAGACATCACAAGTAACAAGCCAGCAAATGCACTTAATTTTTTGAGTGATAACTTCATCATTTATCCATTTCCCCTGACAGTACTGGTTTGGTGCATCGTTAGTACCTCAATCTCGTCGCAAAAATCATTCCCGAAAAAATTAAGGCATTTAAATTCAGTCGCCTACGCAATTCGATATGGTACGTCATTCAATATCCTGACACGCTCTAACGCGTTATCGGCTGCCTATGACGATTTATTAACCCATCACATACAATTAGGTTAAGCTTACGCAAGTGGCAAATTAAGATCTCGACAATAATTCGGATTCAAGGACGTGTTATGGATGATCCACTTCTTCTACTCGTTGCGATTGGCGTGCTATCTATCGTCTGTCAGCTACTCGCCCATAGCATCAAATTACCAGCAATTTTGTTATTGCTGGTATGCGGCATCACAGTCGGTCCTGTCACGGGGTTTATCAATGCCGATACACTTTTAGGCGATTTATTGTTTCCCATTGTGTCACTTTCTGTTGCCATCATTTTGTTTGAAGGCGCGCTCACCCTAAAACTTTCAGATATTTCAGAACACGGAAATGTCGTTAGAAATTTGTGTAGCTTAGGCACTGTCATCACGTGGATGGTTGCCAGTTGTGCTGCTCATTATGCGCTTGAGTTCGCTTGGTCTTTGGCATTTTTGTTTGGCGCAATTGTGACGGTAACTGGCCCTACGGTGATTGCGCCTATGTTACGTGTCGTTAGACCAAGTGCTAAAGTTGATATGATTTTACGCTGGGAAGGTATCGTCATTGACCCTATTGGCGCCTTACTCGCCGTCCTCGTTTTTGAGTTTATTATATCTGCACAAGGCGCACTAACTCATACCCTTATCGCGTTTGCGGCTTCCGTCACGTCGGGCACCATAACAGGATTAGGGCTGGGCTATTTACTTGGCCTCGCGTTGCGCCACAATATCTTGCCACACTATTTGAAAAACACCGCTGTATTAACCCTCATGCTCGGCAGTTTCGCCCTATCTAACTTCTTTGCCCACGAATCAGGCTTACTCACCGTGACATTGGCTGGAATAGTATTGGCTAACATGAAAAACGTTGACGTCGATGACATTCTTGAATTTAAAGAAACACTGAGCGTTCTGCTTATTTCAGGTTTGTTTATTTTGCTGGCGACCAGACTAAATATTGAATCGATCACTGCCGTCAGTATAGGTGGTGTGTTCGTTTTGCTATCATTGATGTGCATTGCCAGACCCGCTTCTGTTTTTCTTTCAAGTATCGGCAGCGATCTCGCATTAAAAGAGAAACTGCTGCTTAGCTGGATTGCACCACGTGGAATTATTGCTGCTGCGGTATCAGCACTATTCGCCCTCAAGCTCGAAGAAAAAGGTATTCCCCAAGCCGAATTACTCGTTCCCTTAGTCTTCTTCATCATTATTACCACCGTGGTTATTCAGAGTCTCACGGCAAAACCTTTAGCAACGCTACTTAGCGCCAGATTACCTGAAGCGAATGGTGTGCTGATTTTTGGTGGCAATCGTTTCGGTAGAATGCTAGCCGTTGAACTTCAAAAAAACGACGTCCCCGTATGTATAGCAGATACAAACTGGGATTTAATACGCCAGTGTCGAATGGACAACATCCCAGTCTATTTTGGAAATCCGGCCTCTGAGCATGCTGACAGGCATCTAGAATTGGCCCCATACGGAAATATGTTGGTTCTATCCCCATACCAACAGCTAAACCCTATTGTCGCTATGCACTTCAACTACGTCATGGGAAAAGACAAAGTGAAAGGGCTTAAACTCAAAGAAATGAGTGACCGTCCAAGCCATCAACAAAATAAAGAATTCGTCGATAGCTTCGATTTGTTTGATGAGAGTGTGACGTTCGGTAAGGTCGCTGGCTATATCGCAAAGGGTGCGGTTATCAAATCGACAACGTTAAGCGAAGCCTACTCGTTCGAGGACTATCTCAAAACGTACAACGAGAGGTGCGTAATGTTAATAGCTATCGAACCAAATGGACGAGTACATATAGATACCAGTCAGAGCCCCATTACGCCATTACAAAACTGGAAAGTGCTAAGTCTAATTACACCGGAGGAATGAAACAGCACCCCGTCACGCAGTGACAGGGTGCCTCTCCCTGGAAAACGAGCAAATCAAGTTCCCTTGTGACTAGGGCTTTATTGTTGGTGTTTTACCTGAGTTACGCCGTCAGTTTAACTTAGCAGGCGCTGTGCCAACTTTTTTAAACCTTAAAATACAATGACTTAAAAAAATTCATCTCATTTGGTTCGGATTTCAAAGAACACATGCACCCTGAGATAACACTGGTCGCACCACACTGGGGATTAAAATTTAGACAGTTAGGACAACACTTTACTGATACAAGTAAGCGTTTTCGTCATTGCCCCTTGGTTTTCTTGAATAACATTCAAACCTGACTTTCCAGCCTGTTGTGCGAGTGCGGGCGCCTTCCACCAAGCATCGACACAGTCGGCTATATCAGACGCGTTGTTGACGATTCGAAGTGCGCCTTTATCTTGTAAATACTCACAAATGACAGGGTTATTATAGATATGTGGGCCCATTATAATCGGTAACGACACCGCAGCTGGCTCGAGGGCGTTATGCCCTCCTCTATCAGCAATGCTTCCGCCCACAAAGGCAACAGTTCCTACCTGATAGGCGTCGTTCAGCTTCCCCATTTCATTGAGTAAGAGTACTTGAACTGTCTTGTCTAGCTCGTCTATGTCGGTTGACTTGCGCCAATTCATGTTCGTATCGGATAACAACTTTTCCACCGCTGAAAAACGCTCTGGGTGACGAGGAACCAAAATTAATAGAGCGTCAGGAAAGTCAGATAAAAGCTGACCAAAAGCATTGAGTAAGGTCTCTTCTTCGGGGTGATGTGTGCTGCCCGCGACGAGAACAGGACGTTGTCCCCGAACGATCTCCTTATAGTTATGCTGTTGTGAAAGTGTTCCAACAGAAGCCTGATCAAACTTGATATTATTGGTCAACGTCAGTTTTTCTTGTGGCATGCCTAGAAAACGGTAATTATCAAAATCTCGTTTCCCTTGTGCACAAATATGACGAAGCTTGTTTAGCATCGGCGTAAATAAAATCGGGACTTTTTTATAGCGCCGGGCTGACCTATCCGTCATCCTTGCATTGATTACGATCGCAGGAATTTCCCGCTTCCAGCAGGCATGTATCATGTTTGGCCAGAGTTCTACCTCGGTAATGAGAACAGCCTTAGGTTGTACCCGCTTGAGCATACCAGCCATTGCCATATGTAAATCATAAGGCAAGTAAAAATGATGAACAGTGTCACCAAATATGTCATGTACTCTCGCCGACCCCGTCGGTGTGGTCGTTGTAATAGTGACTTGGACACCGGGTTCCTGCTCCATCAACTTCTTAACTAAACACGACGCACTGACCACCTCACCAACCGAAACACAATGTAAAAGGTAACCACCTGACTTAGGAGGACGCCGAACAAAACCAAAACGCTCAAATCGTCTTTGACTATAAGTTTTACTGCGTTTTGCGCCTCTAATTTGCAAGTTGATAAAGGCGAAGGGAATGATAAGTGTAAGCACAAACGAGTAAAACCAGCGAAACGCATCTTGTAAAAGTGTGGCTTTCCCTGAACTTGGTTGAGTCGGCATTATTATTTAGTTATCCACGGCTTGGTCATCAAATTGTAGTGAATCGGATCATACACTGTCTACGTGAGAATTTGATGAATCTATTTGTGACTCATGGCGCAACACATTAGACATAGCATTTTACTGATTCGCTTAAGTTCAATCGGCGATATTATCATGGCATCGGGTTTACCCAAGAATATTAAGGAAGCGTACCCAGGCGCTAATGTCGTCTGGCTAGTCGAGGCACCTTATCGCTCCTTAATCGAACACCATGATTACGTTGATGACGTTATTTGTTGGCCCAAGCAACACTGGCAAAGCTTATTAAAACAGAAAAAGGTCGGCGCACTTTTGCGTGAGATTAAGACGTTTAAACGTCAACTACGGCAGCACAACTTTTCTATCGCAATTGATGCCCAAGGTCTCATAAAAAGCGCCTTTTTAGCTTGGTTAAGTGGCGCAAAACTAAAAATTGGTTTTCGAAGCAAAGAAAAAAGCCATTGGCTACTCAACCAAGTGCACCAGAAAGTAATCACACCAGTCATTAGTTCCGAGTACGAATCGTTAGGCAAACAATTAGGCGGTGCTGAGTACCAATTGCAAATTGACATCCCTATAGATCACTTGCAAGCCGCAGGCGCAATGCTAAAACAGAACAAAATAAGCAATTACATTGTGATCTGCCCTTTTACGACGAGGCCTCAAAAGCATTGGCCAGCGTCCTATTGGTATGAATTAATTGAACGTATTCATACCGAATTGAACGTTTCGGTTATCGTCCTTGGCGCCTCTTCTGATCGAGCATATGCACAACAATTTAGCGACATAGCACCGTCGGTGTTTAACTTTGCTGGGCAAACGAACTTGTTAGTGTCCGCCGCATTGATTCAAAACGCTAGGTTGATAATTGGCGTAGATACGGGCATGACTCACCTTGCAACAGTATTCAAACGCAAGACCATCGCCCTATTTGGTTCAACGGTGCCATATTTAGACGCAAAGGTGGACACGACAACTATTTTCTACAAATCACTATCTTGCTCACCTTGCAAACGTCATCCCACGTGTGACGGTAAATATGAATGCATGTCCTCTATTTCTCCTTCAGATGTCATGCACCAAACAAGGCTATACCAGTGAAAAAAACGATCTTACACATAGAATCTGGGCGACATTTATATGGTGGCGCAAAACAGGTGACATATCTGTTAGATGCACTTAGCGACTCGCGCTACAAAAACATCTTAGCTTGTCCAATTGATTCAGACATATCACGTGTTCCAATGCAAAATTGTATTATTGAGCCTATCACTATGCACGGTGACCTCGATATTCTTCTCATACGCCGTTTAAGCAAACTCATTCAAAAGTACAAGGTGGACCTCGTTCATGTGCACAGCCGCAGGGGTGCTGATTTATGGGGAGGTATCGCCGCTAAAATAAACGGTATCGCGGCAATTTGTACAAGACGAGTAGATAACACTGAAAGTCAGCTAGCAAAAATAAAATATCAAAACTATCAGGCAGTGGTGTCGATTTCAGAAGGAGTGAGGTCTGTGATTCAGCCTTTGTTGAGCAGCCAACAGCATCAACCTATTATTCACTCTGCGGTTGACTTCTCGCCTTTCAAAATCACCAACACAAAAGACAAACTAGCGGAACAATATGGGTTTCCAGCACACCATTATGTCGTCGCCAATTTTGCGCAGCTCATATCACGCAAAGGACAACTTGATATTATCAGCGCAATGGCTGAAGTTGTTAAACTCAATCCGTGTGTCACTTGCTTACTGTTTGGTCGCGGCAAACAATATAGTCGATATAAGACTCTAATACGGCAGTTAAACCTTGAAAAGAACGTCATCCTCTGTGGCTTTACTGACAACGTGCCAGAGGTGTTAGCAAGTGTTGATGCCGTCGTTCACCCCGCATATAAAGAAGGTTTGGGTGTGATATTACTGCAAGCAAGTGCAGCAAAAAAAGCCATTATTGCCAGCGATGCAGGGGGCATTCCTGAAGTTGTTAAGCATGAAGACACCGGCATAGTCGTCAAAGCCGGAGATGTAGGTGGTCTTGCGATGAGTATTATCAATTTGCAACACGCGCCGGAAAAATCAAAAAGACTGGGACTCAACGCCTATCAACGCGCCCAACGGTTGTTCAGCATTTCTACCATGGCAGATAGCTACGACCGTTTGTATTCAGCAGTATTACAACAATCTGCATAGATAAATAATCGACTCACAAAACAAAAGGTCTGGGCTTAAAGAGCGAGCGTTACAGACATGCTCAACGCCTTAAAATGAGCGGCAACACAAAGGCCTATACACTCTCACTTTGGTATCGACTCAAAGCTCGCAGTAATTTTCATTTCTTTTCGGTCCAGTCATACGTCATCCCGAGCTTTGCCCTCTATTTAGAAAACTCACGTTAAACTGTCATTTATCTCCATGGATGGGTATTCAGCACGCCATAAACAAAAAAGCCGCCATTGACTGCGTCAAGGCGGCTTCTTTTAAGATTGTATATCTAAAGCTTATAGAGCAGCTTTAGTTACAACTTCAACTAGTGTCCAAGTCTTAGACTTAGAGAAAGGTGCACACTCACGAATAGTGACTGTATCGCCTTCTTGACACACGTTGCTCTCGTCGTGAGCGTGTAGTTTAGTAGTACGCTTGATGAACTTACCATAGATAGGGTGTTTCACTTTACGTTCTACAACAACAGTGATGGTTTTATCCATCTTGTTGCTAACCACACGACCTTGTACTGTA
>CAWUJV010000093.1:0-15457 GCA_963922845.1 uncultured Alteromonas sp.
TGACGTAATCGGTGACCTTAACCGTCGTCGTGGTATGATCAAAGACCAAGAAGCGGGTGCTACTGGTGTTCGTATCAAGGCAGACGTACCGCTTTCAGAAATGTTCGGTTACATCGGTCACTTGCGTACGATTACTTCAGGTCGTGGTCAGTTCTCTATGGAGTTCAGCCACTACTCTGCATGTCCTCAGAACGTTGCAGACAAAGTCATTGAAGAATCTAAGGCACGTAACGCTAAGTAATTGCCAATAGCATTCAAATAAAAACCCGCCTTATGGCGGGTTTTTTTATGCATGTTGTTCTTAGATGCACCTAGGTCATTGCGTAGCCTACGCATCCTTAAAATAACCCTTGTCAGCAATAGCGTTAGTCGCTGAATCGCGTATAATGACGCCTAAGAACCTATGCCTCGCCAGTGGTTTTTCATCGCATCGTCTTCCACACATTGTCAGTATGCTTGGGCACATTCCCTACATACGTGTTTCTCAGCAAATTTTTCGCTCAACTCAATGAAACAGGCAATATGAAAATACTAATTATCAATGCTCGCACGACACGACACTTACTCGGTCAGTCAGGCGATGAGCTTCAAAACATCAGTGTATTAATCGAAAATGGAATAATTCGACACGTATCAGAGTCCATCGTCACAGATGATCAGGTTCACACAATCGATGCGAATGGCGCGTTTTTGTCTCCCGGTCTTGTCGACCCTCAGGTTCACTTTCGTGAGCCAGGTATGGAATACAAAGAAGATATTGAGTCAGGCAGCAGAGCGGCGGCAAAAGGAGGCTTCACTGCCGTGATTTCCATGCCAAATACTAGTCCAACTGCCGATAATCCTGACGTTGTCGAGTTTATGGCGGCACGTTCTCGTGAGGTAGGCGTATGTAAAGTGTATCCTACGGGGGCCTTGTCTTATGGGTTGGCAGGACAATCGTTGACTGACTTTCACGCACTCAAATTGGCGGGTGCTGTGGCAATTACCGATGATGGTAAAGGCGTACAGCAAGGCGAGCTGTTTGAACAGGCGTTAGCCAAAGCAAAAGTGGCGGGTTTACCCGTCCTAGATCATTCTGAAGATGAATCCTTGTCGGCAGGGGGAGCCATTCACAAGGGGCATGTTTCTGAACGCTATAGCGTTAAAGGGATAGACGCTCGGTCTGAGTCCGTTCACGTTGAACGGGGATGTAGTATGAGCGAAAAAACGGGTGCTCACTATCACGTGCTTCACATCTCCACCAAGGCTTCGATCGACGCGGTTCGAAATGCCAAAAAGCAGGGGATTAATGTGACTGCCGAGGTATCCCCTCATCATTTATTACTATGCGACGAAGATATTCCGGTTAAGTCTGACGGTACCCTAGATGCCAACTGGAAAATGAACCCGCCACTGCGCTCAAAAGAGGACAAGCTTGCTTGCCAAGCCGCATTAATTGATGGGACGATAGATGCAATAGCCACGGATCACGCGCCTCATTCCCCTGAAGAGAAAGCTCTACCTATCGAGATTGCACCGTTTGGTATTATCGGATTGGAAACCGCGTTTCCATTGATATTCACGCACTTTGTCAAAACTGGCCACATCACCTTGAATGCGTGTGTTGATTTGATGAGTAAAAACGCCGGCGCATTATTTGGTATCCGTTGCGGGAGAATCGAAATTGGTGAGCCAGCGGATTTGTGCTTACTTGACTTGGATACCCCGTTTACAGTGAGTGAACACTTCTTTGCGTCTAAGTCAAAAAACTCCCCCTTTATTGGCGAGACCCTACTTGGAAAAACATTGATGACCATCAACGATGGGAAAGTCGTTTACCAAGCGGAGTAAACTTACCGAGTATCGATAGGCGTGACACACTATGAATAGTGACTGTCGCGCTCAGTACTTGGGACGTGGGATTTATTGCCATTAAATTACATCTTGTAACAGTCCTGAAAGTTAAAATATTAAATAATCTGAATTAATTTAATCGATATGGATTGTTTGTTATGAAGATTTATTCAGGTATCGTTTCATCGTTGATATTGCTTACGCTAGCAGGTTGCCGTTCAGAAACGACAATAGATGGGCGGGAAATAGCGTGTACCACCGAATTGGTTGCGGGAATTCAAGTTACGGTTTTTGAGCGAGAAACTGGGCTACCTATTAGTTGCGATGCAAGTGTGACTGTTATTGATGGAAGTTTCGAAGAGACAGTTACCAAAGATAACAACGACACCTGTGAGAACACTACGCCTATTTCTTTGGCATTCGAAAGGCCCGGAACCTATAACGTTAGGGTCACAAAGAGTGGCTTTGCCGACTGGCAACAAATGGATGTAGCGGTAACAGCCAATGTGTGTCACGTCAATACAGTGAGCTTACAGGCTTATTTGGACAGGTAGGCGATGGAAATGTAAAAGGTCATATTGCGTTCGCAAAAAATGCCAAAAAGGGTGAGAGATACTGTTTGTTATCAACACTTAGTTATTGCATCAGTGCAGACTCATGTATTTCTCAATCCTGCAACTACTTGCAGCTTTATTGGCTTTTACGTGTTGTAAAAGCCAATGTTTTTTTCAGCTGTTTTTGTAACGCCTTTAATTCTAGATAATTCCCATTACGCTTTGGATCATATTCCATCGCTTGATAAATCAATGTCAGTTGCTCGAATATATTTTTTGACGGGCCGGGTAGTACATCTTTTACCTGAGCAAAAAATGTTGCTGGCGGCATAGTGCCTCTCTCAACCCCAGTGTAACGACTCACAGTTTCAACGCTTTTTAGGTAATATTTGAGAGGTTTACTCATCGTCTGGCGTTGCCAATGAGGCAAGTAGTACAGCATAAGTAAGCCACTGATAGCGGCAATAATGGCTAAGAACAACATCGATAGTTTGTTGGGGGTAATACTTCCCAGCAAGTCTTCTAGCAGGTTTTGCTGTTTGTCGGCATTGAAGCCCAACACCCACTTCGACCAGAGATAATCCATTTCATTGAAAAACTGCGCGACGGATTTAAGTAAATCGCTTTGATTCAGTCTCATGAGGGCATCTTGGTTGCGTTGTTCACCAAACGCCATACTGAGCCCCTGTGCGATTCGATTGGGAGCAACGACGGAGGTAGGATCGAACCTTATCCAACCTTTACCTTCAAGGTAGGCTTCAACCCACGCATGCGCATCGTACTGCCTAACGGTTAATACGTCATCTTTGAGCTTTTCGCCCCCTTGATAACCGGTAACGAGTCTGGCGGGTATACCTGATAGCCGCAATACAAAGGCCATGCTACTTGCGTAGTGCGCACAAAACCCAGCTTTTCGCTCGAACAAAAACGTATCTATCGGGTTGCTGGGCATATCATCGGGTGACAAGGTGTACGCAAAATCGTCGCGTGCAAAATAATTGAGAATGCGATTAATGTAGTCATTAGCGTCTTTTGATTGACTCGCCAGTTGCTTTGCCCAACGTCGCGTTTGCGGGTTACCAACATCGGGAACTTGAAGGTTGAGCCTTTGATCGAGACTGGTAAGTGTTTGATCAAGGGGAACATCGGGATAAGACACAACGGCGTAACTGCGTTTGCTCATCAAGGGTTGAATGGCATTGAGCTGATAATCGGCACTTTGCCAAATAGACTGATTGCTCGAATAGCTCCCTGGCACCGCAACATCCATGGCGTATAACCAATGTTGTCCCGTTGGTTCGGCGATAACGTCATAACGATAATGACGGCCACTGACGTGAGGCGAAAACTCGTGACCGAGGACTTTGTATTGTTGATCGACTCGTTTGCGTTCGATACTGGTTGACCAGGTTTTACCGTCAAAATGTTCTAAGGTGATAGCTCGCCAATATCGCTCATTTCGAGGCGGAAGAGGTCCATCAAACGCGACATTAAATACCAGTTCATCTGATTCTATTAGGCTGGCTATATCACCCGGTGATACTTGCTCTGATAGTCCAGTGGATGTGGCCTTTGACGAAGGCATTTTCCATAGCGGTGGCAGTTGCGGCATAACTAAAAACAGAATAACGGCAATTGGCAAAGCCTGAACGCCCATTATACCCAGTGTTTTAAACTGAGCGACAAATGACAGTGAGGGCGCAAACGTACTGTGCAAGGTGACGATCAGAAATAGCAGTAAACACGAGTAAAACGCCATTGCGGCCATTGATTGGGAAAAAATAAATCCACAACCAATCAGAAAAAGGCCAGCAGCAAATAGCTGTAAACTATCCTTTGTTCTGGATAGCATTAGTAGTTTCAGTGAACAAGACATGACCAATAAGTTCACCATGCTTTTCAACAGTCCCAGCTCGAGACTAAACCAGGCGAGCGCCACGGCAGATAAAACGGCGAGTAAATTAACGGTTCGCGTCGAGGGAGCATGACGGTACAACCCCAAATACAGCGCGACGCGTACCGTCACTGTGCACAGGCAAAGTAAAATGACCCAAATTAGCAGGGGCGACCATAGGCTAAGTGACACCATCATTAAGAAAAGCGCCATAAACAAACTGGCTTTGTAACCGGCGATCGGTAGGCGTTTATTCGCCATGGTTAGTGCCACCTTGGTATAGGGCCAGTAGGGCAAGACACTCTCGACGATGGTGTTCACCGGAACTCGGATTGACTATGTGTTCGCCAAGTTTCAATCCAAATACAGCCTTGCTATCGGATAATTCTATTACTTGAAAAGTCAGGTGACTCAAGGCTAATTCGAGGTCTCGGTAGTGCGCGGGTAGTGTGAGGAAACCCGATGAGGAAAGCGGGCTGTGAAAAGATTTCGACACCCAATCACCCCCTTTCGCAACCTGCTTCCAAACTACGTGATTCAATGTATCTCCCTGTCGATAAGGTTGCAATGCGGCAAAGTCGTCGTGCCCCGGTGTATGCGCATTGCTCTTGTCGTCGTCTTGCTCAATACGAGACAGGGTCATCTTCGTCGGTACCGGGTTAGGATAAACCAATTGCGTTTGGTCAAAATCGAGATAAGTCCAGCATCGATACAAGCCAAGCGGAAAATACGTGTAACACATTACACGGGGCAGGCGGTGATTTCCCCTTTTATCAAAGTGTGTAGGCAGTGATATATGAGGCGTAGACTGGTTGAGATCATAACTATAGACGGCGTCGCCTTGCCACCACTTAACGAGCAGTAAACCAGAGGGCAAAGTGATGTTTCCCGTTTTCTCTAGACCAAGTTTCAGCTGAATTTGTCCCTGGTGACCTGCGAATATGGGGGATACGGGGAGCGCCGACAAATCAAGCTTGCAAAAATTAACGTAACTTTTAAATAGATTAAGTAAAAACAGCGCAACAAGAAAATAGCACAACAACAACATGAGGTTGTTTTGATAGTTTGTGCCCAGAATAAACAAGCAGACGCACATAATAAGAAAGCCGACACCAAATTTACTGGGAAAAATAAAAATGCTTTGATGTGACAGGCGCTGCTTGCCCGCGGCGGGTATTCGCTTATCTAACCAGCTTTGCATGCGGTTGTGCCAGCGTTGTTTCAATACTTTTAGCATAAGCTGCCTAAGCGGCGAGTGGGTCGATACTGTCGAGAATTTGTTGACTCATGGATGCTTGAGTCGACGCCATCAAATCTCGCTCAGGATTGATTCTATGCTCAACCACTGCAACGAAAATAGCCTGTACATCCTCGGGTACAATATAATCCCTATCGTGCAAATAAGCCCAAGCTTTACTTGCGTGAAGTATCGCTTTGCTCCCTCTCGGACTTAGTGGGTTTGCTACTTGATCGCGTTCTCGACTGTGCGTCACCAACCGCAAAATATAATCGATGACACTGTCAGACGCGCTGACTTGGCTAACTTCCTGTTGCATCTGTATCAGTTTTTCTGGCGATATCCAGGTTTCGTTCAACGTAACGGGTCTTTGACTTGAGGCTTTTAACATGGCTTTCTCGGATTCCCAGTCGGGATAGCCCAAGGAAACGCGCATTAAAAACCGGTCAAGCTGAGATTCTGGCAGTGGGTAAGTCCCTGCTTGATAGCTTGGGTTTTGTGTACCGATAACCAGAAATGGCCGCGGTAGAGAGTAGGTCGTTCCCTCAATACTGACTTGGCTTTCTTCCATTGCTTCAAGCAATGCACTCTGGGTTTTCGGGCTAGCCCGGTTAATTTCGTCGGCTAGCACGAGTTGATTGAAGATCGGCCCTTCCTTAAATGTGAATTCTTGTTCGCTTGGGTTAAAAATATTCACACCTAGCATATCGGCTGGCAGCAAATCCGAGGTGAACTGCACTCGAGAAAAATCTAGCCCAAAGGCTTGGGATAGTGACTGTGACAAGGTGGTTTTACCCATTCCCGGTAAATCCTCAATCAGCAAGTGCCCGTTAGCCAATAAACAGGTTACGGCCAATTTAATTTGTTCTTGCTTGCCGATGATTAAGCGATCGATGGATTTGATTAGCGAGTGAAATTCATTTTTCATGAGTACTACCAAGAACCTATTCAGTTAGATTGATACTGCGAAAAAGCGGCAAAAGGATGCAGCTAATGTACACAGTGCTGTCTTGCTCATCGCCTTTTTGACGTCTTGCTACACGTTGATTTTGGGACGTCGCTTGCTCAAATGTATCGAGCACACAACATCTGTATTTCCTTTTCAAACCTTAGCGTTAATCTGGCACTTTAGCGAACAAAGGTACGGAACAAATTAGCCCGCCATATACACAGGTATACGCACAGATATATAGGATAGACCTCGCAAAAGCGCGGGGTTTATTCATTTAATAAAAATTTATTCGCTAATTCACAACAGATAAGACCGATTTTGTGCTGCGTATCGATTTAATTATTGTCTATAATGGAGCGGCCTAAAAAAGGAAGTAGTTATGAAAAGTATTGAAATTGATGATGATTTGTACACTTATATTGCAAGTCAAACTAAACATATCGGTGAAAGTGCTTCCGATATTTTACGCCGACTGTTGATGGGTGACACAACACCAGCAGTAACCACACCGAACAAACAAGAAACAAAAAAGGTTGTGGAGACACCTGCACCTAAAGCCGATGCGGCGAAAAAACCGGCAACAACAGCGAAAACCGCTGATAGCAAACCCGCAGCAAAACGCTCGGTAACCAAAAGTGACGATATTTTAGATCGCGTAACGTCTACCGCCTTATCGGAATATGCCAAACGCGTTGATCAGTTTCTGTATATTTTGAGCGTTGCTCATGAATTGAATGCAGACAACTTTTCAAGTGTTGAGTCGATCAAAGGCAAAAATCGAGTGTACTTCGCTCAGTCCAAAGAACAGCTACTGGAAACAGGCAGCAGTACTAATCCAAAACAAATTCCAAACAGTGATTTTTGGGTTGTGACCAATAACAATACTGCCAAAAAAGTCACCATGCTGAAACAAGTATTGGATATGCTGGGATACTCTGGTGACGTCGTTGAAGGCGTTGTAAAACAGTTTTCATAAATTCGAGGGCTGTCTTAAGCCCTCAAACTGTCTCTGAGTGTGCATGCGTGCACCAAAATCAATAGGAAAAGGCAAACAATGGCATTACATCCCCAAGCTGGGCAACCTGCAGCTCCTGAGCAACTGATCAATGTAGCGCAACTGGTCAGTCAGTATTTTACCTTTAAACCTGATGTGAGTGATCCTGCACAGCGCGTCGCCTTCGGTACATCTGGTCACAGAGGCAGTGCGGTGAATACCACCTTCACAGACACACACATAGCGGCGATATGTCAGGCATTGGCGGAATACCGCAAAGCGCAGGGAATAAGTGGGCCGCTGTTTATCGGTAAAGATACTCATGCGTTGTCAGAACCTGCAATGATCACCGCCATTGAAGTACTGGCGGCAAATGAAGTCAATGTGGTCATTCAAACGCAAGACAACGATAGTTTGGGATATACTCCAACGCCGGTTATTTCTCGAACAATTGTTAGATACAATCGTCATTCAGATAGCGAGAAAGCTGATGGTGTCGTTATCACGCCTTCTCATAACCCACCCGTGGATGGTGGCTTCAAATACAACCCGCCCCATGGTGGTCCTGCTGACAGTGATGTAACCAAACTGATAGAAAATCGAGCAAACGATATCATTGCGGCAAACAGCGTTGATGTGAAAAGGCTCGATATTAAAGCCGCTCACGAATCGGGTTTCGTAAAGGTTGATGACTTCATGCAGGCGTATATTGATGACTTGGCCTTGGTTATCGATATGGAGGCAATTGCGAAAGCTGGGCTTAACTTGGGAACGGATCCTCTTGGCGGCGCGGGCGTTGGCTATTGGAAGAAAATTGCTGAGCAATACGGTTTAAATATCACAGTCGTGAACCAATCGGTTGATCCACAATTTGGTTTTATGCGCCGTGATAAAGATGGAAAGTTGCGTATGGATTGCTCTTCGCCTTACGCCATGGCTGGCTTGATCGAACTAAAAGACCAGTTCGATATTGCCTGGGGCAATGATCCTGACTTCGATCGCCACGGGATTGTTTGCAAAAGTGCAGGGTTAATGAATCCAAACCACTATCTTGCGGTGGCCATTCAATACTTGTATCAACATCGCACTGAATGGCCTCAGACCTTAAAAGTGGGTAAGACTCTGGTGTCCAGTAGCATGATTGACCGTGTTGTAGCCGACCTTGGTAGACCATTGGCAGAAATGCCCGTTGGGTTTAAGTGGTTTGTAGACGGCCTTTCACAACGCACTATCGGTTTTGCAGGTGAAGAGAGTGCTGGTGGGATTTTCTTAGAACGAAGTGGTGAAACGTGGGCAACAGATAAAGACGGTTTCATTCTATGTTTGCTTGCCGCTGAAATTTTAGCGGTAACGGGAAAAGATCCCGGCGAACACTATCAAAACATGCAGCAGAAGTTTGGCAATCCTCATTACCAACGTGTCGATGTGGCGGCGAGTTTGGAGGAAAAGCAAAAACTATCAGCGATGGACGCCAGTGTCGTTACTAACGAACAACTTGCGGGTGAGGCAATTACGTCAGTGCAAACCCATGCTCCAGGTAATAATGCCGCGATTGGTGGTGTGAAAGTTTCAACTGACAATGGCTGGTTTGCCGCGCGTCCATCTGGAACCGAGCAAATTTACAAGATTTATGCTGAGAGCTTTAATGGTGAAACGCACTTACAAGAATTAATCCAAGAAGCGGAGCAATTAGTAGGGAAAATAATCAAGTAAAAACGCATTTGTTTGTTTTGTGAAATAAAGTTGTAAAAATAATGTTAATTTATGGGGCTGAATTCGTATTCAGCCCTTTTTTTTGTGTTTTTTAACAAATGTTTTACATAAACTCGTCAAAAAGGTTGCTATAGTCCTTCCAGAAATCAGATTTATTGTGTAATTTAATTACCAAACTGTAACCCAATTTCAATTGGGGTGAAGTGATCATCCCTAACTATCAAATTTCATTATTAACACAAGTGAGAGTGCTATGAACGCCAAGGCCAAAAAACAGCCTGACGTAAAGGTTGATAAAGGTGAATTTAAAGCAGCAGTGGTTCGTCATCTACACACCACGCTGGGAACCGACGAAAATAAAGCAAACAACCACGCATGGTGGAAAGCAACCTGTGCGGCGATGCAGGAAAAGGTTCTAGAAGGATTAAGAAAGACTCAAAAAACCCATTATATGAATGATACTCGTGCAGTTCATTATTTGTCTGCAGAGTTCTTGATGGGGCGTTTATTGTCAAACAACCTACAAAACTTTGGATTGTTTGAAACGGCGGCCGGTGCGTTGAAAGAGCTTGGCGTTGAGTTATCCGATGTGCTTGAAGAAGAGCCGGATATGGCGTTGGGTAACGGTGGTTTGGGTCGCTTAGCTGCCTGTTTCATCGACTCACTCGCCACAATGGAATTGCCTGCAATCGGTTATGGTATCCATTACGAGCACGGTTTGTTCCGTCAGGAAATCCAAAGTGGTGCACAAATTGAGCGTCCTGATAGCTGGCGTGACTATGGCAACCCTTGGGAGATTTGCCGTCCTGAGTCTATTCAAGAAGTCGCCTTATATGGCTATGTCGAAACCAAGTACGGTGAAAATGGTCGTATTGAAAAAGAGTGGCATCCTGGGTCTATTGTAAAAGGGGTGCCGTGGGATATTCCTGTAGTTGGTTACGGCGGCAATACCGTTAACGTATTGCGTTTATGGCAGAGTCAGTCGTCCAATTTCTTTAACTGGGACGTATTTAATGCCGGTGGTTATGTCGATGCACAAGTTGAGAATGTGCAGGCTGAAACCATTTCAAAAGTATTGTATCCAAACGACGAAACGGAAGCAGGTAAAGAACTGCGTTTGATTCAGCAGTATTTCTTCTGTTCATGTTCACTAAAAGACATTATTCGTCGTTACAAACGTGCACATGGCGATGACTGGAGTCGATTTACTGATCAGGTTGTGATTCAGTTAAATGATACGCACCCCGCAATCGCCATTCCTGAACTAATGCGTATTTTGGTAGACCGCGCCCACATGGATTGGGACAGCGCGTGGAAAATTTGTACGAATACCTTTGCGTATACCAACCACACCTTATTGCCAGAAGCGTTAGAAAAATGGCCTGCGCGTATGATTGAGAAAATCCTACCGCGTCATTTGGAAATCATTTATGAGATTAACCATCGCTTCATGAAAGAAGTCGACAAGCAATGGCCTGGCGATAATGCAATGAAGGCTAAGCTGTCGATTATCGAGGAAGGCAACGAGAAGATGGTTCGCATGGGTAACCTATCTGTGATTGGGTCTTTTGCAGTGAATGGCGTTGCGGAGATTCACTCTCAATTGGTGAAGCAGAACTTGTTCCCAGAATTTGACCAGTTATGGCCTGGTAAGCTAACTAACGTGACAAATGGCATTACGCCCCGTCGTTGGTTGAAGGCCTGTAATCCGAAGTTGTCTGCACTGATTGACAAAAAGATTGGCGATGATTGGCCTCTCGATTTGGACAAGCTTGTTGGGCTAGAAAAGTTCTCAACAAACAAAACGTTCCAAAAGCAGTTCATGAAAGTGAAGCAAGAAAACAAACAGTTGCTTGCGGATGAAATCAAGCAATCCATGGGCATTGACGTAGATGTGAACGCGATATTCGATATTCAGATAAAGCGTCTACACGAATACAAGCGTCAACATCTCAATTTGTTGCACATCATGGCACTGTATCGTCGCTTACTTGAAAATCCAGATTATGACATGCATCCGCGGGTGTTTATTTTCGGCGCGAAAGCCGCTCCGGGTTATAAATTGGCTAAAGATATCATTTTTGCTATCAACAAAGTGGCAGATAAGATCAACAATGACGAGCGTGTTAACAAGAAGCTTAAAGTTGTCTTCATGCCTAACTACCGCGTATCGCTTGCAGAGAAAATGATCCCGGCGGCAGACGTTTCTGAGCAAATCAGTACCGCGGGTAAAGAAGCCTCTGGTACAGGTAACATGAAGTTGGCGTTGAACGGTGCCTTGACTGTCGGTACGTTAGACGGTGCTAACATCGAGATTGCTGAAGAAGTGGGCGATGACAATATCTTTATCTTTGGTTTGACCGTTGATGAAGTGACTAAATTGAAAACCGAAGGGTACAACCCGTTCGATTACTACTATAGCGATGCCGAAATCAAAGCGGTACTTGATTGGCTTGAGACTGACTATTTCACACCGGGACAACCGGGTGCATTGGTGTCAATTAAGCAAAGCCTACTTGATCACGGTGACCCGTACCTGTGTCTGGCTGATTACCGCTCGTATGCAGACGCACAAGAGCGCGTAGATGCTGCCTATCGCGACACACAAAAATGGGCAGAAATGGCCATCATGAATACGGCGAAGATGGGTAAGTTTACGTCTGACCGTTCGATTCGTGATTATGTTGAACGCGTTTGGAAGCTCAATCCTTGTAAAGTGTCTTAATCCGACGCGGAATGAAAAAACAGGTGCCTAGGCACCTGTTTTTGTTTGTAACGTGTGCCGCGTTATTGCTCGAGGCGCTATAATTCAATGAGTTCAACGTCTTAGGTCATGGCTTATATGACCCGTGCCCTTATTTTAAGCTGTGCTATCTCGATGCGATTCGCGGCATATTTTGAAACATTATTAGACTAAATATCAGTTGCTATCTCAGTGCTGTCATGTTTTTATTGAACGCCTAATAAGAAAAAGAAAGCGACGCAATTTGTTCGCTACAGAGGTCTTTAAAGTTTCGTGAGCATGCAGCACCAGTCACTGACGACCATCCCAAATCGTTTTGTCTTTATTGATAACATCGCCTCCAGCGCTGACGATCACGACCACCTGTCCCTAATGCTAGTCGACGTAGTACGTTTTTCTGACGTTACCACCAGTTTTGGTATCACTATTGGTGATAAATTTTTGTTAGAAATAGCGAATCGGATTTTAGTTCTGTTTGGTAACGATGGGGTTGTGGGTCGAATTAGTGGTGATGTTTTTGGTGTCGTGTTTCCCGGCAAGCACAGCCGGTCTTATATGCAAGAACAGTTTGAAAAACTGGTAGAGCATTTTAAGACGCCGATGTATCACGATGGCTATGCCTTTATTGCCGACTTTAAAGTTGGGGCGGTTGCTAAATCCACCCACGAATTCAACATCACTACTTTTGTGTCCCATGCTGAAGCAGCATTAAAACAAGCTAAAGAGAACAAGTACGAAAGTTTTCATATGCTTGGCATGCAGGACAAAGCGGATACTGGACGCACGTTGGCTCTCAAGGCTGACCTAAAGCGCGCGTTGTCCCGAGATGAGCTAGAGCTCTTTTACCAACCTCAGGTGGAGCTCAACACGCTTGAAATCGTTGGGGCTGAGTGTTTGTTACGCTGGAATCATCCCCTTGATGGGGTCGTGTTCCCCGGGCCGCTTATTGAGGCGGCTGAATCGTACAACATGATGAATGAATTAGCTTATTGGACGCTGGAGCAGGCGTTTAAAGCGCAAGCGCGATTTGTCGCATCAGGGTTAGATATCACTGTGTCAGTCAATATCTCACCGACTCAGCTATACGATACAAAATTGATCGAATCGCTTGAATCATTGCAGTCTGTTTATCAATTGGATTTATCAAAAATCGAATTGGAACTCACTGAAGACGTGGCCCTGTCCAATTCTCTCATGGTGAAAAAACAGCTAGCGAGTTTAAAGTACCTCGGTATTGAAATCTCTATCGATGACTTTGGTAAAGGGTATTCCAATTTGGCGTACATTCGAGAGTTGGATATCAACGCGTTAAAAGTCGACAAAACCTTCATCATGGAGTTAACTGACAACCCGGTTAATCGCGCCATTATTGAGGCTGCAAAGCTAATCGGTGAGGCAAAAGAATGTGACGTTATTGCCGAAGGTGTTGAAACCATTGAGCAACTGCATACGCTTCGTGAGATTGGCGTAAAATACGGGCAGGGATACTTGTTCTCTAAAGCGGTGCCGATGGAAACCTTTTTATCGCTATCTCGACAAGAAATTATCGTCGGGGACTCGCCCCTGCGACTGTCTCGCATAAGTTAAGGTGTTACCGTAAGCCAAATTGACCAATTTGGCACAAGAAAATCTCTCGGATTTTTGCATTTAATAATTCAGTCGTTAGACTAGGCCCACCCTATTTATTTTGGCGGACCCATGCAAGACGCACTCTACACTCATGGTCAATTTTTGGCGATCTCTCGCCAAGATGCAGACAGCCTTCCTTTGAACCAACCCTTTTCCGTAGCTAATGATACTAAAGCGACAATCCTAGCGCCTGGCATCATCATGTTTGAGCCATCTCGTGCCAGTGACGAAGTAACCAAACACATTGTTTACTCTTGCGGTGTACATGGAAATGAGACCGCGCCAATAGAAATTTGCGATGCAATGGTTCAAGACATTGTGACAGGTAAATTGGTACTCAAACACAGAGTATTATTTATTTTTGGTAACTTACCTTCAATGGATATTGCCGAGCGCTTTGTCGAAGAAAATATGAATCGCTTGTTTTGTGGCGCACATTCGAAGGATGCGGGTCTGGTCAACGATGAGCGCAAACGCGCTAAAGTATTGGAAGAGAGTGTGGCCTTGTTTTTTGAACATGCAGGCGACCACGACATAAAGATTCACTACGATCTGCACACCGCTATTCGCGCTTCAAAAAATGAAAAATTCGCTGTTTATCCTTATCTACACGGCAAGTTACACAGTCGTTCTCAGTTGGGGTTTATTGCCTCATGTGGCGTAAAAACTATTTTATTGTCTGAATCAGTCACTACGACGTTTAGCTATCATTCTTCAGTAAACCATGATGCCCATGCTTTTACCGTTGAGCTCGGTAAAGTGAGACCTTTTGGTCAAAATGATATGTCGCGATTCGCAGATGCGGACAATAGCTTACGGCAGCTTCTTAGTCAGGATGATTTTGCGCCATCGATTAACCTTGAAGAGTTGGACATATATCGAGTGAACCAAGTCATCAATAAACACCAAGATGATTTTGAACTGCATTTTAGTGATGATGAGCCCAATTTTTCCGATTTTACCAAAGGCACGGTGCTGGCGACCGAGACGGGGCGGACTTACGTCGCAGAACAAGAGGGCGAAGCCATCGTTTTCCCAAATGCGGGGGTCGCATTGGGACAGCGAGCACTGTTAACCGTCGTTCCGACGACTTTGGATAAGCTAGATGTTTGAATTAGATCCAAGACTAGACACCGATACCTTTCCGGTCACTAACTTACCTTTGTGCACAGTCAGATTGATGAACGATAGCCAGTACCCATGGCTGATTCTCATCCCTCAAGTAGCTGGAGTCACCGAAGTCATCGATTTGTCTGATGCTCAGCAAACCCAACTCTGGCAAGAATCAAAAATGATCAGTCACGTATTGCGAAAGGTTTTTTCTCCAGATAAATTGAACGTAGCGGCGCTCGGTAACGTGGTCAGCCAATTGCATGTACATCACGTAGCGAGAATGCAAGCAGACTGTGCATGGCCAGCACCGGTTTGGGGACGACAGCCCACCGTACCGTACGACGAAGACACAGCACAAGCGATGGTTTTAGACATTAAACGACAAATAGACAGGGAAACAGCATGATTCTGACGACTACACCGACAATAGAAGGGAAAAACATCGATCAATATTACGGCATTGTTATTGGCGAGGCGGTGATGGGGGCAAACATTTTTAAAGATATTTTTGCTTCAATTAGGGACATAGTCGGCGGTCGCTCCGGCGCCTACGAGAATGAATTGACTCACGCTCGCAAATTGGCTTTTACTGAACTTGAGCAAGAAGCAAGAGCGATGGGAGCGAACGCAGTAGTTGGTATTGATATCGACTATCAAGTGATTGGCGATAAAGGCAGTATGCTAATGGTCAGTATCGCGGGAACGGCAGTTAGGGTGAGTTAACGCTAAATTCAACGCATTGTGTCGTCCTAAAATAGGTTGACAGTTTTTAAGGGCCGATTGTTTATCAATCGG
>CAWUJV010000094.1:0-15388 GCA_963922845.1 uncultured Alteromonas sp.
CTGAGTAAATCTTTTGCCTACGGGGTTGGAATTGCACTGGCTTCTTGCCAGTCAAATTCACGACTGTATTTACCTTTTGCTTTTCTGTATTGATACACAGTAGTTGAGACGTCGATAGAAGTTGGAATAAATCCGGCAGGTAGTTCGAAAACTGCTTCTATGGTCTGGAAATAGCGAAACCCATATTTCAAATTGCCCGACGTCATCGTCTTATCGGACAAAGTAAACACATCAGGTTTGCCGTCTCTCGTCCCTTTGACGTCAATTGTCATAGTACCCGATATCATGGCTTTGATCTTGCGTTGTTGTAGCAATACCGCATTGAGCTGCCAATATTGCGTATTGTTGACAGACGACACATTGAGTGCATCTACACTGAACCCGTCTTGTGTCGTTTCAGGAGCGACGACTCGCTGGTAAAACGCAATTTGTTCTATTAATTCGGCTTGCTCTTGAACCGCTCGTGTTTGACCTTTTCGCGCTTCCTGCTCACTCATTTGTGCTAGTGTTAATTTGACTTGCAGTTGGTTTTTTTCAGTGAGTAAACCTTCGTTTTCTAACTTCAGCCTTTCAATCGTTTGATTGGCTTGATTTAAGTCCTGCACATGTTTGCTATCGACAAAGCCCGCTAACTGAAACCCAAACCAAGCCATTAAAGCCATAGCGCTAAACACGATGATCGTTAATCGAAATGTACCTATGCGTTCTTTTAATTCTGCTAAGTGCATAACGTGCTACGGCTCCTGTCTGAGAACGTTGGTTTAAGCTTACCAATCTTGGTCTATTCGTTTCACAAGAAATAGGTTTTCCATGCTCGCAATACCACCTTTTGGGACACGCATTGCGATTTCAAAAAGCGACAATAAAACATTAGGTAGCACAGTTTACAGATAAGCTTAGTAAAACCAAACATCTATGATAATCTCTTAGACCTGTCCAGCCCAACTTCCCTATTTTTAATCATGCGTTTACAGGCATTACGCGAAGAAGTCGCCCACCCTAGGACATCGATTCAGTTGTGTTTGTTGGCCGTCTTTGGTGGTGTCAATGCAGCATCAGTTATTATTTTGTTCCGGTTGTGTATCGAATGGGTCAATCACACGGGAATAACCCTGTTGGGTCAATGGTTTGACAGTCCTACTATTACGCTGTTTCTACTCCCATTCTTAGCGGTTTTTGTCATTCTGTTGATCGCCTTAGCAACCGGGTTTAAGCACTATCGCATGGGGATCCCGTTCATTATTCATCGAGTCAAATACCACTACGGGCAAGTGCCACTTAGAACGACAATCAACCAATTCTTCGGCGGTATGATGGCATTGGCCGGCGGCTTTGTTGTGGGCCGTGAAGGTCCATCGGTTCATTTGGGTGCGGCAGGCAGTAGCTTTTTGGGCAAATGGTTGGGGCTGCCCTATAACAGTTTGAGGATTCTTGCTGGATGCGGCATTGCTGCGGGAATTTCAGCGTCATTCAATACGCCTTTCGCTGCGGTCATTTTTGTGATGGAAGTCGTATTAAGAGAGTACAAAATTCATATTTTCGTTCCGGTTATGATTGCTGCGGCCTGTGGTTCAGTATTGACGAGAATCGTTTTTGGAGAATTCAACGAACTACACTTCTTAGTCTTTACTGGTTTTAGTCAATGGCTTTATCTTTATTTGGTCATCGTTGGTATTGCCCTTGGGTTTGTGGCAACGCTATTTAATACCCAACTTATGTTTGTCATGCGAACCTTTAGAAAAGTAAACATGATATATCGACTGATACTTGCCGCGCTAATAACAGGTATTGCCGGCGCAATATTGCCCGATGCCACAGGAGCGAACTTTATTGCCGTCGAAACGCTATTTGAAAGCTCTCCGGCTGTTACACTGCTGCTAGCCATACTCATCAGTAAGTTTTTATTGGCAGTTATTGCTATCGGACTGGGTGTGCCTGGCGGGATTATCGGCCCCGTGATGGTTTTAGGGATGTTGGCTGGCGCCGTATTGGTTTTCCCGTTAGGCCAATTTATCGATGTCAATGACTACACCAGTAGCTTTGCACTGCTGGGCGTGGCAGGTATGTTGACCGCGGTACTTCACGCACCTCTCGCTGCACTATCTGCGGTAATGGAGCTGTCATATAGCCCTCAGATTATTTTACCTGCGATGCTTGTCATTGTGCCGGCTTATGTTACCTCCACTCAGTTTTTAGGTAATCGCTCTATCTTTATCCAACAGCTGGATTACCAAAATCTTCCTTACGGCGTATCTTCAATACGGGAGACATTGGAAAAAATTGGTGTATTGGCCGCAATGGATAAAGACTACAAGTTGTTTCACGATGCCCCCGAAGAAGCAATTAAGCGTTATTTATCGAGTGCTCCAACCCAAACAGTCGTGCAGCATCAACAATTTGAACTCTCATCGCAATACAAACTTGTACAATACGATGTGAGTCTCGAACACGATGCGCATCCCGTATCGTATTCAGATATGCACGGCCTGAATGCTCAATCAACCCTAGCCGAGGTATACGAGCACTTGAAAGGCGCAAGGGCCGGTGCGGTATTCATTTATGACAATGAACCCGATAAGATTATTGGTGTTATCCCTTGGAATATTTTACAAAGTTACCTTCAAAAAGCACAGTTTTAACCCCCTCAAAGAGCAGAGAGTTATGTCCATACTTTGGTTAAAAGCCCTACATATTTTTTTCATGGTTGCTTGGATGGCAGGCATATTTTATTTACCAAGACTGTTTGTCTATCACGCAAGCACAAAAGAGCAAGCAGTACGTGATCAGTTTAAAGTGATGGAACGCAGACTGTGGTTCTTTATTACTCCTTTCGCTATTTTAACCCTTGTATTTGGGGTTGCGTTAATTTGGACGTACGGTATGACATGGTTTAAACACTCTGGGTGGCTGCATGCCAAGTTGACTATCGTTACCCTTCTCTACATCTACCACGGTTATCTTTATAAACTAATGAAACAATTTGAAAGAGATGAGAATACGCATAGTTCGAAGTTCTATCGCTTTTTGAACGAAGGTCCAGTTTTGGTTCTATTGGGTATTGTTATACTGGCTGTCGTAAAACCTTTTTAACAAAAAAAATACATTACCGACACAATTGATATAAACTGAAAAGAAAGGGCAAAGGAGTTGGCCCTCTCATCAAAGGTGATCAACATGGACGTAAAAAACGACAAGCTGAAAGTGTTATTTACCCGGGTAGACGAGGCGTTTAAAGCGTTAATGCAAAACCCGGGAAATCAATCACTGCATGACGAATACGAAAGCGCAAAACATGAGTTAGATCTTTGCCTTAGCGCTATGCGACGTGATCTTAGCCCTACCCCGATAAAATCTAACCCGAAACATCATTGATGCCACTCACATCATGATTGATACCAATTCACATCAATAGATCAACTACTCAGTTCCCGCCATGCGGGTCGGTATTCAGTGTATGGGGTTGAACAAAGGTTTCGAATTGATTGGGAAGAAACTGCGCCAATGTACCCGCTAACCCAACGTATTCTCTGAGCATGTTAGGCACTTGTTTTGCCAACACATTCAAGTCTCGTTCAAATACCAACGCCTTGTCTTTATCCATTGCCGATAGTGCCAATGAGGGCTTTGCAAGGGTCGTAAAAAGCTTAAGGCAGCGAGTCAAATCGGTAGCAAGTGTTTCCAATGAAGAAGCTTGCTTGCGTTCGGCTTTTTGCCAAGCGGTTTGCCATGACGCCTCAACGACATGGTGCCCTTCCATAAGCCCTCCCAACCACTGACAAAAACTCGATGAATAGTCGCTCTCTTGCCATGTCAGATCTTTTGGTAGCAGGTCGGTATCGTTGCGCATAGCATTGAGTACGTCTCTTAACTCATTCATAAGCGCATCCGCTAACCTATCTACCTGCTCTGCGTCCATCGCTGAATGATGACCAGTGTGTTGAATAAGTTTTGGCATCCATTGCTCAGGGACGGGTATATCGGGACTCGCTCCGATTGCAAAAATAAACCCGCGGACGTAGTGAAACGACGGTAAGACGTCGGTATACAACTGATTTTCATATAGTGTCGACAGTTTCACTTTAACGTCCTCTTCAGTGTTAGGTGGCGGAACGTGCTGAACTTTGCTGTGAAGGTCACCACGCCCTAGTAATAGTAACTAAATCAGGTCAAAAGACGAAACTTTCTAATTGCTTTGACCCTTTTTAGTGGTGTAAGAGAATGCACACAACACAATGTTACTAAACCGTTTTTCCCATTGCCTTGGCATCAGCAACTGGGTAATGTGGTGGATATTCGGCCTTTTACAATGAGAAGAAAAACGTGGCCTCCAGAAAATCAGGTTATCTTATTGCTGCCGCCTTTATTGGACCAGGCACAATCACAACGGCGAGTGTTGCTGGTGCGACTTACGGTGCATCATTACTCTGGGCCCTAGTGTTCTCCATCATTGCGACAATTGTGTTGCAAGATATGGCGGTAAGGCTGGGAGCGGCGACAGGTAATGGACTCGCGACTAGCCTCAAATCATTGACTAACAATACCGCAATCAAGTGGATTGTCTCGATATTGATCATCAGCGCCGTAGGTATCGGTAACGCCGCTTATGAGGCAGGCAACCTAACCGGTGCCGCAGTTGGACTTAATGCGCTTTTTGAAATCGGCGTCACGCCATGGGCAACGTTGATGGGCTTAATTGCCGGCTTACTGCTTTGGAGTGGCAAGTATGCAGCCATTGAAGGTGTGCTGGTTGGCTTAGTGGCATTGATGACGGTCGTGTTTACCGTCACCCTACTATTTGCTGGTCCTGATTGGTCAGTCGTAGTAGCAGGTGCAATAACACCCACATTTAGCAAAGACGCGTTGGTGGTGATTCTCGCGTTAATTGGTACAACTATTGTTCCTTACAATTTGTTCTTACATGCGAGTCTGGTCGCTGAAGAAGCCAAAAATCAATATATTGACGATGTGATGGCGCGTTCACGAAAACAGTCCTTTATTGCTATCGTCATAGGCGGTTTAATTACTTGCGTTATCATGTTCACTGCAATGGGCGCGTTTTACGGGCATGATGTTCAGCTGACTACGTCAACAATGAGTCAGCAGCTCACACCTATCTTGGGCAGACACGCGAGTTGGTTCTTTTCATTGGGTCTATTTTGTGCGGGTATCACCAGCGCGATAACTGCGCCTTTAGCTGGAGCGTATGCCGTCTGCGGTGCAATGGGCTACACGCTAGATATAAAAAGTGCCCCCTTCAGAGCTGTTTGGCTGACCATCTTGCTGTGTGGCGTATTGACCACCATTATTGGCATAAAGCCAATCATTGCTATCGTTTTTGCCCAGGCGACGAACGGAATGCTGCTGCCAATCGTAGCCGCGTGTTTGCTTATCGTCATGAACCGCGATGACCAGTTGGGCAGTTTCAGGAACCGTACCTTATCAAATAGTATCGGTTCCTTTATCGTCGCAATCGTTAGCGGTTTCACACTGTATAAATTATGGGGGCTACTCGCTAGCTAGTCTCGCGACGATAGCTTCAAGCGTAGCACGACTGCATCCGTAGTTAATTCTGAAGCAATCTGGTGCACCAAAATCTACACCAGGAGACGGGCCGACGCCCTTGGATTCGCACCATGATTGAACATTTTCTTGCCCCAACCCGCTGGCATCAACCCACAATAAAAAAGTCGCATCTGGAGACAAAGCTTTCAGACCGGGAATTTGATTGATCGCGTCAACGAGGTAATCGCGATTTCCTCGCAAATACTCAAGCTCTTCTCGGTGCCAATCTCTTGCTTCAGTAAAAGCTGCCTCTGTGGCAACAAGACCGAGAATGTTAACCCAAGGCACAAGACCAGCCATTGCTTGAGAGAAGCTCAGTCGCGTTTTTTTATCAGGAATAATGGCGAATGCTGCGCCTAAACCAGCAACGTTAAAAGTTTTACTGGCCGCCATTAACGTAATACTCTTGTCCGCAAGTGCGGCATGTCTTCCTGCCGGCAAGTGCTTTATACCGGGCTCGAGGACCAAATCACAATGAATTTCGTCTGAGCAAAGCAACACGTCATGACGAAGACAAATATCCGCAACACGATCAAGTTCTTCCTGTGTAAACACAGTGCCAACGGGGTTCATAGGATTACAAACAATGAACAGCTTGCACTGAGGATCCGCAGCCGCAGTCTCTAACGCGTCAAAATCAATGGTCAATCGACCTTCTACTTCAACTGTACCTACTTCGACTTTGGTCAAGCCGTTTAATTTCGGCGCGGCAAGCAAAGGAGGGTAATTGGGGGTTTGCACAATAACTTTGTCACCAGCTTCACAAAAGCCTTTGCAAACCGCGTTGAACCCGGGCACTACCCCAGGTACCCATACGATCCAGTCCGATTGAATTTGCCAGTCGTGCTGCGTATCAAGCCATTCCACAATCGCTTGATTGGCGGGTGCGTATTGCGCAGGTAAGTAATATCCCAAGATACCGTGGTCTACACGGGTTTTAATCGCGTCGAGAATCGCTGGGGCGCAGGCAAATTCAGTATCGGCGACCCAGGTGGGGATAATATCTTTCCCCTTGTACTTTTCGTATTTAAAAGCATAGGTATTCGTGCGATCAGGTGTACTGTCGAATTGGCTTGTCACTACTGCGTATCCTTATTATTGAGCTGAAGTTAAACTCACGACTTTGTCTACAAGATTATCGATAGCGACTGGTTTTGCTAGGAATGCCGTAACATCAAGTTGCCGCGCTCTTACGACGGTATCTTTTGTGGCATTAGCGGTTAAAAGAATGAATGGCACGTCATTGTTCATATCACGACAGGTAGCCAGCAATTCGAGGCCCGAGTATTCCGGCATGACCAGATCACTGATCACAAGGTGAATGCTGTCGTGGGATTGTTGTTTTAAAAACTCCAAGGCCACTTTACTCCGCGAAAAAGCGATGACAGTCGCATCCAGTTTATCTTCCAAACCAGCAACAATGATATCCAAGGAAATCGTATCATCATCGATTACTGCAATTGTTAAATCAGTCATATTGATCTCTTTATTTGTCCTGATAATAGACCGTGAGATCGCCCGATTGATTGCTCTAATTGACGTGAGAAAAATAAAATCGTTCGATGCCTAAAGCATAACGATGAATCTTTATCTTGCAAAGGGAGAAAACAAAAACAGGTGCCGAAGCACCTGTTTTTCATCAGAATAAATGACTATATCTTAGTCTTTTTTCTTGTCTCTTGACGCACGCTTACGCTCGTTTTCGGTGAGTAGTTTCTTACGAATACGAATGCTCTCAGGCGTGACCTCGACAAGCTCATCATCATCGATAAACTCAAGTGCTTGTTCAAGTGACATCACAATTGGCGGAACCAAGCTTTGCGCTTCGTCAGTACCTGAGGCACGAACGTTAGTCAATTGCTTACCTTTTAGCGCGTTAACTGTCAGGTCATTGTCACGGCTATGGATACCGATCACCATACCTTCATAGACTTCTACACCGTGGCCGATAAACAAACGTCCGCGATCTTGGAGGTTAAACAAAGCGTTCGTCAATGCTTTACCTGCGGCATTAGCAATCAACACTCCATTTTTACGTTGGCCGATAATGCCGCCTTTGTGGCCGGCATAATGGTCAAACGTGTGATATAGCAAACCAGAACCCGAAGTTAACGTCATGAATTCAGTTTGGAAGCCAATCAAGCCGCGGCTTGGAATGATGAAGTCCATACGAATACGGCCTTTACCATCTGGAGACATATCGGTAAGTTCACCTTTACGCAAACCGATTTGCTCCATGATAGAACCTTGATGTTCTTCTTCACAGTCAATCGTCAAGGTCTCAAACGGTTCTTGTAGCTCGCCGTCAACCTCACGAATGATAACTTCTGGACGCGATACCGCGAGTTCGTAACCTTCACGACGCATATTTTCGATTAGAATACCTAGGTGCAATTCACCACGACCTGACACTCGGAATTTATCTGGATCGTCGGTTTCTTCAACGCGTAGCGCAACGTTGTGCACTAGCTCTGCGTTCAGACGATCAAGGATATTACGCGATGTAACATATTTACCTTCTTTACCAGAAAACGGCGAGGTATTGACCTGGAACGTCATCGTCACTGTAGGTTCATCAACCGACAACGGAGGCAAAGCCTCAACCGTGTTGATGTCACAAATCGTGTCTGAGATTTTTAGCTCACCCAAACCAGTTATCGCAATGATATCACCGGCATGTGCCGCTTCCACTTCGTGGCGCTCTAGGCCCAAATAACCAAGAACCTGGCCAACTTTACCATTGCGTGTTGCACCGTCAGCCATCACTACCGTCACTTGCTGGTTAGGCTTAACACTGCCGCGTGTCACGCGACCAACGCCAATAACACCAACGTAGGAGTTGTAATCCAGCTGGGAAATTTGCATCTGGAATGGACCTTCGACATCAGTATCCGGTGCTTCAACTTGCTCAACAATAGTTTCGAACAACGCCGTCATATCTTCCGCCTGCTCGCCATCATGTGACGCCCAGCCGTTAAGTGCTGATGCGTAAACAACTTGGAAATCCAGTTGCTCATCAGTCGCGCCCAAGTTATCAAACAAATCAAAAACCTGATCCATAACCCAATCAGGGCGAGCACCTGGCTTGTCGATTTTGTTAATGACTACGATTGGCTTCAATCCTTGTGCAAACGCTTTTTGTGTCACAAAGCGAGTTTGCGGCATGGGACCTTCTTGCGCGTCAACCAATAGCAGAACTGAGTCGGCCATTGACATTACGCGTTCTACTTCACCACCGAAATCGGCGTGTCCCGGCGTATCAACGATGTTAATGCGGTAGTCGTTCCATTTAATCGCCGTATTTTTTGCCAAGATGGTAATACCGCGCTCTTTCTCGATGTCGTTAGAATCCATTACACGGTCTTCAGCCTCACCGCGACTTTCAAGCGTGCCTGACTGTTGCAACAATTTATCGACCAAGGTTGTTTTACCGTGGTCAACGTGCGCAATGATTGCGATATTACGTAATTTACTGATATCAGTAGTATTCATGAAGTTTTATGCCTGTAAACCTGCGGCTCTTCTACAAGGCTGCGCCTAGAGCCGATGTATCGATAGCGTTTTAGAGCTGTAAATGTGCGCGGATTGTACAGAAAAAAACACTGTAATGCGCCACTTTTTTTCAGCTTGTGTGCAATTACAGATTTATCAAATAAATTGCACCAAGATATGCAAGGGCTTCATCATTTTGTAACACAAATGCAGTTTTTCACTATCAGACTAGTAATCAACGCACGGGTCCTGATTCACTTTGCGCGTTCTGTACGAATGAACTACGCTAAGTTCAGAAAAACTTGCGCCAACGCACCAAAAAGGTGCGTATGAGCACTATATCAGTGCATTTTTTACCAATTTATTGTGCCCAGTGCTGACCAAACCCAATGAAGTAGGGTATTGACCAAATGGCATGATTATCGCTTCAAAGATAACCAAATGTTGGGTTCACCATTTGTAACCCACGTAATTACAACAACCTGGAGGACACGATGTCAGTAGAAAAGGCATTAGAACTAATCAAAGAGAGTGAAGCCAAATTTGTTGATTTGCGTTTTACGGATACCAAGGGTAAAGAGCAGCACGTATCTATCCCTACTCATCAAATCGACGAAGACTTCTTTGAAGAAGGTAAAATGTTCGATGGCTCTTCAATTGCTGGTTGGAAAGGCATCAACGAATCTGACATGATCCTAATGCCAGACCCAGCAACGGTTGTACTTGACCCATTTGCTGAAGAAGCACAAGTTAACATCCGTTGTGACATCCTAGAACCTTCTACAATGGAAGGCTACGAGCGTGACCCGCGTTCAGTCGCTCGTCGTGCAGAGGAATACCTAAAGTCAACAGGCATCGGTGATACCTGTTTCTTCGGTCCAGAACCTGAATTTTTCATGTTTGACGACGTTAAATTCCACACCGATATGGCGGGTTCTTTCTACGCTATCGATTCAGAAGAAGCTAAGTGGAATTCTGGCGCTGATTTCGAAGACGGCAACCTTGGCCACCGTCCTGGCGTAAAAGGCGGTTACTTCCCAGTACCTCCAGTAGATTCAGGCCACGACATTCGTACTGCTATGTGTATGGTCATGGAAGAAATGGGCCTAGTTGTTGAAGCACATCACCATGAAGTTGCGACAGCAGGTCAGAACGAAATCGCTTGTCAATTCAATACGTTGGTTAACAAAGCTGACGAGATTCAGATTTACAAGTACGTTGTTCACAACGTTGCACACGCATACGGCAAAAGCGCTACATTCATGCCTAAGCCACTAGTTGGTGATAATGGTTCTGGTATGCACTGTCACCAGTCTATTGCTAAAGATGGCGTTAACGTATTCGCTGGCGACAAGTACGCAGGTCTTTCTGAAGAAGCACTTTACTACATCGGTGGTATTATCAAGCACGCTCGCGCAATCAACGCATTCGCTAATGCTTCTACAAACTCTTACAAGCGTTTGGTACCGGGTTTCGAAGCACCAGTTATGTTGGCATACTCTGCTCGTAACCGTTCTGCTTCTATCCGTATTCCATTCGTAACAAGTGATAAAGCCCGTCGTATCGAAGTACGTTTCCCTGACCCAACGGCTAACCCATACCTTGCTTTCACAGCAATGCTTATGGCTGGCCTTGACGGAATCAAGAACAAGATCCACCCTGGCGATTCAATGGATAAGGACTTGTACGACCTACCTGCAGAAGAAGCATTGGAAATCCCAACTGTTGCAAGTTCTTTCGAACAAGCACTTGAAGCATTGGATAACGACCGTGACTTCCTTAAAGCAGGCGGCGTAATGACTGATGACATGATCGATGCATACATCGACCTTAAGTCTGAAGAAGTTACAACACTGAACATGACAACTCACCCTGTTGAGTTTGACATGTACTACAGCGTGTAATGACGCAATAGTTATTATATTCAATACGAAGCCCGCAACATGCGGGCTTTTTTTTTAAGCTCAGTCCCCTACAATAGAGGAATGAAAAGACTTACGTTGCTCGTCGCCTTAACAGTCAGTGCCACCGTTGCCGCCAGCGGTACGATTTATAAAGTCGTGCTGGAAGATGGAACCGTGTTGTTTACTGATAAGCCGGTGAAAAACGGTCAACCGCTGGATATCCAGTCAACGGCGTCGAACACGATGCCAGCACTCGCCTCTCCCAGCCCAAGTTCCACCCCATCCCCCCAAAGTGAAAAACGCTATCATATCGCTATTAGCAGTCCCAGCGACGAGGCCACCATCCGAAACAATACAGGTGACGTCACCATCGCATCTGCTAGCAGCACAGATGGCAATTTCATCTATGAATTGTGGCTCGATGGAAAACCTGTAGACACCAATACTACTGGGGTCTTCAAGCTATCTGACGTGCTTCGTGGTGCCCATCAATATTTTGTTCAACTAAAGGATAATAAGGGCAAGACTCTTGCATCATCAGAACAAAGAACGCTTTACATGCATAGAGCGTCGGTGCTGATAAACCAAAACTAACTGCCCTAAGCCGCGTCATACGCGCACCATAACTAAGCAGTGACGAAAATTAACCAGCACCAAATTGATACTGATTTTTGATTCTCGACTATAATGCACCATATTAGTGCATAGGAGATGTGCTCGGTATGGGTATTCCCGAGTTAGACAAACACAATTTACTAGATAATTTAAACACGGCATTGGTTGTCGTTGATGAGCGCTTAAACATTGTTTATGCCAATCATGCCGGCCAAGCACTGTTCGAAACGGGGACAAAGCACCTTTACGGCAACCCTTTGAGCGACTTCTTCAGTGCGGGAACCATCAACGAATCGAGATTAAAAGCGACCCTTCGCCGCGGCGATGACTTCACCGAAAACGAAATTAAGTTGTGCTTTAAAGACAATCGCTATGTTCTTGCTGATCTAACGGTCACCAACTATCGCCTTGGCGATAGCCCGGCGTTAATCTTTGAAGTGAAAAAAATTGATAAACAACGCCGGATTTCAAGGGAAAATCAGCAGCATGCTCAGCACTATGCTGCGCGTGAGTTGATACGCGGATTGGCTCATGAAATTAAGAACCCACTTGGTGGCATCAGAGGGGCGGCACAATTGCTCGAAAAAGAGCTACCAGGGGCGGAACAAAAAGAATTCACGCAAATGATCATTGAACAATCTGACCGTTTGCGAAACCTAGTAGACCGATTACTTGGGCCTAATTCATTGCCCCGTTTGCAATGGAGTAATGTTCACCAAGCACTTGAAAAAGTGCGTAGTTTAATGCGTATTGATTCTGCCAATGCGATCCAAATAATTCGAGACTACGATCCTAGCATTCCAGATTTGCATATCGACCAAGACATGATTCAACAAGCAGTGTTGAACATTGTCAGAAACAGTGTACAAGCCATCACGGAGAGCAAAACCGAGAATCCGCAAATAAGATTGGTCACTCGTATTGAACGTCAAATGACGATACATGGTGTCAGGCACCCTCTCGTCGCAAAAATAATAATAATAGATAACGGTCCGGGAATTCCCGCAGCAATAAGAGACACTCTCTTCTACCCCATGGTGAGCAGTAAAGACAATGGCACTGGATTGGGATTATCGATTGCGCAAACGCTTATCAATCATCACAAAGGGAAAATTGATGTTGATAGCTACCCTGGATATACCGAATTTACTCTTTACATTCCTATCGACAGAAAGGAGTCACAATAAATGAATACCGAAGCAGTCTGGATTGTTGACGATGACAGTTCCATTCGGTGGGTGTTACAGAAGGCATTACAAGCGGCGAACATCCCTTGTTGTAGTTTCGAAAACCCACAAGACCTCATATTACAACTAGAAACGGGTCAGCCGCCTGAGGTGATTATTTCAGATATTCGCATGCCACAAATGGACGGCATGACGTTATTGACCGAAGTACAGCGTATCGCGCCGTTTATTCCGGTAATCATCATGACCGCTCATTCTGACTTGGATAGTGCCGTCAATGCGTATCAAAGTGGTGCTTTTGAATACTTGCCAAAGCCATTTGATATAGATGAAGCGGTGACACTGACGCAGCGTGCATTAGCTCATGCCAGAGAAAATAATAAACAACTTCAAGTGCCATCGGATGAGAGTGAAACAGAGATCATCGGTGAAGCCCCAGCCATGCAGGAAGTGTTTCGAGCCATCGGTCGTCTCTCCCGCTCCTCTATCAGTGTATTGATCAACGGTCAGTCGGGCACAGGTAAAGAACTGGTTGCTCATGCATTACATCGACACAGCCCAAGAGCAGCCAATCCCTTTATTGCACTTAATATGGCCGCCATTCCTGCCGATTTGGTTGAATCAGAGTTATTCGGACATGAGAAAGGCGCTTTTACTGGTGCGCAAAATGCTCGACAAGGCAGGTTCGAACAAGCAAACGGCGGCACATTGTTTTTAGACGAAATCGGTGACATGCCCTTAGACGTTCAAACTCGACTTTTACGGGTTCTTGCCGATGGGCAGTTTTACCGTGTGGGAGGCCATCAATCGGTTTCCGTTGATGTCCGTATTATTGCGGCAACCCACCAAAATTTAGAACAACGGGTAGCTGACGGTAAATTTAGAGAAGATTTGTTCCACCGCCTCAATGTAATTCGCATTCATATACCGTCTTTATCGGAGCGTCGCGAAGACATTCCCTTACTTGCCCGACACTTTTTGCGTCAAGCCGCTATCGAACTGGATGTTGAATCAAAACTACTGAGCAAGGAAGCTGAAAAGCTCATGATGCAATTGCCTTGGCCAGGTAATGTCAGACAGCTAGAAAACGTTTGCCGATGGCTAACCGTAATGGCTAGTGGTCAAGAAGTGCTACCTGCAGACTTGCCTCCTGAAATTCACGCCGAAGGACGAGTCGAAAAATCCGCAATGCCTTCTGGAGACTGGCAAGAACTTCTCGCGTCTTGGACAGACAAACAATTGCGCGATGGGCATTACAATATTCTGAATGATGCCATCATGACATTTGAAAAAATCATGTTGGAACGCGCATTACATTTTACCCATGGCCACAAACAAGATGCAGCAAAACGCTTGGGCTGGGGACGAAACACCCTGACAAGAAAGCTCAAAGAACTCGATTTTGGTGAATAGAAAGCGGGCTTGCCCCGCTTTTTTTCTGTTTGGTTTGCAGGCTAACGACGAATAATTTCTCTTAACCCCCTAGTGAAAAAGTGATAATGTAACACTGCTTTGCAACCTATCCCGAATCCAAATACCCAGTAAAGAAATGAAGAATATCCAAGTAATTGCAGATAAAGCAGCAGTGAGCTTATCCGTATTGTGTGTCTTTCACTGCCTTGCAACCCCCTTGCTCATTATGTTCATCCCCACTCTTGCGGGATTGTTTTTTACCGAAGAAAGTTTTCATTTGTGGATGGTAGTTGCAGTCCTACCTTTGAGCGTTTATGCACTGACTGTGGGCTGTAAAAAACACAAACGCTATCGCGTACTTGCCATTGGTGCAGTAGGTTTGACCATATTGATAGGCGCTGCGTTGTTTGGTCATGACCTTGTCGGTGAGACGGGTGAAAAAGCCCTAACGGTAATCGGCGCTGCGGTCATTGCGGTCGGTCACATTCTCAATTTTCGACTGTGTCGCCAACATCAAGAGTGTAACTAAATAGGGTAGAACACTCTCACCAAGCAATTAGAGAGTGTTCTGGTTCGCTGTTGTTTAACAGCAATCTGAATCTTTACAACAGTCGCCACATGCACAATTTTCTGCACATTGGCATGCATCCGTGTTACAGCAACACTGTTCTGTATTTTGGTTGTCTTCACAACACTGGCATGAATCGCTCATTGTCATTCTCCTGTTATTGAATCTGGTTGATTGCAACATGCCCACTCATTGTCAAAGCAATCGAGCAAATCACAACCCGTTGATGGATTGTTATCGGCACCACAGCTATTAGAAAATTGCTGCAACGCATTTACCGCTGATGCCAAATCGACTATTTTTTGATTCAGCTCATCGATTTTTGATAAGGACTTCTGTCTTATAACGTGTCTGGAATCACCACAACATTGGTCGAATTCAAGGAAAGGTTTAATTTCTTCCAGTGTAAAACCCACGCCTTGTAACTTTTTAATCAGGCGGATGTTTCTTACGTCATGCTCAGAGTAATATCGAAACCCTGCGCGCTTAGTAGGTTGGGTGATGATTTGCTTTCGCTCGTAAAAGCGAATGGTTTCAACACCAACGTCGGCCATTTTTGCGACTTTTCCAATCGTTAACTGACTTAGTTCTTTCATAACATTCCCAACTATACATGCTGTACATAGGTACGGAGTCAAGCTAGTTTA
>CAWUJV010000095.1:0-14972 GCA_963922845.1 uncultured Alteromonas sp.
ACACCGCCAGGCTCCTATTCCGAAAAGCCCACTCGATTGAGTGGGCTTTTTTCGTTTTGGCGAAGAAAAATGTGCGACCTCGAAACCAGACCCATTTCTATTCTTGACGTGCTATTGGGCATTCCTTGTTCACGACGCCCACAATTTAACAACGTTCACCGATTCGAGCCATGTAAGCGTCGCCACCGTCCCTCGCCGGTACGGGGCGAGTATTCCGAAAGCCCCACTCGATTGAGTGGGTTTTTTTCGTTTTGGCGCCACAAAGATGCGCTGCCTTAATTATTACTCTCATATTTACCCACTGCACTGTGGGTACAAAGTCTTGCTACGCCCTTTTTATCATCTATTAATTGTTACACTCACTGTTTAACAACGTTCAATGTTTCTAGTCCAGCAACGCTGTTCCAACCCAATACTCGATCACCTTGTCATGAGTCCCTAAGGTATCAATGTGTGCCGCTGCTATACATACACGCTTTGCCTTTAGGTACTGTTCGTGTGTTGGGCTCCCGTTAAAATGCAACCAGGGGGTACGAATTACTTTCGGTCATTCCATACCAATATGTACCTGATTAAATGTTTCTATATCTTATGGCGCCTTAGGTTTTAGAAATGCTTGTGTTCGATAGCAATGCTTTGATAGATAACACAAAGACATTCTTGCAATACCGATGGGGTAAGTGTGATGGCTTATTCTATAAATTTGCTATTTTTTTCCATTCAAATGAGAGTTACGGGAAATTATTTCACTAGACTTAAGGTTGCTGACTATAGTTTGTTATCACTGTTCGACGACACAAGGGGTTGTACCAGTCTTATATAAGATTGCTTGTGACTATTCATTCGCCGATAATAGCTTTAATCTTGTTCTTTGTTTTTAATTCTTTGTCGCTAGTTGGGGTTATTTTTGAGGTCGCTAGGGAAGCTTTTAGTTATTACGACAGTCTGTTTTGTGTTGCTAGCACATGCGAGCGCCCAAGTGCAGTCTTTGAGGGTCGCTGTGTTTACGGATCAGCTACAAAACATCAAGCAGCACCTTAACGATAATAACTGTGCCCCTTTAGAAGAGAATCGCTATCGTGAGAACCAGATGGTTATGGAATACCTATTGGTTTGCAATACTTTGTTGGATTTACTTCCCAATCTGACATTAGAGCTTATTGACTATCCTGTTGCGCTAAGAGCGGTCAACGCTGTGGCTAATGGTGAAGCGGATATAACAGGATTTGGGGTGTGGGCTGGTGAGTCACAGCAAGTTGGCATAATTCGTTCGATCGCACTTTTACAGGCAGGTGAGTTTCACAAAGGCTTGTTTGTGACTGGGCAAACTCTTGAGACCTTAAATGGCAACCTGTCAAACGGTATGGGTATAGACCTTAAGTCACTTGTCGGCGTATCAAACAAAAACTGGACCTATGATTGGGCTCTCTTGAAGTGTGGCCTCGCTGACGTAGTTCATGTTGACCGCTATGAGCAAATGTTCCAATTACTCGAGCGGGAGCGGGCTGACGTATTACCTTTAGCCTTCGGTAAAACGTCCGTTGAAAGTCGAAAAGAATTCGGTATTTCTTTATACCCTATTCCAGGCTATAAAATGGCGATACCCGATTCAAGCCATTATCTAGTGTCGTCAAATTTATCCTATGGTTTCTCGCTCATTAAAGCGATTAATAAGCGACTCATACACATGCGTGAAAGTGGCAGTTTGATGGAGCATTACTTTGCCGTGGGAGCCGTAAATCCTGCGGTAAGAGCTTGGCAGTCAATTTGCGAATTTGACCAATACGTTAGACCTGCCAGTTAACGCAGTTTGCATCGCCTGTATCCTTGCTGCAAACTGGGGTCAGAGCTCCCAAAAATTAGACGCCCATGAAAAGCCTATTGTTTTCTTTGCTAATCCTGACAAGCCTCAATTTATTTGCCCAAGAGGTCTCCTCAGGAAAACTGATCGTACTAGATAGTGTTGATTCGCAGTTCGTTGCACCGAGAACCGTAAGAATATGGTTACCTAACCAATATGAAACTTGGCTTAAAAACAAAGAACCGATCGCTACTGTTTATATGCATGACGGACAAATGTTATTCGATAGCAAAACGACTTGGAATGGACAAGAGTGGGGCGTAGATGAAACACTTTCACGCCTTTTTGATAACGATCGGCTTGTGCCCTTCATCGTCGTAGGGATTGATAATGGCGGCAGTTTACTTCGTCATGCCGAGTACTTCCCGCAACAACCCTTTGAGTCTTTAGCCAGTAACTATCAACAAGAGTTATACCAGTTAGGTCGAGGAGACCGATTACTGTTTGGCGGTAATAGGGTTCAATCTGACGCTTACCTAAAGTTTATAGTTGAAGAGCTCAAGCCGCTCATCCAATCGCGTTTTAAAACGAGTAGTGACCCCAAATACAATGCGTTGTTAGGATCGAGCATGGGCGGGCTTATCTCTTGGTACGGGTTGATGGAATACCCAGAGGAATTTCGCCGAGCTGCGAGTATCTCTACGCATTGGCCGGGAACTATGGCGGTTGACGACAAACGTATTATCAATGCATTTGAAAACTATATTAGTACTTCGCTAACGTATCTTGATGGCATGCGTTGGTACATGGATTACGGTGATGCTGAACTTGATAGCCTATACCCTCCATTGCAGGCACAAATATCGCAGGCTATTGATTCACTTGGTCTTCCAAAGCAGTCCTACACGGTACGTTTTTACCCCGGTGAGGGTCATAGTGAAAACGCGTGGCGAAAACGGTTAGAAACGCCCATACTTTACATTATGGGTAAAGCGACGTTTACCCCAATCGATTATCAAAAGTAGGCCTAGGAGAGTTGTTTGCAGTACGCTATTAGAGCAACGATCGCATTGTGTATATTTGGTATTGTTTCAGGCAAATTGTTAGCTGAAACCTTGCCGTTGTTAAAAGATGAGGACGCTGTCGTTTTCGGTGCGGTGGTGTTCCCGCCTACTACTACCATAGACAAAGATACGGGCGAGTGTGTGGGAGAAGGTATTAGAATCACTCGTCATATTTTTGATAAGGCAAATATCCCCGTCAAAATTGTATGTGCACCTGCGGCACGCATTTATAAGCTTATTAAGAGTGGTGCTGTTGATTTTACCATGAACGTTAAATCAACTAAGGCGCTGCAAGACAACGTGACCTTTATTGAGCATCCTGTAGGGCAATTGAATATTGGTATATACCAACATGCTGATATGGCGTCAGCCAAGTCTGTGGCGGCTATTCGAGGCTTTGACTACCATGGTGTGAGGGTACTTCTCGAAGAAAGAGGGCACACGTTCTTTGACGTGCCTTCGGCTACTGATGCGGTCACCTTATTCTTACGTAGGCGTACTAGCCATCTAGTGAGTTATGTAGGTCCTTTCAATTACTTCATGGAAAATAGTAATTTCGATATGCCTTTGTCGTTATCGATTGAATATATTGGTAAAGCAGATACGTTTTATGCGGTTAGTCTTGTATCTGATAGACGTGAACTCGTATCCTCAACGCTAGAGGATTACGTCAGCCGTTTGTCTACAACCTATGTTTTGGACAGCTTAGACGAAGCAAATTAGTGTGAGCTTTGCTGTTTTAGTCTAGTGATCACGATTGCTGGGTCTTCGATATTGTATCGATGTTTGAGTGCATCTATTAGCTCTGTTTCTTCCGTCAAAAAGCGGTTTAGATCATCCAATAAACGCTTGTGTTTAATTGTCGCTAATCTAAAACCAACATCGTCATACGGCAAGCTAGGATCGAGCGTAATGTTAGTGAGTTGATGTTTATTTCGGCTTAAGTAGTGGGCAACATTGTATTCTAAGTCAACGGCGTCCGCTCTTCTGTCTGCCAATAGCAAGAGTGCAGCTAAGCTGTCCTCTGCGGGAACGAGCCGAGTCAGTTTGTTATCAATTCTCGATTGCCATTTGACGGGTGAAAAACCCAAAGGTAGCCCTAATCGTTTGATTGACTCGATTCCTTGGCCTTGCTTGTCTGCAGTAACAATCGTGCCGCCCAATGCTCTAACAAGTGGATAAGAATAGTATTTATTGTCTGTTTTTAACTGGCTGTTAAACCATTTGGGATTGTCAGGATAAATGACATCTACATTGCCTTTTAAAAGCTCTTTTCTCAATCTGATAATCGGTAGCGCTACATAGTCAAATGTGTGACCTGTTTTTTCTGAATAGGCTTCTAAAATAGCCCAAGCAAGCCCCTTATCGATTGGGGATTGAAAGGCATAATGGGGAAAGTAACTAATATTCTGAGCGCCAATGATGTAATGCTCAGCGTGTGCAGGCACTTTAGACATCATTATCATGAAAAGGATAATCAATTTGCGCACGTATTATTCTCCACGGTATGGGTAAGTGTGGCAGTGACTAACATTATTGTGTGCATAAAGCGTACAATGTCACGGTCATCGACTAATGTAAAGCGGTCGCTGTCTGAGAGTTGCTTGAAGTAAACAAAAAGCGTACCGCGAAGCTCGGCAGCCCCTAATCGTGTTTCAATGAAAGTTTCGTGCGTTTAAGGTTAGCTGGCCTAGCAATTCCGTATGGTCAGTTAGTTTACCTGCGATGACATGTACAACACCTTCTTCTGAACGTTCAATAATACCGTCTACTTGTAATACTTTGGCGTTAAGAAACGGCGTTTTTTGATGGCGGGAAGTGGCTTGCCATACCACAACATTAATGTTGCCTGTGTGGTCCTCCAATGTCACAAAAGTGACTCCTGATGCTGTACCAGGAGCCTGTCGACCGGTAACGCAGCCAACGATGCTTACCACGCTATTTGCTCTTGTCTTTTTCAGATCTTTTGCCAGTTTCACATTTTGAAAGTAACCTCGTTTTTGCAATAGTGCTATCGGGTGTTTATCAATGGATAAACTCATTGATGCATAGTCTTCCAATAGACTTTCTGCTTCTGTCGGTGTGTATTCAATATGTTGAGCTTGTGGTGACTCTTCAAACAAAGGCAGCCTTTGATGGGTATCCATTAACTGCCATCGAGTATCAAACCGGTTGTCGCCGGACACCTTTGCTAATGCATTGGCACTCGTTAGCGCCTGTAGTGAGTCCTGTTTAATGTGAATTGCTAACAGTTGTGTTAAGTGGGTATAGCCATCGTGGGGTCTATGTCTAATGAGAGCGTCAATGCATGCCCGATTAATACCTTTTATTTGCCTTAAGCCAACTCTGAGCGCTTTGATTTGTTGTGAGCCTTCTAATGTGTAGTCATAGTCGGAGGCATTAACACATGGGGGGAGCACCTTTATACCGTGTCGTTGAGCATCTTGGATGAGTTGACTTGCAGAATAAAAACCCATGGGTAAGCTGTTTAATAATGCTGCGTAGAATTGTGCAGGGAAATAGTACTTTAACCACGCAGATACGTAGGCTAAAACCGCAAAAGAGGCAGAGTGTGATTCTGGGAAACCGTATTCCCCAAACCCCTTAATTTGCTCAAAAAGCTGGATGGCGAAATGCGTTTCATATCCCCTCTCTTCCATTCCCATAACAAGCTTATCCCTGAACTTATTGAGCTCGCCTGTTTTCTTCCAACTTGCCATAGCTCTTCTTAGTTGGTCGGCTTCTCCACCACTAAATCCGGCTGCTACCATTGCTAATTGAATAACTTGTTCTTGGAATATTGGCACGCCCATTGTGCGCTGAAGTACGGATTGCACTTCTTTTGAGGGGTAGACGATCGCCTCTTTGGCATGTCGTCGGCGAAGGTACGGGTGGACCATGTCTCCTTGAATTGGGCCTGGCCTCACAATAGCGATTTGCACAACGAGATCGTAATAACACTTTGGTTTAAGTCTAGGCAGCATTGACATTTGTGCTCTGGATTCTATTTGAAACACGCCTACAGTGTCGGCGCGACAGAGCATATTGAATACTTGTGGGTCATCGGGCATGGCGGTAATACGAGCAATGCTGAGGTCGTAATTAAAATGTTGTTTTACTAGGTGAAACGCTTTGCGAATAGCCGTAAGCATACCCAGCGCAAGTACATCTACTTTTAACAAGCCTAAGCTTTCGAGATCGTCCTTATCCCATTGAATAACCGTCCGATCCGCCATTGATGCATTTTCAACCGGTACTAGGTTGTACAATGGCCCCTCTGAGATCACAAAGCCACCTACGTGTTGAGATAGATGACGAGGGGTGCCGACAATATCTTCTACTAGCCGAATAAACGTAGCGGTATGATTGGCTTCTTTACCTAAACCTGCGTCAGCGAGTTGAGCTTGCCAGGGCTGGGCTCGGTCACGTCGGTTAACGTGTTTGATAAAGAAGTCGAGCTGGCTTTCGTCGTAGCCTAATGCTTTACCTACTTCTCTGAATGCCGACTTGAATCTAAATGAAATGACCGTTGCCGCTAGGGCAGTTCGCTCTCTACCATATTTTTGATAAATGTATTGAATGACTTCTTCGCGTCTCTCATGTTCAAAGTCAACATCGATATCGGGGGGCTCATTGCGTTCTTTGGAGATAAAACGTTCAAATAAAACATCGATTTGTTCAGGGTCGACAGCCGTAATTTCTAGGCAGTAGCACACTACAGAGTTTGCCGCTGAGCCGCGACCTTGATAGAGAATGCCCTCGCGCTTAGCGAATTGAACCACATCGTGTATGGTAAGAAAAAAGTATTCATAGGCCTGCTCTGCAATGAGCGTGAGTTCTTTTTCAATAATGGCTCTTACTCGTTGGGATACGCCGTTAGGAAAACGTTTTTTTATCCCAGTTTCAACACATTCTCGCAAATACCCTGTGGCTGATTTTCCTTCGGGAATCAACTCTGCTGGGTATTGATACTTCAGCTCTTCCATCGAAAATGTACAGCGTTGACTGATATCGATAGTCGTTTTTAACCAATGTGCTGGAAATAGGCTCGTCAGCTTTGCGATAGGGCGGAGGCTTTGCTCTGCATTACTTAACAGCGATTGTCCAATTGTTGATACTGGCTGTCGTACTCTGATTGCGTGTAATACGTGTTGCTGCATCAGTCTGCCGGAATGATGCATCAGTACTTGACCACACGCGGCAATAGGTAGGGTGTAGCGTTGATGAAGCCTATCGTATTCAGCATATCTTTGGGTATCTAACCCATCTAGTCGGCGTTGTGCGCCTATCCAAGTGCGTTGATTGTGATGTTTGATTAACCAGTCAGCCCAGTGATCGTTGTGTTTTTCATCTAGACTGGGCAACCACACAATAAAGCAGTGCTTGATGCTTTTGATATCCCATTCGGCAAGTTGATAGGACCCTTTTTCTGCACGTCTCCTCGCGTTCGTGATAATGCGACACAGTTCACTGTAGGCCGCTTTAGTGGGGCACAGTAAGACGATATCGAGAGAATCCGAAAACGCCAAACGGCTACCTACAATGAGGTTAATGGGTAATCGATGACGACGAATTTCCGTGTAGGCTCTGACAACACCGGCAACTGAGCATTCATCAGTAATAGCAATGCTGTGATAGCCCAAGAACGACGCAGTTGTGACGAGCTCTTCTGGGGAAGACGCACCGGTTAGAAAGGAAAAGTGAGACTGACAGACTAGCTCAGAATATGCCATGTTCAGCTATACCAACCTTGTATAAACCACTGTTGCTGTTTATTTCGGTAAACCCATAGGTATTGGCCGTGCTGATCTTCCGCGACAAAATAGTCTCTAAACACCGGTGTATCCCACCATGCGGTTTGTAAACGCCTGGGTCCATAAATAATACGCGATGTTTGTTCTAGTGGCCGAGGTGTAGACGTCAATAGGCTAGGTGCATAAGGTGCGTAGACCTTGGAATGGAGGGGGCCTACATTGGGTTTTGACGTTGTTTGTTTTTCGGGTCGATGGTCATCAGAAGGTAAGGGTTGTGTAATCTGTGACTCGCCTAACTTGGCTTGTAGATGACCAATGAGTTGTAAGTGTGCAAAGTGGTGTTGACGCTGTGAAAAAAAATCGGCTTTTTGTTCTGTGATATCAGATAACTGAGTACAGCATAATGCTATGCGTTGAATCGGCGCAGATAATACAAGGCTTTCACATTTCAAGGTTAATAATGACAACCAGTCTTCTGCGCGATTAATGGCTTGCATGGCATTAAGACGAATAGTGTGATTTTCGCTGTCACGACCCGTCAAGGTTAATTGAATTTCGTTAGTCAGTTGATTACGTAAGACTAAGTAAGTTTCTAATTCTGCTAACAAGCGACTAAACCACGGAGAAAGTTGCGGCATTTTCTCTAGCTCAAAGGGTAACTCTAGAGATGAGAAAAAGGTGTCTTTAGGGTGATAGAAGACAACCTTAGGATAGGTTTCACCTTTCAGAGCTGCGAGGTAATGGATGACGCTGTTTGAAAATCGCTTACTGATTTCTTGGGTACTGATACTGAGAATATCACCGACTTTTCGAATACCCACTCGATGTAGGGCGTGTTGTTGCTTTTCTGATAACTGACAAAGCGTTAGCGGACAAGCTTGAAGCCAAGCCGTAACAGAGCGTGTATTCATTGATACCTTATTAAGGCCAGATAATGCCAAGACTTGAGCCGCCTCAATACTCCACGCCGTGGCATAGTGATAGTGAAGACGTTGTCGACGTAACTGATTGGCAAGCGTGGCTAATAGTGCTTCTATGCCATCGTAATATGTCAGCATATTGTCGAGTTTGATTGCGATAGCGTTATGCGAGCAAAGCACAATATCAGAGACAACGAGGTAAAGGGCATTAGCGATGGATTCAAGGCGATGTTGTTCTATTTTCGTATCATAAGTAATGAGCTGAAGCTCAGGACACATCGCACTTGCTGTCGCTAACCCCATTCCTTTTTTTAAACCTTGACGACTTGCGGCGAGATTACATTGAACAATGGCATTCGAGCCAGAATCATAAACAGCTATTGCATGGTTATCTCCCCCCGCTGTCGCTATAGATAAACAGTCGAGCTGCAGTTGATAAAAATACAAATACATCCAATGCATAAGCGCATCACTATCGAGCTAAGTCTAATGGGGCTGAGGCTAGTGCTCGGCCTTGGTTCATCAACTGTGTGATAACGCGATTCGAAGGAATGTGTTTTAAGGCGATGGGAATATCGCTTTTTGCCCATCCTCCGATTTGCTTGTGTATATGTGCAAGTAGCCCGTGTGTGCCTAATGTTAAGCTAAGGTCAATATTAACCGGCATAACTTGATGTTGTCTTTGCTGGGCTCGGTAAAGCACCAATAATGTATGGTGATGAGATGCTGCAACTTGTAAACGGCGAGCTTGTTTATGAGTGAGTTGGTTTGTCCATGTGAGCACGGTACTGCAGGCTTCACTGCGTAAACATTGCTCTGATGCCCATAAGGTTTCTTCTTCGTTACGTGTGGCAACCTGATATACCCTCTGAGGATCGAGGTGTTGTTGTAGTAGCCAAGGGCCGTTAACCGAGGCTGGCGGATTGATGAAAATAGTCAGTTTTTGTTCGTCTTGTTTAGCTCGCAATAGTTCGGCAAATAACGAAAGCTCGCCTACACCTTGTAAGTGAGTACACAGACTAATAGCACCTGTGGTGGGCAAGCCTCCATTTAATGCGGTATCAAGATCCTCATAACCCGTTGCAATTTTTTCGTTTGAGGTTGCTACATAATCTCGTCCTTTCCATATGAGAGGATTACGTTCCAGTAACTGCAAAGACATCATCAATCACCAAAAAATACTGTATACATATACAGTATTTTAGATCAGTGACAGGCCTTCGCCAAGCACCTGATGGAAATAAAAAAGCCCTGCGTCATGCAAGGCTTTAAATAAACACTATGAATCAGTGATTTAGTATTATTTAGTGTCGTTAGATTCTGAGGTTATTTTTAAGGCTGACTGTGAGAGTCCCTGACATGCTGCCATAAAGCCATCAACCGTGTTTTTGCACCACGCCACACGAATTTCGCTCGGTTTTTCTTTAATTAGCTCACGAACGTGCTCCATCGTAATATCGCCGTCCTTTAACGCTTTGGAGAGAGCTTCTTCTACCGTGTCACCCTTTTCACAACAGTCCATCACTATTTGACTAAAGTTGTGCATGATCAGGCTTAAAATTCCGTGCTCTGCGCCCGACAGTAGACCCTTTTTATGAGCGCTATCGACCCGAGTGGCATACACATTCTGTAGTTCTTTAGACATGAGTACTAAGTTGTGAAAAGCGTATGTGATTTTCTTTGAATTAGACTTAACCGTGTTGCGAGTTAAGGCGAGTTCTTTTTGCATGTTTTGGCTACGAAGCACCAAAAAAATCAGTGCAAGTACCAAGATGCCAATAACTGAAAATGCAAATATCATATTTAGTCAGCCGTCTTATTTGATTGAATATAATCGTCGATGTTTTGCTCTAATATAAACAGGGGGACGGATCCATGAGCGAGTACAGCTTTGTGGAATGCTCTAATGTCAAAGTTGGCCCCAAGTTCTGATTCAGACCGTTTTCTTAGCGATTTAATTTTTATCTCTCCAATCTTGTATGACAACGCCTGAGCTGGCCATGAAATATATCGGTCGATCTCTGTTTTTACATTGTGCTCTGATAAGGCTGTGTTTTCTAACATAAAGTTCAATGCTTTTTGTCTGGACCAACCGAACATGTGCATACCTGTGTCGACAACAAGGCGACATGCCCTCCACATTTCGTAACTCAAACGACCGAAATCGTCATAAGGATCGGTATACATTCCCGCCTCGATACCTAAGTATTCAGAATACAGTCCCCAGCCTTCGCCAAAGGCCGAAATATAAGTGTTTTGCCTGACCTTGGGTAAATTAGTCATCTCACTTGCGAGCGATATTTGTAAATGATGCCCCGGTACTGCTTCGTGAAGTGTTAGGGCCGGTAAGGCGTACAGTGGTCGTTTGTCTAATGCATAGGTGTTAACCCAGTAATAACCGGGTTGATCGTCTCGCCGTGGGCTTATGTATCGCCCAGTTGTGTACTTGGGGGCGATACTCGCTGGTACTGGCGCGACACCGTAAGGCGTACGGGGTAGATAAGAGAATAGCGCCGGCAATTTAGCATCCATTTTCTTGGCGATATAAGATGCAGTTTGAATCAGCTCCTCCTCTGTTTTGGCGTAAAACTGGGGATCGGTACGCAAAAAGTGAATAAAATCGGCAAAGCTACCTTCAAACTGAAGAGAATCGATAATATCTTGCATATCCTGGCGAATGCGTTTGACTTCTTCTAGGCCCAGTTTGTGAATATCCTCTGGTGTCATCGCTGTTGTGGTGTAGTGTTCAGCACGATTGCGGTAATACGCTTCGCCATCGGGCCAGTTACGCGCGGCGATATTGTCTCGAGCGCCGGGCATATATTCTGTCGTCATAAAATCGTAGAACGCTTGATATGCCGGAGTGACGACCTCGTTGATGACAGACTTACCTTGCTGGATTAACGTTTGTTTTTGTTCCTCTGAGAAATGATGCGGAAAGCGAGTAAATGGCGTGTAAAAACTACTGTCCTGGGGATTGGCAACTAAGTAAGGTGTGATTGAGTCTTCATAACCTACCAATACCGCTTTTGGTTGCGTGTAATTTGCCGCTAATCCTTTTTTCATCCAGGCGATGTTTTGAGCAAAATAAGTCTCTAGCGCCGCTAAACGTGCAATGTAGTTGTCATAGTCCTCTACTTGCTTAAAAGGCATGGTATTGGGCAAGCCCGCTATGGCACTGTGAAAGCCATATTCTGATGTGATAGGCACCCAATGGGCATTGAATTGGTACTCACTGATGGCATTCTTTAAGCGGTACTTTTGCATATGCAATGTAATTTGCTCTTCTCGAGTCAAATTGGATTGATCGATGGCTTCAAGCTGTGCAAAGTACGCCAGTCGTTTGTCGTGCAGATGTTTTAAATTATCGGCAGACAAATCGGGTAGTAGGTGATTGTAGCCTTCGACACCCTCAGAGGTTGCGAGTAATGGCGAGGTGTGCACTTCAAATTGCCAAATGTCGTCGACTAATTTAGCGAAGTTTTTACTTTCAGTTTCGGCACTTAAAGCAAGGCTTGAAAAGAAAAGCCAGAACAATAACAGATGTCGCATGGGGTACTCCATTCACCACTATACGGTGATTATTCTTTTTTTGGTGTATAAATGGGGCTGGGAAGCGCCGTCACTTTATCCGACAGCTTTGTGATTTTAGCTGTGCCTTGTTTCTTTACTTCATCAATTCTCAGTACGTTGTGCATCGGAATATAAGTTCGCGTGACATCGCTAAATTCATCTTTGAGTTTCTCATGGCTAGGGTCGACAACGAGTTGAGTGTGGTTGTCCCAAACAAACCCACCAATCTCGACAAAACCAAATAGACCGCCTTGGGAAACTTCTTCTACAAACAATTCATAGCGCTCACCGTTACTCACGAATTGCACTCTAAACAAAGGTTCTTTACTGCTCATTAATGTTTTACACCTAACTTCAGCGTGTATGGGGCGTTGAAATACCGATCATTTTAGCGTGATTGCTAAGCCTTCTGCAAAGGTCCTAGCAAGGCGGACGTAGCAATCTTCATTTCGTCAATGCTTTCAGCCAGTACAGCGTTGACAGCGAAGCCCTGCACAAAGCTCGTCAACTGCAGTGCCGCCGCTTCAATATTAACCTGCTGGGTAATTTGATGGTGTTTTTGTGCTTGTTCTAAGCAGCCAATAAAACCAATCTGCAGCTTATCCAAATAATGCCGGCCAATATCCTTAATGACAGGGTCATGTGAGCCTAATTCGGTCACCATATTGATAAGTAGACAACCTTTTTGGTAGATAAGTGTGATATAGCGTTCGAAAAAGGTGTTAATCGATGTGACACCTTGGTGGTTTTCAAGCTCACTGACGATAGGACCTAGTTGCGTGGTTTGGTAGTGTTCAAGTACGCGATAGAGAAAGGTTTGTTTACTGCCGAACTCGAGGTAAAAGCCCCTGCGATTAAACTCTGTACGAGCAATAATTTCATCCATTATTGCGCCGTTATAGCTGTGCTCAAGAAAGATATCAATAGCTTGGTCAAGAATGACTGGAACGTCATACAAGGCAGTTCTAGGCATGATTACACTTAAGAGAATTAATATTCTCACAGAGATTAGCGCAAATTACCGCACCGTCAAGGGATACAACGCAAACACTAGGCTTGGACACGTCACTGTTATACCATGTCGGGGTTTTTAACATCGCATAATAAGTCACAATCATGAAAAAGTTCTTACTAAGCAGCTTAATGCTGGTGGGAAGCTTGTCTACTTATGCTCATCAACATGAGCAAGACATGGTCTTTTCCCCTGACACACAAAAAATTAAATCACACCTATTCTTTCTTGCTGATGATCTGCTAGAAGGCAGAGACACAGGATCTCGTGGCCACGATATCGCAGCACTGTACATTGCGACTGAGTTCGCAAAATACGGCTTGAAACCAGCTGGTACTGATGGATTCATGCAGCAAGTGGATTTTCGCAAAGCAAGCTTAGTGCAGGAATCGCCAGCTTTCAGTTATAAGGTTGATGGCAAAAGCGGTACATTTGATTACCCCAAAGATTTTATTACCGGACCAGATTTGCTGAATCAACAGTCTGCACTAAAAGGCGATTTAGTGTTTGTTGGATACGGCATTATTGCTGATGAACTCAATCACAATGACTATGCTGACCTAGATGTTGAAGGTAAGGTTGTTGTCACTTTATCTGGTAAGCCAAAGTCGTTCCCTAGTGAAGAAGGGGCGCATTTTGCTTCTGGTTATCAAAAACAAAAGTACGCTGCCGACAATGGTGCAATTGGTATGATTACCATTACCACACCTATTTCGGAAAAGGTGCGTCCATACCAGCGCTCACTAAGTTACATTCATACGCCTCGTCTTGCATGGTTAGATGCTGAAAAAGTACCTGCAAACACGTTTAGCCAGCTAAAAGGCAGCGCGTACATGAGCATGCCAGCAGCCCAGACATTGTTTGAAGGGGCTAAGGTATCGTTAGATGATATTTATGCCATGCTGGAAGACGACAAATCGCCTAAAGGGTTTGCAATGGATGTTTCTGTGGACATCACAAAGCAGAGCAAGCACGAAACGATTGATAGTCCTAATGTCGTTGGTATGATCGAAGGATCAGATCCTGAGTTGAAGAATGAATACGTGGTATTTACTGCGCATTCTGATCATATTGGCTTTGCTAAAACAGTAAAGAAAGACAACATCAACAACGGTGCGATGGATAACGCGTCAGGTACCGCTGTTATGTTGGAAACCGCACGCTTGTTTAGTGAGATGGCGCACAAACCTAAGCGCTCGATTTTGTTTGTATCTGTGACGGGTGAAGAAAAGGGGCTTTTAGGAGCCGATTATTTTGCGAGAAACCCGACTGTTCCAGCTGATTCAATGGTCGCTAATGTCAATCTTGATATGCCTATTTTGACTTATGAGTTTGCCGACGTTATTGCCTTTGGCGCGAATCATTCAGATATGAAAGCATCGGTTGAGAAAGCAGCGGCGAATGCTGATATCACATTGAGTGAAGATCCGTGGCCAGAGCAGGCACTGTTTACTCGTTCAGATCACTATGCTTTTGTTAAACAAGGTGTACCTGCGGTTTTCCTTGTACCCGGACTAGTTTCTGCAGATCCTAACGTAGACGGTGCGAAGGTATTCGGTACGTTCCTTTCAACGCACTACCACAAGCCAACGGATGATATTCATCAGCCCTTTAATTGGAAGGCAGCAGAGAAGTTTGCGACGGTAAATGCCCAGATTGGCTACACGCTAGCAAATCAAGTTGCGCGACCTCAGTGGAATAAAGGCGATTTCTTTGGCAATACGTTTGCTAAGTAATGTAAAAGCTGTGTCGTCCTAAAATAGGTTGACAGTTTTTAAGGGCCGATTGTTTAGCAATCGGCCTTTTTCATATTATGCACTTGATTAGGCGTTTTCATTCCTAAGCTTA
>CAWUJV010000096.1:0-14680 GCA_963922845.1 uncultured Alteromonas sp.
GGCACGTACACACTAAAAAGGCGCCAATCACGGCGCCTTTTTTCATTACTTTTTATAGACCACTTCCACGTCGTAGTCGTCCTCATCCCAGTCATCGTCATCCCAATCGTCGTCGGCTTCCGCCTCTGCGATGGCTTTACTGTGATAAGCATCCCAATTGAACTCAACGTCTTCGGCGTTGTTTTCCGTTTCAATTTCAGCGGGTAATGTCTCGATGAAATCCATGATATCTCGACTAAGCTCATTAACACCCATTTTCTGAAACGCGGAAATTTGATAAGTAGGGCCTTCCCACTCCAATTTTTCTACGATGCTCTGGCATAGCTCTTCCACTTCTTCCTCGAGCATAAGGTCGACTTTGTTAAAGACGAGCCAACGAGGTTTTGCCGCCAGCGCTGGGTTGTATTTCTCTAACTCTTCAACGATCGCTTTTGCATTTTCAGCAGGGTCTGACTGGTCAGCCGGCATCAAATCAACAAGATGTAGTAAAACCCGGCAACGCTCTAGGTGTTTCAAGAAGCGAATTCCCAAGCCTGCGCCATCAGCGGCACCTTCAATTAGCCCAGGAATATCAGCAATAACGAAACTGCGTTGGGCATCTTGCCTCACTACACCTAAATTAGGTACAAGTGTCGTAAATGGATAATCCGCTACCTTCGGTTTGGCAGCTGATACCGAGCGAATGAATGTTGACTTACCAGCATTAGGTAAACCCAATAAACCGACATCGGCTAGCAACATCAACTCAAGTTTCAAGTTGCGTATTTCACCTGGGGTACCATTTGTTTTCTGACGAGGAACGCGGTTGGTACTGCTTTTGAATCTGGCGTTGCCCAAACCGTGATAACCACCTTGAGCCACCTTCATCTTCTGGCCATGACGCGTCAAATCGCCCAGTACTTCCTGTGTATCTACATCTGTCGCTCGTGTACCGACAGGCACACTCAACGTCAGATCTTCACCGCCACGCCCAGTACAATTACCACCACTACCATTAGTACCGCGTTGGGCGCGATGGAAACGCTCAAAACGATAGTCGATAAGGGTGTTCAGGTTTTCATCAGCCATGAGGTAAACACTACCACCATCGCCACCATCACCACCGTCCGGACCGCCGCGAGGCACGTATTTTTCGCGCCTAAATCCGACGACACCGTTACCGCCATCACCCGCTTCTACGCGAATTTCGGCCTCATCTACAAACTTCATTGTCTACTCCGCTTTGTGCGTCTCAAACCCAAACATAACCCTATCAGTATAGTGCATTACGCCATGGATCTGACCATAAATCATAAGAGGTAATTGTTTTTTCCACTACGCGAGTAATACAAAAAACAATGACGTCTTTTTCACATACAAAAAACCCCGCCGAAGCGGGGTTTTGAAGCCATTCAGCTACGTAGCTATTGCTTATTCAGCAACGATGCTTACGAATTTACGGTTCTTAGGACCTTTAACTTCGAATTGGACTTTACCGTCTTTCAATGCGAAAAGTGTGTGGTCTTTACCGATGCCCATGTTATCGCCAGCGTGGAAACGAGTACCACGTTGTCTTACGATGATGTTGCCTGCTAATACAGACTCACCGCCGAAGCGCTTAACACCAAGGCGTTTGCTTTCTGAATCGCGACCGTTTTTGGTACTACCACCAGCTTTTTTATGTGCCATGTGTTCGTGCTCCTATTATGCGCTAATGCCAGTGATTTTCACTTCTGTGAACCACTGACGATGACCTTGTTGTTTACGTGAATGCTTACGACGACGGAACTTGACGATTTTAATTTTTTCGCCACGACCGTGCGTTACAACTTCAGCAGTCACTTTACCACCAGCAACATAAGGTGTGCCGATTTTGATGTCGTCACCATTGCTAACCATCAAGATGTTATCGAACTCTACGCTCTCACCTGGCGCAACTTCGATTTTCTCTAGACGAACGGTTTGACCTTCGGCCACACGGTGTTGCTTACCACCACTTTGGAAAACCGCGTACATATTCTACTCCGCTCTGCGTCCTTTGACGCTATAACTCAAAAACAGGGCGCGAATTGTACGTGAAACATCCTTGGATCACAACCCCGACAATTGCAAAAACTGTTTATTTTTCGCACATATCGTCAATTAGGGCGAAAAAGGCGTGAATTTGCAGGGATTAGGTGCTTAATTTTATCAATAAACACCATAAAAAATGAAAATAAAATTCGGCACAAGCCAACATATGTACATAAAACAACCGCAAATAAGCCGCTTTACAACAACAATGCTGACATCAATTCGTACAAATAACCACCACCAAACAAACGATTGTGTTTTATTTTTTGGTTACCGTTTATTCAAGAACGCCTGCGGTTTATCAAAGAATGACCTCCCTACTCTACCCCAACACACCTTATTGACAGATGCGGGCGAATCACTCATTTGACTTCGCTTTGAATAAACCGAGCTCAAGTCGTATCAACATCACAAACGTCATCTTGCAATGATAATAAATGTCGTAAAATCAGTAATTGACGTCGTTTTTCCACTTTCTCAACGCTTTTTATTAGCAAGAGGTGGATACATCCGAAGATTCAGGTAAAATCTGCGACAATTCAACAACGCCCAAGGTCGTGAAACCATCTATGAATATAGAGCAAATCAGAACCCTGGCAGACGCCGATATGCAGGCTGTCAACCAACTCATTCAAGAGCAAGTCAATTCTGACGTTGCGCTGATTAACCAACTAGGGTTCTATATCGTCAATAGCGGTGGTAAGCGTCTTCGCCCTCTGCTTACCGTTCTTGCTGCTAAAGCGATGAATATCAGCAATGATGAACACCATACACTTGCAGCTATTATCGAGTTTATCCACACAGCAACCTTATTACACGACGATGTCGTTGATGAGTCGACCATGCGTCGAGGCCGAGAAACGGCAAATGCTTTATTTGGCAATCAAGCCAGTGTATTAGTGGGTGATTTCCTGTACTCGCGTTCATTCCAAATGATGGTGAGCTTGAAAACCATGCGCGTAATGGAAGTCTTGTCTGATGCGACAAACCAAATTGCCCAAGGCGAAGTCTTGCAGCTGATGAACTGCAACGACCCAGATACAACCGAAGCCCGTTACTTTGACGTCATTTACGGTAAAACAGCACGTTTGTTTGAGGCGGCAACGCAATTAGCTGCAGTGCTCGCAAACCAGCCTGAACCGATTGAACAAGCCATGCAAGATTACGGTAAACACTTAGGTACCGCATTTCAGCTTGCGGATGACATTCTTGACTATGAAGCCGACGCTGAAGAAATGGGTAAGAATGCGGGCGATGATCTGGCAGAAGGTAAACCAACATTGCCGTTGTTGTACGCGATGTGGCACGCCAAGCCCGATGATGCACAACTTATCCGTGAAGCAATAGAAAATGCCAATGGCCTGCCCCACTTAGACAGGATTTTAGGCATAATGAAAGATACCGGCGCGCTGGACTATACCAAAGCCTGTGCGCTTGAAGAATCTCAGAAGGCAATTGAAGCGCTGGCTATCGTCCCAGATAGTGACTACAAACAAGCGCTAATCGGTCTCGCTAACATAGCGGTAGAGCGTACTAGTTAACCACACGTTGCGCGATGAGCACCTGCCTATCGCGCGCAGTTATGCGGTTAAACCCCGGTAACCATCAAACCCACCACGCCAACCAAAAACCCTAAAATCGCGCCCATTGGCGGGGCCCAATGTTTTTTAAGGGGAATTTGTGGCGCCAAGTCTTGAAACACTGAGTACAAAATGCCGCCCCCGGCAAACATCATGATGGAGGCTATCACTACAGGGTAATGAACCAATACCCAAAAACCGATCAGACTAAACAATGGGCCCAACAATGCCATAGCACTCAATGCTTTGATTATTCGCGGTTTTTCTAGCGTGTTTCCTTGAAGAAGTTCACGGTATGCGTTGAACCCTTCTGGAAGATTTTGTACCCCAATCAAAATACCGATCAGAAGGCTATTGCCGCCTGTCGCAGCTGCAGCCCCTAAGGCTAGCGATTCGGGAATGAAATCACTTAACATAGCAGCCAGTTGACTCCCCGTAGATTGCCGCCTAGCTAATACAATATCGAGTAACATAAACGCGAAGGCGCCAGCGAGAAACCAAAACACGGCTGAGGCCACGGATAAATGCCCAATTGCCTCAGGCACCAATACCAAAGCCACAGCTGATACGAGCGCTCCCGCTCCGAGCGCTAGCACAAAATGACGCCACTCTTGCACTAACCACCTTGGCCCGATACTCGGCACTGACGCAATCAATGCCCCCGCCGGCATAGCCAACCCAGCCAGAAGCGCAATGACAACTAATGAAAGCCACTCCATAACGTCAGGGTTAGTCTAAGCCATTCTCTCGGGTCATGTTTTCGTTGCGGTCACGATGAACAATAATGTTGTCCTCGATGCGAATACCGCCGAAGGGCTTGAATACATCAACCCGTCCCCAGTTGATAAATTTAGATTGCTCTGACGTACGCAAGTCGGCCAGCAAACTATCAATAAAATACAGCCCAGGTTCAATTGTGAAAACTTGTCGGGGTTCAACAAGGCGAGTACAGCGCAAAAACGGATGGGCTTCAGGCGCAGGACTTGGCGTACCTCTATCGTCTTTTATATGCCCGCCAACATCGTGCACTTGTAGTCCCAAAAAGTGACCAATGCCATGAGGGAAGAAGGTTGATGTAATCCCTTGCTCAACGATCGCCTCTGCATCAAGATTAACTATCCCCGCCGCTTGTAAAATACGCGCTATGCCAATATGTGCCGAGAATTGAAGGTCACTGTAATGAATTCCGGGTTTAAGCTCGCCCGCCAATTGTAACGTCAGTTGATCAACTGCCGAAACCAAATCAGCAAACTCGTTTTGTTCTGCGACATAAGTACGCGTGATATCCGACGCATAACCGTGGAAGTTGGCACCAGCATCTATCAAAAACGCCCGTGATACATCGGGGGCGTGTTTCTCGTACACCATGTAATGCAATATGGCGGCATTTTCATTGAGCGCGACAATACCTGTGTAAGGTACCTCATTGTCACCTTGGACCGCAGCACGGTTGTATTCCAAATTGATTTCAAATTCGCTTTTGCCTTCTCGAAACGCACGCTCAGCAGCTTTATGTGCGCCAATGGCGATACGATTGGCCTGGCGCATACAGTCCATTTCATAGTCGGTTTTATACGCGCGTTGGTAATGCAAATAGTGCATTACTCTATCTGGGTTGACTTGATCAAACCCAAGCGCCTTCGCGACTTCGATATATTCACCGATGTACGCGTACTTGTTTTTGTCATAAGGCAGAAACTTCTCAACGGCTTCAGCCTGCTTGAGATAGGTGATATCAAAAAAGTCAGTCCAAAACGCCGTTTGCTCCGGCGGGACTTTGTGCCAAAAATCGACCGGCCGGTAGAAGATAAGCTTTGGTTTATCCACTCCGTTCACCACCAGCCAGCTATTCGGATTGTCGATTACCGGTAACCACGCTTTAAACTGAGGGTTCACTTTAAAAGGATAGTGATTGTCGTCAAGAAACAAGCGTTTGTTCTGACCAGAATGAATAACAAGTCCATCTAAGCCTTCCCGTCCCAGTGCTTCTCGGGTACGTGCTTGTAGCGTCTCAATGTGCGCTTGGTAGGATGCGAATTGTTGCAAGGTAACCCCCGTCTTATTAACTGTCTGTCGTATGCCCTAGAGCCTATCATGTATCGCTTTTCGGGAATACGCCGAAGCGATGAAACAACACCTAATCTGACCACGACGAACGTTGTATAACCTATTGAATGGTCTATAGTTGTATACAAACATACGGATTGCTTTGATCCTCAGTTCACAGCAAACCTCACCATCGCATTAGGAAATACGCTGTATCAATGGAACAGGAGTGAGCGAGTGAAAATTCAAACGGCTTTTGCAAAACACAACGACACAGCCATATTGCTCGATGATGTGATGCAGCAACTAGGCGAAAGCGACCTTAACCCAAGCGTGCTATTTGCCTTTTTCAATACTGAACATTCGGTTTCTGCCATTCAATCTGCGTTGGCTCAACAATACGACTGCCCTATTCTTCTTGCCAGTTCCTGTTTAGGTGCATTAGGCAACAATGCCCAGCATCACGATGCACTGAATGACTTAGTGATTTTTGCCCTTGAAGATGCGGAAGGTCACTATGGTGTGGGAAGCGCGTCCATCGCAGCTAACTCTCCACGAGAAGCGGCCAGCAATGCCATTATGGCGGCGTTAGAAGACAGTGATGTCCCCTATGAAAGCCCAACGCTGGTTTGGTGTGCCATGCCACCGGGTAACGAAGAGGCGATGTTAGCAGGGTTTGCCGATGTGATTGGCCCCAACATCCCCGTGTTTGGTGGCAGTGCCGCAGATAACGACGTAAGCGGACAATGGCAACAAGGTAGCCATACTTCAACTGGGGATGACAGCGTCGTTGTCGCGGTATTGTATACCAGTACACCACTGGGTATGAGCTACAGTTCGGGTTATAAGCCGACTGAAAAATACTGCGTTGCCACACAAGTGGATGGCCGTATGTTACATCAACTCGACAACGAAACAGCTGCGATTGTGTATGACCAACTGAGCAACCACAGCATTGCGCAGAGTTTGACTGGCGGCAATGTATTGGCGGATACCACCCTGTACCCATTGGGGCAAGAAATTGAATCAAGCTTAGGTATTGGCGAGTACTTATTATCCCACCCTGACTCGGTGACAGAAGACGGTGCACTTACGCTATTTTCTGAAATAAGCCCCAACACGCGTTTGATTGTGATGGAGGGCAGTGTAGAGGGACTGGTCGCCAGAGCCGAAAAAGTCATCGCTAACGCAGTAGGTTTGTTGCCCGATGGTTCAACACCACAGGGGATTCTGATGATTTACTGTGCAGGTTGTATGCTAACCGTCGATGACAGTATCACTGTTATGTTGGAAAAAGTGCGCGGCCGCGTTGGGGATATTCCCGTCGCTGCGGCTTACACATTTGGCGAACAAGGGCGTTTTCTCGATGGCGTCAACCGACATGGCAATTTAATGATTTCAGCCGTTGTATTTGGATCATGAATCAAGACTACGAAGACCTATTAGAACAACTCAACCTAGTTTACCGACTAAAAGAACAAGCCGAACAATCTCAGCATCGCAGTGATTTGTTTTTAAGTGGTATGCGAGCTGTATTAGAAGCCGATTCTGCACAAAGTCTGTATCAGAAGATGTACGACATGTTTGCGAATATCGTGCCCTACGATGTGGCATTTGTATTGGAGCAGGACAGTCCGGGCTACATGCGTTGTACATCTAGTACACAAGAGATTGTTATCGACACCACATGGCCCGTAAACGTGATCTTAAAAAAGGTCATATCGGGCTCCCCCACGGCGGTGTTCAATGTCAAGCTTCAAACAGGCGCACCAGAATTATTAGAACAAGTCACCCCAGCGATTAACTCACTCATTTATTGTCCTTTGAAAGCGTCGGGCAAAGATGCCGTCATCGCCTTCGGACACAAGCAACTTGGCTTTTATACGCAAGAACATGTGGGCGTAGTAAAAGGATTTCGTGACTACACGGACCAAACGCTACTCAGTGTGCAAGCCAAACTGCTGGCGATGGAATCTGAACAGTTAAGGCGAGACAAAGAAAGAGCGGAACAATCGCTATTACGGTCTGAAAAGATGGCGTCGATTGGCCTACTAGCAGCGGGTGTTGCCCACGAAATCAACAATCCTATTGGGTTCGTCAACAGCAACGTCAGCTTTTTAAAAGAACAATTACCCATGCTACAGGCCTTTTCCAAACTGATAGAAGAAATGGCGAATCAACCTGACGATCCTGAGCGCGTCAAACAAGTCTGTGAATGGTATGAAGACAATGAAATTGGAGGATTGATAGGTGAATTTGACGATATTTGTGAAGAATCCGAAGACGGTCTAGCGCGAATTAGCGACATCATCGCCAGTTTGAAATCATTCACCCATGAAGACGGCACAATAGAAGCGGTCCCATTCGATGTGGTACACGCCATTAAAGACACCTTGATTTTGGTCGCGCCGGAACTCAAGCACAAAGCAGAAGTACAGTTAGCACTTGCGCCTGTGCCTGAAGTAATGGGTAACAGCAGAAAGCTTGGGCAAGTCATCATTAACTTACTTGTCAACGCTGGGCAGGCTATGACGGAAAATGGGTTAATTATTTTATCGACTACTCATCTTGATGAAGACAACGCCGTTGTGATTAGTGTGAAGGATAACGGGTGCGGGATCAGTGAGACAGCCCTTGAACACATATTTGACCCGTTTTATACCACTAAAAAAGTCGGTGAAGGGACAGGGCTTGGCCTTTATATATCGTACTCCATTATAGAAGCGATGGGCGGCCAACTTGCCGTTACCAGCCAAATCAACGTGGGTACCGAATTTACTATTACGCTACCCGTTGCTGAATGACCTAGTCTGGCGCAACTTGCACGCCTCCCAAGGCCGGCGTACCCAACGCGTTCGCCGGTTTAATCACGCGCTTCGCCAAATCGGTGAACAAGCTTGATGTCGTTCCTAGTTGCTGCTCGTAAATATAGCGATAGGCCATCACTGCTTTAACGTAACTGCGTGTCTCCCTGTAGGGAATATTTTCAATCCAAATATCCGTCGCCAATGGCTGGCCTTCCGGTAGCCAATTGATCACTTTTTGCCACCCTGCGTTGTAAGAAGCTGACACTAATACTGGGTTATCCCCCATTTTCTGAGATAAATACTTGAGGTACTTTACGCCAAATTCGACATTTTGTTCTGGTGTAAATAGGGCCGTATTGTTGACGCGAGCCTGATTGATATAACGGGCGGTACTCGGCATCAACTGCATCAAGCCTTTCGCACCTGCTGGTGAGACAGCATCCACCATAAACGAGCTTTCTCGCCGCGCAATCGCCATTGCAAATGCGGTATCGACACCGTGTACGTCCCCCTGGCGAGAAAACTCAGGCGCAAAGGCGAGAGGAAACCGTTTGTCGACATCATCAAGATAGCCGCTTTTAGCGAAACCAATAATCGCTTGGTCGTACCATCCCCACTCACTGGCAAGCATCGCTGCTTCTCTGGTTTCATCTTTATTTAAATCTGACACTAGGTCGCGCCATTCTCGTCTTGCTTCAACCCAGCGCCCCAACTGATAAAGCTCTCGAGCACGTAACGCCGACGGCGACAGTGCCAACTGTGCTTTTACAGAATCGTTAGAAGGAGCGGGGGCGTGTTTTAAGGTAGGGGTTTTATCCAACCTTGCGCTGGCCAAAAAGCCATAATAGCTGCGCTCATTGGCTAAGTCTTCATACACACTGGCGCTTGGCTGTGCAGCGTTGAGCTTGTCGAGGCTGCGACCTTTCCAATACTGAAAACTTCCCGACTGCTGTCGTAAGGCTGGTGCACTACTGATCAAACTAAGTGCAGATTGCCAATCTTGCTTCGCGAGTAAATGAGCAAGATGCCAGCGCTTAACATCTTCTCTTGCACCATCAATGTCTGCTCGGCTCAACCATTCAAGGGCGAGTGGATCTTTATCTAACGTAAGACTAAGCGCGATGCTGCGCAATATATCGGTCTCCTGCGACTTAGAGAACACCGACTTTTGTGACCAGTTTGCATAACTTTTAATGGCTTTTTGTGGATTTTGCCACGCCAAACGATTCAAGCCATACGTTAATATTTTTGCTTCTTCTTGTGGGTATTTGAGTGGAAATTGCGTGGTTCTCGATACATAAGCAGCGCTGCGTCGAGTCTGACGCCATAGGTCCGCAAGGTATTGTTGCTCTTCGGGTAGCCTGCGTCGCAGATATGACATCAGCTTAGCGTTTCCACCGTTGGCCACCAAAGCAATGCGCCCTAAGACTAAGTCGGGCGACAGCAAGCCCGCTTCCTTCCACTGTTTAAATACTGGGTCGCACTCTTTTGGCTGCGATTGAGCACTGAGCCACAAGGGTGCAATTTGCTTACTCCAGCTGCTCACGCGCTGGCTGTTTTTTAATTGATGCGCTAAAAAATAACAGGTGATTTTGGTGCCATTACCCGGCTGATATGCAGCCAAAAACGCTTCTTTGTGATTGTATTTAGCCAAGTAGCGCAACCAGCTTTTACGCAGCACATTAGCGACTGGCTGACCATCATGCTCAAATAAAAAACGTTCGATTTGACTGCGCTGACGTATATGCATCACCCGACGCAAATAGGCGAGTTCAAGATACGGATAAAGCGGATAGTCAGACAGTGCCTGATTGTTGGCACGCAAAGCTGACAACTGAGACGTAGGCGCAGACCTCAATGCTTTTTCAGCCGCAACAAAGGCCGCCTGTTGAGACGTTAGTTCCGTTACAGTGCTGGCAGCAATCCAAGGAGATAAAAACACCAAGAAAGCCCCAAGAACACTCTTTTGGAGTAGCGTTGGCATGCTACCCTCCTTTAGGTACAAAAAAGCGTATTCCAATTACGCTGGGTTCAAGCGAAGACACAAACCGATTACGAAGAATGCCGAAGGCTGTCGTTTTAAAACGATAGAAAAAGAACGCCGCGTCGTCCAGTCCACTTACAGGTTACTCATCATATATATCCGCAACATGGCGCAAATATGTTTTTACACTGGCAATACCCAGCCTTACAAACGTGAAACTTCTCAAATTAGGACTATTATACCAATACGATGTATTCAGTGGTCCGCTCAGATGACTGAACACCTCAATGTTATTCAACAGACCCAATTCATAGGAGAAATCTTCCCAATTCATTACAACGATGGACAGCTGTAAGCTGAAACAACGTTGTCTACGCGCAAGCTCAGCGTTTTCAACGATTGGGCAGTACATAGATTCCTGTGCGGCGTTGCTTGAATTCTGAAGATTCATCGCCATGTAAAGGAAAATTGAAACACTTGTTTGAATTTTTAATTGCTTTTTTGCGTGGCATTGACAAGAATCTAGCCACCCTAACACGCTGGTATTTGTATAAGTGGAGTGTCATCCACGATTTTATCCACCAGCACCCTGGCCATAGCCAAAGGAGACGAGAATGATCTACACAGGCAAGAGTCTAGCCGTCAATCTGTTAGACGATGGTTTTGCCGAACTGGTGTTTGACGCCGAAGGTTCGGTAAATAAGTTTGACCGTCAAACGGTCACTGAGCTTGACGAAGCAACAGCTGCGTTGGTTGCGAGAGACGACATTAAAGGTCTGCTCGTTCGCAGTGGAAAATCAGCCTTTATTGTTGGCGCTGATATTACAGAATTCACTGGGTTGTTTGCTCAACCTGAAGAGGAAGTGCTTGGCTGGGTAGCGAAGACTTCACAAGTTTTCGACCGTTTTGAAGACCTTCCTTTCCCAACGATTGCTGCCATTAACGGTTTTGCGCTAGGTGGTGGGTGTGAAATGGCACTCGCCTGTGACATGCGTATTGCCGACACCACAGCATCAATTGGTTTACCCGAAGTAAAACTTGGCCTAATGCCAGGCTTCGGCGGTACCGTTCGCCTTCCTCGCCTGATTGGTTCAGACAATGCACTTGAGTGGATGACGACAGGTCGTGACCGCAAAGGACCTAAAGCGATGGCTGAAGGTGCGGTCGATGCCGTAACCGCGCCAGACAAATTAGTAGCAGGCGCGTTGAGCATGCTTGCTGATGCCGCAGCTGGTAAATTCAACTGGGAAGCACGTCGCGCCGTTAAAAAAGCGCCGCTTCAGTTGAACAAAAACGAAGCGATGATGAGCTTTTCTACCGCTCAAGCAATGGTGTTTGCACAAGCGGGTAAGCACTACCCTGCTCCACACAAAATGGTTGAGACGGTACAAAAAGCCGCGGGCCTTGATCGCGAAGGCGCACTGAAACTTGAAAACGAAGGGTTTGTTGCCCTCGCAAAAACCGACGCAGCAAAAGCACAAATAGGTATCTTCCTAGCCGACCAACTGGTTAAGAGCAAAGGTAAGAAACAAGCGAAAGCGGCGACGAAACAGTCTTCACTTAACGCCGTACTCGGCGCAGGCATCATGGGCGGCGGTATCGCATACCAAAGCGCAGTGAAAGGCACGCCTGTTGTAATGAAAGATATCAACCAAGGTGCATTAGACCTTGGGCTGAGCGAAGCTGCCAAGATTCTTGGCAAAGGCATGAAGCGCGGTAAAGTTGACCCCGCTAAAATGGCCAGCACGCTCAACGCCATCACACCAACACTTGAGTACTCAACGCTAAAAGACGCTGATCTTGTGATTGAAGCGGTCGTTGAGAACCCGAAAGTGAAAGGGATCGTACTGAAAGAAACAGAGCAGAATGTCGCTGATGACGCCATCATCTGTTCCAACACATCGACGATTTCTATCAACCAGCTTGCAGAAAGCTTAGATAAACCTGAGCGCTTCTGTGGCATGCACTTCTTCAACCCTGTGCATCGCATGCCACTAGTAGAAATTATTCGCGGTGAGAAAACGTCTGAAGAAACAATCAACGCGGTTGTCGCTGCAACCTTGAAAATGGGCAAAACACCTATCGTTGTTAATGACTGCCCAGGGTTCTTAGTTAACCGCGTATTGTTCCCTTACTTCGCTGGCTTCAGCCAGTTGCTAATCGATGGCGCAGATTTCGTTGCCGTGGATAAAGTGATGGAGAAAATCTTCGGTTGGCCTATGGGCCCTGCGTACCTCATGGACGTCGTTGGTATCGACACTGGCGATCACGCTGCAGACGTTATGGCCGCAGGAATTCCAGAACGTATGGCTCGCTTGGACAATGACCCAGTTACCTTGTTCTATAAAGCTGAACGCCTTGGTCAGAAGAACGGTAAAGGCTTCTACAACTACGGCGTAGATAAGCGTGGTAAGCCAAGCAAGACTGCTGCTGAAGAGGCCTATGCATTGATGGCTCCACATGTTGCTGACAGGCAAGATTTTGAGGCCGAAGACATTATCGCTCGCCTTATGATTCCTATGGCAAACGAAGCAATTCGCTGCCTAGAGGAAGGTATTGTTGATAGCGCGGCAGAAGCGGATATGGCACTACTTTACGGCTTGGGCTTCCCTCCATTCCGCGGCGGTGTATTCCGTTGGATTGAGACAATGGGCTTGGCAAACTTTGTTGCGCTTGCAGACAAGTACGCTGACCTTGGTCCAATTTATCAGATTTCAGATGGCGTGCGCGAAATGGCAGCCTCTGGTAAATCATACTTCGCTTAAGACCCGTAGGAGATTCAAATGAAAGAAGTCGTCGTAATAGATTGCGTACGTACCCCAATGGGTCGTTCTAAAAATGGTGTATTCAGAAACGTCCGCGCAGAAGACCTGTCTGCGAGCCTAATGACTGCGCTACTTGAGCGTAACCCAGGTGTTGACCCAGCCGAGATTGAAGACATTATCTGGGGCTGTGTACAACAAACTAAAGAACAAGGTTTCAACGTTGCGCGTAATGCTCAATTGTTAACTCGCATTCCACGCACTACAGGCGCCGTAACGGTTAACCGTTTATGTGGTTCATCTATGCAAGCGCTGCATGATGCAGCAAGCGGTATTATGTCTGGTCGTGGTGATATCTACATGATTGGTGGTGTGGAGCACATGGGCCACGTGCCAATGAACTACAACATCGATTTTCACCCAGGTCTTGCGAAATACACGGCTAAAGCGTCGGGTATGATGGGGATGACTGCCGAGCTACTTGGTCGTCAAAACGGCATCTCTCGTGAGATGCAAGACGCGTTTGGTGCGCGCTCGCACCAACTGGCTCACAAAGCACAGCTTGAAGGCCGTTGGGCAAACGAAATCGTACCGGTAGAAGGTCATGATGCCGATGGCGTGCTAAAACTCATTGATTTCGATGAAGTGGTTCGCCCTGAAAGCACAGCTGAAAGCATGGCTGCACTTCGCCCGGTATTCGACCCAGTAAACGGTACGGTTACCGCGGGTACATCATCAGCCTTGTCTGATGGTGCATCTGCAATGTTGTTGATGTCTGCTGACCGTGCAAAAGCCCTTGGCTTGACGCCTCGCGCTAAGATTCGTTCAATGGCAGTAGCCGGCTGTGATGCGGCTATTATGGGTTACGGCCCAGTACCTGCTACGCAAAAAGCATTAAAACGCGCTGGCCTAACAATGGACGATATCGAGCTTGCAGAATTCAACGAAGCCTTCGCGGCGCAAGCACTGTCGTGCATCAAGCAGCTTAACTGGCTTGATAACATCGACGATAAGGTCAACCTTAACGGCGGTGCAATCGCACTAGGTCACCCACTAGGTTGTTCAGGTTCACGTATCTCTGGTACGCTCCTTAACCTAATGGAAGCGAAAGACGTTAACATTGGTCTAGCGACCATGTGTATCGGTCTTGGCCAAGGTATTGCCACCATCTTCGAACGCGTATAAGCGTGTAGATTGATGTGAAAAAGGGCCTACGGGCCCTTTTTTATTGGACGTCTAAAGATTAGATAGTGGGCTTACCACCCCATTCGCGCCTTGCAGTAAAATATGCGTGTAAATTTGTGTCGTACGAACATCTGCATGTCCTAGTTGATCTTGTACCGTTCTAATATCAGCCCAAGATCGCAACAAGTGTGTCAGATACGCTTTAACATGGACGACATCTAAGTCTTTCGGATGTTGAAAATTATGAAAGCGAATATAGTCAGT
>CAWUJV010000097.1:0-14295 GCA_963922845.1 uncultured Alteromonas sp.
AGATGACAAAATACACTTGACAGACTCATAATGATGGCATCATTATGAGTTTATGTTGAAAGGGAGTAAATAAGAATGAGCGGGAACAATCCACAACTCAACGAGTTACCTCATGCACAGCGAGAGCGACTTGCGTTTATCGATTTTAGCCTACAGTTTTTTGGTCACGTTAGTCGTCAAGATGTCATTCAGCGATTCGCTACTGGCTTGGCGGCAGGGACCCGTGATTTTGCCTTGTATAAGCAATTGGCTGAGCGCAATTTAACCCTTGATCATCAGTCGAAACACTATATACGTGCAGCTGAATTTCAACCTCTTTTTGACCACAACCCCGATGTCATTCTTCACAGCCTGAGCCGAGGGTTTGGGGATGGTATTTCTCATCAAACACAACCGTCTCAACAGTGTTTTGATGCGATGAACCTAGTCCACCCGGACAATCATATTATAGCTAGCCTGGTTCGCGCTATTCATTTGCGATGTCCGATTGATTGTGACTATGTGTCGTTGTCTACAGGCGCAAAACACCGTGTACTCGTACCACATGCGATTGTCAACAATGGCCATCGTTGGCATGTACGCGCGTATGATACGGCAAGCCAGTCTTTCAAAGACTTTGTGTGTACGCGCTTTACGCGAGTAGATTTATTGCAGCGTGAGGTCAGTCATGCAGAAAGTGCCAGCCAGGACTTAAGTTGGTCCAAACAGGTCGAGTTGATTCTTATTCCTCATCCTGATCTACAGCATCCCGATGCCATAGCATTGGACTACGGGATGGTTGAAGGTGTGCGAAGAGTAACAACAAGGGCCGCATTGGCGGCTTATATTTTGCGGCATTGGCAAGTAGATTGTTCGGTGACTTATCGGATTCGCGGACAAGGTTGTCAGCTCGCATTACAAAACTTGGCGGTACTTGACGACATAGAGAGTGCAGGGCTAGCACCTGGTGCTGTTGTTCGATGAATGAGCAATTAGCAGCGTGAACGCGATTGTCGTTTTGCATTCCCTCTAAACCATAATAAACTGAGCGGTCAGCGCAAGCACAGGTCAAACTGATTCTCATCGGTCGGTTTTCTGCTCAGTAGAAGCACTTTGACGGATAAGGTTCGTCATTGAGAACAAATAACACAACAGGATTTTTATGGCAGGTTTACAACGTATCATTCTAATCGATACCCATTTGCCAGGTGTGGTCGAACTTAAACTGGACGGTCACACTAATATTTGTGGTACCAACGCGTCGGGTAAAACTACGTTGCAACGTTTGATTCCCGTATTTTACGGAGAATACCCAAGCCGGGTCGTACCCGCCACAAGAGACAGTTTTGAGCGTTGGTATTTACCTCGTCCCTCAAGCTTTATTATTTATGAATTCACGCGTGCCGAAGGCGATTTGTGCCAAGCGGTATTGTCTTCTAATGGCACAGGTGTGAATTATCGTTTTATCGGCAAACCATTTGATATTGACGATTATCTGTTCAAGCAGAAAAGTGGCAAACACGCCAGTGTGAATAGTGCGGAACTCGCCAGAGCAATGAAGCGCAACAATGTAATGGTGACAAACTTACTGACCACCAAAGATTTTCGCGCTATTTTGCAAAATGACCAAGGCGTATTGAATCAGAGTGCTAACGCGCGAGAACTTATGGGCTATGCAAGAATATTTAGCTTGTGTGACCCCTCACATCATATTCGCCACATCGAGAAACTTGCCAAGGCAGTGCACTCAAAAGAAGGCAAAATGGAAACGATCAAGGCAATGATCGCCGCTATTTTGGAAGAAGACGGCGTTCAGCCGCCAACATCGAACCTTAGTCGTCATCGAGTGGATGATTGGATACGAGAGTGTCACTTAATTAAAGCCTTCGATAAAATTCGCCCCGAGTTCACTAAACTGGAGCAAGCGAACTTAGCGTTAAGCGACGCAGAATCTCAACTCGCGACGCTTTACGCCGCATTTCAGCTTGATATGGGAGAGCTAACGCAGCGAGCCGAGAAGTCTAAACTTGCTCTCGAAGAGAATGGTATTTTGCGTAAGCAAAATGATAACCAATGGTCGAGTACACGGGATGAGCTCAATCAATTAGTATCTTCATCTAAGGCCGATGTCGAGAAATATACTGCAGAGTTGGATAACGTCGAAGACGAGTTCGAACAGTGGCAAGATCAAGGCATTGAAACACTGAGTGAAAATGTGTCCAAGTTGGCGCAGTGGCAAAATGAACTAGAAGTGGTGACCAGTCGGTATGCTCTGCTAACGGAGAAGCACCAAGATGTTGAAGCGTCCTATCACCGACGACTGTCGGATTTGGGCGAGAAGCTGACGCAAACCCTCGAGCAGTTGGCGGCCGCCCGGCAGGAAGCGGCGGATACGCGCAACGATCAAAAACAGCAAGAGCGAGACAGTCTACAACGCATCAAAGATGATTTTGCTGCTCAAATTACTACGCTGGAAAATCAGTTCACACAGCAAGTGAGCGAACTTCGCGTGGCTGAAGCGGAGTTAAAAGCAAATTTGTCTAACGCGGGCTACAACGAATTTGAACAATCACAACTTGAGCTCCTTGATGCGACAATCAAAGAGGCGAGCGTAACGGAAGATACTGCTCGAGGCAGTCTGCGAACCGCTCAGCAACAACACCAGCAAGCTGTCCAACAGCGTCAAGTAGCACAAGATGCCTTAGAAAAGGCCCGAATTCAGTGCCAACAAAAAGAGAAAGTTGTCGCCTCAATCCAACGTTTACTCTATCCAGGTGAAGGGTCGTTACTGGAATTCTTGAGGGCCAATATTGAAGGTTGGGAATCGAGTCTTGGTAAATTAATACGTCCAGAGCTATTGGAACGCAGTGACTTATCGCCGGCTTTGAGCGAAGACTCTAGCGCTTTTTACGGACTATTGGTGGATTTAAATCTTCTAGACTCTCCCGATTACGCCGAAGATGAACAACAACTTAAAGCCCGCCTAGCGGATGCGGAAGCGGCGCTGGCTAGTGCAGTTGAGGTGCAAAATGAAGCGGAATCAATTCTAGGCCAAGCCAACGAGCGCGTGCGTGCTGAAGAGTTAGCACTGACGCAACGAGACAATGCAGTACGCAGTGCAGAAGCATCCCGTAAACGGGCACAACAGGACCGAGATTCAGTTTTAAACGAGTATCAACAGGCACTGTCTGAACGAAAGCAAAGTGCCAAGTCAAAACTCAACACCAATCAACAAGCTCAAAAACAAGCGCAGCAGCAATTTGAATTGAGTAAAGAAGATATTCTTGATCAAAGACGAGAAGCGGAAACAGAGCACAGTTTCCACTGGCAACAGCTGATAGCCGATAGCGATGCGAAAATCGCGCAGTTAGATGGTGAGATGGAAAAAGCCCGCCAAACTGCCGAGCAGGATCGCAAAGAAATGGCTGAGTGGCTCGACAATGAACTCAACAATCGCGGTGTTGATATTGATGAGATCGGAAACCTCAAAAAGCGTCAGAAGGCGCTCAAAGAAGATATTTATCAAACAGAGACGAACCGTCACAAAGTTGCTGATTACGAGCGTTGGTATCAACACGTATTTATGGGGCAAAAAAGACTGTGGCAGGAGTCACTTGCAAAAGCTCGTCAGCAACTCGGTGAATCGCAGCGCAACTTGGCACAGAGTCAAGACGCATATCGCAAAGAACGCGAGGCATTGAAAGAATCGCAAACGCAATTGGAACAAACACATCGCGTGTCATCGGAGCAACTGCAAGGCGTGGACCACCTAAACAAAGCACTGGGCAAACTTAAGTTGGCTGCAGGTGAGAATCTAGGTGACCTACAGCACGATGATGTGAGCATTGGTCAGCGTTTGTCGCAGGCGCAAGCGATGTTGCAAGAACGTGAGGCACTGTTGAGCGATGTTCGCAATTACGTTGAACGCTTTGACCAGCTTATTGCCGCGCAAGCGGGGACCGGGTTATCCGATACATGGGAAAGAGCGCGTGAAGAATGCACCGTAGTAAATAGTCATGGTGTTCAGGGGATTGATCACCGTCGTATGGTGACGCACCTTGCGCAATTACTGAATGTTATAGTGCCCCAGAAAGTACAAGGATTGAGAGAACAAGGGCGGATTTTTGGTGCTGACTTGAACCAATACTACTTTGTATTGGCTGACATTGATAAACGTATTGTGAGTCAAAGTCGACGGATTACACAAGAAGTAGACAGCGAGTTGTATCTAGATGGGGTATCTGATTCTGCGGTGAAGATTCGCTCTCGTATTAGCGAACTGGAATTTTGGCCGGAACTCGAGTACTTCCGCAAATGCTATGATGAGTGGATGGAACAAGGAGCCACGGATCTGCCCGATGACGAATACGGGCAAAGTATGCGTAAAGTCTTAGACATACTGGGCCGTGCGGCACTGACCGGCGGGATCAGTCGTCTACTCGATATTGAACTGCATTTACGCGAGGGCAACAGTGACTTGGTTATTCGTACAGATAGGCAGCTCAATGAGTCGTCGAGTCATGGTATGGCTTACCTAATTTTGTGTAAGTTCTTGTTAGCCTTTACACGCTTGTTACGCGGCGAAGCAAAAGCAACCATTCATTGGCCAATTGATGAACTAGGGACCTTGCACCAAAGCAATGTGAAGAAAATTTTTGATGCTTGCCAGAACAACGATATCAGTGTTGTTGGCGCATTCCCTAATCCTGAATCAGAGGTACTGACCTTGTTCGAAAATCGCTACTTGATTGATAAGGTCAGCAGGAAACTACAAGTTGTTCAACCGAAAACCAATGCAATCAAAGCGCGTATTGCCGCGAAGCAGCAATCTGAGGAGACCGCACTATGATGACAGAGCAAGGGCGAGTGCTTAGCCTACTTTTAAGTGGTCACTTCATTTGTGAGGTCAGTGATGAAGACGCATGGCGTTTTCTGAAAGACAGAGATAACCAAGTTGCACTTGAGCCTCACCTGTCGATTCTCAATCGCGTATTGTCCACCAGTGCAGAGGGAGAAGTCTTTTTTGCCGGTTACATGACAGTCACCGATGGTGAACGAAAAGTATTGGCCCAACAATTTCAAGAGACGGCTTCCCACTTGGTCCCATTAGTCGAATGGTTGTTATTAGTTCAGCAAGCAAGCGAATCAGACAGACCTGTCACGATGGGTAGTGCGATTCGCTTGAATGAGTTACAGGGCGTCATTGAAGATACGCCAGCATACCGAGAACAATTAGAAAAAATTTCCCGTTTTAGGCTATTTGGATCAACAAGTGTGAACCTTGATGGGCAATTAAAACAGGTGTTCAAGCGTCTCGTGGACATCGGCTATTTAATTAAACCTAATCCTGAAAAGCAGATTTACCTTGCGACCGGTAAAGTTGAACATCTTTACGAGACAATTCGCTTTATTGATGAGACCGAGTCCTTGTCTTTAGCCGCCCAAGCGGAAGCCTCAATTTCGCAAGGTAGCTTAATATGAGTCAGCCGCTAATTCAGGCCGGTACAAAATTACTCAATGCCTTGAGTCGACACAGTGATTTGATTATGCAGGCATACATCAACGGCGTCGTTGATGAAAAGGAGTACAGTAAAAAAGTCCTTGATCAATTAGTGCAATTAGGCGTGTTGTGGCGACCTGATCCTCAGAGTCGTTTGCGTTTGAAAAATGCGGTACGAACACTGCTAGAAGGAAGTTTGCAAGACGAGCGCAGTCGAAATATTGATGCCAATATTGGGGCATCAATTGCCAGCTTAAAAACCCTTGCTGAGCACTACAAAGAAGCATTGCATTATCAGCGCTATGCGGAATCACAAGCCCATATGTCCGACCTAACTGAACATGTCTATCAGTTGACAGAATCGTTAGGTAACAGTGTTCGTTTGTTATTTGGGCGAATAAACAATGAGTTTGGCTATGTGTCATCAGTTGAAGCAAAAATTCGAGAAAACGAATTGGCGCAGGAGCAGGTGAGTGAACTGCTCAATCAACTGGAGTTCTTTCGGTTTGATGAATTGAGTGAAGTCGCTGGCAGTAATCGCGAACTTCGACACCTGTTGGTCGTGTCTTTACAACAAAGCTTTGCCAAAGCCATCCAAGAGTTATCTATTGTTCAGGCTAAATTACTCGATCTACTGGGCCGCTTCAGAGAGTTCCAAGGGCGTACGCGACTACTTAAAGGTTACTTGCTGCATGTTGAACAACAGCCTGACTTTGTTCCCAGCAACTATACATCAATGACCAAAGTGCCCGCGCTGTTTAATCAGGCGCAACCTTGTATCGGGAATGCCCACGCCGATCTCAATCGGATTGAGCACGAGGAGATATTACAAGATATCGTTAACTCATTGACCGACATTCATTCGCGAACACCACAAACGGAAAAAACGAAAGCAGCGACCGAAATCAGTGTTGACGAGCAAAGCAGTGTTGATCTGACCAAAGATCCCATTCGCCAAGCCGTTGAAGCTTATTTCTGCGAAGTCATCGACCATGGTCAACCCTTGTCGGCACTGGATTACTTCGAACGCGAATCGCTAGATTTTGACCCTGAGGTTTGGATTTATCAGATTATTGGTGATTACCAGGCGCTAGACGACAATGATAAACAGTACTTTGCGATTGACACCAACGGACAGCCACATCCGGTGTTTAATGGAAATTTCCTTATCAATGACCTTACTCTAGGGCTGCGGTAGCGATGGCAGAAAGTTCTGCCATCTTATTTTGACATTGGGTCAGCAAATTGAATTAATTTTTCTAGACCCTTCTCCAAACTGGTATCGTCGGTAGCAAAAGATAGTCTGACGTAATGATCGGCATTATGCTCGCCAAAATCATTGCCCGGTGTCATGGCAACGCCCTGTTGTTCAAGTAGCTGGTCACAGAACTCAATCGCCGTCAGCCCGGTTTTCGCAATATTGATGTACACGTAAAAAGCGCCATCTGGTGCGACTTCGACGTCCAGACTCGAATCCTTGAGTGCATCGAGAACTTTATTCTTTCGAACGATCATTGTTTGTCGACGCGCTTCGCATTCCATCAAAGATGCATCAGTAAAGCAGGCAAGTGCTGCGTGTTGCGCAGGCGTAGACGGACAGATATAAAGATTTTGCGCCAATTTTTCCATCACATCTACCATGACTTCAGGCACCACACACCATCCCAATCGCCAACCTGTCATACCAAAGTATTTTGAAAAACTATTGATCACAATAGCGTCGTCGTCGATTGCAAGAACCGTTTGCCTGCTGTGATCGTTATTCAGTTGAATGTCTAAATAAATCTCGTCAACGACTCGCCATGCGTTGTGTTGGTTGCAAAAATCACGTATCAGCTTCATTTCGTCAACGCTAATACTGGTTCCGGTGGGGTTGGCAGGAGATGCAATCACAACGCCCTTGGTATTGGACTGCCACGCTGCAGCCAAATCCTTCTTTGTTAACTGAAATTGTTGTGATGCTGGTGTGGGTACTAACGATACCTCACCTCCAAAGCTTGAAATGAAGCGGCGGTTGCACGGGTACGAGGGATCACCAATAACGACATTGTCGCCTTCATTGACTAACGCGGCGCTAACCAATAACAACGCAGCACTCGCACCTGCAGTAACGACAATTCTGTTGTAAGGGATATCAACCCTGTGTTTTTCTTTGTAAAAGCCTGAGATAGCTTGTCGAAGTGTCTTTAAGCCAAGTGCTGAGGTGTAAGGTAAGTTGCCCGTTGTAACGATGTCTTTCATCGCTTCGATAACGTCAGTGGGGGCACCAAAATCGGGTTCACCAAGGTTAAAACGAATAATCGCTTTCCCTGCTTTTTCCATCTCAGCAGCTTTTTCTCCATATGCCATCGCAAGAAAAGGTGAAATGGCGTTAGCTCTTTCAGAAAACTTCAAAAATTCAGCCTTTTGGGTAATAGTTAATACAGCACCAGAATGTAACGACGTAAGCTAAAGCTGGCAAGGTTTTTACCGATACGCTAAGCGAAAGACTAAATAACCAGGTAAGTGGTCGGATTGTAATTGTTCTGTTTTTGTACACAATAGCCGACCTTTTTTATAAGTGATAGAGCAGCGAGAACACAACGTGGTTCACTACGGTCAAAGATGGCGAAAGTTTGGAAAAGCATTAGTTTCAGTACTTATAGTGCTGTGTTTTACTAGCCCAATTGCGCTGGCCGAAGATTTTGTCTTGCTTCTCAATTCATATCACCCTCAATACCCTTGGACTCAAGCACTGACGCGGGGCGTAGAGCAAGAGCTGGAAGGGCGCATAAAAAGCGAGAACCTACACATAGAATATCTGGATGGTCGATACATGATTGACGATCCCATTTACAAAGCAACGTTAAAAGACCGTATCCAGGCTAAATACCGTCGCATACATCCAAGCGTGATCATTGCAAGTGATGACTATGCGGTTGATTTTTTATTGGAGCATGGCGACGAGTTATTTCCGGGCGTTCCTGTTGTATATCTGGGCGTTAACTTTCTCAAACCTGAAATCGCATTGCGACACAACTATCTCGGCATTCTGGAAGATATTGAAATCGACGGCAACATTGCACTCATGCAGCAATTGCTTCCCCAGTTAGAAAAAATAATAGTGTTAACGGATAACACTGGGTTTGGTAAGCGGGTGCAAACTATTACCCAAGAGGTAATTTCTCGGGGCGTCGAAGCGGGTAAATGGTCACCGACGTTTTTTGATATCTGGTCAAATTATAGTTTACAAAACCTGTATGAACGAGTGGAAACGCTGACGCCGAACACAGCGGTTTTACTCGTTGCGATCCACAGTGACAATGAAGGGCACTATTTCTCATATTCTGACGACCTGCGCGATTTAACCGAACACGCAAGTGTTCCCGTCTTCGGTATGTTCGGAGCGATTATGCTTGGTAATGGTATTGTCGGAGGGCTGATTAATTCGCCCGAAAGGCAAGGGCGAGAAGCTGCAGCCATTGCGACACAATTATTGAACGGCATTGCGCCTGAGCGATTGCCAAAATCCCAGATAGGGCGGTATTTCCCTCGTTTCGATGCAAGAAAGCTCAACGAGTTTGGTATTCAAAAACAACGGCTCCCCAATGATGCGGTACTTGTTTTTGACGGCGTCAAAGGTGAATCAAACACACAAAAACAAACGGTTATTTTAAGTATGGTTGGTATCGTCGTATTCTTATTGGCCGTGCTGCTATACAACGTATTGCGACGTCATGAGGCCGAGAAACGCGCTAACACTGATGTGTTAACTCACTTGCCCAATCGCAGAGCTGGTGAGGAATGGTTAAAGTCACGTTGGTTACACAGTCAAACACATCAATCGACTTTTGCTGTTGGGGTACTCGACATCGATCATTTTAAACGCGTAAATGATGAACACGGTCATGACAGCGGCGATAAAGTGCTAATAGAAGTGTCTGAACGAATTCAACGGGTGTTGAGAGCGACCGACAAGCTGTATCGGTGGGGCGGGGAGGAATTTGTTATTTACTTTGATTTTGTCGATACGGCAACACTCTATAAAGTCGGCGAGCGCATTCGATTAGCCATTACCGAAACTGAGATCGCGCCCGTAGGTCAGGTTACGGCGAGCATGGGTGTGACGGTACTCAAAGCGCAGGACACAATAGATAGCATGCTATTGCGTGCGGATGCAGCGCTTTATCAAGCGAAGTCTTCTGGACGCAATCGCGTTGTCACAGATGCCAAAAATACGGCATCGAAACCTGACTAATAAGTCGATTCAAAAACGCGCGATAATACTCACGCTGAGCCTTCATTTATCCATATGGATTAGTCTAACGAGTCGTCTTATCGCAAATCCCTCATATTGTATCTATTGGCGCTTGATTTTATCCATTACGCCCCTATATTTACATCTCGTTAACACCTCATATCGAACTTGTTGTCATGGTAATTATCTAACCCGTTGATAACAGATTGTCGGGCAGGGCGGCTAGACAGTGATTCGTGCATTCGTGTTTTGCACCTAATTCGGAGAGAGTTTATGCAGTTATCTCATCAACAAAATTTCAATCAAGCGCTAATTAAACTATCAGTGTTACTGTATCAAGTGGATGGCAAGGTCACACTGAGCGAACAAGATTATTTAGAGGAAATGGTGTCGTCTTTAGATTGGGACAGTCCAATTTCAGTTGAAGCATTTATTAACGATGCGATTTATCAAACCAGAAAAGCTATTGATACAGGACAGTCCTTAGATTACCTAAGAGCAATGCAACCCGAACTCACCTTTGATGCTGAAAAAGCAATGGAAGTAGCAATGGCTATCACGGGATGTGATGGCGAGCGTTGCGATGAGGAAACGGAAATTTTAGCCCTGTTGACGCACAAGGTGTTGGCAAAAGCCCTGACGCAACCAGCGAAGCCAAGTGTAGAGCATTAGCGCAGAGCACTTTCCGTGTTTTACAACGTTTCTTAAAAAAGATAAGGGCACCGTTAATCGGTGCCCTTAGTCGTTTTATGCCCTTCGGTAAAAGGACACATTAGGCCATGAGTTGTAATTCCGCGTACTCTTTGTAAATCGTATCAGACTCAATAAGGTGGTCGTGAGTACCCTCTGCTACAATTTTGCCTCGCTCCATCACGAGTATGCGGTCAACGTGCTGAACGGTCGCGAGACGGTGTGCAATAACAATCGTTGTGCGGTTTTCCATGAGCTTGTCCAATGCTTGTTGAACTTTAGTTTCACTTACTGCATCCAAAGCACTAGTCGCTTCATCCAACAACAGAATTGGTCGGTCTGCAAGGATAGCTCTGGCGATAGCGATACGCTGACGTTGGCCACCAGACAGCTTAACACCTCGCTCGCCAAGTTGGCTGTGGTAGCCATCTTCCAATTGGTGAATAAACTCGTCGGCATAGGCAGCCTTGGCGGCTTTCATTACTTCTTCGTCGCTGGCCTGGGGTCGACCATATCGAATGTTTTCCAATACCGTGGTTGCAAATACCACGGGCTCTTGCGACACCATCGCGATAGATTGACGTAAGCTATCTACTGTAAGGTCATCGATGGCATGGCCATCAATTGTGACATGACCCTTGTCGACGTCATAAAAACGCATGATGAGTTGAAACAGCGTCGATTTTCCTGCACCACTGGCGCCCACTAGCGCCAGCTTTTCTCCCGGCTTTATCGTAATATCGAGCGCCTCGAATAAATGCGTCGATTGTGGATATCGAAAGCCAACGTTATCGAAGCGTATTTCTGGTGGAGTTGTGGCTTTAGTCAGCACTTGCTTACCTGATACAACACTGGGATTGGCTTGCATTAGCTCGATAAGTCGCTCACTCGCACCAACTCCGCGCTGAACTTCACCGATGACTTCACTTATTGTCGCTACGCTGCCGCCTGCCATTACCGCGTAGAATAAGAAAGCCGATAGCTCACCTACGGAGATGTCACCGTTGAAGACCTGTCTTGCACCTACCCATGCAATAAAGATGATAGCACTCATGCTGAGCAACATAATGCTGCCTATTAGTAAAGCGCGGTAACTAACTCGTTTTCTTGCCATATCCATCGCACTTTCAACACGCTGTTCAAAATGATCGCGTTCTTTGGACTCGGCGACAAACGCTTGCACAGTATGAATTTCGTGGAGCGTTTCGTCGATGTGAGCACCTAAATCAGCCACCTTATCTTGACTGAGTTTGGCAAATTTTCTTACTTTTGGAGCCAAGATACGAATAGGTATCAAGACAAATGGGACCGCCAGCAAGACGCAAAGCGTCAACATTGGGCTACTGATGGCCATCAGTATAAGTGAACCAAAAAAGGTGACAAAGGAGCGGATTGCCATGGACAAACTCATGCCAATTACAGTCTGCAAGACGGTTGTGTCGCTGGTAAACCTTGAAATAACCTCACCGGTTCTCAGGGTGGAAAAAAACGAAGGGGAGAGTGACAGTAGGTGGTTGTAGACCGTTTTACGGATATCTGCACTGACGCGTTCACCCAACCATGTCATCAAATAGAAGCGAAAATAGGTCGCAATACTGGCAATGAGGCATAACACGAGTACCGCTAAAACCGCTAGATTAAGGGTACTCATATTGTCTGCGACGAAACCATTGTCTACAGCATATTTAATACCTTGCCCCAGTGCTAGCCAAGCGCTCGCGGCTATAAACAAAGCGATAACCGCACCGATCACTCGCAATTTGTAATGAGAGAGGAACTGGTACAGCCATGCAATAACGTCGCGAGTTTGAATGTTTCTTGTCAAAATGACCTCGATAATAGTGCTAAATGCACTAAGTAGTTTACTTGTGTTTGGCGGTCGTTGAAATGGTATGTGTGAAAACTTACCAAGACAAACCGATAGTGAATGAAATGGGGGAGTAGCGTTAACTTTTCAATTGCATAATTTTATTGCAATTCATTGTCAGATCCGTATAATTCCGCGGCCTTTCAAAGCCATCTGGTTTTTGGAAGGTAAGTTAACGGTAACGCTACAACGAGTTTGAGGCATATATGGTTACTATTCGTTTACAGCGTGGTGGCGCTAAAAAGCGTCCATTTTATCAAGTCGTAGTGGCTGACAGCCGCCGTGCAAGAAACGGACGTTTCATCGAAAACGTTGGTTTCTTCAACCCTACAGCACAGGGCCAAGCTGAGCGTCTTCGCTTAGATCTTGAGCGTGTTGAATACTGGGTTGGCGTTGGCGCAGGTCTGTCTGATCGCGTAGCGAGCTTGGTTAAAGAAGCTAAAAAATCTGCATAATTGCAGCAACCGGTAGGTATAGATGAGTCAAGCGTCTGACACAATTATTGTTGGCAAAATCGGCGCACCTTACGGTGTGAAAGGTTGGGCCAAAATTAACAGCTATACCGATGTGCCGGATGGTATTTTTGATTACCACCCCTGGATTCTTGGGGATGGTAAAGAATATCAAATTGACGAGTGGCGTCCTCACGGTAAAAGCCTGGTCGCAAAGTTGGTAGGAATTGATAGTCGAGATGACGCAGAGCGCATCAAAAACTTAGATATTGCTATCACACCAGCACAGCTTCCTGAATTGGAAGACGGTGAATTTTACTGGCGAGACCTGCAAGGCATGAAAGTGATTAACCTACAGGGTTATGATTTGGGTGTCGTAAAAGAAATCTTTAATACAGGTGCGAACGACGTGATGAGCGTCAAAGCCAATATTAAAGACGCTTTTGGTCAAAAAGAACGTTTGTTGCCGTTTGTACTCGATAACGTAGTACAGTCGGTCGACAAAAATGGCAGAGTCATAACAGTTGACTGGGATCCGGGGTTTTAAGTGACCACGGAAAAATGGTTCGGCATTATCAGTTTGTTTCCTGAGATGTTCGGTCCTTACACTCAACAGGGTGTAATCGGCAGAGCGGTAAAATCAGGCAAGATTGACGTCGAGCATTTCAACCCAAGAGACTTTACCCATGACCGCCATCGAACTGTGGATGATCGTCCTTACGGCGGTGGTCCGGGCATGTTGATGATGGTAAAGCCTTTAACAGACGCAATAACGGCAGCCAAGCAGGCTGGCGGTGAAAAGAGTAAAGTGATTTACCTCTCACCACAGGGTAAAAAACTGAACCAAGCTGGTGTGAAAACACTGGCACAACACGACCGGTTAATTTTAATTTGCGGTCGGTATGAAGGCATCGATGAACGTGTAATCGAAAGCCATGTTGACGAAGAATGGTCAATCGGTGATTACGTGTTAAGTGGAGGAGAACTCCCCGCATTGGTGTTGATGGATGCTGTTGCTCGATTGGTCCCCGGTGTACTGGGTCATAATCAATCAGCGATAGAAGATTCGTTTACCGACGGTTTGTTAGATTGTCCGCATTATACGCGACCAGAAGTGTTGGATGGAAAATCAGTTCCCAGTGTTTTGTTGAGCGGAGATCACGAAAAAATCAGGCAGTGGCGATTGCAACAGTCTCTTGGTAGAACGTGGTTGCGACGCCCTGAATTGTTAAATCACCTAGCTCTGACTGAGGAGCAGCAGCGCTTGCTAGAAGCCTTTCAAACGGCTTTTGAAGCGACTCTGCAGCAAGATGACAGTTAACTAGGACGAGAGGATATGATGAGCAAAGTCAATCAAGATATCATCAAAAAAATCGAAGAAGCGCAGCTTAAGTCTGATGTGCCAGCATTTGGCCCTGGTGACACAGTTGTGGTTAAAGTTCGTGTTACCGAAGGTGACAAAGAGCGTCTTCAGGCATATGAAGGCGTTGTAATCGCAAAACGTAACCGTGGTCTACACTCGTCTTTTACCGTGCGTAAAATTTCTAGCGGCGAAGGCGTTGAGCGTGTG
>CAWUJV010000098.1:0-13946 GCA_963922845.1 uncultured Alteromonas sp.
TTTCAACAAGTATCTGACAGATAACAAGAAAGGTGCTATCGTTACTGGTACAGTTACAGCTGTTGACGCTAAAGGCGTTACAGTTAGCTTGGCTGAAGAAGTTGAAGGCTACGTACGCGTAGCTGATCTTTCACGCGACCGCGTAGAAGATGCTTCTGAAGAAGTAAGTGTTGGTGATAGCATCGAAGCGAAATTTATGGGCGTTGACCGTAAGAATCGCGTAGTTAACTTGTCAGTTAAAGCGAAAGACCAAGCTGACGAGAAAGAAGCTATCGATAAAGTGAACCAGCAAGAAGACGCTGGCTTCGCTAACGCTATGGCTGAAGCTTTCAAAGCTGCTAAAGGCGAGTAATATAGCCTATGAGATGCGCGATTGCGCATCTCGTTAACGTTGTAGCTGTTTGGATTAATTTTTGACAACGAGGTTTACATGACCAAGTCGGAACTAATTGAGCGGCTCGCGGATCAGGCTCGTCACATTCCCGCGAAGGAATTGGAGTCTGCTATCAAAGAAATTCTTGAACAAATGGCGCAAACCCTACAAAAGGGTGACCGTATCGAAATTCGAGGTTTTGGTAGTTTTTCTTTGCATTATCGTGCACCTAGAGTGGGCCGTAATCCCAAAACAGGTGAGCAGGTTGAACTTGAAGGTAAATATGTACCTCACTTTAAGCCTGGCAAAGAACTTCGTGATCGCGTGAATGAATCGATAAATTAATAAGAAGGCACTGTTTTTACAGTGTCTTTTTTTATTTCCCGATGTAATCCCTCGCCACTTTTGCTATTCTCATCTTCAATGAGAATCCACAGGTTGATGAATTGAAAAGCATCATTTCTTTTATTGTAATTCTGTTTTTGTTAGTGGTTGCGTTAGTTGTTGGCTCACAAAATGACGCCGTCATCACGGTTAACTATGTGTTAGCGCAAGCAGATTTACGCATTTCTACCCTTATTGCGATTGTACTGGGCATGGGCATTGTGATTGGTTTGTTGGTTATGTCAGCCGCATTCCTTGGCATGCGTGTTCAAGTTGCAAGCTTGAAGTCTAAACTTAAAACCCTAACCAAAGACGCGTAACCATGCTTGAACTGTTGTTTTTACTCTTACCCGTAGCAGCAGGTTATGGTTGGGTGATGGGGCGTAATAGTGTGCGACAAGCACAGCGCAAACAGTCAAGTATTCTGTCTAAGCACTATTATAAGGGCCTCAATTTTCTTTTATCCGATCAGCCCGACAAAGCGGTCGATACTTTGATCAAGATGATTAACATCAATAGTGATACCGTTGAAACGCACATCGCAATGGGGAATTTCTTTCGTCACCGCGGGGAAATCGACAGAGCAATTAAAGTGCATCAAAGCCTGGTGAGTCGAGAGGAAATCCAGCCAAGTCAACGCGAAACTGCTTTAAAAGAGTTGGGTATGGATTACACCCAAGCGGGTTTTCTTGAACGAGCTGAAAACGCCTACCTGCAATTGTTAAACAGTGAAAAGCACTACCTTATTGCACAGCAACAATTGTTTAGCATCTACCAGACCACAAAGGAGTGGGACAGGGCGATTGAGTTGGCAGAGAAAATGGTCGAATGCCATGGTGACAATGATGATGTGAGCAGCCGTTTAGCGCATTTTTATTGCGAAGAAGCACAGAAAGAGCTCGAGAATAATAATTTAGGCAATGCCAGTGCGTTGCTTCAAAAGGCGGTTAATGCTGAAGAACATGCCGTTCGTCCTTGGTTGATGCTGGGTAAATTGGCCTTTGAGCAAGGTCATTTAAAAGACGCGGTGCGATATTTAGAAGAAGTTGCTAATCGAGACCTAAAATGGTTCAGTGAAGCGATTCCTATGCTCGAGCAAATTGCAGAAGCGACTGATGACTGGAATGCCTTAGAGCAAAGTTTAAAGTCGCATTGGCAGCAGTGCGCCACGTCTTACATCGCGTTGGTTAATGTATATGTGCATCAAGGTCGTATTGACGAAGCTAGGACATTCTTACTCGAACAGATTCGAAAAACACCGACTATGAAAGGCTTTAAAACGCTGGTTGGTTTGTATATCGATGAACAAATAGATGAAACCTCTGCAGAAAGTTTGAAACTACTCAAAACGTTAGTAGAGGAACAAATACAGCAAAGACCTAAATACCGTTGCAATAGCTGTGGTTTATCGGGTCGAAAATTATATTGGCTGTGCCCCTCCTGTAAGAAATGGGACACAGTAAAACCCATTAAAGGCTTAGACGGAGAATAACCCTCATATGCAAGACCCAAAAGTCGTGGTTGCTTTAGATTTTGACAATGCTGAATCGGCAATGTCGTTTATTGAAACGGTAGATCCTGCACAATGCAAACTCAAAATCGGCAAAGAGATGTTTACATTGTTTGGACCGGAGTTTGTCAAAGCGATAGTGGCAAAAGGATTTGATGTGTTTCTTGACCTCAAATTTCACGATATACCCAATACCGTGCGCAAGGCGTGTAAAGCGGCCGCGAATCTTGGTGTTTGGATGGTAAATGTACATGCATCGGGTGGGAAAGAAATGATGTTGGCGGCAAAACAAGGGATCAGTGAAAGTAACAACCCCGGTACCAAGTTAATTGCGGTTACAGTTTTGACAAGCATGGACAAGCAGCAACTGAACGACGTAGTGCCAGAGGTTGATCCTGCTGACCAAGTGAAAAAGCTTGCTTTGCTTACTCATGATGCAGGGCTAGATGGTATCGTTTGTTCAGCGCAAGAGGCGGTTATGCTGAGAGCGCATCTCAATGACGATTTTCTTTTGGTCACGCCAGGTATCCGTCCAGAGGGCAGTGATAAAGGTGATCAAAAACGTGTTATGACGCCCAAAGATGCAATAGATGCTGGCGTTAGCTATTTGGTGATGGGCCGTCCCATTACACAGTCAGACGAGCCTTTAGCGGTGTTACATTCGGTAAATAGCAGTATCGCATAACGCCAATCGGTATAAAACGCGTAGTCTAAATATGAAAAAAGGGCCTTGATGGCCCTTTTATGCATTTAATAAGTTGCTTATTTTTCTAATGCAACTTCAGCTGGGGTGTAAGTCAAACCCAACTCCTCGCCAAGAGCATCAACAACTGCTTTATAGGTAACCATGCCTTTGTGAACATTAAGACCATTAAGAAGATGTTTGTCTTCAAGCATCGCTTTCGCTGGACCCTTGTTCGCTAAAGCTAAACCAAACGGTAGTGTGGCATTATTGAGTGCCATTGTTGATGTACGAGCTACGCCGCCAGGCATATTCGCTACGCAATAGTGCACCACATCATCGATGACATAAACGGGGTCTTGGTGTGTCGTCGCTTTTGCTGTTGCAAAACAGCCACCTTGGTCAATCGCCACGTCAACGACTACTGAGCCTTTCTTCATGTTTTTGATGTGCTCTTCAGTGAGAAGCTTAGGCGCAGCCGCGCCAGGGATAAGTACAGCACCAACAACAAGGTCCGCTTTTGAAGAGTAGTGTTCAATCGCGTCTACCGTTGAATAAACGGTTTTTACACGGCCACCGAAAATATCATCAAGTTGACGTAAGCGAGGTAACGAGCGGTCTAAAATAGTCACATCCGCCCCTAAACCAAGTGCCATCTTTGCCGCGTTCGTACCAACAACACCACCACCAATAACTAACACTTTTCCTGGTGCTACACCCGGTACGCCGCCAAGTAGGGTACCACTGCCGCCGTGGGCTTTTTCTAAATAGTGTGCACCCGCTTGAACCGACATACGCCCTGCAACTTCACTCATTGGCGCTAGAAGTGGCAAGCCACCAAAATTATCGGTCACGGTTTCATAGGCAATACACGTTGCGCCAGATTCAACCAACAATTTTGTTTGCGTCGGGTCGGGGGCTAGGTGCAGGTATGTGTAAAGCGTTTGACCTTCACGGAGCATCTTACATTCGTTAGGTTGTGGCTCTTTTACTTTTACGATCATTTCAGCGGTTTCAAATACCGCCTCTGCATTAGGCGCAATCTCAGCACCTGCTGCGCGATACATATCATCGTCAAAGCCGATCGCTGCACCAGCATTGGTTTCAACGAGTACAGAATGTCCGTGAGTAGTAAATTCTTTTACGGCTGCAGGGGTTAAGCCGACACGGTATTCATGGTTTTTTATTTCTTTTGGTACACCAATTTGCATAACTGCCTCTATTTACGTTTTGTTAACGATGATTTGCGTCGCAGTATAGGGCAAGAAACAGCAAACTATCTGCTGAAGTTTGACATAGTGTGGAATATAATATTGCTAAATGTGGTTTATGGAGAATATTATATGTTAATAAAGACGCCAAAACACCTCGACCGGATAGATCGTAACATACTGATTGAATTGCAAAAAAATGGAAAAATATCTAATGTGGAACTGGCGAAGAATGTAGGTCTGAGTGCCAGTCCGTGTCTAGAGCGCGTCAGGCGCCTAGAACAGCAAGGTTATATAACGGGTTATCATGCCACCGTAGACCCCGAGAAATTGGGCGCTGCGATGTTGGTCTTCGTAGAAATTACGTTAACTAAAACGTCGGTTGATATTTTTGCCGAATTTTCTGCGGCTGTTCAAGATCATCCAGATATCCAAGAGTGCCATCTCGTTTCGGGAAATTTCGATTTTCTCTTAAAAGCGCGAGTCGCGGATATGGGAAGCTACCGAAAACTGCTTGGAGACACGCTATTGAGACTGCCTGGCGTAAGTGAATCAAGAACATATGTTGTCATGGAAGAGGTGAAAAGTACTACGGCGCTGAGAATTCAACCAAAGTAGACATAAAAATAGGTCTGCTATTCAGCTTATGTTACGCTTAGTTAAACAATAATAAAAAGTCATTAAGCTCTTGAAAGAGAGTGTGACACGACATCGCTCTGGTCGTTTAGGGACAGAGCCACAGTTAGTTATTTAGGGTTATGGCGCGATTATCTGGAATTCAACGTTTGTGGGAAACAGGCATGATGTTGGCCTGTGCTTTCGCATTTTTTCTTCTCTTAGCTCTAGCTTCTTTTCATCCGGGTGACCCTGGTTGGAGTCAGGCTGGTCTGCAACACGACGTGCATAATTGGGTTGGCTCTACCGGTGCTTGGTTTGCCGATCTCATGTTTTTTACGTTTGGTTATCTCGCTTGGGCATTACCGTTTACCTGCGCCTTTGTCGGCTGGTTCACGTTCCAGCATATCCGTACATTGACCGAACTCGATTACCTCACTATTGGTCTGCGTATTATTGGTTCGTTGTTGATAGTACTTGGCCTGACTGGTATCGCCAGTATCAACTTTGACGATTTGTTTAATTTTTCTGCCGGCGGTTTCATCGGCGACGTAATCAGTGCCGCTTTAATTCCTTATTTCAATAAAGCAGGTACGATATTACTGCTACTGTGTTTTTCATGCACCGGTTTTACGCTTATGACCGGGGTATCTTGGCTGACCATTATTGATGGATTGGGAAGCATGACCTTGTGGACTGGCCGTAAGGTCGTCGCGGCACCTAAATTGCTGGGTGACTGGAATATGCCGCAGTTGGCTCTAACCAACAAAAAGTCTACGGCAGATAATGAAGACGGGCATTCAGACGAACTTAATATCACCAGTTTACGAGTCGAACCACTTCCTGAAAGTGATGAGTCGGAAGAAGAAACACAAGACACACCATTCATCGTTAACGATCGTCAAGAGCCAACCATAACGATTCCTGACGAAGTCTTTGTTGAAGACGAGCCGCCCTTTGACGTTAAGCCGTCTGAACCTGTTATGCCGAGTTTTGTAGAAAGCACCGCGCCATCGTCGCCACCCGCGCCTGTTGCCGCACCAGCACCAGCGCCAAAACCACCGAAAGCAACGCCAAAATCGGCAACGTTGTCGGTAGTAGGGGAGGGCGAAGAAGCGGCCGAAGGCCCAATGCCATCCTTTGAGTTACTTGATCGCGCGGACAAGAAAGAAAACCCAATCACGCCTGAAGAGCTCGAGGGCATTTCTCGCTTAGTTGAGGAAAAACTTGCTGATTTCAACATCGAAGCGAATGTTGTTGGCGTATTCCCAGGCCCAGTGATTACTCGTTTCGAATTAGATTTAGCGCCAGGTGTAAAGGTCAGTAAAATTACGTCTTTGTCGAAAGACTTAGCAAGGGCAATGTCTGCCATTTCGGTTCGTGTGGTAGAAGTCATCCCGGGTAAGTCCGTAATAGGCTTAGAGCTACCCAATAAGCATCGTGAGATGGTGCGTTTGAGTGAAGTGATTAGCTGTGACAGTTTCCAATCGAATGCCTCGAATTTAACCATGGTATTGGGCGCGGATATTAGCGGTAAACCCGTTGTTGTCGATTTGGCCAAAATGCCACACTTACTCGTCGCAGGTACGACGGGATCGGGTAAGTCAGTGGGCGTGAACGTCATGATTTTGAGTCTACTCTATAAATCAACGCCCGAAGATGTTCGAATGATCATGATCGACCCCAAAATGTTGGAATTATCGGTGTACGAAGGCATTCCACATTTGCTAGCCGAAGTGGTAACCGATATGAAAGAAGCTGCTAATGCGCTTCGGTGGTGTGTCGGTGAAATGGAACGTCGCTACAAGCTAATGGCCGAACTGGGTGTACGAAATCTCAAAGGTTACAATGCCAAGATTTTGCAGGCGATCGAGGATGGCGAGCCAATTAAAGACCCACTTTGGCGCGCTGAAGAGAGTATGGAAACGGAAGCGCCTGATTTAGAAAAACTACCCAGTATCGTCGTGGTCGTTGATGAATTCGCTGACATGATGATGATTGTGGGTAAAAAAGTAGAAGAACTGATTGCGCGGATTGCACAAAAGGCCCGTGCGGCTGGTATTCACCTTGTTTTGGCCACACAACGTCCTTCAGTTGATGTCATCACAGGTTTGATCAAAGCTAATATTCCAACTCGAATCGCATTCCAAGTGTCCAGTAAGATTGATTCACGCACAATTCTTGACCAACAAGGCGCGGAAGCGCTGCTAGGCATGGGTGACATGTTGTATTTACCGCCAGGAAGTCCTGTACCTACCCGTGTACATGGCGCGTTTGTTGATGACCATGAGGTTCACGCCGTTGTAGCTGATTGGAAAAAACGCGGTAAGCCGGAATATATCGATGAAATCCTCAATGGTGAGGCAACCGCAGAAGTGTTATTGCCCGGTGAGCAACCAGAAGGTGCTGACCAAGAATACGATCAGTTTTACGATGAGGCAGTGGCATTTGTTACAGAAAGCCGTCGAGCAAGCGTATCGAGCGTTCAGCGCAAGTTTAGAATTGGTTACAATCGCGCGGCGCGGTTAGTGGAACAAATGGAACAAAGCGGCGTCGTAAGTTCACCCGGTCATAATGGTAATCGAGAGGTATTGGCACCACCTCCGCCTAAGGATTAATAGTATGAGACGTATATTAAGCGCCTGTTTAGCGGGTGTATTGTCATTATCAACAGCAATGGCAGAGGTTAACAGCGAACGCGACTTGCAAGCTGAATTAGATTCCATGGCGAACTTCAAAGCGAACTTTCAGCAAGTTGTCACCGATCTTGAAGGTGAAATTGTTCACGAGGCTGAAGGGAACTTGTGGTTAGCAAGGCCAAATAAGCTTCGTTGGGAAACGGAGTTTCCTGATGAGTCGCTTTTGATCGCAGATGGACAATCCGTTTGGAATATCGATAACTTTGTAGAACAAGTCACGGTTTTTGAGCAAAGTGCGTCCATTGAAAACAACCCTTTTATTTTGCTCACCACAAGAGATGAAGCTACGTGGTCGCAGTTTTCGATAGAACAAAAAGCCAGTGTGGGTGAACAGTTGGTTTTTGCTATTACGCCAAAGGAAGAAGGCGGACAAATTCAGTCTCTGACACTATCGATCGAAAATGGCACCTTGGTGTCGCTTGTCATGGTTGACGCACAGTCACAGCAAAGCGCGTTGTCGTTTTCCGAGGTTGACGTACAGACAGTACCACTTCCTTCTTTGTTTGAAGCAACGATACCCGAAGGCTTTATCGTGGACGACCAACGCCCATGACACTCAGTGCGCATGCACCTCTAGCCGCTAAAATGAGACCAACGACGATAGATGAATACGTTGGTCAATCTCACCTTTTGGGAGCTGATAAGCCGCTACGTAAAATGTTAGAGTCCGGCGCTAGCCACTCAATGGTATTGTGGGGGCCGCCTGGTACCGGAAAGACGACACTGGCTGAACTTATCGCCACGTATGCACAAGCCAACGTGATTCGACTATCAGCAGTCACGGCCGGCGTTAAGGATATTCGTCAAGCGATGGAGCAAGCTGAAGCCGATGCCAGATATAACCAGCGGACGTTACTCTTCGTTGATGAAGTGCATCGCTTTAACAAAAGCCAACAGGACGCTTTTTTACCGTTTGTTGAATCCGGTGTCGTTACATTTGTTGGCGCAACCACGGAAAACCCCTCTTTCGAACTTAATAATGCCTTGCTTTCACGAGTACGGGTTTATGTCTTGCAATCGTTGACCGAAGACGATCTCGACGGGTTGTTAACAAGAGCCCTAACCGATAACCAAAAAGGATTGGGTCAGCGCCAACTCAGCGTCGCCGAGGACGCAAAACACGCGCTTATCGGTCTGAGTGGTGGTGATGCACGGCGTTTACTCACGTACTTAGAGCTAGCTTCTGATTTTACTAGCCAAAACGAAATTAATTTGTCTGACATAGAGCAGGCCGTCGGAGAGAAAGTGGCGGCTTATGACAAACAAGGTGATGCGTTTTACGATTTAATCTCTGCGTTCCATAAATCAGTTAGAGGGTCTGACCCCGATGCAGCACTCTATTGGTTCGCTCGTATTTTGAATGGTGGCGGCGACCCGCTGTATGTGGCGAGACGACTGTTAGCCATTGCGTCTGAAGATATTGGCAATGCAGACCCTCGGGCAATGCAACTGAGTATAAATGCTTGGGATGTGTTCCATCGCGTTGGCCCCGCAGAGGGCGAACGCGCCATTGCCCAAGCTGCGGTCTATTGTGCGTTGGCGCCTAAAAGCAATGCCGTTTACACCGCATTTAAGGCTGCACAAGTGCTGGCAAAATCATCGCCAGACTATCCTGTACCTGATCATTTGAGAAATGCACCTACATCGCTCATGAAAGAGATGGGATTGGGGGCAGAATACCGATATGCTCATAATGAAACCCACGCCTTTGCAGCTGGTGAATGTTACTTCCCGCCTGAACTCGCTACGACTAGGCTTTACGAGCCGACTGAACGAGGTTTAGAAAAGCAATTAAAAGCAAAGCGCGAATTCTTAGACAGCTTAAACCAAACTAGCAACAATAAACGGTAAACCAATGCAACAAACATGGATGCTATATCTCTTTATCGGCACGGGTGGTGCGCTTGGCGCTTGTCTTCGCTATTTCTTTACAACAACTATTGATTCTTGGTTTGGAAAACCGCTACCGTTTGGTACACTTACCGTCAACGTGATAGGGTCCTTTTGTCTCGCGCTTTTGTACGGTTTTATTGAGCGCGGTGACTTAGATGCTTTCCCTTATAGAGCCCTAGTTGGGGTTGGATTGCTCGGCGCCTTTACCACTTTTTCTACGTTTTCAGTAGAGACGCTCACATTGCTTGAAAATGGCCTTTGGGTTAAAGCAGTGGCGAACGTGCTACTCAACGTTGGTACTTGCTTGCTGGCTGCATGGCTAGCAGTTGAATTAATGAAAGGATAAAAATAATCGCATGTTAGATCCAAAGTTTTTGCGAAGCGACATAGAAAATACCGCCGCTCGCCTGGCAACACGAGGCTATACGCTGGATGTTGAAACTTTCAACGCGCTAGAGGAAAAGCGCAAATCCTTGCAAATTAAAACGCAAGAATTACAAAATGAAAGAAACGTGCGAAGTAAGTCCATCGGCAAAGCAAAGGCTCAAGGTCAAGATATCGCGCCTTTGCTTGCTGAAGTAGGTCAATTAGGTGACGACCTTGATGCTGCGAAACATGAACTAGATGGTGTTTTGGCTGAGATTACCGCCTATACCCAGCAAATCCCTAATTTGCCTGATGAATCTGTACCTGCGGGTAAAGACGAAGATAGCAATCTTGAAGTAAGTAAGTGGGGCACTCCTCCAACGTTTGATTTTGACGTTAAAGACCACGTTGATTTAGCCGAAGCTATCGGTAAAGGTGTAGACTTTGAAGCTGGTGTAAAGCTATCTGGTAGCCGTTTTGTTGTGATGCATGGTCAAATAGCTAAGTTGCACAGAGCGCTAGCTCAATTTATGTTGGACGTTCAAACTACTGAACACGGTTATCAAGAAACCTATGTTCCTTTATTGGTAAACGAAGACAGTTTGTACGGTACCGGGCAATTGCCTAAGTTTGGTGAAGACTTATTTCATACTAAACCTGCGACGGAAGAAGGCCAAGGTCTATCACTTATTCCAACTGCTGAAGTTCCGCTTACCAACATTGTTCGTGACGAAATCGTAGCGGCGAAGCAACTACCAATTAAAATGACGGCGCACACGCCTTGTTTCCGCAGTGAGGCGGGTTCATATGGTCGTGACACACGCGGTTTGATCCGCAACCACCAATTCGAAAAAGTAGAATTGGTACAAATCGTCAAGCCAGAAAATAGCTTTGATGCGTTGGAAGAGTTGACTGGACACGCTGAAGTGATACTTCAACGTCTTGGGCTTGCGTACCGTAAAATGTTGCTTTGCACCGGCGACATGGGCTTTGGCTCATGTAAAACCTATGATTTGGAAGTGTGGTTACCGGCACAAAACACCTATCGCGAAATCTCTTCGTGTTCAAACATGTTGGATTTCCAAGCAAGACGCATGCAGGCGCGTTACCGTAATCCTGAAACAAACAAACCTGAATTGGTGCACACATTAAACGGTTCAGGATTAGCCGTAGGTCGCACGCTAGTTGCTGTGTTGGAAAACTACCAACAAGAAGATGGCAGCATTAAGGTGCCAGAAGCGCTGGTCAGTTACATGGGTGGTGTAACGGAAATCCGCTAGTCCATGAGTAATAGATGGTAATGACAAAAAAGCCCCTGAGATGGGGCTTTTTTATGTGTCTGTTTTTACGAAGTGGACGGTGTTACAAACACTTGGCCGGTTTGGGTAGGCCTGCAAGTTTAGTCGCTTGTTTTGCCGGACCTTTGGGGAAGAGTCGGTGAAGATAGCGACTATTGCCTTTTTCTTGACCATACTTATTTGCCATCGCTTTGACGAGTGCTCTGATTGCAGGGCTGGTATCGAATTCCAAATAAAACTCACGTACAAAGCGTACGACTTCCCAGTGAGATTCCGTCATTTCAATATTCTCTTTTTCTGCGAGAAAGACAACCAGCGACTCATCCCAATCCGTATAATTGAGTAAATAGCCCTGTTTATCGGTAGCTAAGGTTTGGCCTTGCCATTCTATTGAATATGATTCGCTCATTTTAAAACGTTACCCATGGAGTATGTGACTTAGCTAGTTTAGCTAACGTATTGGTATTAATAGTGTTGTCAGAGGCAATGCCTCTAGTAACCGCGTCGCTTTCAATGACACCTAAAGGCACGGGCAATGATTGTTGTTGCATTGCATCAATGTGATAGACCGCGGACTCAGCAAGAACAACATAGTCATCGGGGCCTAACGTGCTGATTAAGTTAGTTAAGGCGTCATCAATAGGCACACGGCGAATAAATAGGAGCATCAGAAAGTTACCACGTGCTGATATTGTTGGATCAAAGTCTTTATCGATGTCATGGGCGTTATGTGCTTATCTAGAGGGATTAGCCCGTCTTCACTTAAGCCTCGCTGTGCCATACAGTGTTCAGACACGTAAACGTCGTCGATATCATATAACGGCATCATTTTAAGCCGTTTACTATAGTTTGGTCCTTGGGTGGGAGCTTGATTGTGTTGAAGTTGGAAAACCCCATCACCGACAAATAGTACCGCCACTTCATGGCCATAGTTAGAGGCAGCTAGAACAAAGTCTAAACCGTCTTCAGCATGACTACCAGAGTAGGGCGGATGGGTAAGTTGAACGAGAATTTTACTCATGATTAAAACTGTACTAGGTGTTCGCTATTGTGCAAGGTGGCAAAAAACTCGCCGATTCCCACTTGTTCGAATGGTGCCCGCAGATTAAAGCCAGATTTACCTTGTTCACTGGCTTCGGCCGCTGAGATAACCCCCCGTTTTGCCGCGGCCGTAACACAGACCCACAGCGGGACGTTTGTATCCTGATGAAGGTTAACCCATGCTTCAAATTGATTGGTATTTTCACCAGGTACATGGGTAAATTCGTTGGCATGATAAACGCCGGCTTGATAAAAAAAGACTTGGTCAATCTGATGACCCTGTGCAAGGAGTGCCCTCGCAAAGTCAATTGCGGCTAGGCCTTTTGCCTCATCAAAGGGCGAACTAGTAATTAAAATAGAATAATGAGCCATATAAAAAAACACCCCGCGATAGCAGGGTGTATCTCGAGTTTGTGCTAAGACTTAATCATCGCCGCCAAACGCACCTAATAGTGCTAGAAGCGACGTGAACAAGTTATAAAGATTTAGATACATTGCAACCGTTGCACGAATGTAGTTAGTTTCACCACCATTAATGATACGGCTTGTATCGTACAGAATGAATCCTGACATGATGAACACGATAACCGCATTGATTGCCAACGATAAGGCTGGAACTTGGAAAAAGATATTGGCGATACCAGCGATAATGGCCATTACCAAGCCCACTACCAAGAAACCACCCATGAACGAGAAGTCTTTTTTAGTGGTAAGTGCATATCCAGACAATGCAAAGAACACGATTGCAGTTGCACCCAACGCTTCCATGATAAGGCCTGGGCCACCCACTGCGATATAGTAGTTTAATGTGAAACCTAACGAGCCGCCTAATAGACCAGTAAAGACAAAGACCCAAGCAATACCGGATGCTGAATCAGCCGCTTTGTTTAGAATGAATAGTGTAACGAATGCGCCAATCGTCATACCAAGAGACATTAAAGGGCTAATGCCAATTGCCATTGTGATGCCTGCACACACTGAACTGAAAAGTAGCGTCATTGCTAAAAGCATATACGTGCTGCGAAGCACCTTGTTCGTCTGTAGAGCAGACGGTTGAGATGCACTAGAGTACATTGAACGTGGTTCCATTGTTCCCTCCAAAAGGATCTGTCTAACTGAGTTGAATACTCACTTATATATTAGGGTATTTGTATGGCTTTTGGTTCAATTTTTCAAGTAGTTTCGTTTGTGCTTGGCGTTGTTTTCGCTAGGTTTATCTCATTAGGTACGTTTTTCGGCCATAATGGCTAAATATCAGTCACTTAATCATTTTTTTTCTATTAATGCTTTACAAGCGAAAAATAAACATTAATATACGCAGCACTTCAGGAGAGATGGCAGAGTCCGGCTGAATGCACCTGACTTGAAATCAGGCGAAGGGTCAAACCTTCCGGGGGTTCGAATCCCTCTCTCTCCGCCATATTTAAAGAAAGCCCACGCAAAAGCGTGGGTTTTTTTTTGCGTCGACTAGCGTGAAGGCCTTCTAAACAGCGATTCGTTTAGCTAGAAAACGAAAAGCCCGAGTATTTGACTGTGATAGTCAGGCGCGTTTAGGCAGCCGACATGTCGTGATCCCGTTTGTTTACAAGGTTTGGTGTAGTTAGCGGGAGTAGGGTATTACCACGTTGTTGCTGGTGTTTTCAAAATCGTTCTATTTAGATGAGCAACAGATTGACGTGAGACGCGCGGACGCTCTGGATAAATGACTTATCTGAGCGCGCAAGTATGAATATTTCTTTAAAATTAAACAATAGAGTGCGTGATGACAAATAACCTAGATTTAGAGACCAGTACCAAAGACAATGAAGAATCGACTTGTTGTAGTAATACAAGTTGTTGCGGTCCAAAAACGCCGATAGTAAGAGATACCCCCA
>CAWUJV010000099.1:0-13749 GCA_963922845.1 uncultured Alteromonas sp.
CAGTCCAAAACCAATGCATGCGATGGTACCGAGCACGATAATAACCATTTGAATCGCATCACCGTATACAACGGCTTTCATTCCACCCTGCAGCGAATACAATACGGTGATGATGCCAGTGAGTAAAATGGCTTGCCACGCACTGATCCCCATAGTGCCTTGCAATATCAAGGAAACGGCATAAATCATGATTCCCGTCGCAAATGCCCGACTAAATTGAAACACCAAGCTCAGCAACACTCGAGTAGAGCGTCCGAAACGCTTTTCTAAAAAGTCGTAAATGCTGACAACCCCTGATTTGTATAGGGTAGGGAGTATGGTCCCCAATAATAAGATCATGGCAATGGGTACGCCCAGTTCATAGGATAGCCATTGCATGCCACCTCCCTCGCGCAAGCCGACAAAAGCGGGGGCAGAAACAAAACTGATCGCTGACAATTGGGTTGCCATCACTGACAAGGTCAGTGGCTTCCAGCCGAGTGTGCGCCCTCCTAAAAAGTAATCGTCTTTGGTCTCTTGGTTTCTTAAACTAAACCCCATGTAAAGCAGTAAGGCTAGATAAACAAATACAACGGCGTAATCAATTATGTTCATGGTGTTGTGATTCTGATGCGGTAGTAAAACGCAGCAAGCCCATTTGATTAGGCTTGCCATCGTGTACTTGCGAACAAGCACTGTAATATTTGTCGAGCCAACTGAGTTGGCTCAGTGTTATTGAGACTAGAAGTCGTAGCGAGCAGTGATACTGACACGACGGGGCAAGATAGGTCGGCCTACAAAAAACTCGCCGCCAGAGACTTGGCTGTTGCCTTGTCTTGGTGAACCTTCTGTTACGCCATCGCTGTCAAACAGATTCCAAACACCGATGCCCAATCGCAATGACTGGTCGTTGTTAAACTCCCATGTATATCCTGCGTCAAGTGTGGTGATATTGTGAGAATCCAGTTCTACCGTGTTACTGTCATTGGCATAGGCATCACCGAAGTAACTTACAGCCAAGCGCGCATCAACAAAGCCGTCATCATAAGACACACCCAAGTTACCCGTGAGCGATGGTTGACGTCTTGGCTCCATGCCATCGAGTGCGCCTTCAGTAAATTCAGCATCTTGCCATGTGAAATTACCGTCAACGACGATGTGTTCACTGACATTCCATCGTGCCAATACCTCAGCACCAAACGTCGACGTTGATTGTGTGACTACGGATTCAGAGATCCCTCCATTACCATCATTGATAAAGTCAACAGAACGACGGTTGTCTAGTTCGGCCAAAAATAGCGACGCGTCTATGTAAAGACCACGTGGGAAGTACTTCACACCCAAGGCTGCTAAGGTAATATCCTCGCCTTCGTAGCTTTGTGGATCGCCATTGGCATCAAAGCGAATACTTCTGATTTGCGGGAAGAAGTAACCTTTTGATGCGTTAGCGTACACGTTGATATTGTCATCCATCTTGTAAATGGCTGCAGCTGAGAACGCCACTTCGGTTGTGTCTACTTCACCATAAACAAATCGACCCGTGCCGGTGCGGTTAACTTGTAAGTTCGGTGCTAGGTTAGGATCGTCGTTTACCGTTACCCATTCACTACCTTCTGAATTTGAGGTGCCCTCTGCTCGCTCGATACGCGTACCGATATCAAATGCCCAGTTTTCGTTTTCCATTTGGTCGGTAATATACAGCGCCATGCGCTTGCTGCTGAGATCGCGGTTGGTATAAGAAATACCCGGGCCGACAATACCATTTTGAGTGTATTGAGTTACATTGCCATCAGCGTCTGTAAATGAAATATCAACTAACTGAGCACTGCCGCCATTTCTAAAATCCGCGAGATAAGACGTAATGATATTGAAGTCTTGCTGTTCTGCGGTGATGAAGAAAGTACCAATATTCACGGTGTGGTCAAACCCACCGACATCGTCAAAAACACCCGTAACGTTGAATTCTGTGCTGAAAAAGTCGCCGTCTCTTACACGGTCCAGTAATCGGTTACCAAACAGTAAATAGTCATCAGGCACAGGTGCACCTGTTTCGGTCCATGTAAAACTTGGCGTCCCATACAGATCCGTCAGTGACTGGCCATCGATCGCGCGAGAGGCGTTATTGACATAACCCAAAAGGGGTTCTGGCGAGTTTGAAATACCGTCACCATCTAGGAATAAGTTAAATTGATGTTCGTAGTCTGCCGCTTTTGCTTTACCGCTAATTGTCCAGGTATCCGATAACTCTTTACTGAACTCAATACCAAAGCTACCACCTTCTACCGACACGCCATTGTCGATAGTCGTTTCATATTCACCATCAGCAGTCTGATAACGCAAACCCGACGCTGCAACAGTTTGGGCGACAAACACGGTTTCGCCGTCGTTACCTGTCAGGCGCGAACGACTATTCCCATCTAGTGGCAAAGGTAAGAAAAACTGAACTTTGTCATCGATGATTTGGCCATAGAACGTGATGTGACCGTCATCAAATTCTTTCTTGATATTACCGCGAAGTTGGTAGCCTTTGGTTGGCAAACCAGTGTCTAGAGGACCATCATCATGACGGTAAAAACCCGACATGGCGTAGTAAAGGTTGTCTTGGCTAGATAACGCACCGCTTGTGAAAAAGTCGGTTCTTACACGGCCATCTTCGGCGACTTCAAGTTGGACTGCTGACTCCGGATCGTCACTACCTGTTTTGGAAATGTAGTTAATAATACCGGCCACTGAACCCGGTCCAAACAAGTTAGATGCACCGCCACCTACAAATTCAACGCGCTCAACACCCATATCCGGTCTGAAATATACGTCTTGTGCCGATGACGTCATGCCCGATTGAAAGGCAGGCATGCCATCGTAGTTGAGTGGCGTAAACTGAAATTGGCCGCCTGATGGCAAACCTCGGACAAAAGCATTCGTCGCGACTTCACCACCGCCACCTTCAACTTTAATACCCGGAATGGTCAATAGAATATTCGCTTGGCTCATAAAGCCGCGCTTTGACATTTGGTCATTATCAATGAGTGTAGTTTTAGCTGGGGTGTCTGCTTCTGAGCGGGCAAGGCTAGAACCGGTAACCAGAATAATTTCAGCTTCTTGTTCTGCTTGTTTTGCTGAATCGCTGTCATTACTCGAAGTTTGTTGTGCGAGGCTTGATGTTGAATAAATCATCATCATTGCCGTTGCTATTGCAGTTTTTCTCACAGTTGTTTCTCCCAAATTATAGGTTTTACTCAGTGCAATAACGTAATGCTCGTCTCGTCATTTAAGTCACTTTGCATGGCCGTGTTAATTTTTCATTAACAAGTTAAACACAAAAAATACACCCCAACAACTCATTTTGAGTTTAAAGTGTGAAATAAATTTGCTATAAAGTGAATTAATACACTCAAAATGGTATTTAATATGAATTATGCACCTAGTGAAAAAGACATTGCTATGACGGGATTAGCGAAGTCGACGATGATGAAAAATGACTTGGGTGGTTATACCGTGCCTACCCATGGTCTCTATCCTTTTCAATGGAATTGGGACTCAGCAATAGTGGCACTAGGCTGGTTGACGTTTGATGAGAAAAGAGCGTGGGAAGAGGTGACGTCGTTGCTCTCTGCTCAGTGGGATAACGGCATGGTGCCGCACATTGTTTTTCATCGTCCATCACAAACCTATTTTCCAGGACCGGATATTTGGGGCTCGCGAAATGAGATTGCGAGCACGTCCATTTCTCAGCCTCCCGTGCTGGCTACCGTGGTTCGCAAATTGGTCGAAGAGGGCAACGATCAAGATTTGATCAAAAGCAATCTTGAATCGGTCCTGCCTGCATTGATTCGCTACCATTTGTGGTGGTATCACTGTCGCGACCCAGAAAACATCGGTTTAGTGGTGAGCTATCACCCTTGGGAATCAGGAATGGACAACAGTCCGTCGTGGGATGATGCACTGGCTGCAGTGCCTGAAGTGAAATGGGAATACACAAGGCGAGACACGAACCATATTGATTCTTCCCAGCGCCCTCATAAAAGTGAATACGACCGTTTTCTTTATTTAGTTGATGTCTTTAAAAACCTAGACTTCGACGATCAGGCGATTTATCAGCAGTGCCCTTATCAAATGAACGACGTGGGCATCATCTCTATTTTGCATCGCGCGTCGGCGGATCTGTTGTGGTTGTGCGACGCTGTCGGTTTACGCAGTGATGATACTCACGAATTAAAAGAGCGCATGGCGCTGACACAAGATGCCATACATGTATTGTGGAACGATACGACTAATATGTTTCACAGCTGCAATCGACTGACGGGGCAGATGTCTGCGCCCCGTGTGACGGGAGGGTTGTTACCGCTATTCGCTGGACTTGCGACTGAAACGCAGGCCAGACAAATGGAACCGGTGATCGCCGATTGGGTTCAAGCTTCGCCTTATGCATTGGCTTCGACTCATCCACACGACCCTAATTTCGAACCACAGCGCTACTGGCGTGGCCCAGTTTGGATTCACATCAACTGGATGATTGCATTGGGTCTTGAAGATTATGACCTTGCACACTTGTCAGAGAAAATAAGATCGTCGAGTCGAGACTTGGTTTATCACAGTGGTTACAACGAGTCATTTCATGCCGTAAACGGCGAACAAAGTGGTGGCAGTGAGTTTTCTTGGACGGCCGCAATGGCATTGTATTGGTTGCTTTAGAGGCGATGACAATGAAAAAAGTGATCTGTTTTGGAGAGGCGCTCATCGATTTGTTATCCAATAAGCTGGGCAAGGAATCAGGTAGCAGTGAACAGTTTACAAAATTTGCGGGTGGGGCACCTGCCAATGTGGCTGTTGCTGCGGCAAAGCTGGGTGCCAATGCATATTTTTGTGGCATGTTGGGGGACGATAGCTTTGGCCATTTTCTCAAACAGGAGCTTCGGCAACACGGTGTGCGAACCGATTATGTTCGTTTTACGACCGAGGCCAAAACGGCATTGGCCTTTGTGTCTCTGGATGACTCGGGGGAGCGCAGTTTCGAATTCTACCGACACCCTGGTGCTGACATGCTGTTCACACAAGCGCATTTTGATCAAGCTTGGTTTCACGATGACGGTATCTTCCACATCTGCTCGAACAGCCTGACTGACCAAGGTATTTTCACCGCCACCAAACAAGGTGTGGCTTGCGCCAATGCGGCGAATTGGCTAGTCAGTTTCGATGTCAATTTACGGTTGAATTTATGGCCAGAGCTTTCGCACTGTCGTCCTCGTGTTGCTGCCTTAATTGAGCATGCTGATATCGTCAAAATGTCAGTAGAAGAACTGGATTATTTGCGCGCTGAGCAGTCAGCGGGTGGCTATCTAAAACACATTCTCCGAGGTAGGCCTGAATTGATCCTAGTGACAGATGGCGGCAAACCGATGAAATGGTATGGTAAAGATAATCAAGGTGTGGCGTATCCGCCTAACATCACAATGGTTGATGCTACCGCTGCAGGCGATGCATTTGTTGGCGGTTTGTTGTACCAACTTGCGCGATCATCGTTATCTTTGAACGCGTTGGTGAATGACGGCCTTGCGCTTGAACCACTCTTGGCTTTTGCTTGTGCATGCGGTGCACATGCAGCGTCCAAGACTGGCGCGTTTCCTTCCTTACCTACTTCAGCAGACATTCAACATCTTACGGGAGCGTAAAATGACCACACCAGATTTTGCGAGCGACACATTTCTCAAACAACACATCCAAAGTATTTTGGCTTTTTATGAATTGAATGTTGATGATCCCAAGGGCGGGTTCTATCAGAATTTCAGCGATGATGGCTCAGTTTATGACCCGCAACTACGGCACCTTGTAAGTTCTACACGATTTGTTTTTAACTATGCGCGAGCGTGGTTAACCTTTGGTGAGCCAGACTATTTGGCTCGCGTGAAAAGCGGAATTCAGTTCATCCGTGAGCATCACTTAAATCCAGAGACAAAAGGTTACTATTGGACACTCAATGTCAGTAATGAAGGCGTGAAGGTGACCGACGACACCAATCATTGTTATGGTTTGGCATTTGTAGTCTTGGCTTATAGCTGGGCGTTGCGTGCTGGGCTTGAGGACGCAAAGGAGTACCTTTACGAGACCTTTGAATTGATGGAGCAAACGTTTTGGGATGAAAACGCTGGCTTGTACAAAGATGAAGCTAACCGAGATTTTTCTGAAATCTCTTCCTATCGAGGACAAAACGCCAACATGCACGCCTGCGAGGCAATGATCGCGGCGTATGAGGCCACAGACGACGACCAGTTCTTGGCCCGTGCTCTGTTACTGGCAGACAATATCACGCACGTTCAAGCAGAGAAATGCAACGGCTGGATTTGGGAGCATTACAATAGTCAGTGGGAACCAGACTGGGATTTCAATAAAGACGACCCTAAAAATCTGTTTCGCCCGTGGGGTTTTCAGCCGGGTCATCATACCGAGTGGTCTAAATTACTGTTGATGCTGTCTCAATACAGCGACAAAGCGTGGCTGACCGAGCGCGCCGCGTCTCTATTTGACAGTGTCATTGACATTGCGTGGGACACAGAGAATGGCGGCATTTGCTATGGATTTGGACCTGATGGGGCGATTTGTGATGGTGATAAGTATTTTTGGGTTCAAGCCGAAAGTTTTGCGTGTGCCGCTAGGCTTGCACTGACGACAGGTGACGACAAGTACTGGCATTGGTACGAGAAAATATGGGCCTATGCGTGGCAACACTTGGTCGATCACGAACATGGCGCTTGGTTCAGAATTTTAACGCAGGACAATCAAAAGTTAGAAACCACCAAAAGCCCGGTAGGGAAAACCGACTATCACACGATGGGAGCCTGCTACGACGTACTTGACGCGATGTCAAACAGCAAACCGTAAACTGCTATGATGCGAAAACGCCACCGGTACGTGGCGCGCGTTTATTGTATAGCAGTGACAGTGTTAGCTCTCTACAAAGAGCTTTACCGTCATAATTAAGGTCACGGTAATGAAAATCGGGCGTATCAATTTGTGCCCGGTTTTTAGTACCGTGCGACTGCCAACATTGGCACCAATGATCTGACCCGCTCCCATCATCAGCCCAAGCCCGACATCTACTGCACTGATATAGGCAAAAAAGCCCAATGACACGAGGTTGCCAACAAGGTTGACGGGCTTTGTTACCATAGTTGCTTGCGTCAGGTTGTAGCCAAGAAAAGCAACGAATGCGATCATCCAAAATGCGCCAGTACCTGGGCCAAAAAAGCCGTTGTAAAAACCGATACTCAGCCCCGCACACAACATAAATACATGGTTTGATAAAACGGCATCAGCGGTTATTGTGGATTTGAGTTTTTTTGAAAAAATAGAATAGCAGGTAACACCAAGCATAAGGATAGGCAGCAAGGTCTTAAGGTGTTCATTATCAATGGTGCTAACACAAAATGAACCCGCCAGTGCGCCCACGGTTGTATAGCACAATCCTTTGAACAACCCTTGGGTTGGCATCTTGCCGCTGCGGATATATACCCATGTCGCCGTTAATTCACCAATCACTGACTGTAAACGGTTGGTACCCAAAGCCGTAATTGGCGGCACGCCAGCAATTAGTAGACTCGGAACGGTTAACAGACCTCCACCGCCAGCAATGGCATCAATAAACCCCGCAATAATAGCAACACCAAACAACATCAAGGCGACGTTGGACTCGATGTTGTCGCTTAACAATTCGACCACAATTCTTCCTTTAATTTTAAATAGGTGGCTACTTGTATCATGGCCATTGGTATAGTTAAATTTAATGAATTTTAATAATAGGTTAAGTTGAAGCTTAATGTTGTCGTCACAAGATGTCGCTTTCTTCACCGTCATTGCCAGTCATACGACCTTGGCTGCTGCCGCTAGGACATTGAATGTCACGCCACCCAGCGTGTCTCAGCGCTTACAAAGTATTGAATCCAAGCTTGGGGTAAAACTTATCGAGCGCCATGCTCGTGCGTTGGTATTAACCGAAGAGGGAACAATTCTTGCCACACGCGGGCAGCAAGTGTTAGATCAGCTCAGCGCATTGCATGAAGATGTGGCACACCCAGCGGTAATGGTGTCAGGGGATATCAAAGTGGTATCGAGTTTGGTGTTTGGCATGAAGTATATCGGCCCAATACTCGCTGAGTTTCGACAGGCATACCCCAAGGTTAAGGTTGAACTTATTCTGACAGATAACCCCAAATGGGGGGCGTTTCAGCAACCTGACATGATGTTTTACATCGGCTATCTTCAAGACTCATCGCTGCACAGAGTGGTATTGGCGAAAAACAGACGGCTATTGCTAGCGTCTCCTCATTATTTAGAACACGCACCAGCGTTAAGTTGTCCCAGTGATTTAGTGCATCACAACTGTATTGTGCTACGTGAGAATGAAGAGGATGCAACATTGTGGGAGTTCACTCATAAACCCACTGGCGATGTCCATCACGTCAGAGTAACACCTACCTTAAGTAGTAATGTTGGGCAAGTGACCAAAGCTTGGGGCGTCGCGGGACATGGAATTATTCAGCGCTCTCAATGGGATGTGGCCGAAGAATTGGCAAATGGTCGCTTGATTGAAGTTTTACCAGATTATCATTTTGCCGAAGCTGACATAGTGGCACTCCTGCCGACAAACAGCGCGTTTCGTTCAAAAAAAGTCGACATGTGTTTATCCTTCATAAAAGACAAACTGGCGCTGCAACTGCCCATTTAAGCCTGTGTTGACTTCACGATCGCTTTTTCAATGAAAGCGAGTTTGTCTTGGCCAAATACGACGTGTTCTTGGTATTTGAAACTGGGTACGCCCCACATGCCAAGCGCATACATCTCATCAAGGTTCTGCTTTGCCCAATGTCGCCACTCTTCTTTTTGCAGTAACGGCTTAGCGACTTTCCATTCTAAGCCAGAAGCCTCGACTATGGTCTGAAGCCCTGTATCTGTCGCCGCATCTACGCCTTGACTCCACACCGCGGTGGCAAAGCTCTTAATAAACCTGTGTTGCTTATTTTGCGAGCGAGCATAATCAAATAGAGCGTAACAGCGCTCAACCGCTTTACCCAACGGGTCGGCCACTAAACCAAAAGGAATGTGATGAATCATTGCTTCGCGCTTGGTATCGAAAGCGATATACATACGCTTTTGCTTGGGTACAGGCAGGCCTCGCATCACCATTGGCAAGACCGGCTTGAGAACAAGTTCGATATGGCAATGTTCGGCGAGTTCCATAGCACGAACGATACCCAAGTAAGAGTAGGGACTGCGAATCGAAAAATAGACTTCCAGCGGGGCTTGCTGATTACTAATGCTAGGCTTGATCTTACCATCGCGCTGGTGAAGTTTGTTGTAGCGCAAAATGGGGCTACTTACGCCCAATAACGCGTTGAGCCTTGCTTCCAAATGAACAAGACGCTCCAATCCCCAATACCATTCCCCAGCGTAATGCACCACACCGGATAGGTAGTGCCCGTTTGATAACAATGTTCGCTCATTTGATTGCAGTTGCGCGGTTAATGATGCGGTATCGGTAATGTGCTCGCTATCGAGTAGCTCATGAAGATTGCCAGAATCGTGTCGCCAAACGGCATTAAACAAAGCAGTGGCTTGTTCCAACGCCATGCCATGTGTTTCGCAAGATAGTAGATAAAAACTTGCTCGCTGGCACTCGGCATCATTTAAATTGAATTGGGCAGGTGTATCTAAACCGTAGAGTTCAGCCAGCCGTTGAGCATCATTGAGAATATTTTCGTCCCACATTTCGGGTTCTGGAAACATAGTATCTTGTTTATTTAAAACCGTTTTCAACGCAATGGTTACATTAAAGCGACGTTGTAATTCGGGTAAAACTTGTAGCAACAAAAAGCTGTAGGGATCGTCGATGGCGAGGTAAACCGTGAGCACGTGTGGTGCATTGGTTAGTCGGCGTTTCGCCTCTTGTAAAGCGCGCTTAGTATCTCTGAGCGAGAGGCTCAGTACGCCGTTAATGATGTGAGACTTTATTGATGGCATAAGCTTTTATGATTACCCAAAAGATCGCAAAACCTGCGTGACGCAATGCTCTAGATAGAAGAACGTTATCGACCAGCAAACATTTCATTTTAATCGGGATGAAAGTATGACGTGTATGTCTTTCGAGTTGCAATGCAAATAAGCCTAAAATCGACTTGAGCACGTGAAAGCCGTTTGCGATGCCAACGCCGCCCGGCGATTTTCGGTGTCTTTCGGTGGCCGCTATTGCTGCTATGAGTCGAAGCACAATTTAATTGAGCTATTCGAAAAAATACCCACCCTTAGCAAATCTAATTATTACAAAACACTCATTACAAAAATACAATTCGACCGCTCAGTTTCGAGTGTCTTATCTCAACATCTAAGAGGTGAGGTTGCCTTTGTTCAGCAAACGGTGTCCAACTGAGGCTGTCAACGTCAGACGCCTTTAATCCATCGAACTTTAAAAAGTCAGTCAGAAGTCAGAAAGACGTCAGGTGTTTTGAATCCGACTTCATTAATTTAATTAATCAATTAAAGATTTTTTAAATAGGACAAACCATGAAACATATTCGTCTTTCAGTTGTTCTGCTGTTTTCGATGGTGACGATGAGTAGCAAAAGTCATGGGCAGGACATATCCGTAGCCTCTTTAGCTCCCTATCTCGGGCAAAAGCCACCGGGGCTAACACCGCAACCCTTTGCACTCGGCATTGTAAATACAGAAAAATGGGGAGACTCTGTCGGTTTTTCGCCTGACGTGAACACAATTTATATTAAACGGTGGAGGCATTCTCGCGACGTAGAGCAACCAGAAAGCCATATTTTCGAAAATGTCGATAACCAATGGCAGAAGACAGTGATGCCAGACAACATGCTGAAACCATTCTATTCGCCAGATGGTCAAACTCAATATCACAGGTCGAAATATAGAGACCGTACTGCAGATGGTTGGTCTGAATGGAAAAGTCTTGGCCCACAGTTTGAAGAGATTCGTATCATGGGCCTTACTGTATCAGCCAAAGGTACCTTAGTGTTTGATGAAAATGCTAGTCACAAGGGCGGTTATGGCACACTCTTTTATTCTCGACTAATTGATGGCAAACGCGAAGACCCAAAGCCTCTTCCAAAGGAGATCAATACTGGCAGATGGAATGCCCATCCTTTTATTGCCCCTGATGAGAGTTACATACTTTGGGATGGTGAGCGAGCAGATGGTTACGGGGAAGCCGACCTATTTATAAGTTTCCGGCTGAAAGATGGTGCTTGGAGTGATGCGATCAACTTAGGTAACGCCATCAATACTGAAGCTAGGGAAGGCGGCCCAATGGTATCACCAGACGGAAAATATCTTTTCTTCAACAGAATGGTGCCACGCAATGATGACAGTGGGAAACAGCAGTCAGATGTATTCTGGGTCTCTACACAAGTTATTGAAGACCTTAAAAATAGACAATAAAGACATCGCAAGGTGAAATTCAATCCTTCACGACGATTCTTTATTCGAGTAATAAATCGTTTTCGCGACCGTCCGCATATGACACACAGGAACTGGATAAAGCCATCAAATTAGATATGGGGCACTACATATAACGCGACTTATTGACTTGCAAATATTTCATTTTCATCGGAATGAAAGTATGACTCTATCCCAAGTTACATCCAGTTTATTGGGCATTAAACTTGGTTGGTTCGTGGATAAAATTCGGCAGGTTAGGCCTGCTTTTTCAGCTTGTGCTGAAATTTCATCAACAGAATTGCTGAAAACGCATGGGGCGACTCTTGAAGGTCCGTGGCGCAGAGAAATCGCACAGACGCCATCACTGTTCAGTAAACTAGCAATTCTCATTAGTGCAACTTGTCGTTCATTGGTATCGATATGTTGCCATACCCCATCAATCAAAATAAACGAATAGGCATTTTGGTGTGATGCCAACGTACCTAGTTTGGGCAAACTATCGCAATACCACGTGATATTGAGATTTTGGTAGGTAGATTGAGCGATATCGATAAATGGTTGCAAAGGCTCAATGGCGACGACGTGATGACCGAGTTTTGCCATCGCAGCGCTATTTTGTCCCACGCCCGCGCCTAAATCCAAAACCATTGAGGGTGCTTTGGGGAGATAGGGTAAAAATGCGCGATTAACGGTTGCAAAGTCTAAATCAAGACTTGCCTTTGCAAACGATTTAATGTTTGCCATGTAGCCTCGAGTGCCATTTACGCTATTCAAGTTGGATACCCCAGCAACTATCGTTTGTGCAAGTCATACTAAAAAATGCATTTAGGTAGATAACGCTATTTATTGACGGTGCTAATTAATTTGATGTCATTAGGGCTAAAAAGGTTAACCTGGTTGCGCCCTTTTTGTTTCGAACGATACATCGCGTTATCGGCCTGCTCCAATAGCGTTTCCCAACTCATATCATCACCCTGATGAATAGCAATGCCTGCGCTAATAGAAACTGACATCAATGCATTCTCGTGTTTGAACTCGTGTTGCTCAATCGCTTTTCTAATTCGGTTAGCCATGGTTTCGAGTAATGGAACGTTAGCCTGTTTAGCAATGATTAAAAACTCTTCTCCACCGAGTCGAAATCCGAGATCGTAATCTCGGATGTGTGACGCTGCAATCTCACATACTTGTTGGATAACGCTATCGCCTGCATGATGACCAAAGGTATCGTTGATCGATTTGAAATGGTCGATATCGAACACGATGAACCCCACCCGATTACCCAATCGTTTTGACTCGCATAGCGCGTTATAAGCAAGTTTCGACAGCGTTTTTCGATTTAACCAGCCGGTAAGGTGGTCGGTAATGGCAGTTTGTCGAAGCACGAGCTCTTTGCGCCAAAAAACAACAACGGCACTGCTCATCGTGATCATGAAATAAAAGCAAATGACCGCCATCCCACCTGTGGTTTGAAATACTTCATTGCCAAATGGAGTTAATACCTCTTCGCCGATAAGTAATACAGCGCCTCTAAACAGAATTTGAAAGACGAAGATAAACAGGACAAAGATTAACGGATAATACGCTTTTCCTTGTTCAGATTGACGTTGTTTAAATAAAGCAATGAGCGCAGTGGTGTCGAGAGCGACGATGACTGGATAAAAAAGTAAGACTCTTGCATCAACTGATTCTAGTAACCCGGGAATGTAGTGCGCGCAAACGGCACCGGCAGAAAGGGTCAGTACCCACTTCCATTGTGATCTTCCAAATAGTAGCTTACTGACACCACTAAACAGCGCCGCATGGCCTGCAATATACAGAGCATTGCCTAACGCTGGGTGAATCAAAGAAGGCAGGTCGAAGTTGATTTTTATCGACGCGAGAGCACTGGATGAAAAGAAAAATAGCCCTGCCATTAGCCAGTCAAACATATACTTTTCTGAACGACTAACGGCGAATAGCATTGCAATCGTCATAAGCATAATGAAACTGACAAGTGTCGTCGCGGTAACTATCGTGTACGTTTCCATAAAATCCCTTTATTTGGTCCGTAAACTTGCCACAAGGCCGCTTCATTCTAATATGAAAACGCTTTAATTTTTAAGTACTTTTGCAAAGAAGATTGGTTCTTCGTTAGCCTATTACTGTCAGAATTGTACCTAATAAGAAAAACCAAATAAGGTAGGAAAATACTCCCCCTTGCATCTGCAAGCGATTAATCGTCGTTGCACAACCTTAGTATATTGCTTTTCATCTTAATTCTTGCTTCGCTCACTATACTTAGTGAGCCCTTTTTTTTATGATTTGCTCGCATTTCTTTAGGGA
>CAWUJV010000100.1:0-13478 GCA_963922845.1 uncultured Alteromonas sp.
ATAAAAAAGCCGCTTTGAAAGCGGCTTTTTAGTTTGCGTTTGGCTAGGTCATGCTTAGCGAACCGGCAAGGTTAACTGCCCTGTTTGTGCTTCAGCGCCAGGCAACTGATACTCGTACGTAATATCAATTTCATTTACATCGCCCGCTTTATTGTCGCCGATATAAACGCCAGTCGATACACCATACACATACTCACCATTTGATAGCGTTGAACCGACTACTTGATTTACAAACGCACGATTTTCAATCTGCTCTTCTTCAGCCGCAGACACCGCGAGGCGCTTTGAATAGTTTACGTTGTTGTTCGACACAACTTCGATGAATCTTGTGTATACATTTTCAACGTTGTTCTCCGTGTATCCTGTCACGGTGATATTCAAATAATTGAGCTGTTCAATCTCAACGGGTAAATACAAAGTGGCCGTTCTGTCATACTCAAATACAGTGCTGGTTACGCCCGCCGTTGTTTCATTTACCAAGATTGCCCCATTTGAGTAATAGTTATTATTGTCAACCAACAAAGAGGCTATCGAGAATTCACCGGTAGTCGATACTGACGTGGTAAAATTACGGCTATCTGACAAATCTACACTAATGCCATCAGATACCGCCGACACAAACCCGACGTTGTAGTTGTAATCCGTACCAGTTTCAAGCTCGCCTTCGGGCGCGAATACATAACGGGTACCATTTAATTCGCTGGTAATCGTTACCGGCGATTCTCTCTCAACACGTTCAATAACCGTTGTTCCACTCGGAATCGAATCAGTAGTAGAGGCATTACCCGCTGTTATCGCGATTTCGTCATAAGTCAGAGTCACTTCCTCTTCTGGAATAGTCACTGGCTCCGAATAATAAACCGTATATTCATAGTTGTCGCTCGCATCAAAATTGGATGTAATAACTTGAACATCTGATGAAGGAGTGACTGAACGCGCTACCACCACTAGCTGTATGTTTTCAGTATCCGGGATAATGTAGGCACTTCTAGAGTCGAATCCTGATGTGCGCACTACAATAGTGGTTTCACCGGTTTGAGAATCTGTAGATCTATCTAAACTAATATAACCTGAAGAATACGTCACCTCTTCTTCTACAAACGACGCCATATTCAAACTTACATAGCCATCAAAAGGAACGGTTAGGTTATGCAGGCTCGATTCAGCATTGAAGGTAGATGCCACATCCTCCTCGCCGTCAGTGAATAAGAAAGCAGCGTCAGATAAAGGTAGGCCATTTTCATCAATAAGCGTAATGGAAACGTTTTTTGTTTCTACTTCTGCATCTACGTCATCCTCTTGTACGCCAAGGGTCAATTCGAGGGTTTCATTTTCGACAGCATCAAAAATGCGTAGCATTCTGCCCACGAGATTACCATTACCAGACTCGATGATGTCAAAGTCGATATCGCCGTCACCGTCCAAATCTAGGTTAGCTTCAAGTGTAATATTGAAATCACGGGGCAAGACAATATCGTAGGCACCCGTTTCTTCATTGAACGTCGACTTGTGTGCATAGTCCAAAACGGTGCTTCGACCTGTGCCACTGTGGGAAAAACCAACAAACTCAAGCCCTTCAATTGGCTCCCCTGTTTCACCATTCAAAATAGTTAATGAACTTGTGGTCGGCACTGATACCACCAATTGGCCGATATCATTGTATACATCAGCCTCAAACACCGTTGATGTTCTGATGAAAAAGGCGCGCTTTACAAAGGCATTATCTGCTGATTCCACCACCACAGTCAGATCGGTACTGGAAGGAAGGTCTTCTATTGTAAACTGACCAGACTCGTTAGCCGTCGACTCAGCAATGAGTTCCGTACCCTTCATGATTTGAATTGTTGCACCACCGATTGGCGCTTGAGAATCGGCTCCCATTACAATACCCGCAACGGTAGCGTGGAACTTTGCTTCATCGGCATCTTCGATTTGCTGATTAAGCAGGGCGTTTTGATCCGCTAAAATTTGATTCTGTTGGTTAAGGGCAACCACGACTTCATCGTTACTGTCGTCGTCAACTTCAATACAGCCAGTTAGTGATAATGAGGCGAGAATAGCCAGAGAGATTGGGGTCTTTGAAAACGTCATTAAACAATCCTTATGTCATTAAATTTGAGCGCTTGGTTCTATAAAGCGCGCTTCAAGGCATAAGGATTAGCATCATCCTGATAGGGAAAATCTTACTACCTTCGTCCTTGAAGATAGAAAGAGGATATCAGTTTGTCAGACTTTACTGAACCCTCTAGTTCCGAAATAGCAGAAAAATAAAAAAAAGCCGCTTTAAAAGCGGCTCTTATCGTGTCATTACGCTAGCGTTACCCTGGCAAATTTGCGCTTGCCAACTTGGTATACTCGCTCGCCAGATTCAGTCAGCACTAGTCTAGTGTCATCCACTTTCTCTCCGTCTATCTTAACTGCACCCTGCTTTATCATACGTATCGCGTCAGACGTCGAGTTAACTAGTCCGGCTTCTTTCAACAAGTTACCAATCGCAATGCCTTCGCTAGCAAGTGAAACAGTCACTTCAGGCATATCATCTGGGATGGCATTTTTTTGGAATCGTTGAACAAAGTCTTGTAAAGCTGCATCAGCATCCGCTTGAGAATGGAATCGCGCAATCAATTCCTGCGCAAGCCCAATTTTGACGTCCCTTGGGTTAGCACCTTGTTCGATACTGGCTTTTAAATTCGCAATGTCTTCAAGTGGCTTAAAGCTCAACAAATCGTAGTAACGCCACATCAATTCATCCGAAATTGACATCACTTTACCAAACATTTCTGTTGGCGAATCAGTAATACCAATATAGTTATTCAACGACTTGGACATTTTCTGAACACCGTCCAAGCCCTCTAGCAATGGCACCATGACAATAGACTGTTGCTTTTGTCCTTGCTCTTTTTGTAGCTCGCGGCCCATGAGTAAGTTGAATCGTTGATCCGTGCCACCCAATTCGACGTCAGCTTCAAGTGCAACTGAGTCCCAACCTTGAACAAGCGGGTATAAAAATTCGTGGATCGCAATAGGTTGGCCGTTGGCGTACCGCTTTTTAAAATCGTCACGTTCAAGCATTCTCGCAACAGTTTGACTTGCAGCCAATTTGATCATGCCAGCTGCGCCAAGCTGATCCATCCATTCTGAATTGAATCGAACCTCCGTCAATTCAGGGTCCAAAATTTTAAACACCTGCTCTTGATACGTCTTAGCATTTTCTAAAATCTGGTCTTTGCTCAGCGGTTTACGGGTAACATTTTTCCCCGTTGGGTCGCCAATCAAACCAGTGAAGTCACCAATAAGGAAAACGACTTTATGGCCTAATTGTTGGAATGTACGCAGCTTGTTGATCAACACTGTGTGGCCTAGATGAATGTCAGGCGCCGTCGGATCAAATCCCGCTTTTACGGTTAGGGGTTTGCCCGATTTTAACTTTTCAATTAGATCGTCTTCAGGAAGGATCTCATCCACTCCCCGCTTAATCTCCGCTAAGGCCGTTTGCCAGTCACTCATCTATGCAATTCCAGATCATCAAGTAATAAAATAAACGCGCCATTTTACGCATCCCACAGCGGCAATTAAAGTGAAAAACACGGAAAAACCGCCGCAATTCTGAATTTTCGCCAAGAAAAGTGGGAATTTTAAGCAACTAAACTAGCAACTGAGCGTCGAACCATATATTCTCACTTTGAGCAGTAACATGAGATCTATCAAAACCGTGGTTATCCGTACTTTTCAGCAGCTTCCCAAACCACACAAAATAGGTGTGGCTGCCATTGCTTTCTTCATCGTCGTCTTAACTTTAGTGCCATCTGAATCGGTAGAGGCAAGCCGCCACGACCAAGCCTACACCTTAGACGCAGGGATTCGTTACCCAGTAGATTTAGTCATCCCCGAATCACCAACAATCGTTGTTGACGCAGAAGACGACACGTGGCGGACGGTAAAAGTCAAACGCGGCGATACACTCGCTAAAATTTTTAAACGCGTGGGCTTTACAGCAAGAGATACCTACAACGTCACTAATAGTGGCCAACTGGCCAAGACACTGGTCAATCTGCGTCCCGGCGAAGAACTCCGAGTAAAGGCTGGGAGTGAAGGTCAATTTGCAGGGCTTGAATACGTCAAATCGCCCACAGAGACCCTACAGATTTTTCCTGACGAAAATGGTCGCTTGGTCCCCAACATAGATAAGAAAGAAATCGAAGTACGCTACAATTTTGCCCAAGGCGAGATTACGTCGAGCTTCTGGAACGCAGGTGTTGAGGCAGGCCTTACCGACAATCAAATTATGCATTTAGCGGGGATGTTCGGATGGGATATTGACTTTGCGGTTGGTATTCGGGCGGGAGACTACTTCAACGTCGTATTTGAAGAGCAATATATCGAAGGCGATTTTGTCGGGTATGGCGATATCGTCGCGGCCGAATTTGTTAATCAAAACGAAGCTTTTACTGCGATTCAACACAATGATGGAAATTACTACACCGCTGAAGGCAGAAGCATGCGGAAGAGTTTTTTACGGGCGCCCGTCAATTTTAAGTACGTTAGTTCAAACTTCACCAAAGCCCGTTTTCACCCTGTTCAAAAACGCTGGAAAGCGCACAGAGGCACAGATTACGTTGCCCGTGTTGGCACGCCTGTCGTCGCAACGGGTGATGGCAAGGTCGTGAAAGCGTCATATGACAAATACAATGGTCATCACGTATTTATCCAACACGGCGAGAAGTACACAACCAAATACCTTCACTTCACAAAACGGGCGGTCAAGGTGGGTCAAACCGTAAAACAGGGACAAACAGTTGGCTATCTTGGTGGCACAGGTATGGTATCTGGTCCTCATGTCCACTATGAGTTTTTAGTCGACGGTGTTCACCGAAATCCCAGAACGGTAAATCTGCCAAAAGCCAAACCGATTGATAAAGACCAGCGTCCTGCTTTTGAACAGATTGCGCATATCCGCCTCAATCAACTAGGGACGAATAAGCGAATAATGCTGGCGATGAAATAGTGACCTATTTCATTGGATTGATGTCTGGAACCAGTATGGATGGCATTGATGCGGTCCTGTGTAAAAATGATTCAGGCTCCTTTGTTACCCTGCAAGCCGTATCAACTGCCTTTGAAGCGGACTTACTGCCTATCCTTCATCAGCTGTGTAGTCCGGGTGAAAACGAACTTCATCTTAGCCGGCAAGCCGGCATCCGCTTGTCATTTGCGTATGCAAATGCAGTCGAACAACTGCTATTTGAAACAAAAATTTCGCCGTCGGACATTACAGCTATTGGCGTGCATGGCCAAACCGTGCGTCATATGCCGATTGGTTGTGATAAATCTTTGCCATATACGGTACAGTTGGTTTGCCCTGCGACGTTAGCCGTGGCTACTCAAATTGATGTTGTCTCTGATTTTAGAACAAAAGATATGGTATTGGGTGGCCAAGGTGCGCCACTTGTCCCCGCGTTTCATCACGCTGTTTTTGCCCATGAAAGCGCAACTCGATGTGTGATTAACATTGGTGGTATTAGCAATTTTACAGCGTTAGCCCCGCAAAGTGTGCCCTACGGCTACGATACAGGCCCGGGCAATACCATACTGGATCAGTGGACGAAGACGCACCTTGGCACCGCTTATGATGATAAAGGACAATGGGCGGCATCCGGCCAAGTCAATCAAGACTTATTATCGCGCTTGTTAGCCGATAATTATTTCAAGCAAGCACCACCCAAAAGCACGGGAAGAGAGCATTTTAACCTCACGTGGCTACAACAACATTTAGCTGCCAGCCCAGCGATACCAGCGGCAGATGTTCAAGCAACATTGGTCGAACTTACTGCAATATCTATTGCAAATGAGGTGAGTAAAGACGCAGACGACAAAGAGTACTATGTCTGCGGTGGTGGCGTATACAACGACACTTTAATGACGCGTTTAGCCTTTCATCTTAAGCAATCGACTATGGCGACAACCGAGCAGTTAAATGTCCACCCCATGCATGTAGAAGCAGCGGCATTCGCATGGTTGGCCTACGCGTTTACAAATCGACTGCACGGTAATGTTAGGGAAGTGACTGGGGCAAACAAGCATTGTGTGCTTGGCTCATTTACCCCTTTTGCTTAGTTTAGCAAACTCGATAGTGAAGGCACTTCGGCAATGCCATCGTCACTGACACGCCTCGCGACATCCGTGTATAGTTCGTCTAGTTTCGCGGCGCTCATGAAGCCATCGCAAAAACCAGGGACAGTAGGTTCGATGAACTGCTTCGCCGCCGAAATAAAGTGGGCGATCAACTGTTTAACGCAATCTGTCCCCATCGCGATACGCATAGTAGTCAATTCAATGCCAGCTTTGCGTTGTTCTTCTGCACTCAACTCAGAGTGAGAGGTTAATGCCGGGCAAAGTATAATGGTATTCGTTTGACCAATGCTCACTTGGTGGCTAAACGCGGGCTCTAGCGCATCAAAGAAACGCGTAAATACTTCTCTCTCCAGTTGTGTCGCGGCCATATCAACAGTGAACAGCGCACACGGCCAGCCATGTTTGTGTTGTTTTTCACACAAGCCCGCATTGTCATGTGTCGCCACTGCATGGCTGTTGACACGAAGTTTTGGATGAGACGCGAGAAACTGAGTGAAAACTCGGGTATTAACAACCTTCCTCATCATTCGTTGTTCGAGGGTCTTCATGCCATTCAGTACATCGAACGCTTTTTCGGAATCGAGAAAAGCGCCTTTGATATAGTATACGTCCCAGAACAGGGTCTTTGACCAATCCCAACCGTTAACGCAGTCGCCTTTTGCTTGGAACATTCTGAAGGTCTCGCCTATCACAACGCCTGCGGTCGTCGCGCCGCTACCACATATATCTTTGGTGTAGCTGTGGACGACATAGTCCGGCCGCGCAGACTTATCTGCATGTTGCAAAGGCGTATGAAGCACAGGCGTTGCCAAAGTTGAATCTAACATCACCAGATGATTGTTCTGATGAGCAATACGGCAGATTTCAGGTACATCGAGCACATAACCATGAGGATTACACGGCGATTCAACATAGACGTGCAAGTTCGCTCCCTTTGCTAACGCATCCGCATATTGCGTTTTCGTTTGCTTTAAAAAAGCGTCGAATTCTGTACCTGAATATCCATCAAACCATGCAATCTTGATTGCCATACGATTTTCTCGTGCAAAATAGTCATGCAATAACTGATATACGCCGCCATAAACATTGCGGGATACCACCAACACATCGCCATGCTCCAACACGTTGGATAACATAGCGTCTATCGCAGCCATCCCCGAGTTAAAGTTCCAAGCGAGATATTCGGCGGCATAAGGGCCGGCTTCCATATCTACAATGGCATTAGCTAGCGATATATTGGTAGGATTTAACAAGCGCGAATAGATTTGGTGAGTCGCTTCTTTTCCTTGGAAAGCATCATCAACCCACTCGGTACAAGCGTAAACATAGGTTGCGGTCCTAACGACAACAGGGGTAGCCGAAAACAACGCCGTTACGTTATCAAATAAAGGGTAGTGCCCCTGTGATTGTTGACCCGACGACAGGCTTTGATAGGTTTTCCTGAAGGGGTTTTGAAGCGTATCGAGAATCTTCGCAATTTGGAATGATAAAAACTTTTTAGCATTGAAGTAAGATAACTTGTCTTCTTTATTTAATCCTTCCAGTGTTTGATTAGTGATGTCCCACAAGGACGATACGCTCGCTTGCGCTTGATAAAGGTTAGTCGCGGTACTGGAAAGCGCCTGTCCATAGTCACTGCTCTCATCAATACCAAAGTGTGCGAGCTGTTCTGATACCAACCCCTCAATCGAGTCTTGTGTTGTTGTATTTCGTCGAGGAGACAGGCACTTCGCATTACTTACTGTATTTGTCATGTAGGGATTACTTCCTGATTGTTTTACACAAATGTAAAATTCAGAAAACATTTTTTAAACATTTGTCGTGTTATCATTTGCGATATTGCAGGAAAGAAAACTTTACTAAGACGATAGAAATGTCAAAAGAATCAGTGACTAGATCGCCAATTCAATTGTCGATTCTCAGCCAGGACGCCGAGCAATATGCAAGTTTGTTGGCGCCGTTACCGTTTATCAATATCGTACAATATTCGACCCGTACTTCGGATATCGAATGTGGCCAAGTTACAACACTTCTTGCCGACCCTAATTTAGCCGCGCCTATCATTGGCAAGTGTCACAGTTTGTCATGGGTTCAATCCACTTGGGCAGGCAATAAACCACTTCTGCAAGCGGCTAAAAAAGACTATAAACTGACTGGGGTAAAATCTGTTTTTGGCCAACAGATGAGTGAGTATGTGTTCGCCTACATTTTGTATTTTAGTCGCAATATCGACGGTTTTATCACGCAACAACAGCAAGCAAATTGGCTACCTCAACCCTATAACTCATTGAAAGACAAGACGCTCGGTATCATTGGCGCAGGAAGTATTGCAGATGCACTAATACCGGTCGCAAAACAATTCGGCATGCGCGTTAAAGGTATCAATCGTAGCGGTAATATAAAAATGGGTTATGACGCTATGTATTCCATGACGGATAAAACCACATTTGCCAAAGAGACGGACTATGTCGTCTCTCTGCTACCCGACACGCCAAGTACCGAACACGTTATAGACAAAGCTTTTTTATCTTGTCTCAATAACAAAACTGTACTTATCAATGCAGGACGTGGGTCGGCCATCGACGATGAGGCCTTGGTTGAAGCGATTCGCTCAGGACAACTGAAAGCCGCCGTGTTGGATGTGTTTAGAGAGGAACCGTTGCCATCCTCACACCCCTTTTGGCGAACTGACAATATTTTGATTACGCAGCACACAGCAGCGGAATCGCTTCCCAGTGATATAGCCGACATTTTCATACGCAATGCCGAGCGGCTCTTAGCAAATGAACCTTTGCTTTACCAATTTGATTTCGACAAAGGATATTAATCCCGGCGTTGATAGGGCTAAGATGAAGCCCCTATCTATTGGTGGACTGTGTGGAAAAACGACGACACCCTTCCACACGTAAGCTTTCTAGGGTGTGGTCACTTTTTATTGCCACTAAGGGCTCTCGACATCTGGCTCGAATACCCTCGCTGGACGCTCATTTACCTTTGAGGGTTTGTATTAACATCGATGCGCCAAAAATAGCAGAGGCTATTAAACCAAGTCGCAGCAATCCAACTTGCTCAAAGCCAAACTCCGTTGAGTTAACCGCCACGCCTACTATGTAACCCAGTTGAAAAACGCCAACTATGACAAACGCCATGCACATCACCAATAGTGCCCAATACGTTGCTCTACTTTGTTCCTTCATTATTATTCCTCGTCATTCCTTGTTGTATTACTGTTGTATAGATCCTAAACGATGGGCCTTGCGCCACCACGATATCGCCCCTCTATTCACTGCGTGGATCGGTGGCAGTGACTTCAATCCTCTCAGCATGCTCAACCCGAAAGCGTTTTAACGCATCTAAACCGATAAGAGTGTGAAGTTCTCTAAACTCAATCCAATCCACCAGAGAGTACAAACACATCGCCGGGTAGTTCCACTGATTAAAATAACCTTCGTTTACCATAGTATCGAGGGTTGTTAACGTCGTATCAATTCGCTCTCGCTGCAGATTAAAGTACAGTTTGTCTTGCTCAATATCAAAATCAGAACGCTTAAGCATGAGTAATTGAACGAACGTATCGTTTGCCGCATCGATGAGAGTAAGTTGATTCTCTTCGTCCCAAGTCAGTGGGGTCATTCCCAGTTTTTCAGACAGGTATTGAAAGATAACGCGAGAGTCAAAAATGATATGCTCGTCGGCTTCAAGCATTGGGATTTTCAAGGTCGGGTTCTTAGACGCAAGTGTTGCTCTGTCGTCAGCAGAGAATATTTGCAAGTTAATAAACTCGTGCTCAACGTTAGCAAGTAACAAACGAATGCGACGCACAAAAGGCGAAGGGATTGAGCCGTATAGTTTCATTCTGAATAATCCATCAAAACAAGAGTTAGCCGTTAGCATACTCCGCTGCATGAATTTTGGCCAGATTAACCGTAACGGCCCAGTATTGTGTTCAGGTTTTTATGTCGATTTAAATACTGAAGCTTGAGCCACAGCCACATGTGGTAGTGGCATTTGGATTGTTGACCAAGAAACGTGAGCCTTCCAAACCATCTACATAATCCACAACGCCACCAACGAGGTATTGCAGACTCATAGGGTCAACGACTAAGGTCACATCGTTTTTTTCAATAGTCATGTCTCCATCGTTGACTTTCTCATCAAACGTAAAGCCATATTGAAAACCTGAACAGCCACCTCCAGTGACGTATACCCGGAGTTTTAGTTCTGGGTTTTCCTCTTCCTCAACGAGAGCGCGAACTTTCAACGATGCTGCTTCTGAAAATTCAATGGGAAGTGCTGTTTCAACTGTCATACAAACCTCTTAAAAAACCAACACGCGACGTTATTCGTGCAGGCGCTAATTATCTAGTACTTGAGTATTTTAATCAAGTATTGCGTAACACCTCATTCGACATTCGCGCGCTGCACGTTTTTACAACCAAGAACCATACATAGCATTAGGTAACAATATAAAGTCATTGACGTGCTTTTCTAATAACGCATCAAGATCTTTGTCATGCTGCAGCACTCTAGAAAAATCTTCAGCATTGTCACCGACTTGCATGATCAGAGGTAGCGCAGGATACAGACTCTGGCGCTCACCATCTTGGACGTAGCAAGACGCAATACCTTGCTCAATTTGCTGTCGACGCAAGTCTTTATCATTAACGATATCCACGCCGTTCATTGCGTCTTTATCAGCTTGTGTACGCCCCATCAAACAGGTATTCGCCGAACTGATTGGTAAACCTTGCGCAATAAGATTGTCCCACGTATAAGAATCGAGCGACCGCGGCCGGTTAGTGACAAAACCCAAACGCGCACCGTTTTTCACGGCCGTTTCTATAAACTCGGCGACGCCAGGAACAAGTGTTGCTTCTTTTGCTTTTACCCAAGCTGCCCAGGTCTTCGACTTGTACTCATTCCCTGTGCGATTTAACCACGCTTGATACCCACTATTGTCTAAAATCGTCTCATCGACATCCATGACAATTACCCCTTTAGACAAGTCCATCTGATGAAGCTGATTTGTCGCATGGGCGTAAATCCGTTTTGTGATATTTCGATATTCAGCACTTTCAGTCGTCCAACGCACCGAGCGACTCAGCTTAAGGGCCGGTGATTCAATCGCTACGGATACCGCACAGTGGTCGCTAAGCATAGTGCTTTCGCCGCCCCCACCATAGCCGTGTACCTGAGCGTTAAATGTCGCGCTACCGTTAAAATTACCAGCGATAATATGATCAATCGGCGCGGGATAACGTGGATGACACCCTATTAATTCGAACGAAGGCGTTGAAAAATGCTTTTTCGCGTCCTGCGCAATTTGCGCAATGTCTCGCGTCAGTCGATTGTACGGTGCAGACAAACGATGATTCATGTCACCTAAAACGATAAACGGTTTATCGGATTGCTCGTAACGACGTATTTGGTTTGCCAATAGTGACGCTTGGCGCGCAAACGTTTGGCAGGCAGGTGACTCATCTTTTGAATAATCATCGACAAAACAACTGCTCTTCATATGTAAATTGAGTAAAGTCGCTTCACCCAACGGCGTGTCAACGTCTATTTCCAACCCATGTCGCAAACCAACGCGGTCTAAAGAAAATGCATCAAGTGACTCAACGCTCGTGATCGTAATACCGTTTTTCACAGCGAACGCCACTTTTTGCTGCGTAGACGGATTGCCGTTTTGGCGACACTCAAACGGTTCATTGTCGTCGCGCGACGACATCACAATTTGCCATTCGCTGCGAGGGAACAAAGCCGCAACAGCTGCTGCCGAGTCCACTTCTTGTAACGCTACAATATCGGCGTCAAGAGACGCAGCATAGGCTCGCATAGCGTCGAGTTCTTGCGCCGTTCGCGGGCGACAACCCGCTAAATTATTTTCTGCCAGGTGTTCGGTATTCCAGGTTGCAACAGATAAACTACCCACTTGTTGAAAATCAATGGTCGGTGCACCTGTTGGTGTCACAGCACCAGTGGCATCACTTCCATTTGTTTGACATGCACTTAAGAACAGCAACATGCTCAAGCATGCTGAGCTCACAAGAGATCGCTGCATAATGTATATTCCATTTTAGTAAGACGAGTAAGAGACGGGAGTATAGGTTATCCGGCACCAAATTCATAAAAATACATTATAACATCTCAATATATATCGAAGCGGTTAAACTAGATATTGGGCAGCATTGTGGCTCAACACAAGCGTAAGCCAGTCAAAGGGGCTAATTGAGTTTAACGATTAATTCGTCCAGTTTATTTCGATTTCATCCCACGTTGATTTGGGCGAACATCTTGTTAATTCAAATGGAGGTCACAATGAAATCCACTGTCAATTTCTTGCTGCTATCACTCACCGCTTTATCGCTTTATATTGCCTTACTGATAGGCGTTACTCAGCTCATTGTCGACGACACAATTGACGCCGGCACAAACCGTGAAATTGCTAGCACAGTAAGCCAATCGAAACCAAACATGACCTGTAAAACCAAGCAGGAATCCACCTATAATCCAGCAGTCGTTAACACGGGTTGTTCTCACTAAAATAGATAATCAACCTAGCGTGGTCACTTCATCTAATCGGGTTGGTATTGACCAGCTGCTTTGCCATATCACTATCAAATTAATTCAAGTTGTTGAATAGCCATGAGGTGCTAATCTTATGCTTATAACACAATGAGGATTTAATTTGATTGTTACGCGCCTGCTTTTGTTATTGAGCATTATCTGTAGTGGCTCAATACAAGCGAAAGAAATACGCTATTCTTACTTTTTCAGCGATTTCCCACCGCTAGAATATGTTGGCGAAGACGGTCAGGCAGACGGCATTATTATTCGGGCAATTCAACGCCGATTTGACAACCACGACCTTAACATTGAATTCGTTTATAGCTCACTTAAGCGAGGCACGGGCCTTTTGCACTCTGGCGCGGTTGATCTTGTTGCAACCGTTCAGCCCACACCGTCTTCCTTCGATACGTTTGAAACCATAGGAAAACCTTTCGCGACTATTCACCTGGCCGTATTGCGACGCATAGATACGCCAGCCATCACTGACATGTCACAACTTAGTACCGTACCGTTATCTCGATACGCAGGCGCCTCTTTTTTTCATCTTGCTGAAAACTATCCAGAAGCCCTTGCCCAAAGAGACGAACTGGATATCGCCGATATGGACACAGCGGTGCGCTTAGTGAAGGCAAAGAAGATTCCTTACTTCCTCACCTACACGTCGTCAGAAGAGGGGCCACCGTGTGCACAGTGTGTTTTTGATACCTTAGAAAGCCTGCCTGTTTATTTGACAATATCAAAGTTTCACCCGCTCAAAGACAAACATCTCGATG
>CAWUJV010000101.1:0-12945 GCA_963922845.1 uncultured Alteromonas sp.
ACCTACGAATGGCGGGATCAAAACCCGCTGCCTTACCAACTTGGCTATACCCCATAAAAATGGTTTATATGTGCTCAGACGTTCACTGATTCTAATTTATTTTTCAGTGGAGACACATCGACGCCTTTTGCGATGAAGCTTTGCCAGTGTTTGGGCAACTTTTGCTGCACAAATTGGGCTGATTTTTCATCGTCAAAAACGGCAAATACGCTCGCACCCGTTCCCGTCATTCGCGACGGTGCGTAGTGTAGCAACCACTGTAATAAATTTGCAACTTCTGGATGGCGATTAACCACAATTTCCTGACAATCATTGCGGGTTTTTTCAAATTGATAATCTGACCACGCCATTGACGGGGTATTTCGGGGTAATTCTGGTAGCCTGAAGACGTCTGGCGTACTGACATGAATTCCTGGATTGGCGACCAAGTAATATTGTGGTGGTGTGGTATGGGGTGTAATTTTTTCGCCGACACCATCCGCAAAACCAGATAAACCATGGACGAAAATCGGTACGTCTGCCCCAAGCGATAACCCCCAATCAGCAAGTTCTTCGGTGGAGAACCCCAAACGCCATATGGCGTTCAGCGCGACCAAGGTTGTTGCCGCATTCGAGGAGCCGCCACCGATTCCTCCACCCATCGGCAAGCGCTTATCAATCGCGATATCAACACCTAGGTTTGTTTGCGCTTTGTCTTGCAAAAGGGCCGCGGCTTTGTAAATAAGGTTTTCGTTATCAGGAACGCCTTTGATAGAAGGCGACAACGTTATTTTACCATCGCGTCTTGGATTAAATCCCAGACGGTCGCCTTGGTCGAGCAATTGAAAATAGGTTTGTAATTGATGATAGCCGTTGTCGTATTGGCCCAGTATATGAAGGAACAAGTTTAGTTTTGCTGGGCTAGGCCACCAATCGATAGTGTCTGGTTGATTCGTCATAATTATTGTACGTCGAGAAAGTTGAGTTTACGGTGCCAAACGCCATTGACTAATTCTGATTTTTATCCATTTGTTCGGAATAAATCTGTGTTTCAGTACCACACTATGCGGTAACCAAACGGTGTCAATTTGTCGGTATTTGTCATAGTTAATAACCCATTGATCACAACGAATGCACCCAGGCGTCAATGTATCCACTAAGCCATCGTCGCGAAGAACGTATTGATCTTCCGGGTTGGGCAATCCCTTGGTCCAGTTAATCAATTGTTCTACAGGGATTGACCAGCCCGTTACGCGTTGAATCAATGCCGATGGGTCGCCATCCCGATACGTTTCGCCATCAGCTTCTAATACCGCCTCTTTGCCGTTGTTTTGCATATCGACCAAGGTGATACCTAGCATGTTGGTCAGTTTGAACTCAAAATCCGTAGATTGGACTTTCCAACGCATCGACGCACTGAATCCTTCCTCGCCCTCTTTTAGCGCCATTTTCCCTCTTGCTTGCCAATCATCTATGGTAGCTAGGGTGGCGAGTTGGGCTGGTAAATCGACGGGACCATTGGGGCCAACAGGTTTGGTTGCGCAGGCCGATAAAAGTAACGCGAATGCAAATATAAAAAAGCGCATAATGGCTCGTAGTAACTGAGATTGCGGTCAAAATATCAGAACTGAGTAAAGCTCGCCACCAAAGAAATGTTAACGGAATAGGTTACTTCCTTTGTCAATTCATTCCTGCGATTAAGACAATCGGACAAATGTTGGGCTTTTACATCCCAATCTCCTGTTTATAGGCTTTAATTCTAAAGGCCTTTTTCGTACAATGCCGCACCAATTAATGTCGCCAGGAAATGAATGAGTCTGTTAGCCCTTGGAATTAACCATAAAACCGCGCCAGTGGCCCTTCGTGAGAAGGTTGCCTTTACGCCTGACGCTTTGGTTAAAGCTTTTTCTTCGCTAAAAGAAAAGGCGGGCATTGACGAATCAGTGATCATATCGACGTGCAATCGCACGGAAATCTATATCAACGGCGAATTGGAGCAATTCGAACCTTTGCTCAACTGGCTAGCCGATTTTCACGGTGTTGCAGGCAGTGACATTTCACAAAACAGTTATCAATTGCGTCACCAAGAAGCCATTAAGCACATTATGCGAGTCGCCAGTGGCCTAGACAGTTTAGTACTTGGTGAGCCGCAAATACTTGGGCAGGTTAAGCAGGCTTTCAGTGATGCCAAGCACTCTGGTATGGTTGATCAGTCTTTCGACAAGCTGTTTCAGCACACGTTTAGTGTTGCCAAACGTGTCAGAACTGAGACCGAAATCGGCGCCAACGCCGTGTCAGTGGCCTTTGCATCGGTACAGTTAGCCAAACACATCTTCGCGGATTTATCTAAACGCTCAGTGTTACTCGTCGGTGCGGGTGAAACGATTGAACTTGTCGGTCAACACCTCAAAGAGCAAGGTGTAAAGACATTGGCTGTGGCGAACCGGACAATTAGCCGTGCGGAAGCCTTGGCAACACAACTGGACGCTCAGGTCTACACGTTGGCACAATTGCCCGAACATTTAAAAGATTACGATATTGTGATTAGCTCGACTGCGAGTCAACTACCATTAATCGGCAAGGGTATGATAGAACGGGCGTTGAAGCAGCGCCGCAATATGCCCATGTTTCTTGTCGATTTGGCCGTGCCGAGGGATATTGAACCCGAGGTAAATGAACTTGGCGATGCCTACCTATACACGGTGGACGACTTACAGCAAATCGTCGAGCAAAATATGGCATCACGTGAGTTGGCAGCGCAAGAAGCGGAAAAGCTCGTAGAAAGCCAAGTAAATAGCTATCTAACCTGGCAGCAGTCGCGTAAGTCGATTGATCTGGTCAAACAGTTTCGCGAGCGCGGTGAAGCGCAGCGTGACGAACTAGTCGAAAAAGCATTGAATCAGCTTGCTGAGGGCAAGTCGCCCGAGGCAGCAATCCAAGAGTTGGCGTATAAATTAACCAATAGCATTATGCACGGACCAACCCGTGCATTGCGCAAAGCGGCAACCGAAACAAACGGTGACACTGCGAAATTACTCGCAGATGCGATGGAGTTGGCGCTGCCGCCTGCCGATTCAGCCGAAAAGCATAGTGAATAAGAAATGAAAGAATCAGTAAAATTCAAACTCGAAAATCTAGTAGAACGCTTTGATGAAGTGCAAGCGCTACTGGGTGACCCAGACATAATCGGCGACCAAGATAAGTTTAGAGCCTTATCAAAAGAATATGCGCAACTTGAAGACGTAGTGAAAGGCTTTAATGCCTTTCAACAAGCAGAAGAAGACCTCGAGATGGCAAATGAAATGCTAAACGAGGACGATGCTGATATGCGCGAAATGGCGCAGGAAGAAATCAAAACGGCAAAAGCGGCGTTGGAGCGTCTTGAAAATGAACTTCAAGTGCTATTGCTGCCTAAAGATCCGAATGACGACCACAACTGTTTCTTGGAAATACGCGCGGGTGCCGGCGGTGATGAAGCGGCTATTTTTGCGGGTGATTTGTTCAGAATGTACAGTCGTTATGCCGAAACGCAAGGATGGCGCGTAGAGTTGGTAAGTGCCAACGAGGGTGAGCATGGTGGTTATAAAGAAGTGATTGCCAATGTGAGTGGCGATGGCGCTTATGGCACACTGAAATTTGAATCAGGCGGGCATCGTGTACAGCGCGTCCCCGAAACTGAATCGCAAGGACGGATTCACACGTCGGCTTGCACAGTTGCTGTACTACCAGAGATTCCTGAATCAGAAGCGATTGATATTAATCCAGCCGACTTACGTGTCGATACTTTCCGCGCGTCGGGAGCGGGTGGTCAGCACGTTAACAAAACAGATTCGGCGATTCGTATTACTCACTTGCCAACCGGCGTGGTCGTAGAGTGTCAAGATGAGCGTTCGCAGCACAAAAACCGCGCTAAAGCGATGAGTGTATTACAAGCCCGCTTGAATCAGATTGAGGAGGAGAAGCGCGCAGCAGAGGAAGCATCGACACGACGTAATTTAGTCGGCAGTGGCGATCGTTCTGAACGCATTCGAACATACAACTTCCCTCAAGGTCGGGTCACGGATCATCGTATCAATTTAACCCTTTATAAATTAGATGAAGTGGTGGCCGGTGACTTGAATGCCTTGGCCGAACCGATTCGTCAAGAGCACCAAGCTGATCTTCTTGCATCGCTTGCCGACGACTAATTCGTGGATTGTAACACTATTGCCCAGTCTCTTGACTGGGCGAACGACAAGCTTGCGGGCGGTGATAGCCCTCAGTTAGATGCAAAGCTTCTTTTAGCCCATGTTTTAGGGCAGTCCACGACCTATCTTTTTACCTGGCCTGAAAAAACACTGTCAGCGACCGAGTTCAATGCGTTTTCAGATCTGATTGAGCGACGTCAGCACGGTGAACCCATCGCCTATATCTTAGGCTACCAAGATTTTTGGACATTGCATTTAAAAGTCTCAACGGCAACATTGATTCCTCGGCCAGAAACCGAATTACTGGTGGAGATTGCGTTATCTAAACTAAACTCTAGCGCTAAGGTGTGTGACCTTGGCACCGGAACAGGCGCTATTGCATTAGCCATAGCCAGTGAGCGTCCAGATTGCCATGTGTTAGGGTTGGATCGGATTGGTGAAGCTGTAGAACTGGCCAAGGAAAACGCTATTGCGAATAGGGTGACCAACGTATCCTTTATTGCCAGTGATTGGTTTAGCCGCGTTGAGAATACGCAATTTGATCTTATTGTCTCTAATCCGCCTTATGTCGAGGCTGATAGCCCATTTTTGCAAGAAGGCGATGTGAGGTTTGAGCCCGATTCTGCCTTGATTGCAGACAACCAAGGTATCGCTGATATCGACAAGATAACGACGACAACTGCGGCGTATTTGAAAGCGGGTGGGTGGCTAATGTTCGAACATGGATTTGAGCAAGGTGCTGCAGTGCGAAATCTACTATTGATCAACGGCTATGAACACATAGAGACATTCAAGGATCTCAATGGTTTGGACCGCGTGACAATAGGCCAGCGCAAAGCTTGCGAATAATATTACATACAGTACTATGCGTTATGGGATATTAAAGCGCAGGAGCCTTTTTAGGTATGAATGACGACTTCTTGTTTGCAGAAGATGACGACGAAGTAGAGGTCGAAGAGCTAGGTCATTGGAAGATACTCGTTGTAGATGACGAACCCGAAGTACACGCGGTGACGAAACTCGCGTTGAGCGACTTCGTTCTCAATGACAAATCTCTCGTTTTCTTGAGTGCCTACAGTGGTGAAGAGGCCAAGGCTATCTTTCGGGAGCACGATGATATAGCGGTCGTACTTCTGGACGTCGTGATGGAAACCGATGACGCTGGTCTGATGGTTGCTGACTATATCCGCAATGAATTAGACAATCACTTCACACGCATTATCCTTCGTACGGGTCAACCTGGGCAAGCCCCAGAAAAAGACGTCATTATTAACTATGACATCAACGATTATAAATCGAAGACTGAACTGACCGCACAAAAACTGTTTACCGTTATTATTGCCGCATTACGTTCTTATCGCGATATCGTTGTTATTGAAGAAAGCCGAGCGGGACTAGAAAAAATTATAGACGCATCGGCGAATCTATTTAGCTCACGTTCACTCGAGCGATTTGTCAAAGGTTTAATACAGCAGATGGCATCTATTTTAGGTTGCTCCCGTGATGCCGCGTATATCACTTCAGCTGTTGCAACGCCTGAGCCGATTTCAAGTGGCAATTTAACAGACTTATTCGTTTTTGCTGGTAACGGCGAATACGCCGACAAAGAGGGAATGTTACTCTCCAGCGTTTTGCCAGAAGATGAATATGAGTCTTGTAAAAAAGCCTTAAGTGACCAAGCCATAGTTTACGGTGAGGATCATATCGTTGCTTACTGTAGTAGTAAAAGTGCAAAAGGCTCTTTGCTCTATTTGTCAGGGTTACCGCGTAAAATCAGTGAAACCGATAAAAAGTTGGTCGAGGTTTTCTCTGAGAACGTGCAGATAGCCTTTGAGAATGTCATGTTGACAAGTGAGATCGAAGAAACACAAAGCGAAATCATCGATAGACTCGGTAAAGCGCTGGAGTTTCAAGCGTGTGGTGAGAATCACTTCAAACGCATGGTTTTGATGGCAGAGCGATTAGCTAAAGGGACGAATTTAACGCTGGAACAGATTGCCCTGTTAAAACTGGCTATTCCGCTTCACGATGTCGGAAATTCAAGAGTGCCTGAGGCGATTTTGACAAAAACAGGGCCGCTGACTGAAGATGAAATCCATGAAATTCGCAAACATGCCGAATTTGGTTATCAAATTCTTCGCGACTCAGATAAACCAACCATTAAGCTTGCGGCAAGCTTGGCGAGAGAGCACCATGAACGATGGGATGGGCATGGCTATCCAGACAGTTTAAAAGGCGAACAGATTCGCATTGAAAGCCGTATTGCTACCTTAGTTGACGTATTTGATGCATTGATGAACGAGCGCCCCTATAAAGCGGCGTGGGACATCGAAAAAGTGAAATCTACTTTGATTGCCGAGCGCGGTCAGCACTTCGACCCAATCTTAGTTGATTACATGTTGGCAAACATTCAAGATTTTATTGAGATACAACAACAATACGCTGGATAAGCAATGGGATACTGCTGTTTTCGAGTACGTTGCATCGGTGCAACAACTCAAAGCCGCGGTTTCAGCACACAGCTCGAAGAACCGTACCATGGGCCTGCTATTACAGGCCTTTGTGTTTATAAATATAACTAAAATAGGTATTCGTTATGTATATGATGGCCAAACATCTTCATTTGACCGCTGTTGGATTGAGCATTTTCCTGTTCGTCCTTCGATTTATTTGGGCTCAATTTAATCCTGACTTTCTCAAGAAAAAGTGGGTCAAGGTCGTACCTCATATAATCGATACAGTATTACTCGGTAGTGCATTGTGGTTGTGTACTATCATTTCTCAATATCCCTTTGTCGATAGCTGGGTGACGTTTAAAGTCGTCGGCGTGTTGGCATATATTGCAATGGGCATGCTGGCACTAAAATGGGGCCGCACGATTGCGATGAAATGGGTTGGTTTTATCGGCGCTCTGGCATGGTTAGCGCTCACTGCCAAAGTTGCCATCACTAAACAAGCACTATTGTTTTAACTTGGATTTAGAAATCAATGTCATATTCTGAACAGGTGATCAACGTCGGCGGTGTCGAGGTTGCTAACCATCTTCCTTTCGTCCTTTTTGGCGGTATGAACGTACTCGAGTCTCGTGATCTGGCGATGAAGATTGCCGAACATTACGTCGAAGTGACACAAAAGTTAGGAATCCCTTATGTCTTTAAGGCGTCTTTTGACAAAGCTAATCGTTCGTCGATTACGTCATTTCGCGGCCCGGGCATGGAAGAGGGATTAAAGATCTTTGAAGAGATCAAAACAACGTTCAACGTTCCTATTATTACTGACGTTCATGAGCCTTACCAGGCGCAGCCCGTTGCCGACGTGGTCGATGTTATCCAGTTACCGGCGTTTTTGGCGCGACAGACTGATCTTGTTAAGGCCATGGCTGAAACGAAGGCGGTAATCAATGTCAAAAAGCCACAGTTCTTAGCTCCACACGAAATGCGCCATATCTTGAAGAAAATTGGCGAAGCGGGGAACGAGAACGTCATTTTGTGTGAACGTGGATCTTGCTTCGGCTACAACAACCTTGTTGTTGATATGCTGGGAATGGACGCGATGAAGTCATTTGCCCCTGTTATTTTTGACGCGACACATGCACTGCAGATGCCTGGTGGTAGAGAGACTTCAGCGGATGGTCGTCGTGCTCAAGCTGCTCAGCTTGCAAGAAGTGGTATGGCACTTGGTCTAGCTGGTTTATTCATTGAAGCTCACCCCGACCCGGATGTGGCCATGTGTGATGGGCCATGTGCGTTACCTTTGTCTAAACTTGAACCGTATTTAGAGCAGATGAAGGCGTTGGATGACTTGATTAAAGCATTACCGGCACTGGATACCAGCAATAAATAAGGAAAGCGTCACAGACTGATTGTATGCCGCTAACGAGCGGCATACATGAGCCCGTTTAAAGCACTGTTTGAACAGACATAAACAGGCTCTGATCAGGTGTGAAGTAAGGTTTATTCGCCAGCTGTTTCTCTAACAGCTGTTTTTACTTCATCATTAATCATCGCAATAAGTACAGCTTGATTGACGCTAATCGCGCTCTGCTGTAAGTTGTCGCCCGCTTGTAAGCGGATATCAGTAGCCAATTCTGTGCTGTACAATGCCAGTTCAGTTTTTAGGCTTGCGATAGTGTCTTGCGCAAATTGCTCTTTGTTAAATTCAGTCGTGGCTTGTGCTGGGTTTGCAGCGAGTAAAATGGCGAATGTCGCCGCTAAAGTAGTAAGTTTTTTCATATTCACACCTAATTTAAATAACGTAATTAATGTTTACAATTTGTTAAGCTTTTTAACAAATGCAGCTTAATAACCCTATGTAATTAAAGGGTAATTTCTTACTGCGAATAAATAATAGCCAAAATATTGACGGCGCAACAGCGAGTAAAATTAGGTTGAATGCATTAGAAAAACTAATTAATCTATCACCAATGTGTCATAAAGTGTTGACAAGGTCATGAGTAGACGACTTCCCCCGCTAAATGCGCTGAAAGCCTTTGAGGCTGCGGCTAGACATCTCAGCTTTACCCGCGCAGCTGATGAATTGTTTGTTACTCAAGCTGCGGTTAGCCACCAAATTAAAGCGCTTGAAGAATTCTTATCCATGAAGCTTTTCATCCGCCGGAACCGCACGTTGCTGTTAACGGAGGAAGGGCAAGCTTATTTTTTGGAGTTAAAAGACATCTTTAAAAGTTTGCAGGAAGCAACGGAAAAGCTACTGGCCCGGGGCAGTAAAGGTGCCATAACCGTGGCGATGCCGCCGAGTTTTGCCAGTCAATGGTTGGTACCTCGAATCAGTAAGTTTAGTATCGATAATCCCGATATTGATGTCAGGATAAAAGCCGTCGATTTTGATGAAGGGTTTCTCGATGATGACGTTGATGTTGCGGTTTATTACGGAAAAGGCCGATGGACTGGCGTACAGGCAGATAAGCTACACACCGAATTTTTAACACCTTTGTGCTCTCCTAGTTTATTCAACGGGCCAAAACCGTTGGATTCATTAGACGATTTAAAGCACCACGTATTATTACATGATATGAGTCGAGAGGCGTGGAAGGGGTGGCTTAAACAAATCGGTGTAAAGGGAGTAAATGTAAATCAAGGGCCGGTTTTTAGCCATTCTATGTTGGTGCTTCAAGCAGCAGCATTAGGGCAGGGGATTGCATTGGGCAATACGATTCTCGCAAAACCAGAGATTGATGCTGGTCGTCTCGTTATGCCATTTGAAGAGCGCGTAGAATCCCGTGATGCGTTTTATCTCGTTTGTGATGAGTCTCAAGCCGACTTGGGGAAGATTGCAGCATTTCGAGATTGGATTTTAGGGCAAGTTGTTGAGGAGCAAGCTTATGTCTGAATACGACTTAAAAATAGATCAGGCGACGAACCCTGAGGCATGCATGATACTGGCTCATGGCGCCGGGGCCGGTATGAATTCTGATTTCATGCAGTGGATGACCGACGCCTTAGTGGCAAAAAATATCTCAGTCGTTCGATTCAATTTTGATTATATGGCAAAAGCGTTAACTGAAGGCAAACGCAGACCGCCAGAAAAAGCGGATAAATTACTGTGTCGCTTCAACGAGGTCGTCGATGACGTACTTGCACAGCCCACACTGCAATCTTTACCTCTGTTTATTGGTGGCAAGTCTATGGGCGGAAGGATGTCGACCTTGCTGCTTGCCGGCGAAGACAGTCCGCGACTGCGTGGTGCGATTGTGTATGGTTATCCTTTTCATCCGCCGGGAAAGCCTGAGAAGCTGAGAGTGGAGCATTTACTCTCTCTAACGTCTCCTTTGTTGATTGTACAGGGAGAGAGAGATACCTTTGGTCGGGAAGAGGAAATTGAAGGGTATACCCTGAGTGAACAGGTGCGTTGCCTGTTTTTAGCCGATGGAGACCACAGTTTTAAACCGCGTAAAGCGAGTGGCTACTCTCAGGTTGAACATATTCAAACCGCCGCACAACAAACCTACTTTTTTATTCGAGAACAATTATGAGAACACTATTGGCTATTGGCGCGCTGAGCGGCCTATTTGCCGTGGTTTTGGGCGCATTTGGAGCCCATGGATTAAAAAGTGTGTTGTCTGTCACTATGTTGAAAACGTTTGAGACAGGTGTGAGGTATCATTTCATCCACACGCTAATCATTGTCGCGTTGCCGGCGTTGGCACAATATGTCGACGAAAAATGGCTGATACGTGCAATGACTGCTTTTTTAGTGGGTATCGTGTTGTTTAGCGGTAGCCTCTATTTTCTTTCAATATTCAACTGGACTTTTCTTGGACCTGTTACGCCACTTGGGGGGCTGTGTTTTATTATTGGTTGGGGAATCGTTTTTGTCGGCGTTTTGAAAGGAAAACCCAATGCATAGTTTATTAGCCTATTGCAGACCGGGATACGAATCGGATACCGCCAATGAGTTGACTGAATTGTCGACGGCTGCCAATCGCTTTGGCTACCCCACGTTGAAATCAGGACAAGGCTTTGTCGAGTTTAACTTTTACTCTGAAGGCGATGCGGATGCGTTCGCGCGCGATACAAAAGTATCGAATACCATTTTTCCCCGTCAGATGTTTGTTTGCAGTGCAAAGCAATCCGGTATTGACAAAGGTGATCGCATTTCGCCCGTCATCGACGATGTAGAGGCGTTGTGCGAGTTTCTTAAAGCGAAGCTCGGTAACGTCGTGGTGGAGTATGCCGATACTGAAGCGGGTAAGGCACTGGCAAAGTTTTGTCGGAAGTTTGCGGTTCCTCTGCGCCAGGCTTTACGCAATAAAGGTTTGCTCACGGCAAAAGAGAATGCCACCAAACCACAGTTACATCTATTTTTCACCGATTTTGACTGTTACCACTTAGGCTATTCACTGTCGACAAGTCGTTCTTCCCATGCCAATGGTATCTGCAGATTAAAGTTTCCTGTCGATGCGCCAAGCCGTTCGACATTGAAACTGGAAGAGGCCATACGTGAAATGGTGCCACAGGCTTATCAAGATGACATATTTCGAGATGGTGCCAGGGCGGTAGACTTAGGTGCATGCCCGGGAGGCTGGACATATCAACTGGTACAAAGAGATATGTTTGTCGAAGCGGTAGATAACGGATTGATAGACGATAAACTCATGGCGACAGGTCTAGTCGAGCACTTTGCCGAAGACGGATTTGTCTACAAACCTCAATTTGGCCGTGTAGAGTTGCTTGTGTGTGATATGATTGAACAACCAGACCGCGTAACTCAGTTGATGGGAGAGTGGCTGGTAAAAGGCCGAACCAATCATGTAATATACAATCTCAAGTTACCGATGAAACGCCGGTACGAGACTGTGACGGCCGCTCGGCAGCATCTTCTATCGATGCTAGAAAAAGCCGGTATCAAAGTGAATATTCAAATTCGACATCTGTATCACGATCGTGATGAAGTAACGGCAGTTGTGCTGCAAAAACTGTAAAATTAGAGTTTTTGCAAGGCTTTGAAAAGTATAGAATTTTTTAATTAGTTGGCTGGTGGTGCGGATTCTTGTCATGACTTTCTGCACAAAAGGGTGTATCTGGCAAGAAAATCCTTTATAATCCGGCCGTTTTTTTACTCTGAACCAACGAAAGTGAACTAATGGCAGACTTATCACATTACAGAAACATTGGTATTTTCGCCCACGTAGACGCGGGGAAAACGACCACTACAGAACGTATTCTTAAACTTACCGGTAAAATCCATAAAACTGGTGAAGTTCACGAAGGTGAAGCGACAACCGACTTCATGGAGCAGGAAGCTGAGCGTGGTATTACTATCCAGTCTGCTGCGACTACCTGTTTCTGGAAAGATCACCGCATGAACATCATCGATACTCCAGGACACGTTGACTTCACTGTTGAAGTATATCGTTCACTGAAAGTATTGGATGGTGGTATCGGTGTTTTCTGTGGTTCAGGCGGTGTTGAGCCTCAATCAGAAACTAACTGGCGTTATGCTAATGAATCTGAAGTAGCTCGTGTAATCTTCGTAAACAAACTGGACCGTATGGGTGCAGACTTCTACCGCGTTGTTGGTCAGGTTAAGAAAGTACTGGCGGCTAACCCGTTAGTAATGACCCTGCCAATCGGTATCGAAGACGAATTTAAAGGCGTTGTTAACCTGCTGGACATGAAAGCGTACATTTGGGACGATTCAGGTCTGCCAGAAAACTACGAAGTAGTTGATATCCCAGCAGATATGGTTGACAAAGCGAATGAATACCGCGAGCAAATGATCGAAACTGCGGTTGAGCAGGACGACGATCTGATGATGGCTTACATGGAAGGTGAAGAGCCTTCATTAGAAGACATCAAGCGTTGTATCCGTAAAGGTACTCGTGACCTGGCGTTCTTCCCAACTTACTGTGGTTCTGCATTTAAGAACAAAGGTATCCAATTGGTACTGGATGCGGTTGTTGACTTCCTGCCTTCTCCAACTGAAGTTGATCCACAGGAGCTGACTGACGAAGAAACAGGTGAGCCTACTGGTGAAGTAGCGACAGTATCTGTTGACGAGCCATTCCGCGCACTAGCGTTCAAAATCATGGACGACCGTTTCGGCGCTCTGACCTTTATTCGTATTTACTCTGGTAAGCTGAACAAGGGTGATACCATCCTGAACAGTGCTACTGGTAAAACTGAGCGTATCGGCCGTATGGTTGAGATGCACGCTGACGAACGTACTGAACTTACTTCAGCACAAGCGGGTGACATCCTAGCAGTTGTTGGTATGAAGAACGTTCAAACTGGTCACACATTATGTGATCCGAAGCACC
>CAWUJV010000102.1:0-12923 GCA_963922845.1 uncultured Alteromonas sp.
GGAAAACAGTTCGTCAGTCAATCAAGCGTCTTAAAGATCTTGAGCAACAAAGCCAAGACGGTACGTTTGAAAAACTAACCAAAAAAGAAGCGCTTATGCTTCAACGTGAAATGGACAAGCTAGAAAGCAGCTTGGGCGGTATCAAGGATATGGGCGGTCTTCCGGACGTAATCTTTGTAATCGATGCAGATCACGAGCACATCGCAGTAACTGAAGCGCGTAACTTGGGTATTCCAGTAGTTGGTGTTGTTGATACTAACTCAAACCCAGACGGCGTTGACTTCATCATTCCTGGTAACGATGACGCAATCCGTGCTATCCAGCTTTATTTGGATGCCGCTGCTAACGCTATCAATGCTGGTCGTGAGAGCAACATTGAAGTACAAGCAGAGCAAGACGATTTTGTAGAAGCAGCTGAGTAATCACTCACTTGCTTTTTATGACAGTTGTCAATCAACTGTCATAAACAATACAGAAGATGTAAAGACAAGGGGCGTTCGCCCCTTTTACCTATCGAATTATTATTTTAATGCTGAGGAATTGAAAAATGGCAGTGACTGCAGCACTAGTTAAAGAACTACGCGAGCGCACAGGCGCAGGCATGCTGGACTGTAAAAAAGCCCTTGTTGAAACGGATGGCGACATCGAACTTGCCATTGAAAACATGCGTAAGTCAGGTCAAGCTAAAGCAGCTAAGAAAGCTGGCCGTATCGCAGCTGAGGGTGTAATCCTAACTAAAGTAGACGGTAACCGTGCTACTATGATGGAACTGAACTGTGAAACAGATTTCGTTGCACGTGACGAAGGTTTCCTAGCGTTCGGTAACAAATTACTTGCACTTGCAGCAGAACAAAATATCAACGACATCGATGCATTAAACGCAGCTGAGCTAGACGGTAGCACAGTACAAGAAGTTCGCGATGCAATTGTGGCTAAAATCGGTGAAAACATCTCTCCTCGTCGCGTGATCAACGTTGAAGGTGACAACCTTGGCGCCTATGTACACGGTGGTCGTATTGGTGTTGTTGCTATCCTTGAAGGCGGCGAGACTGAACTAGCAAAAGATGTAGCGATGCACGTTGCAGCAGCTAGCCCACAGTTTGTTAAGCCTGAAGACGTAGCAGAAGAAGTGGTTGCTAAAGAGCGCGAGATCCAAATCGAAATCGCAGTTCAATCTGGCAAACCTGCTGAAATCGCAGAAAAAATGGTTGAAGGCCGCATGAAGAAATTCACTGGCGAAATCAGCCTTACAGGTCAAGCTTTCGTGAAAGATCCTTCAACTACAGTTGGCGCTTTGCTTAAGAGCAAAAATGCTGACGTTGTTAACTTCATCCGTTTTGAAGTTGGTGAAGGCATCGAGAAGAAAGAAGAAGACTTCGCAGCAGAAGTTGCGGCGCAAATGGAAGCAGCTAAGAAATAATTGGCTTATAACCTTTTGCGTGACGTTAATGTCATATAAACTACGAGCACCTCTTCGGAGGTGCTTTTTTATGAGTCAAAGTTTTAAGTGAGATTTTCTCGCTAAGACTGTCGCAATACGAGTCGTTTTGCCCCATTTCTTGCAAACACCTTTGGTGTTGACGAGGCATGAGTCAAACCGAGTTCACGAGGAAAGTTCATACTATGAGTATCACACCTAAATCAGCCTATCGACGTATTTTGCTAAAACTCAGTGGCGAAGCCCTGATGGGAGACGAAGGTTTTGGAATCGATCCAAAAGTACTAGATCGTATGGCACAAGAAATCAAAGAAATGGTCGAACTTGGTGTCCAAGTTGGCCTAGTGATCGGCGGTGGTAATTTATTCCGAGGTCAAGGACTAGCCGAAGCTGGTATGAACCGCGTTGTGGGTGACCACATGGGAATGCTAGCGACCGTGATGAACGGCCTGGCGATGCGTGATGCGCTTCATCGTGTCTTTGTTAATGCTCGTTTAATGTCGGCTATTCCGCTAAAAGGCGTATGCGATGATTATAACTGGGCAGAAGCGATTAGCTTGCTGAAGTCTGGCCGCGTCGTTATCTTCTCCGCGGGTACAGGTAACCCATTTTTCACAACGGACTCTGCTGCTTGCCTTCGCGGTATCGAAATTGAAGCGGATGCCGTACTAAAAGCCACAAAAGTTGACGGTGTTTACAGTGATGATCCTGTGAAGAACCCCGATGCTACTTTGTACAGTCGATTGAGCTATGACGAAGTCCTTGATAAAGAATTAAAAGTGATGGATTTATCTGCCTTCACTTTGGCGCGAGATCACAGTTTGCCGATCCGTGTTTTCAACATGAACAAACCAGGTTGTTTGAAGCGTGTTGTCATGGGTGAAGAAGAAGGCACCTTGATAGATCATCAAGAAAAACTCAACTAATAAGAATAGGAATCCTATTGTGATTGATGAAATAGAATTAGATGCGAAAGAACGCATGGAAAAAAGCATTACGGCGTTAAAAGGCCAGTTGGCTAAAATCCGTACAGGAAGAGCGCACCCAAGCCTTTTAGATAGCATTATGGTCCCTTATTACGGTGCCGATACGCCACTTAAGCAAGTTGCTAATGTTATTGCTGAAGACAATAGAACACTCGCGCTTACAGTGTTTGACAAAAGTGCGATTCAAGCCGTAGAAAAAGCCATTATGCAATCTGATTTGGGTCTTAACCCAATGAGTGCGGGTACAACGATTCGCATACCTATGCCTCCGCTAACAGAAGAGCGCAGAAAGGATTTGATTAAAGTCGTACGCGCTGAAGCAGAACAAGGTCGTGTATCAATCAGAAACATTCGCCGTGATGCCAATAGTGATATCAAAGAGCTTTTGAAAGAAAAAGAAATCAGTGAAGACGAAAGTCGCGCAGGAGAAGAAAATATTCAGTCTTTGACAAACGATTTCGTCAAAGAAGTGGATACCTTGCTAGCAGGCAAAGAAAAAGAACTAATGGAAGTGTAATAATACTCATGCTAAGGAAACGCACGAGTGCGTCAAAGACGCCAGAAAAAGTTGAAGAGGGCCCTGTAATGGGTCCTCAACACGTTGCCATAATTATGGATGGCAACGGGCGTTGGGCGAAGAAAAAGGGAAAAATTAGAACGTTTGGGCATCGCGCAGGTGTCGATTCGGTGCGTGCTGTCGTGCGATACGCAAGACAAAATGGCATCAAATCTCTTACGCTGTTTGCGTTTAGTTCTGAAAACTGGAAGCGCCCAGAAGAAGAAGTGTCTGTTTTGATGGACCTTTTCAATCTTGTGTTAAATAACGAAGCCAAAAAGCTACACAAGAACGGTGTGCGCTTGAACGTCATCGGTGATGTCGACGGTTTTGATAGCAAGTTACGGGATAAAATTCGTCAAGCCGAAGCAATGACTGCTGAGAACGGCGATTTGGTCCTAAACATTGCTGCTAACTATGGCGGACGATGGGATATTGTCAATGCGGCAAAGCAGTTGGCCTCTCAAGTTGCAAGTGGTGATGTTGATGTCAACGCGATTGACGAAACCCTATTCAATCAACATGTATCAACGGCACAACTTCCTGAACTGGATTTACTCATCAGAACAGGTGGTGAACATCGCATCAGCAACTTTTTGCTGTGGCAATGCGCTTATGCGGAGTTATATTTTACCGATGTTCTATGGCCTGATTTTGACGAGAACGTATTTCAGCAAGCCGTTGATGATTTCAATCAAAGGCAGCGTCGATTTGGATTAACTGGGGAGCAAGTCAGTTAATCGGTTTACGAACAGCAAAGGGTTGCGATAAGCAGCTCGGCTGAGGAGCCAACTTCAATTATGCTAAAACAACGAATAATAACAGCATTAGTCTTGGCGCCATTGGCGCTTTCTGCCATTCTGTTTCTTCCTATGTACGGGTTTCAGCTTGCAATGGCTGGTGTCATTGCTATGGGCGCATACGAATGGGCAAAGATTTCAGGTATCAATAGTCGCCCGGCCAAGGCCATATTTATGGTAGGTGTGTCAGCCATTTGTGTCGGATTGTCGTTCATGGTGTCTAGCGACCAAATTTGGCATCAAGGTCAGCTGAATGGTTTGTATCACGCTATTCTGTCTGTGGCAGCAGTGTGGTGGTGCGTGTCATTAGCCATGATTATCGCCTATCCCAAATACAGCGAGTTTTGGCGCAATAGTGTGCCTGTAAGAGGCCTGTTTGGTCTACTCACACTTATTCCTACTTGGGTCGCCATAGTATCGTTGAGAACCAGTTTGCACGATGTCGACGCCTTCTATGGTGCCTCATTGATATTCTATGTCTTAGGCATCGTATGGGCGGCGGATATCGGCGCGTTTTTCGTCGGTGTTAAGTTCGGACGGCACAAACTGAGACCAAACGTAAGCCCAGGTAAAACCTACGAAGGGTTGATGGGCGGCGTGGCTGCATCGTTTGCTATCATTGCATTTGCGGCGTTTCACTATCAAGTTGAATCATCGAATATCTGGCTTCACTTTGTTATCGGTGGTCTTACCGTGGGTGTGTCGGCATTGGGCGATCTCAATGAAAGTATGTTCAAGCGATGCGCCGGTGTAAAAGATAGTGGAAAAATACTGCCTGGGCATGGCGGTATTCTTGACCGCATAGACAGCCTCACTGCCGCCTTTCCGGTGTTTGCGTTCTGCTATGTAACCTGGATGGCATAATGCAAACCCTTACTATTCTTGGTGCTACGGGCTCCATTGGTGTAAGTACACTAGATGTTATTAGCCAACATCCTGACAAATTCCGTGTTTTTGCGGTAACCGGTCACCGGCAAGTCGAAAAACTTCTCCTACAAGCCAAAGCGTGTAACGCACGGTATGTGGTATTGGCCGATGATGCGCAATACGAAGACGCTAAACGCTTAGCTGTCGAAATAGGGGTTCACGCTGATATTTTATGTGGTAGTCGAGCCCTAGAAGATGTATCTAGTGCGCCAGAGGTTGATACTGTGATGGCTGCGATCGTTGGGGCTGCTGGCTTGTTACCGACATTGGCTGCCGTGAAAGCAGGGAAGCGCGTCTTACTTGCTAACAAAGAATCGCTCGTTATGTCGGGTAAGTTGTTTATTGAAACCGCGCAGCAGTCAGGAGCACAGATACTACCCATTGATAGCGAGCACAATGCGATCTTCCAATGCTTACCAACTGACTATGCATACGGCCAGCTCGAGAAAAGTGGCATCAGCCGTATTTTACTGACGGGGTCAGGCGGACCTTTCCGCACGCGAGCATTAAATTCCTTTAGTAACATTACAATTGAAGAAGCGTGTCATCATCCGAATTGGAGTATGGGCCGCAAAATAACCGTCGACTCGGCGACTATGATGAATAAAGGGTTGGAATTTATCGAAGCGTGCTGGTTATTCGGTTTGCAACCTGATGATGTGACCGTCGTGATTCACCCTCAAAGTATGATCCATTCAATGGTGCAATATGTCGATGGGTCTGTCATTGCACAGTTAGGACAACCCGACATGCGTACGCCGATTGCTTACGGATTATCTTTCCCAGATAGAATCAGTGCAGGTGTCAAACCGCTTGATTTTAGTCAAATGGCGGATTTTAGTTTTTCAGCGCCCTGTTATGATCGCTATCCAAATTTGAAACTTGCTATTGATGCGTGTCGAGTGGGGCAGGCGGCGACAACAACGCTAAACGCAGCTAATGAAGAGTCGGTAGCGGCATTTTTAAATGGCCGCTTATCCTTTGTCCAAATAGCCCAAGTGAATGAAGAAACCCTCAATCAGGCGGAACAATCTGATATTTCTTCACTCCAACAGATCCTGGAACAAGACAGTAAAGCCAGAGTCGTGGCGAACAACATTATTGAAGGATTACACTAAGTGTTCGAGATTATCCGCAATATAGGCGCATTTATCGTTGCATTGGGTATATTGGTCGCGGTGCACGAGTGGGGACATTTTTATGTTGCCAGAAAATGTGGCGTTTTCGTCAAACGCTTTTCTATTGGTTTTGGCAAGCCATTGTGGCGACGCGTTGATAAGCACGGCACCGAGTTTGTTATCGCTGGAATTCCGCTAGGCGGTTACGTCAGTATGCTCGATGAAAGAGTCGAGGACGTTCCAGCTGAGCGAGCGCATATGTCGTTTAACCAGCAACATGTGTTTAAACGCATGGCGATCATAGCGGCGGGTCCGGGTATCAACTTTGTTTTTGCTGTGTTTGCCTTATGGTTGATGTTCCTTATTGATTTTGAAACGGTAAAGCCGGTTGTTGGTGAGGTCGCGCCAGACAGTATAGCAATGGAAAGTGGTCTTCAGGCCGGCGATGAGTTGCTTCGGGTTGGCGATCGCACAACAATCGATTGGGGAGCGGCGAATTTAGAACTGGTCTCGTATGTTGGTGATGGTGAAATCCCAGTGGAAGTTAGAGATAGCCGGGGCGTCACCAAGTCACTGCAACTGAATATTCAACAATGGCAATTTGACCCAGATAAAGTCACCCCATTGGCCAGTCTTGGGATCACGCCGTTTCGCCCAGACGTGTTGCTGGAAGTTTCTAACATCGGTAAAGACACACCTGCTTACCATGCGGGCGTTGAAGTCGGTGATGTGCTCGATAGTATAAATGGTGAAAAATTAACAAATTGGATCAATTTGGTTGAAACTATCAAAGGCCTCAATGGTCATACGATAGAGTTAACCGTAATTAGGGCTGGTCAAGAGCAAGTACTTTCTGCCACAATTACGGGCCGAAAAACACCTGATGGCGAAGTGGGCTATTTAGGTGTTGCCCCAAAACTTGATGAGTGGCCACCCGGATTTGTATTCACTCATCAATATGGTGTACTCGAAGCAGTGTCTCATGCAATGGATAAAACATGGCGTTTGATGACACTGAGCATTGAAATGATTGGCAAGCTGTTTACTGGTGATGTATCGGTAAAAAATTTGAGCGGCCCTATTTCAATCGCACAAGGAGCGGGAACAAGTGCTGGATACGGACTGGTCTATTTCTTAAGTTTCCTTGCCCTGATAAGTGTTAACTTGGGCATAATCAATTTGTTACCACTTCCTATGCTCGACGGCGGGCACTTGATGTATTTCACCATCGAGTGGATAACGGGAAAACCCGTCTCAGAAGAAGTGCAGGAGTGGGGATTTAGAATTGGTGGAGTACTCTTGTTCACCGTAATGAGCATAGCGATTTTTAACGATATTGCTCGGTTGACATAGAGGGTTGGCTAGATTGGGTGTCTATGCCATAGCGGTAAGCAAGAATATGCGAATAATCAAGATTATAAATTAAGCGCAGCCAGGAAGAATAAAAGTAAAATGAAGTTAAAACAGTTAGTAGCAGCCGGAATTATTGGTTCCAGTGCTAGCTTAGCCAACGCTGCGGCAGCCGATAGCGAATTTGTAGTAGAGGACATTCGAGTAGAAGGGCTTCAGAGGGTAGCCCTTGGTGCTGCTCTTACCTATATCCCTATTAAAATTGGCGATGAGCTAAATGCCTTTAGAGTGTCACAACTCATCCGTTCCTTGTATTCATCTACTCACTTTGAAGACATTGAAGTTCTTCGAGATGGCGACACCTTGATAATCAAAGTGTCTGAGCGCCCTACAATCAGTAATATCATCTTCGAAGGCAATGACGATATTAAAGATGAGCAGCTTCAGGAAAGCTTAGACGGTAACAATATTCGAATTGGTGAACCGCTTGATAAAACGCTACTTGCGTCTATCGAGAACGGACTAAAAGACTTTTTCTACAGCATCGGAAAATACAACGCTGATGTATCAGCGATTGTTACGCCACTTCCTCGAAACCGTGTTGACTTAAAATTGCTATTTGAAGAAGGTGATGCGGCAAAGATAGAACAAATTAATATCGTCGGTAACGAAATCTTCTCGGACCAAGAACTCTATGACACCATGGAGCTTCAGTTCGATACGCCTTGGTGGGATTTCTTGTCAGAAACCCGTTATCAGCAACAAACGTTGCAAGGCGACATGGAGACTATCCGCAGTTACTACATGGACCGCGGGTACTTGCAATTTGACGTGTCTTCAACACAGGTATCGATGACGCCTGAAAAAGATGGTATTTACATTACTTTAAACGTTGATGAAGGCGAACAGTACCGTATTTCTGGTGTTGAGTTGGCCGGTGACTTGTTAGGTCATGAAGAATACATCAAACGCGTATTACCACTGACAGAAGGTGAGCTGTATAACCAAGCAGAGGTCACCTACACAGAAGAATTTATCAGCAAGTATCTCGGTCGTTTTGGTTATGCTTATCCAACCGTAACAACGATACCTGATATCAATGAAGATGATAAGACGGTTAAACTAACGCTGTCTGTCGATCCGGGTAAGCGTATTTACGTTCGACGTATTAATTTCAACGGTAATGTGATTACGTCAGACAATGTGCTACGTCAAAATGTCAGCCAAATGGAAGGTACATGGTTGTCAAACTCATTACTTGAATCGTCAAAAGGTCAGTTGTCTCGCTTGACCTATATGGACGAAGTTGAGTTTGAAACCGTTCGTATACCGGGTAAAGACGATGTAGTCGACGTGAATTTCAGTGTTGCAGAGCAACCTGCGGGGTCTTTTAACGCAGGTATTGGTTATGGTGACAGAACGCGTTTGAGCCTACAGGCTGGTATTCAACAAGATAACTTCTTGGGAACAGGTAAACGCGTAGGTTTCAGCATCAATACGGTCTCGTATCAGCGTTCAGCTCAAATAACCTATAACGACCCGTATTTTACTATTGATGGTATTAGCTTAGGCGGATCAATTGGTTACAGTGAATTTGACGGTGAAGACTTTAACATTATTCGCTTTAACTCCAAGCAATGGTCTGTTGGAGCAAATATTGGTTATCCAATCAATGAATACAACCGGATCAGTTTTGGTCTGACGTATTCAGATGTTGAACTGTTTAACCGCGGTTCGTATGATCAAACAGACCAGTTCTATCAGCAGTTCCAAAACGGTAACGATCCTGATGCAGCAATAGCATATTCAAGCTTTTTGGCGTCAGTCAGTTGGAGCCGCAGCACGCTCAATCGTGGTTTATTCCCGACAGCCGGGTCATCACAACGAGAGTCGTTTAGCATTACTACGCCAAATTCTGACGTAAATTACTTTAAGTCGGTAATTGATGCGAAGTTCTACTTCCCCTTGTCTCGAAATCAACGCTGGTCTTTCTTGACCCGTTTCCGCGCGGGTTATGGTAACGGTTATGGCGATAAAAATGGTATCGAGCAAATCTTACCGTTCACAGAGAACTTTACGGCAGGTGGTGCAGATACGCTCCGTGGCTTTGAAAACAATACAGTTGGTCCTCGCGGTGTACAACGCTTGAGTAACAACCCGATTATTGGGCCTGATGGTAACGTCATTCCTCAAGACCCCAACAATGATGTCTTGTTCTTGTCTCAACGTAGTTTGGGTGGTAACGCTATGCTACTTGGTGGATTGGAATTAATCGTTCCGACCCCATTTGTAGATGAAGACATGGATAACAGTGTAAGAACGAGTCTGTTTTTCGATATTGGTAATGTATGGGACACAGAATTCGATTATGATAGATACCGAGATTTGACGATAGCACCTTCGTCTGATCCATTGGCTGACTACTCTGACTGGTCTCAGTTCCGTAGTTCAGCTGGTTTGTCAGTACAATGGATTTCGCCAATGGGACCTATGGTATTTAGTTTCTCTCGGGCGATTCAAGAACGAGAAGGTGATGATGCGCGATTCTTCACTTTCAATATCGGTCAAACATTTTAATTTAAAGCTGGCGACAGACCAGATAAACATAGATAAAGGAGTTCCTTTTGAAAAACTTGGCAAAATCAATGGCTGCAGCCGCATTATTGGGTAGTGCGCTAGTTAGTACGCCAGTATTAGCAGAACAAAAAATCGGTGTTGTTGACGTACAAGGTATTTTCCAAGCGATGCCTCAGGCGGCGGAAATTCAAGCTGTCATCGAAGCTGAATTCAAAGATCAGATTCAAGAAATCAACAAGCTTCAAGAAGATGGCCGTTTTTATGCTGAGCGTTTACAACGTGATGCGGCGACAATGAGTGAAGCGGAAAAAGAAGACATTCAAAAGAAGATCATCGATGTTCGTGATCAACTTGCACAGAAGGGGCAGCCTCTTCAACAAAACATTCAACGTCGCACGAATGAAGAGCGCAACAAGCTGTTGAGCCTTATCAAGCAAGCGATTGATGCCGTTGCTGAGCAAGAAGGCTACGACATGGTGTTGAGTGCGGGTTCTGTGTCTTTCGCTAAACAAGAACACGACCTGTCTCAGCAAGTACTTGAGACAGTATCAAAAATAAACTAAGTCTCTAACACGCATCAGATTTTATTCCAATTTGGTGCGAGTAGAGTTAAGATCTCAATCAGACCAACACGGTGCTCACCTGTTGGTCTGATTTGTTTTTCAGTGTTATAAGCGTATGGTTGCCGCCGTTTTTGTTAGATTTACGGCAAGCTTACCTTCATCAAGTATTGCGATGGAGAAAAAGGTAAGTAGTGGCATAGGAGAGACAGTTGGCCAATTCATTAAATACTATCGATATTCAGGAAATACTCGATTTACTACCGCATAGATATCCTTTTCTATTGATTGATCGAGTGACCGATTATGAAGCAGGCGTATCGATAAAAGCTTATAAGAACATTACGGTAAATGAGCCCTGTTTTACCGGTCATTTCCCAGGACGTCCTATTTTTCCTGGCGTATTGATTCTTGAAGCGATGGCACAGGCTGCGGGTGTACTTGGTTTTAAGACACAAGGTAAAAACGACAAGCTATACTTGTACGCAGGCATTGATAATGCGAGATTCAAACGCCCGGTAGTACCTGGCGACCGTTTGGAATTTGATGTTGCTTTGGTTAAAGAGCGACGTGGGATATGGAAGTTCAAAGGAACGGGTAGTGTAGACGGCGATGAAGTCTGCAGTGCTGAATTTATGTGTGCAATGAGAGAGATAGCATAACGTGATCCATTCAACAGCCGTCGTTTCGCCCAACGCGAAGTTAGGTGAAAATGTGACGGTAGGGCCTTTTTGTATCATTGGTGATGACGTTGTCTTAGGTGACAATTGTCGTCTTGAATCCCATGTAGTGATCAAAGGGCCGAGCCAAATTGGCGCAGGAAATCATTTTTATCAATTCACATCTATCGGTGAAGATTGCCAGGATAAAAAATACGCCGGTGAGCGCACTGAATTAGTGATAGGTGATAACAATATTTTCCGAGAGAGTGTCACCGTACACCGCGGTACTATTCAAGACCAAAGCTTAACTAAAATTGGTTCAAACAATTTATTTATGGTTAACGCCCATGTTGCCCACGATTGTATGTTAGGTAGCAATATGGTTGTGGCAAACAACGTAATGTTGGCTGGCCACGTCCACGTTGGTGACTTTGCCATTATCGGTGGTGGTGTAGCGGTTCACCAGTTTTGTAAAATTGGCGCTCATGCCTTTATTGGTGGTGGCGGCATCGTGTTACGAGACGTACTTAACTATGTGATGATCTCAGGCACGAAGAACATTCCTCAAGGGATCAATTCTGAAGGGCTCAAGCGCAGAGGTGTCTCAAAAGACGCGATTACCGCGATAAAGCGTGCCTACAGAACGATTTACCGTTCTGGGTTAACGGTTGATGAAGCCGTCGCTACGCTTCAAGAATCAGCTGATACTTTTCCAGAAGTGGCAGACATGCTAGCGTTTATTTCTGGTTCAGATCGTGGATTATTACGCTAGTTAATGAACAATAAACCGCTACGTATTGCTATTGTCGCCGGAGAGCCTTCCGGTGACGTACTCGCAGCAGGCTTGATCCGAGAACTCAAACAACGCCATCCTGACGCCATTATCGAAGGCATTGGTGGTGACAACATGCAAGCCGCAGGTTGTCATAGCCTTTTTGATATGGAGACGTTGTCGGTGATGGGGTTGGTTGAAGTACTGTCAAGGCTCCCTTCTATTTTCGCTTTAAAAAAGCAATTGATTGCCCATCTAACGCAAAACCCACCTGACGTGTATATTGGTGTCGATGCGCCCGATTTTAATCTACGAGTAGAAAAAGAACTCAAGGCAAAAGGCATTAAAACGGTCCATTATGTTAGTCCGACGGTGTGGGCGTGGCGCGAAAAACGAATCCACAAGATAGCTGCTGCGACCAATTTAGTACTCGGTTTGTTTCCTTTTGAGCATGTAGTTTACGATAAATATCAGGTCCCTTATCGCTTTGTTGGCCATACATTAGCAGAAGCTGTGCCGTTGCAACCTGACCAACAAGCTGCGCGCGAATCTTTGGCATTACCACAAGACAAACCCATCTTGGCGGTATTGCCGGGTAGCAGGCAAGGCGAGCTCAATCGTCTATTGCCCGTTTTTGTTGACACCATTAAGTGTATGCAAAAGGCCAAGCCGGGTTGTCATTTTGTTATTCCAGCGGCGAACCAAAAACGTTTGGAAGGAATCAAACAGTACATTGAACAACACGCACCAGCCCTTCTTGACGATGAACAAGTTGTTATCACACAAGGCGGGGCTCGTGATGTGATGATCGCCAGTGATGTCGTCCTTCTGGCGTCGGGTACCGCAACGTTAGAAGCAATGTTATGTAAGCGGCCAATGGTAGCGGCTTACAAAATGAGCAAGTTGACGTACCTAATGATGCAGCGGTTATATAAGGCGCCGTTTTTTGCGTTGCCTAATTTGTTGGCAAACGAGTTGCTGATTCCTGAGCTACTTCAAGAGGATGTCAATCCTGACAATCTAACAGCGCATTTGTTACCAATGTTCGACGGTGACAATACGGCGATGTTGGACACATTTTATTCTATTCATCAGTCATTGATGTGTGGAGCAGATAAAACGTCTGCTGACGCAGTATTGGAGCTCATTAATGCATAAGTTGATCGCAGGTGTAGAC
>CAWUJV010000103.1:0-12418 GCA_963922845.1 uncultured Alteromonas sp.
CACTCATAACGAGTGCCCACACAGATTGTCTTGTTATAAATTGTTAAAGAACGTCGCCGTTTCCGGCTGCTTGAGTTTCTCTCTCAAGCGGGATGCGCATTTTACACTGCTCATCCTGTTCGTCAAGGCTTTTTTTAAATCTTTTTTTGAAGATTTTGTTCAGCCTTCTGAACAACACTCTGTTTGGCTGTAGCCCCTCAGAACGTGCGGCGCATTGTACGCATCCTATTTTTATCGTCAACACCTTTTTTGTGTTTTTGATCGTTTTTTTGCAAAAAGATCATCAAACGTCTGTTTTTCCAACATTACTGGTTAAATTACACTCTTTTTACTTCTTTGATGACAGAATATTGTCCATTTTGTTACAAATGAGTAAACTATGTAGTGCCTCCATTAACATCACATAAAACATATAAAAAGGTAGGTCTATGAAAGTAGGGTTTTTTCATTGCACATTAATTAGTGCAGTTTTCGCAATCGCAGGATACTTTATCCTTGCAAACGCTAGTCTCGATGCCAGTCTTCCACTCTCAGTTGCTATTTCTTTGCTGCTAAGCGGTATCATAACTCCATGGTTAGCGTCTTTATTCACTTCTTCAAATAACACATCAGCCGCCAACTCATCTCTTGAGTCAGCAACCTTATATGTAGGGAACCTTCCTTATAAGGCAAATGAAGATGCAGTAAAGGATTACTTTAAAACATTTACCGATGTGCAATCTGTTCGTTTGATGAAGGATCGCCGAACAGGCAAACGCAAAGGTTATGGTTTCGTCGAGATTTTAACGAATGATATAGACGACGCTATTGGCAAACTGAATGATTCAGTATTCCAGGATCGAACATTGAAGGTGAGACCCGCCAAGGAAAAAGGCGAACAATAAAGAAGAATAAAAAAACCTGGCATTCGCCAGGTTTTTTTTGTTTACGCTTCGATATTGCCCGCTGAAGTTTCCGACGCGCTTCCCGGAACGTTATCAAGTAGCCGCTGATTAAAGTTATGAAATCGGTTGATCGCTGTGATCAGATCAGGCACCTGCACTTCTTCTATTTGACTTACCACACCATTTAACAGGCTATTAAGATCATTATCGCTAGAGAGTTGCTGACGACCCTGCTCGAATATATTGAGAACATTTGATAGATAGTCTGCAATAGGATTAATCGATGCGCGCTGATTTGGCGCATCATCAGAATACTGACTAACACTTTCATAAGCTTGCACCACCTCTACTTCTTGTCGTTGAGTAAGTTGCAATGCAAATCCCGTCAACTCTTCATCATCAAATCCAAGCTCCAATGCTTTCTCAAATGCCAAATCAATATCGCCGTTAAAAAACTCTCTTGCGAGATCATCGGCCTGCCTAACAAGATCAGCTATTGCTTCTAACTCTCCTTCATCAAGCTCCCCCTCAACCGAAAATCTAAATCCATCATATTGATAGACTTGTATTCCCTGTGCTTGCTCGACTAGAAGATTAGCATTCGTCCCACCATTGCCATTACTCCCGCTATTATTTTCTTCGAAGCGGTAAGACGTCGATTGGTATTGACTGATTTCTCTGATGCTTTCAAACGAGATCCTCACTTCATCACCGTCACGGGTTCGAATTGATAAGCTACCGTCTTGTGATGATGATGCAAACAGTGAATTACTCAACTTCTCGCCGGCTACAAGGCTTTGGCGGCCAAATATATCGTTTTCTAAAGCATCAATTTCACTGTTGATCAATTCTCGGCTATTTTCGATCCCTGTACTGATCTCTTCATTGAGAAACCCACCCAAGTCTCGTTGTGCCTGAGAGATGCCTCTGGCCACACCTTCACGAGCCTGCGTAAACAAATTGTTGAGTTGTTCTTCATCAGCGCCGCCATCTGCCGCCCCGCGAATAACCCCCCCGACAAAGCGCAACACATTACGGGCAACTTCTTCGAAATCAAATAAGCTTGCTGGCTCTTCTTGACCTGGCGTAGGTGTCGCCAACTGCGGAGATTTGCCGTCAATGTTAACTTGGCGATTTAACGAGTCTGAATACACTCGCAATCCCACACTGGTTTGCGTACTGGTTACCGATACCGTGCCAGAATACTTTTGTTGAAATTCAGCGGCCTGACGTAGACCGTCTTCGCGCAATTGACTTCTGATGTTATCTTCAGGCTTTACTGCTGGCTTTTGATCAGCCGCACCCGCCTTTATATCACCGACGTTCATAATAAGATCCTCACTATCCTCAGCTACGTTATCGGCCAATTCAAAATATTGTTTAATTTTAATCCAAATTTTTTATCTAGTGATTGAAGTTCCTTTTGAAACTTCTACAATGCGCAGCTATTTTGAAGTTAATCGACGGGAAACTCCCATGGCGCATGATCAAGTAAGTTACGACAAACAGTTAAATGAAAAACAAGCACGTCTCACCGATATGCTTGCGCCGTTTGACGCGCCCTCTCTTGAAGTTTTTGCTTCCGCACCCGCTCACTATCGTATGCGTGCTGAATTTAGAGTGTGGCATGACGGTGACGATCTGTATCACATCATGTTCAATCAAGAGACAAGGGAGAAGTATCGAGTCGACCAGTTTCCACCAGCATGTCAGACGATCAACGATATGATGGCAACGCTGATTGAGACGATTAAGCCCAGTCCAGTGTTACGCAAAAAACTGTTTCAAATTGACTATCTTTCAGGCTTGTCTGGGGAAATCGTAGTCAGCCTTTTATATCACCGCCAGCTAGATGACGAGTGGTTATCTGCGGCAGAAGCATTAAGAGAACAGCTTTCACCGCAATTTACCGTCAATATTATCGGCCGGGCTCGCAAACAAAAGTTCATCGTAGGCAACGATTTTATTATCGAAACCCTGCCTATTCATGGGAAAGACTACATTTTCAAACATATAGAAAATAGCTTTACCCAACCAAACGCACAAGTGAACTGCAAAATGATTGAGTGGGCATTGGACGCTGTGCCGGAAAGACAAACAGATTTGTTGGAACTGTACTGCGGTGCGGGTAATTTCAGCTTACCTATGGCACAACACTACCGACGGGTTATTGGTACCGAAATCGCCAAACCTTCAGTCAATGCGGCGCAATTTAATATTGAACAGAATCAGATAGACAATGTAGACATCGTAAGGTTATCGGCTGAAGAATTTACCGAAGCAATGAAAGGGGAACGCTCTTTTTCCCGTCTTGGAGAGATTGACTTAGATAGCTACAACTTCGAGACAGTTTTAGTCGATCCTCCGCGGGCAGGATTGGATAAAGATTCATTAGAGATGATTCAAGCATACGATCAGATTATTTATATTTCATGTAATCCTGACACGCTGTGCGACAATTTAAAGGCATTAACGCAAACACATAACATAGAAAGAGCCGCGTTATTTGATCAGTTCCCTTTTACTCACCACATGGAAGCGGGTGTGTTACTTACACGAAAAAACAAGTAAATTCAGACATTCAATAAGCCGTTGTATTACTCAGCGGCTTCACCTCAAACAACCGCTATTCGCTTCCCTAATTTGCTGCTTTTCATGGCCAGTGTAATTAGTTTGATGTTCTCCAGTGCCTGTTCTGCGGTGACTGGGGGTAAAGTGCCATTTCTAATTGAAACCGCTAACTCACTAAAATAGTGTTGATAGCCACCGGTAATCGTAGGTTCGGTCACCGCGCCAGACTCATTGTATACGGTACCATAGTCTTTTGGTGATTCTGCCGCCCACTCCGGTGTAGTTGGTAATACGCCTTCTATTAATCTGGGTTCTTGCGGATCCAGTCCCAGTTTTTCGTAATGGCCTTTGTTTCCTTTTACTGTAAACCGTCTATTAGGGCCTGCGCTGAACAAGTCACAGTGTAAAACGACGTTGTGCTCAGCATAATCCAAGACGATATGAAAATAGTCGACATTATTCGACCCCTCACGCATAACACAACATTGAGCAGTAATACCATTTGGCGTACCGAATAGGGTTAATGCTTGGTCGAGCAAATGTGGTCCCAAATCGAATAACACTCCACCACCAACGGCAGCTTGCTCTCGCCAGCGCTGGCGAACCGAAGGGCGGAAGCGATCAAAGTGAGATTCATAATGCTTGATATCTCCCAGACGACGACTTTCTATGAGCTGTTTTACCGTGAGAAAATCGCCGTCCCAACGACGATTGTGGTAGACACTGAGTACCTTATTTTTGTCCTTCGCTAAATTAATCAGTGTGTCACCGTCTGTCACATCGATGACGAACGGTTTCTCAAGCACGACATGTTTGTCAGCCATGAGCGCCAACTTCGCTAGTTCAAAATGCACATCATTCGGTGCAGTAATAATAACTAGTTGCGCATCAGACTGATTTAGGAGCGAGAGCGCGTCATCATAACAATGAACACTCGGCCAATCGGCATTCACCGCCGCTCGCTGGCTACTACTTATTGCGACTAATTCGAAGTCTGGCAAAGCGGTGATAAAAGGAATATGAAACGTTTTGGCTGAAAATCCATAACCAATAACAGCGGTTTTAATCGGGGTGAGGGACATCGAAAGTGGCTCCATAACACACTACGCAATTTCGTCTAGCTTACACAGCGATGGATATTAAGACGATGTAGCGCCAAAATTCCGTAGGGCCGAACGCGATTATTTTTAAAATTAGAAGGCTACCGACTAGGTAACTGATAAGCAGCCGATCCCAATTGTATGTACCTAAGCTGTGTTTTAACGCGTTTAGCAATCTCTTCACGTTGGTTAGCATCGGCATCCAGTGCCTCTGCTCCTGCACTAAACACTATCCTGACCATTGCATCAGCCTGGATACTGGCCATTTGACTGTCGACAGACTGTCTTTCCACAATGTAATCGGACAACTCTTCAACAAAATGCTGAATTTCACGAAAGACAGCCATCCTGTATGCGGTTGATGTCCCGGTATGCTCGCGGAGCATAAGTCGAAACACGTTGGTGTTGGCTACAATAAACTCCATAAACGTATCAACAGATGTATCAATTACGCCACCGCCTGATGCAATTCGACGTCGAGCTTGTCGCATCAACTGACGAAGAGCCAAACCAGCCTCGTCAACCAAAGTCAGTCCCAATTCATCAATGTCTTTGAAGTGCCTGTAAAAAGACGTGGGAGCAATACCGGCCTCTCTGGCGACCTCACGCAAACTAATTGCCGACAAGCTTCGCTTCTCGTCCAATAACGAAAATGCCGCTTCAACTATGTTTTGACGTGTCTTTAATTTTTGCTCTTGTCGATTCACGCTAATACCCTTCTATATCCGTGTGATAGTTTAACGCGTATCAATGAGAAAAGTCATGATCAACCGTAACGGTACACGTTGAAATGGAAATAGGCGCAGACAATCAAAGGAGGTATCCGTCGCACTTAACGTTTTATCAAGTACGACGGCATGTAATAGTATTGTTATAAAGCAGGTAAGAACGCTCGACTCTTCTTCGGCAGAATGCCCACGACAAATTTACGGCTTTGTTGCCAGTACGCAGATAGCAACAACAGACTAGCGCCGATAATGGTCCCTGTCACCGCCATGCTATAACTGACAAGACCTACATTTTCTAACAAGCCGCTAATTGCGTAGATAACGTAAATTAATGCAGACACCATGATTGCACGTCGGTCTATCGCGATAGAGACCAATGCGAGCAACAAGTACAACGCGAAAATGACAACAGATGTTCCTACTTCTGCGATGCCCGAAAACACAGCTAGATTGCTAAAAATAGGATGAACAATCAGCGGTGCCGACAATAAGTGCAACCAGAATGCCACATCAGAGCGACGTGTTTCTCTTTTCGGATCAGTGCCATCCCAATACATTGCCAATAAAAAGGTCAAAAACCCAGCCATGATCATATATTGCGGATAGAAGTTTACCGCCACCTCATTGAAATTCACCAACATGCCAAACACGCCTAAGAAAAAAGCAGCGACTCCGGCAGCTAAGGTAATAGGCACTTTAAAATAACGCCAATGGGCAAAAGCCCCTATAGTGGCTAACAATCCAGCAGCGATAAATTGAAATTCAGATACTGGCTCAATTGCAAGTATGGGTATGGCAAACAATGCGCCAAGAAAACTCAGTAATAAACCGATTGCAGGAAGTGCCATTCGTTTTCTGCGAACAAATACCTCGGCTAATCCCCACGATCCTGCCGCAACGAAAATCGCGCCGAGAACGGGAGCCATGACAAATCCCAGCCAAGCTAAAGAAGACAAGAGAATGACGCTAGCGGCCAGTACAAAGATATCGTTGAAACCAGATAGCAATCGAAAGTTCTCTTCATCCACAGCATTAATGTTATTGGTCTTTGCTACGTGCTGCCGAAATTCATCAACGGCATGCGTATCAAATATTCCTACATCAATAGCACTGTTTAAATCTTCATCTGAATACATTATTCATTCCTCGGTAGAGTGATACCAAAAGGCCATTGTTAAAAAGTGCCAATGGCGTTTTATTTGATACAGCAAAATCGAGGCCATCTATTTTTCATTTAAAATACATAAGCTTACAGAAAACCTTTAACGGAGTTGGTTGTATTTACCAATCGAAGTGGCGAGTTTGAGCAGGATTTAGTGAAAATAGTGGCGCTAGAGAGCAACTATTGAACGAGCTCAAAAACGGGTCACACCACAAATCAATCTGATACTTTTTGATGTGTATCACTGACTTAACTATCAAAAGGCTGAATTATACGATAGATGAGTTTTCTAACTTTGAAATCTTTAGTAAACTTAGCGTACAGATGTAAGCTGACTTTTAAGATAGCTATGAAAAAACCACCATTGATCCTCACCAACATTTTGGTCTTTTTGATTACGGGATTAATCGCTTTTGTTGGCACCCCGCTATGGGTTGCGACTAACGGAATAGATGGCGCCGAAATTGGCGTTGCCATCTTTTTATTCTTTTTTACTGGAATGTCTATCACCGCTGGATACCATAGATTGTGGTCTCATAAAACCTATGATGCCAACGTCTTCGTCAAGGTGATTTTAGCCATTGGCGGTGCCATGGCGCTACAAAATAGTATTTTGCACTGGTCCTCAGATCACAGAGTCCACCATAGGCATGTGGATGACGATAACAAAGATCCTTACTCAGCAGGCAAGGGCTTGTGGTACTCGCACATAGGTTGGATGCTGCGCGAATATCAGTCTGCTCGATATGACGATTACAGCAATTGCAAAGATTTGCAAAAAGACAAAGTGGTCATGTGGCAACACAATCACTATCTAGCCATCATGCTCGTTGCAAACTTTGGTATTCCCGGCTTACTGGGTTGGCTCAACGGTGATATTTTCGGCATGATTCTAATTGCTGGTGTTTTCCGTCTTGTGGCGGTGCACCATGTGACTTTCTTTATCAACAGCCTAGCCCATTTTTGGGGTAGCCAGCCTTATACCGATCAGAACAGCGCTAGAGATAATGGTATTCTTGCGTTTTTCACATTTGGTGAGGGTTATCACAATTATCATCATATTTTCGAATACGATTACCGAAACGGTATTCGTTGGTGGCAATACGACCCAACAAAATGGCTGATTAGAGGACTTTCCTTTGTAGGCTTAACCAAAAACTTACGCCGTGTACCGGAAGAGCGTATTGAAAAAGCCCGTGCCGCAATGCAGCTTCAACGAGCAAATGACAAGGTTTCTGCCTTGCCAAACGCGGAAGAAATCAAAGCGACGATCCAAAAAGAATACGACGAGCTTATGGCCAAAATGTCAGAGTTTTATGCGGCTAAAAAGCGCATGATGGCAGCCCGTAAAGAATCGCTAGTGCAAAGTGTCGAGAAGTTAGAACTCGATTACAAATACAAAGAGCTAAAACAAGCCCTAGAGCTTCAAAAAGAGAAATGGTTGAAGCTACAGACGCTGAGTTTTGCCTAGAGCGCATTCTCACTCGTCAATACATTTTTAAGAGCCAGTTTTTACTGGCTCTTTTTATTTCTGTACTAGTCGCTAACTAAATAAGCATTTTTCGTTGGGCGATAAATCTTGTTAGACTGGATAACAACGACTTTGGGAAGATGAGCACAGCTATGACAAAAAAGAAGCAAACAAGCACCCCAACCTATCAATTTGATGCGGTTGTAATTGGTACTGGTCCCGGTGGAGAAGGTGTTGCAATGCAGCTCGCCAAAGCAGGTCGGTCAGTCGCTGTTATCGAACGCTATGAATCAGTTGGCGGTGGTTGTACGCATTGGGGAACGATTCCCTCAAAGGCACTACGTCATTCGGTAAGCCGTCTCATCGAATTCAACAACAACCCTTTGTTTGCCGACAAACAAGGAGCGCGTTCGTTAACCTTTACCGACATTATGCAACACGCAAGTGGTGTTATACGTAAACAATCAAGACTAAGAGCGAGCTTTTACGACCGTAACCGCGTGACTCTGCTGCATGGCGAAGCCAGTTTCATTGACGCCAATACCATACAGTTGAATAAACCCGATGGTTCAACAGATATTATTACGACAGAGCAAGTTGCAATTGCAACGGGATCGCGACCTTATTGCCCATCAGATATCGACTTTACTCATCCGCGCATTTACAACTCTGACACAATTTTAGACCTACAACACGAACCGCAATCCATCATTATTTATGGCGCCGGTGTCATAGGTTCGGAATACGCGTCTATTTTCAGAGGCATGGGCGTGAAAGTTGACTTGGTCAACATGCGAGAGAGATTACTTTCATTCCTCGATGCAGAAATTTCAGATTCTTTAAGCTACCACTTGTGGAACAATGGCGTCGTAATCCGTCACAATGAGACTTATGCAAGTGTAGAGGGAACCGAAGATTCCGTCATTCTTAACCTAGAGTCAGGTAAGAAAATGCGAGCCGATTGTCTATTGTTCGCCAATGGACGCACTGGTAACACCGACATGTTAGAACTTGAAAATGTTGGTCTAAAAGCAGATTCAAGAGGCCAACTCAAAGTTAACTCCAATTATCAAACCGACGTTGAAAATATATACGCAGTAGGTGATGTAATTGGTTACCCAAGTCTTGCCTCAGCAGCATACAATCAAGGCCGTTTTGCTGCAGAAGCCATGTTAGCCGGACAAACGCATAAAACTCTGGTCGAAGATATTCCTACTGGTATTTATACCATCCCTGAAATTAGCTCGGTGGGTAAAACTGAACAAGAGCTAACCCAAATGAAAGTGCCCTACGAAGTCGGTAGAGCGCAGTTTAAACATTTGGCGAGAGCGCAGATCGCTTCAACGCAAGTTGGCAGTCTCAAAATTCTCTTCCACAGAGAAACCAAAGAAATTCTCGGTATTCATTGCTTTGGCGAACGTGCATCTGAAATCGTCCATATCGGACAAGCAATTATGCAACAAGAAGGTGAAGGCAATACCATCGAGTACTTCGTTAATACGACATTTAACTACCCCACAATGGCAGAAGCCTACCGGGTCGCCGCATTGAATGGATTGAACCGAATATTCTGATCTCGGGCGTAAAAAAGAGATAAAAAAACCGGCTTTGAGCCGGTTTTTTACTATTAACTTAGGAATTTATTTATTGTTAACGGCTGCTAGCGCGTTCTTCGCGAGCAAGGCTTCGCGGTGGGCAACAATGTCGATCTGCATTTTACGTTGATCAAATGTCATAGTTGCGACAACATATTCACCAGTATTTTGGCTGGCTACATTGATAACTTGGTTCTGAGCTTCGCGGAATTTCATGCTGTTGCCGATTTGATCCGACATGCATTGGCTATTCAATTCGAAGGTTTTGTCGTCCATGCAATCGAAGAGACCTTTGTCATTGGTTTCCGCATGCGCGACACCAAAAGCCACCGATAAAGCTAGGCCGAGTACTACTTTACGCATGAGATATCTCCTGTTTACATATTTCCCAAATGTATGAATAAGCATACTTTAAAAAATGGCAAATAGCAACCTCGGCTAACAATCAAATATTACAGAAAGATGACACAGTGTAATAATTCTCAAAATAAATTAGAAAAATTTGCAAGGTTGCGTACAGAAATCATGCAATGCGAGGTGTGTAAATCGCATCTCCCCTATCCTCCCACGCCAGTTGTATCAATATCTATAGAGGCGAAAATAGTCATTATCGGGCAGGCTCCTGGTGTCGTGGCGCACAACACTAAAAAACCGTGGAATGACAATAGTGGGAAACGTTTACGCCAATGGTTAGGTATTGATGAAAATACGTTTTATGACAATCCATCCCTAACGCTCATGCCGATGGGCTTTTGTTTCCCTGGCTACAAAAACAACGCTGATGCCCCACCAAGAAAAGAATGTGCTCCGCTGTGGCACCCGAAAATACTAGAATTCATCCAACCAGAACTCACCATTCTCGTTGGGCGTTATGCGCAGCATTACTATGCAAAACAGCATAAAAATCTGACCGAAGCGGTTAAAGAACAGGGAGAAAAAAACGAAAAGGTATGGGTTTTGCCTCATCCTTCGGGTCGTAACAATCGCTGGCTTGCCAAAAATCCTTGGTTTGAAGAATCCATCATCCCAACGTTACAAGCTCGTATTCGCACAATACTGGCGACTTAATTAATCGAATATTATGCTTGGCCTTGTTGGTACGACGCCAAAAATGAAACCAAGTCATCAAAAGGCATAGGCTTAGCAAATAAATACCCCTGGGCTTCATCACATCCCAGTTTTAACATGTAACTGGCTTGTTCGCGACGTTCCACGCCCTCAGCAATAGTGCATAACCCCAACTTACTGCCCAAGGTAACGATCGTCTCGGCAATCACTGCCTGTTCTCCTGGCTTAATATCACTGACAAAAGAACGATCAACTTTAAGTCTATCAAGGGGGAGTTTCTGTAAGTAACTCATTGAAGAAAATCCCGTACCAAAATCATCGATTGCGATGGCAACACCGTGGGCTTTTAACAAGCGTAGCGCGTCAATGACAATTTGCGGCTCATCCATCACTACACTTTCAGTGATTTCTAACTCGAGTAAACTTGGATCAACGTGATTTTTATCGAGGGCTGACTTTACCTTAGTGACAAAATCTTTGTCTCTAAATTGCGGGATGGAAATATTTACAGCAACGCGTAGGTCGCAATACCCCATTTCACACAGTTGACTGATTCGACGGCATGACTCTTCTAATACCCATTCGCCGATATCTACAATTAAACCTGAATATTCTGCTAACGGCACAAAAACCGCAGGTGAAATGTAGCCACCATCTCCATCAGGCCAACGCAATAGGCCTTCCATTCCAACAATTTTCTCACTGACGAGGTCTACTTGCGGCTGGAACCACAATTGCAACTTACGATCAGCAAAATCATTACGCAAACGACGGATCATGCTAAGACGCCATGTCGTTTTTTCTTCAATTTCCGGTGCGTAATATTCGTAGTTATCCGTCAGGTTCTTTTTTGCCCGATTTAAAGCAATATTGGTGCGCTTAAGAATATCGATACCGATTTTACGTTCGTCTTCTAAACGGCAGAACCCCATTGTTACATTAAGAGGTAAGGTGTGGTCCCCTGCAACAAATGACGACTGAAACAACCCGTTGATCATATCTGGATTAACCCGCGACTCGGGGCCAATGATACCGAACACATCAGCGCCGATTCGACTAATTCTGACGGCTTCTGTCAGCTTGTCTGTCAGTCTATTCGCAACGGCTTTAAGGACTAAATTACCCGCTTCCTGACCCAATCCATCATTGATATCTGAGAAGTGATTAATGTCAATCAGTGCGGCACTGTACTGTTCTTGCACATCGACTGTTGGTCTATCTAACATGTTGATAAACTGATTGCGGTTGGGCAACTTAGTCAGCCAATCTCTAAATGCCGCATTTCTCAGTTCGTGGAACAAATTAACGTTTTCATAGCCCACACTGATGCTTGATAAAAAGACTTCTAGTAGTTGTTTGTCGAGGTTACTGATCCCTTCAGTCGTATTAACAAATACTGCCGCTTCAAAACCCGAACTGCTGATATATAAAATAGAAAAGTCGTCTTCGTATATATGCTGTTTGATACGCAAACAACGGGACACATTTTCTACAATAATTGAACTGTGCAGGGCTTCAATAGGCTGATTGATATAGCTCGCAAACTCTCCCGCCGCACCCAAAACATAGACACCGTCATCGTCACGATCAATGACCGAGCCCGCTTTCGCGCACACCACGCCTTCGGCTTCTAAGCCAACTAAAGAACTGATTTGTGTGACAATACCTTCGCAAAAGCCTTTTACGGAATGTTCTTCTAACAGATTTGACGCGGACGATATTATTTTTTGTAAACCAAGACGACTTTGGTTGATAGTAAGGATTTGTTGGTAAGAGCGTAAAGACGCAATAACCGATGTCATCAGTTTACCGCGAGTTAATTCCGTCTTCGTTTTATAA
>CAWUJV010000104.1:0-12268 GCA_963922845.1 uncultured Alteromonas sp.
TCTCGATGAATCATTGGCTTGGGCTTTTTTAGTACGACTCACGTTGAATAGCGCACGTCCTGCCGAGGCCATACTTTTATGTTCACGGCATACGTCTAACACATAACTCAACTGGATCTGGTCAAAATTGTCGATGTTTTCAATCTGCTGAACTGACAGGTAAGATTCAAGAGAATTATCAGCCTCACGTGCTTGTGACGAATGCCACAAACGTCGTAATCGTGAGATCTCAAGGTCGACGTCATCAATGGCAATACGCGACGAGTCCGCCAATGTACACAACCTTGTGATAGCAGAGCTTAAATCTCTAAAATTGCCTTGCCATGTTGCGTCATGTGACATCGCAAAACGCTCGAACAGGGTTCTTGCTTCTTTGTTGAAACGCACGTTTTCACCCATCTTTTGAGCATACAAAGACAGCTCAAAATCGATATTGGCCGGGATATCTTCCTTGCGATCTTTCAGTGCCGGAAGTTCATAGGTCCACATATTGATTCGTGCGTACAAATCCTCCCTGAATCGACCGTTTAGTATCTCATGCTGAAGATTGCGATTGGTACCCGCAATCAGCTGAAAGTCACTCTGCGCCGCTTTATCACTGCCGACAGGATAAAAGGTTTTGTTCTCAATAGCGTGCAACAACATGGCCTGCTCTTCTAACCCAAGCTCACCAATTTCGTCTAAAAACAAGACACCTTGATTGGCCGTCAGCAAATAGCCATCTCGTTCCTTCTGTGCGCCCGTAAACGCGCCTTTGGTATGCCCAAACAGTGCTGCCATCGCGTTTTCACCACGCAGCGTGGCACAGTTTACCGAGACCAAATCGCCTTTAAGCATATCGCGACGCTTCTTCAGTTGAAAAATACGTGTTGCCAACTGGCTTTTACCTGCGCCCGTTGGACCGGTAAGCAGCATAGGATCAGTAGAGCGAATCGCGACTTTCTCGATTTGCGCAATCAATTGGTTAAAGGCCGTATTTTTAGTGGCTATGCCGCCTTTGAGAAAATCTTTACCTTCTTGATGTTCAATATCAAAGCGCGACGCCAATTGGTCGTACTTTGATAAATCCAAGTCGATGATTTGAACATGACCGATTGAACGGTTTGGGTTTTTCCTATCAGGTGAGGTTTGAATGAGACGGCCGGGAAAGTGTCGGCTTTCCGTGAGTAGGAACGCACATATCTGCACGACATGAGTGCCAGTAGTGATATGAAACAGGTAATCATTGCTATCTGTGTCGAATTCTTGTTGATGACACCAGTCGTATAGTTTGGCGTAAACTTCCTCAAAATCCCAAGGGTTGGCGAAGTTGACAGTATGTAAGCTTGTGCAAGTTTCCGGCGACACACTCTCTATGTCGACAGCAATATTGTTTGCAAGGCGCTCACTGTGATTATCGTGAATCATGTGAAGTTCATCGATAACCAGGTCATCTTGGCTACATAGGCTTACATTAGGTCGCCATTTAGCCCAACGGTCTGCTCGCTTCCCGCCATAGTCGAGCTGGGTGCCGATTAAACTTACCGCCACTGTCTTCTTCAAATCAATATATCCTAAAAGATAAATTCGTATAAATATGAGTATATTTTAAGTTAAGACTCAACTCAAAATACTTATTCTAAAACACATTAGAAAAAGAAATTAATCAATAAATTCATAAACATAAAAATAATTTTCCTAATAACTTCATACCTTGGCACATCGCTTGTAATAGATAGAGTGTTGCCAACATGGTTGTGATTCAAACTATCACACCGGTGCACTGAACACTGTGACTGTGTATGCCTTGGTTAACGAATCGATTGAGTAGCTCAATTGGAAAGAGCGGCGAAATGACTTCGCAGGTCGTGGGTTCAATTCCCACCTTAATCGCCAAATTGTCCTTTGGATAGGAGATTGTTCCAAGCAATTAGGAGGTTCGAATCCTCCTCTTTAGGTAACTCAAATAGGTAGAGTAGCGAACATTTAATTCGTTGGTTGTGGGTTCGAGTCCCACCCTTAAAACACGTAAAGAGATAACAAGGTTGATAAGCGGCACTGACCCCTTGTTTAACTACGCCACTGGTGAATGCGTATCGGCAAGCAGGAAGCTCCCCGATACGAAGAAACCCATGGCCTGGCTGAACGACGTGAGCGTCCCTTATCGACACCCTCGCACAAGGTGAGGAAGAAAAAGGAGTTTAACCATGATACTAAATACACTTTTCGGCAAAACCGTAAAAGTCGCTGAAAACCAACGCGTGCTTGCGTTTAAAAATCAACAATTAGTGAGCGTGCTGACGCCGGGAAACCACAAGTTTTTCGACTTAAAAAATGAATATGAATTCATCAGTTTTGACATTAACAACGTGTATTTTTCTGAGAAAAATACCGAACGACTTTATCGTCAAAATACGGTGCTACACAAACACATTACCCATTGGACGTTGGCTGCCAATGAGGCGGGCTTGTTATTCGTCGATGGAATGTTGCGGGGCATAGTGGCACCCGGAGAACATCTGTATTTGTGGACAGATGCAGGAGACTATCAACTAGAACGCGTTCAAATTGATGAACACCTCGATGTCGACAGTAAATTAATGTTTTTAGTTAATCGTGCTGGTGCTAATACCGCCACACGTTTGATAAGAAGCGAACGAACAACGGCGGTTAAGCCAATAGCAGAAATCGTGGTGGCAAAAGAGCATGTTGGGCTGTTGTATATCAACGGACGTTACATGCGCAAACTCGAACCGGGGCATCATGGGTTTTGGCAGTTCAATGACACGATAGAAGTAAAGTCGTTTGACTGCAGAACTCAGATGCTCGAAGTATCCGGACAAGAGATCCTGAGTAAAGACAGGGTGAGCTTGCGGATTAATCTCAGCGCCAGCATCAAATTGGACGATGCGCAATTGGCTGCAAGGAGTGTGGATAAGCTTGAAGACTACGTCTACAAAACACTGCAGCTGGCGCTTAGGGAAGCGGTTGGGACAAAAACGCTCGACGATATCCTAATCGACAAACTGTATGTGAATGAGACCGTAAAAGAGCTCGTTGCAACCCAGTTAGCCAATGTGGGAATAAACCTAAGGGCTGTCGGTGTAAAAGATATTATTTTGCCCGGTGAAATGAAGGCGATTCTCAACCAAGTCGTCGAGGCGCAAAAAGCCGCAGAGGCCAACGTAATCAAGCGTCGTGAAGAAACATCCGCGACGCGAAGCTTACACAATACCGCTAAGGTTATGGAAAACAATCCAACACTGATGCGCCTGAAAGAGCTAGAGGCACTGGAAAAAGTTGCCGACAAAATTGAAAGCCTAACCGTATACGGCGGTTTGGAAGGGCTGATGAATGGGGTAGTAAAGATTGCCTAAACCCAAGCAGTGCTTGGTGCACTGCTTATCTATCAGCCAACGAAAAGGATAAATGAGAATGACGAAATATAACCTTATTGAAAAAACAGGCCATGCGCCAATTAAAGCGTGGACCAAAGGTGTGCCATTCGAGCCTGAAGCAAAGCAACAACTTGAGAATATTGCCAGCATGCCGCTTGTGCACTCTCATATTGCGGTTATGCCGGATGTCCACATGGGTAAAGGTGCCACCATTGGTAGTGTGATTCCCTCTGTTGATGCGGTGATCCCAGCAGCAGTAGGGGTCGACATAGGGTGTGGTATGGTCGCAACCAAAACCACACTGACAGCAAGTGATTTGCCCGACAATTTGTCTGGTATCCGTCATGCGTTTGAAGCCGCGGTGCCTCACGGTAGAACGTCGGGAGGCAGAGGACAACGAGACCGCGGTGCGTGGTACAACATTCCGGATGTTGTCGCAGGAGAGTGGGCAAAACTGGAAGCGCGGTTTGAACGAATTTGTGAAAAACATCCAGCGATAAAAAAGAGTAACCACGTCAATCACTTGGGTACGATGGGGACGGGGAATCACTTTTTGGAATTGTGTTTGGATGAACATGATGCGGTGTGGATCATGTTGCATTCAGGTTCTCGTGGCGTAGGAAACCGAATCGGTACCTATTTTATCGAGCTGGCCAAAAAAGAAATGCAGCGTCACCAAATCAACCTTCCCGATATGGACTTGGCCTATTTGGAAGAGGGTAGTGAATACTTTGAAGACTATGTTGAAGCCGTTGAATGGGCCCAGGATTTTGCCAAAAAGAACCGAGAGATTATGATGATCAATGCTATCTCGGCGTTGCGTAAGCAGATTACGAAACCCTTTTCGACAGCTGATTTGGCGGTAAACTGCCATCACAACTACATCTCACGGGAGCATCATTTTGGCAAGGACTGCTATGTAACCCGTAAAGGCGCGGTGAGAGCACAGGCTGGTGAGATGGGCATTATTCCAGGTAGTATGGGTGAGCGCTCATTCATTGTGAGAGGGCTGGGTAATCCAGAGAGCTTTAATAGTTGTAGCCATGGTGCGGGACGCGTTATGTCCCGTACCAAAGCGAAAAAAGTGTTTAATATTCAAGACCAGATCGATGCAACACAAGGTGTAGAGTGCAGAAAAGATGCATCGGTGATCGATGAAATCCCTCACGCCTACAAAGACATTGAGAAAGTCATGGAAGCACAACAAGACTTGGTTGAAGTGGTATACACCCTCAAGCAAATCGTGTGTGTAAAAGGATAGAAAATGGAATATCTAATCATTGACGGCGCGCAAGGGGAAGGCGGTGGTCAAGTGTTACGGTCAGCATTAACCTTGTCGATGCTGACCCAAACACCTATTGAAATTAAGAACATTCGAGCGAATCGCCAAAAACCCGGATTGATGCGCCAACACCTCACATCGGTAATGGCCGCGCAGCAAATCTGTGATGCGACACTCGACGGTGCAGAGTTGGGTTCAACGGGAATTCGCTTTGCACCCAATAAGGTAAAAGCAGGCAACTATCATTTTGCGATTGGTTCAGCAGGCAGCACAGTTTTAGTATGCCAGACCATTTTGCTGGCATTGGGCTTAGCAGAAGGTCCGTCTCAAGTATCATTTGAGGGCGGCACACACAATGGTATGTCGCCGTCGCTGTGTTTTTTTAATGAAGCGTTTTTACCGCTGCTTAAACGAGCCGGAATTACGTGTACAGTCGAAGTGACATCGCTGGGGTTTTATCCTGCGGGCGGCGGAAAGTGGCAAATTCACATTGAACCGACGTCCCAAGTGAACACACTAAACCTTTTTGATGGTGAAACACTGCATTCTGATATTGAGGCGAATAGCACACTCAAAGCAATAGTGAGCGGGCTACAAAGTAAGATAGGTGAACGAGAAATTCTGGCGGCGCGAAAGTCACTTTCTTGGGGTACGGCAAAAGCCATGGTTGAGCAAGTGAAAACACCCGGGCCGGGCAACAGTTTTCAAATTCATGTGGACGCTGCAACCCATACGAATGTGTTTGAAGTGACAGGCGAAGTCGGCGTAAGTGCTGAAAACATCGGGAAACGGTGCGCGGGACGCGTTAAAAAATGGCAGCAGTCAGGTGCGATTGTTGAAGAACACTTGGCCGATCAATTGCTGCTTTTAATGGCTGCGGCAGGCGGCGGGCGATTCACAACGACGGCACCCAGTACGCATACCCTGACAAACATTGATGTCATCAGACACATCACTGGGTTATCAATAACGGTACAACCGCAGTCCGATACACTGTGGATAGTATCACTGGAATAGGGCTCACCATTTGAATGAGCCCAATGTAATGCAAACAAGGAATTGAGCACAATGGGCACATTATCTAACACCTATCTAGTTGGCGGCGCGGTCCGAGACCAATTGATGGGTATCGCATCCAAAGACCGCGATTATGTGGTTGTTGGTGAAACACCAGAGACAATGCTGGCCAGTGGTTTTAAGCCGGTTGGTGCCGATTTTCCCGTTTTTTTGCACCCAGAGAGTAAAGAGGAATACGCCCTAGCGCGTACAGAGCGAAAATCTGGCAGAGGTTATCACGGTTTCGATATCGCAAGCGATCCTTCGGTTACACTTGAAGATGACCTTGCTCGGCGAGACCTCACCATCAACGCTATGGCATTCGATAACAACGGGCAACTCATCGACCCATACAATGGCTATGCTGACCTTCAAGCAAAAATGCTTAGGCACACGACCGAGGCTTTTGCAGAAGATCCACTGCGGGTATTAAGAGTGGCGCGTTTCATGGCCAGATATGGCAATGAATGGCAAATACACCCTGATACTCAAAGATTGATGTTGTCTTTGCGTGACAGCGGCGAGATGAGTCACTTGGTCCCCGAGCGTGTGTGGAAGGAAACCGAAAAAGCACTGATGGAACCTCACCCGCATCTGTATTTCGAAATACTGCAAGGTTTTGGTGTGTTTCCCGAACTTGAAGCTATGGTGGGTATTCCGCAACCCGCTGAATATCATCCAGAAGGGGATGTATTTACCCATACCATGTTAGTGGTAAAGCGAGCGGCTGATTTGGGCTTTGACCTACCCACCCGCTTTGCTGCACTGACTCATGATTTCGGCAAGGCATCGAGCTACGAAGCTCATGGCCGTTTAGCGGGTCATGAACAGGAAGGGGTTGAGGTCATCAAGGCATTTTGTCAGCGCCTGAAGCTGCCAAACTACCTTACGAAAATAGCCTTACTAATGAGTGATAACCATACGCGATGTCACAGGATTTTTAGTCTCACACCTAAGAAACTGCACAAGTTATTGGTGACGAAGTTGGATGCGCTCGCTCAGCCTTTAAGGCTAGAGCAAATCCTCAACGCCTGTATCTGCGATGTACAAGGTAGAGGGCCAACGATGGTCAATACTGCCTATCCGCAGGCAGATTTTGCCAAGGCACTGGTTGAGTGTTTGACGAGATTTGACAAGAAAGCCGCTGCCCGTGAGGCCATCACTATGGGTAAAACAGGGGAAGCGATTGGTGAATGGATTCGGGTGAAAGAAATCGACGAAATTCGAGCCTACCTCAAAGAGCAACACCAATAATCGCGAAACATTAAAATAGAGTCATGACGTTGTCATGAAAAAGATATGGAAACGAAAACACACTCCGCAGCGGTACCTGACACGGTACGTGAGGAGGTATTAAAACGAATAGCATTGGCTGAGAAGCAGCACAACGTGAAAGTACTACTTGCAGTGGAATCAGGTAGCCGAGCATGGGGGTTCGCAAGTCCCAACAGTGACTACGATGTACGCTTTATCTATACACGTCCAAAAGACTGGTATCTCACTTTGGATGTGGAAGATAAACGCGACGTGATTGAATATCCAATTGTCGATGAAATCGATATCAATGGATGGGATGTCAGAAAGGCACTGAAACTATTCTGGAAATCCAATCCGGCATTCATCGAATGGATTCAGTCGCCCATCGTGTACTTGGATAGAGAACATTTCGCGACGCATGCCAGACAATTGTTACCCAGTGTTGCCTCGTCTCAAAGGGGAATATATCACTACTTGCATATGGCAAAAGGTAACTTCCGAGAGTACTTAAAAAAGGATGTCGTCCCACTTAAAAAGTACTTTTATGTACTTAGGCCGTTGTTGGCGATTCAATGGATAGAAAAGTATGATGAGCCAGCACCTATCGAGTTTGCCAAGCTCCGAGCCTTGGTATCTGAAGATGCACCCCTCGATAGGGCGATATCCAACTTACTTGCGCGCAAAAAGGTTAGCCTAGAAAAGGAATATGCGCCGGCTGTGCCTGAACTCAATGCCTTTATTGCTTCTGAGCTCGCAAGGCATACCAAAAATCCGCCGGCTCCAGATACCAGAGACGTCGAGTTCGATAGGCTAAATCAGCTTTTCACATCAGTATTGGAAAGCCATCTATGAAGTATCGCCCTCACAAGAGGACGTTTTTCGACATCCCAAGTAGACTATTTAGCTCAGCAATAATGGGAAGGCAGGGAGTCACATGAACAATTGGCAACATCCCAAAAACGACGGTTGGCGTGAAGTACAATATGACCTTGGGCTAGAAGGAGAAAATGCTACAAACCTTTCATTTTTGCTCAACCAAGCTTGTCACGTTTATCACTGCCACGGCGAGGGTATATGGAAATCCGATGATAAGGATAGCTATGCCCAACTGGTTTTAGACTACATCACAAGGTTCCCTCAACTAGAATCTAGACTGCTAAGAACAGGGGATAGAGTCATTAAGATGTTAGTTTATCGCGCCATTGAACGTAGATAGCATCTACCACCTTGATTGAGAGGTTCAAAGCAACTATTAGCCCATCAAGCCTATACTTAAAAATTGGCCGCTTGATTCAACGCCCGAATAACAGTAAAGATAAGGAAGTTGATCAACGGAATCATAGTAAAAAGGGATATAACTATGCGAACGCTATTGGGGTTTGTCTTATTGGTAATCGTGCTAATCAGTGTAATAACCTTCAGTAGAACACTTCAGGTTTTCCTACTCTATCAAATGTATTCCTTGGGTTCAGGTATGGACGACGGCGCCACTGCGCTATTCGTTAACAACAAACACGACTATAAACCTGTGATACTCGATTTTCTCGATGCTCAAAAACCAGAATCATACTCAGCGCGAGCTTCCTTCACGTTTGGCGAATATTTATTGGAAGACCCCGTGGTTTTCACAAAAATTCAGGAAGTGTCAAAAACGCATCCTAACAGCGTCATTCGGTGCCACTGGCAGGATGTGTTGGATGGTCGATTTGAAAGCGTGCAAATTGATCGTAGCGAGAACGGCAAATTTGCTGCCTTTCGCATTAAGGACCGCGGAAGCAAATGCAAGTAAAGCTCTGTTGTTTAAAACCTAGAGCAAACAATGAAAACGGTTTGCCAAAACGAAGACACTAACTGGATGTTTAATTAATACATGCCTATGGAGTAACGAAATGAAACGTCATGATGCCAATCCTCACGTTATCTATTCGAAAGTAAAACTGATAGAAGAATTCGAAAACATCAAACCCTTGAATTTAGATGGCCCGATAGTATCAATCGCCTTGGTTGTCATCTTCATTCTGATGGTATTATTTCTTCCTGAAATCTCAGGCAAAGAAGCGGTTTACTTTTTTACGCTTGTGACGTCAATGCTCTTGACCATCAGCCATGTGAGGAACAAGCAACTGCACAAAAAGGTCAATCTGCTTTATCGCATAATCAAAGAGGATACGTAGCAAACAGCAAGGCATGAGAATCACTGAAAATGAACGTTCGGAAAAATTCGAAGCCCCCAAGTCTCTTTTTAAAAATCAGATAAAATTGACCTACCAACGTCTATGTGTCTGAATCAACTTTTATTCAAATTTGACTCTCGTAAACAAACTAATAACAATGCGGACAATAATCAACGTTCTGACTTTATTGTGCACTCTGGCAATAGTTATACTTTTCAAAATGTGAAATGAATAGTTACGCGCGCATAGTGTTGACTCCTACCTCTGACAACTTAAGTATAGCCGTCAGTCCAATTCAATATTTCTTCAATACTGCCGATGAAAGTACAAGCGTTAAACGACGATAAAATGGAAAATTAGCTGATGCCATCAATAAATGAAAACTTAAATACCTGGGAGAGTTATCACTGGTCTGATGGAGGGCATGAATGGTCTGGTCTTTGGGGGTGTTCAAGCCAAATGTGGTACGGCTCTATTTTACCACGGATTCATCACTACCTCCCAGCAAAGACCATATTAGAAATTGCGCCTGGTTTTGGGCGCTGCACACATTTTTTGCATCCGTTAGCAACAAAAAAAATGTTTATCGTTGATTTAACACCAAGATGCATTGAAGCGTGTAAAGAACGATTTAAACAATCAAATCATATCGAATACATACTTAACGATGGTTCTTCATTGGAGTCCGTTCCCGATCATTCCATCGATTTCGTATTTAGCTGGGACTCACTTGTGCATTGTGACTTATCGGTTGTACGAAAATATATTGAACAGATTAAACGTAAGCTCTCTCCAGATGGGGTGGCATTTTTGCATCACTCAAATATGGCAGCAATTGATGAGTCTCTTTGGGAACAATGCAAAGGTTGGAGAGGACAAGATGTTTCAGCGGAAACGGTGAGAGACATTATCAATGATAGCGAACTCCATTGTATCAGCCAGGAACTAGTCAACTGGAGTAGTGGCGATATTAAAATGGATTGTTTTTCATTGTTTTGCCTCAATAGTGGGACGTTTGCTGGCACGGAAACTCAAGTCGTGGAGACAGACTTGATAGACGAAGCGGCAAAACAGAAACGTTTGTCAATGCAAAACAATGTTCAAATAAGACAAGCTATTGAAGCGTCTTTCGATGAGAAGATTAGCGATTTTCAATTAGCACAGTTAAAAGACCGGCCGATTGCCGTCATTGGCGCGGGTGAGTATTTCACTGTAAACAGGCCCAAATTGCCAGACAATATTACTTATCTCTGTGACAACAACAAAAACCTGCATGGAAAACACGTGTGCGGGATAGAAGTAACTGACCCCTCAACGTTGCAAGCGGCAGATAAAGACTTATTCGTTATTGTAATGTCACCAAAGTATCACCTTAATATTTACAGGCAATTGAATCAGTTAGGCCTAACCTTTATTGAACAATTTTATTATTTCTCGGATATAGAGCTAGAGCGATACGGTCGACTCACTCGCAGATAGTATTTAAGTGCGGGCTGTTTTTGTGGTGATTTTAGTACGTCAGTTGCCGGCGCAATGAGCAAAAATTAAGGTATACGAGACAAGTTTAGTGTTGCTACTACCATTTATTTGACCAAAATGTAGATCATGGGACTAAAAAATCAAATGGAGGAAGTCTTTTGGCAACAATCGGTCTAGGGACAATTCCATCAAGCTTGAAAGAATTTTAGGTAAATAACGTTGCTTCACGGTTCTCGTTAACGAACGAGTCTGTCGATATTACGACAAGTTCAGGATTAGAAAAATAGCATTACAATGAAGGCACTAGCACTAGTAGAATCACCGTTTCAATTACTTTGTGTAAGAGAAGCCATTGAGGCCATGGCAATAACCGATGCAACCATCATAGTCGCTACGGATTTTACCAGTCATGGCTACAACCAGATTGTACAAGTTCAACAAGCCTTGTTCTCTCGTCTCGACATTTCCAGTAAATTCATTTTTTTGGATCTCAATTCGGTAAAAGGACAGAGCTTAAGAAATAGAATCGCTTTATATGCTGAACCATTGCAGTCTATAGATAAATTCAATTTGGACAGGCTACTAATAGGTGAATTTCGTTCTCAATGGCAAAAAGATATTGCGTCAACACTATCCCACGTAGACGCTTGGTTGTTGGATGACGGTACAGCGACGTTATGCTATCTGTACTATCACATTCCAGCCAAAAAACAGTTCAGCATTCCCAAAGTAGGTAGCAAAGAGCGACAAAAAGAAGCCGATGACATCAAGCGGTCATTGCAGCTGTCAACGGGTGAAGCGCCCAACCTTTCTCTTTTCACGATTTTCCCGCAGCATGTGCCCAAAACCACTGTGAGCCTAGCTAACAACCTGACCTGTATTTATAAAGAGTTTGATCAGATTGACACCTCAGCTGTTATTGTCATTGGGTCAAGTATGGTGGAACTAGAACTGTGTAGTATCGACGAATATCTCGCAAGTATCGCCAATATTGTCAATAAGGTTGATAAGAGGGTTATTTATATTCCACACAGAGCACAGTCAAAAAAACACAGTGAGCTGTTGAAAAAGCGTTTCCCCTCTATCGAATTGCTCATTTTGGACAAACCATTCGAATTGTGGTTATTTGAGCAAGAAATGCCGCCAAGTCATATTTGCGGCTTCTTCAGCACCGCGTTTTTTGTTGCCGATATCGCGTTCCCTCAATTGACCATGACATGCATTCCCTTCTCTGAAAAGATGTATGAAAAGATAGACAAACTTCCCGTTCACGGGAGCGATTGTTTTGGAAACAAAGAAGCGTTCGAGACCGCCTATAACTGCTTACCAGAGAGCGTTGAAAGACTCTCTCAGTAAACGGAGGCCTTTAACAGTACTCAGCTTTTATTTAGGTCGTCCGACAAAAAAGAACTCGGTAGGCGATAACACTTTTTCTTGGCAAAGTAATCCGTCCATTTCTTTTATAAACTTTGCTAATTCAGCATTTTTCTCCTCGCTTTCACATCGAAGCCCTCCTATCACTTCATGAAAAAACGCATACCGCCACTGAAAATCCATCTGGTTATAGAGGTCAGATAGGAATGGTTCCATTTCGGCATAGCCTGCCTCATTGTCATTAACAGACTGTAATTTTTCACCATCTT
>CAWUJV010000105.1:0-12198 GCA_963922845.1 uncultured Alteromonas sp.
ATTCGTTCAACGTTAGTGACATCCAGCTCTGACATCTTTGTGGTAAAAGATACGCGCCCATAATGATCATTAAAATCCACACCATGATAGTGATCATGCAACAATACAAGGGCTAAGCCCGTTTCTATAAAATGCCCACCAAAAGCACTTGTTAAGCTTTTGTCGGATGTAAGGTCTGTGGAAGTATGGTTCCAGTCAAAACTATGGTGCTCGATAGATTTTGCTCGCGTTTTATTCGTGAGGGCATTGACGGCACCTTTTGACAATAAAGATGAGGCAGTGAACAGCATATCGATAGTCTCGAATCGTTTTATCGCCGCAAAAGTCGATCGTTCGCCACTCGCTTGTGCCCAATCCGTATTGAAGGTTTGTGTAGGGAAAATTCCATATTCCATTAAACCCTGCATAAAACCATTAATACGAGCAATTGATACGGTATCTGAAGGGCGACCGGCAATGATCACAACCACGGGGTTCTTTTTTTGCTTCAATACACGCTCGGTCGCCAATCGCGCCATCTCATATGCTGACTCTCTGTCATTTGGAGCAATATGTCCTATCCAGTATGGTGATTTCTCCCTGGGTTCACCGTATTCAGACTTTTGCCTATGTAATAACGTGGTATTGACGCTGAAATAGGGGGTTTTTAATTCTTCAAGATCGGTAAAAAGCCGTTCGGAGCCTTTGTGAAAAAGCGGGCCAATAAAATAGTGCGGCGGCAAAGCGTTTTGTTCCATTGCGTCAAACAACACATCGTGAAACATCACTCTATGCTGAAAATCAGGCTCGATATTTTGAATCGATAGTTCGATATCAAGCGATGCAGCGACCCATTTTGCAAAGGCAATATTTTGGTTCCAAAACTCTCCCTCAGACGTATTGTCATTGACAAAGTAATGAACGCGCAGAGGCGTATTTTTAGCTTCGCAATGTGGCAATGGTCCGGCAAAAGAGTCAGGGGCAAGCAAACACAACGCGGCGCCTAACGCTGCTACTTTCTTGTTCACTTGTCTTGTTAAACGCATAATCGGTACTTCAAAAAACGATACTCGACTTAGCCTAGTACGATAGTGCACCCCAGAGCAATACGACAAAAGCATAGATTGAAGCGCTGCTTCTAACGAACGGCAAAGGGTTTTTACTTGCTCATTTCTGGGTTTAACCACATGTTTCTGTCTGCCAATACTTCAATCTTCTCTTAAAAAATAAGAAGGCGTTTTTTCATTTTGCGACGCTATTTTGAAAAAGACAGGTTTGGAGGTAATACCAAATTTTTAAAAAATTTTCATAAAAACAATGGATTAAGGTGTTTTGAGTGAGTTGGAACAAAGCTTGAAAGAGTCCTTGTGAGTTACAACACAAGGTTGTAGCAAGTTTCCGGAGGCGGTATGCGCTATTCATCTGTTGCAGTTATCGGATTAAGCCAAACAGGTCTGGCGATGGCGATGAAGTTTTGCCAGTCAGGTAGTACTGTTTATGGCATCGATTCAGATGAATCAGCGCTCCGGAACATTCGAAATGGGCACAGTCATGTTCCACACATTCACGACGATTTGATCAAAGAATACATCCAACAGAGTTTTTTTGTGTCGGATGATTTTGAGCACCTCAACCAATGCGACGGTATCATTATTAGCGTACCTGTAGGGTTAGACGCGCAAAACGGGCCTGATGTGATGGCATTAAATCACGCGATCAAAAGCGCGGCGCAGTTTTGTCGAACAGATGCCACCATTGTCGTTGAAAGCAGCACTTACCCCGGGTATGTCAAAGAGGAAGCGACTCGCATTATTGAGGAGCAGGGGCGCCGAATTGGAAAAGACATCTATCTGTCTTATTCACCCAATTGGGACCGCTTTGACACGCACTACGCACCTAGACCGTCGAAAAGCCGAATAGTTGGAGCCCAAACCGACACGTGTATGGAACGCAGTATGGCGTTGCTACGAGTGGTAGAAACCAACCTGATCCCTGTTACCTCTACGACCAATGCTGAATTGGCGAAAGTACTCGAGGATACCTATCGCTTCGTTAACTTTGGTTTGGTCAACGAAATTAAGATGATTGCTGATAGGCTCAACGCCGATATCCACGAGGTCATTCGCGCTATGGCGACAAAACGTGATGGATGTCGGCCGCATTTCCCAGGCCCCGGTATCGGTGGGCAAAATATGCCAATGATGCCCGAATACTTAAACTGGAAGGCCAAACATTTAGGGTTACCTTCACAGTTTGTGCAACTCGCGGGGCAAGTGAATCGCAATGTCACTGATTGGGTGGTGAACAAAGTGGCCGAAGCACTCAACGACCATAAACAATCCATCAACGGTAGTCGCATTCTTGTGCTAGGTGCCGCCTATCGACGAAATGCCAACGACATTGCTCGTTCACCGTCAATCAGCTTAATGAAAACCCTTTGTTTAAAAGGCGCGCAGGTATCTTATTCTGATCCATGGGTGCATGAGTTGAAACCGCTCTCTTTTTTTGGCGCTGGCACCAAAAGCCTGCCCCTCGTACCCGAATCTATTTCGCAATTTGACCTCGTTCTATTGGCTACTGACCATGACGATTTTGACTACGATGAAATCCTCGCGAATAGCAAACTCATTGTAGATACTCGTGGCCGGTTCGACAGCAGTTTAGAGAAAGTCGTCCTGGCGTAGCCAACCTACCCTACCACCGCTACACCTCTCCTACCTCACTGTCGGGCCCCTTAGGGGGCTTCTCTCCATTTCAAATACACCATCAAGAATGAGGCCTATTGTGAAGCGTTTTTGTTAACAACAGGCACTTATTGCAACATCATTGATTGATATGGCCCGGTAGACTTAATTTACCCGACGCTATGTCCATTACATTGACAACGCAAAGTAAGGGCGCATGTACACTTTGATTGACTCGCAAACCTGCGGTAACACCGTCAAACTGTGTTGATGAAATCGCGGCAATGTCGTCAAAAGGTACGGTCACTTCGATGTTGCCGCCGTCGAATATTGGTTGCCACCCAGGGCTATCAATCAATATCGGGAGCCCCGGCCACGTTTTGGGTAAACGGGGTTGGGTGTTGTTAGGGATATCGACAACGGCCAATGCACCTTCCCCACAGCGGTCATTAGGCTGCAATACAACCCAATGGCTATGCCATAAATCGCCATCATTCGATTTGTCACCATCGCCGTTTTCATCAAATAAGGGCGTATCATCAAAATCAGGATGGGATGTGACGGCAAGCGCAAGTATTCCAGCATTCTTATCAAAACCGACTTCAAAACTGTCAATCGTGGTAGGCCAAACGTAGGAGAATACGTTGCTACCTGCCAATTGACCTGTACGGGTGGGTTTAAGTTCGCCGGCGTTGCCTGACACTGCCATATGAAAATGAACAAGGTTGCCGTTAGTCGATATTTTCGTATGAACTATATCAAACGGCGCGAGTTCAGTGTCGTTGTGTTGCGACCTCAACCCGCCTTTGTGATCGCTGTGGGCAATGGCCATGGTGGATGCCAGAGTGCAAAATGCTAACCAGACGAAAATTGATGGTTTAATCATGTTGTCAATCCTCTAGCAGCCCGCGAGTGGCAGAATGAAATGACCATGTTGATTGATGGCCGCCTGTACTTCGGGGTTTGCTATTTCGCTATGACAAAACTGACACGAGCTCGATTTCAGTGAATCTGCTTTAATCCCCTTGCTACTTAAATAGCGCCACACAAACTCATTCACGCGCTTGCTGTTTTTATCGTCAACAAGCACATCAAAATGTAAGTAGTCGCCAGACTCAGTTCTCACGTGAGTATCGAAGACATGAATTTCCATTACGTTACCTCTCTTTTAATATTGTTTCGATTCGAAACTAAATGTAGCGATCTGATTATGTCTTGTCAAATTAGTTTTTAGTCGATACTATTTGTGTATGAACCGTTACGAACTCTACAAAGTCGTTGAGCGACTGGGTGAAGTCATGAAAGTATCGACAAGGCAAGTCGGTGCAGAGTATGGCTTGCAGCCGGTGCAAATTGAGGTGCTTCATTACTTAGCATCGTGCAATCGTTTTTCCGATAATTTGATGGCTGTCGTCGACTATTTGGGACAAACCAAAGGGACGATTTCGCAAACAGTTAAGGTGCTGGAACAAAAAGGGTTGGTAGAAAAAATACAAGATGATATTGATAAACGTGCATCGCACTTGGTCATCACTCAAGCGGGTCGTGCATTTATCGACGAGAAGTTGATTGATGCGCACTTTGACTTTGCGTTTGAGCGACTCAGCAAAGACCAACAAGCGCTACTAAGCTCGGCGTTATCTAGTTTCACGCGATCCCTCATGCAATCGAGCGGGCTTAACACCTTTGGTGTCTGTCAGACCTGTAAATTTCACGACCAACACCAAGGTCAGTATTATTGTAACCTGTTGCAAACGCCACTTTATGAGTCGGATATCGATAAAGTGTGCAAAGAGCATACTGCACCGGATGCTTCCGTTTAACCTTAATCTGTTTGCTATTTGAGCTAGTCCATATTGCTTGCACATTGTTGCGCTATTGTTCCCACGTTTTTTTAACAAATTCCAAGTAGTAAGAGGGTTTGCGAAGTGGTAAATATTAAGCAGGTGTTAGTTGGGGTAGTGCTTTTATTGAGTGTGTCACAAGATGCATCGGCAGGTCTTATCTTTTTCGATGACCGTGATGCATTTGAACAAGCGGTTGATAGCACGTTGGCATTTGAGGGTTTCAATGACAATACAAGTGCATTGGTAGATTTGCAGACAGATTCAAATTGGAATCCTTATCGCACGACAAGTACACATGTCAGTGAAGGTGACAGAGCCAGGTCGATTCGCGAGTACGATACATTAACTGTAATGTTTGATTATGATGTTTTTGCCATCGGTTTTGATGTAAACGAGCTAAATTCTAATAACTTAACCTATTCTGATAGTGCGGGGCACGAAGTGTTTGACGCTTTAAAGGTGACGGACGTTTGGTACGCCAGTACATTCTTTGGCGTCATCAGTGATACAGCATTACGTTCGTTTTCGTTAGCTGGGAATGGTGTACGCCCTGGCAACGCGATTCCTTCTTACGGGTTTGATGCGTTAGCGTTTACCGCATCAAATGATGTACAGGTACCAGCACCTGAAGGGTTATTGTTGACGATTCTGGCAGTGGTTGGTGTGGTGGCACGGCGCCGAGTAAAACACTAGGCATTCTGGCTACATTTTGGTACTCAATCTGCGTGCCCAATTCCCGTTGTGTTGGGCGTCGCATTGCTGCTCAGTATCGAAATGAATGTGATCCTCAGGCGTTTTGAGCTTAACGTTTATCTCAGCCAATCGCGCAGCAATATCGTGTTCGATACGCTTTTTGTGTGGGGATGATAAAAACATCATCATGGCGGCATCCGTGTCAAACACGCAGATTACCTGCAAGCTTTGAGGAAAGTGTTGATAGTCGACGGTATGAGTAAGCGACTCGAAACCATCGATGGACTCCAGCGCCGCATCACAAACCTGTGTCAGGACCTGCCTAATCTGATTATCCCGTTTTTTATCTGTCTTTTTCATGGTGTACACGCAGTGGTAGAAGAGCGTGAATATTGTCGTTATTGCGTGCGAAGATGCAAGAAAAAAGCCGCCTAACGGCGGCGAAATTATGACGGGAGTGTCATTTAACGGGTTTGGCAAAAAGAGGCAGCAACAGCGATTCCACCGTGTCGTATACCCCTTTGGGAAACAACGCCAACACAGCACAGCTGATGGAGATTAAGGTTCGAGCGGGTTCTCGCAATACAATCGACGGGTGAGACGCCAAAGCGCGAAAGATCAATTTCATGGCATTACACCCGTCGTAACAACGTACAGCCTGGCGGGCGAGGTGTTTTAACTGATACGCTTTCGCAAGGCGGTACCAGCGATTAAAAAACGGCGCATGTTTACGGCGTTGCTTGGTAACACTGGTTTTCCATGCACGGTAAAGTGATTCAACATCGATTGTTTGTTCGCCACCGTATATACGTTTAAAGGTCAGAGCGCTATCGATACCTGCTATTTTCCAGCGGCAGTTGAGTGCTATTCGAAGCCAAAGGTCGAGGTCGCTGAACATAGTTAAGCCTTCGTCGAAGTAGACTTTGCGATATTCGCCATGCTCGGTTGTCACGACTGCCACCTCGTCTAGTGTTTCTTTTCTGATGACGGGTGCCGATGTATTGCCTATTGGATTACAACAAAACACTTGACCGGCACTGACAATACCCGCCGTTGGATAGTGCCCCATTCCCATGTCGATCCCATCTTCGTTTACAAACTGTGTGGCACTGTAGCTCACGCCTACTTTGGGGTTTGCCATTAAAAAATCGACGTGTTTTTGTAACTTGTTGGGTGCCCACACATCGGTCGCATCCAATAACGCAATGTATTTGCCCTTGGCAGCATTAATGCCCGTGTTCCTTGCTCCCGCTAGGCCTCGGCGTTGTTGAGTGATTAGCTGAATTCTAGGATCGTTGAAAGCACTCACCTTATCTACCGTAGTATCCGAGCTACCATCATCTATCACAATGACTTCAAAATGTGTGAAGGTCTGGGTGAGCACATTGCGAAGCGCCATTTCCACCGTGGTCTCGGCATTAAACATCGGCATCACAACAGAAACGATAGGGAGTGTTTGTGCATTCATCTTAAATCCTTAGTCATCCAGTTTTGCGCACTCGTGTTTCTAGAACAGTGAGGTGCGGGTCAACAAACGGGGTTAACGTAATGACATCAAGATGCATTCCAATTTATAAGTTATTGTTTTTAATGCTTTTAATTTTTACGAAGGTGGATGTTGTAACGATGATTTGCAAAATGCGATGCAAAGGGCAGTAAAAAAGGGTCCGAAGACCCTTTGTTATTCAGTATCAGATTGCCATTGTTGGATTTTTCGATACAAAGTGGAAGGGCTAACTCCCAACGCGTTGGCGGCCTGAACAATATTGTCCTCGAAATAGGCGATAGTGCGCTCGATGGCGTCTTTCTCGATTTCCGCGAGTGTTTTTATCGATTGGTCTGTAATGCCCGTTTCTGCCTCAAGTACGACTTTGGTTGGCGGAGGTGCCGCCGTGGTAGCTGCTAAAGTAGCGCCGCCACGTGCACCTTGGTCGATTCTTCCTTGCAAATCTTTCGCTTCGATCTGCTCCCCGTCCGCCATGATGACGGCAGCATGGATGACATTATTGAGTTGGCGGACGTTACCCGGCCAATCGTAGTGTCTCAATAGTGACTTTGCTTCGTCTGTAAAACCAGATAACCCCTTGCCCTCTGATTCGGCATACATACCTAAGAAATGTTGCGCCAGTAAAATGACATCCTCCTCTCGCTCATTCAGTGGTGGCATATCGATACTGATAACATTGAGGCGATAATACAGATCTTCCCTGAGTTTACCTTCAGCAATGGCGTCCATGGGCTCACGGTTGGTGGCAGAAACAAAGCGAACATTGGCTTGTTCTTCTTTATCTGAGCCGACTTTTTTGTACACGCCAGTTTGGATAAAACGTAGCAATTTCGCTTGCAGCAAAATATCCATTTCACCGAGTTCATCTAAAAACAAGGTGCCGCCATTAGCGGTTGCAATCAGTCCATCTCGCGCGTTGACGGCGCCCGAAAACGCGCCTTTAACATGGCCAAAAAGCTCAGATTCCATTAGCTCACCAGGTATGGCGGCACAATTGATCGCACAAAAGGGGTCATCTTTACGGGTACTTAACGCGTGAATCGCTTCTGCAGCGACTTCTTTACCCGCACCACTTGGCCCTGTGATAAAGATAGGTGCTTGGCTCGGTGCCGCTTTTTCAATGGCGTTGTAGATAAACTGCATGACGGTTGATTCGCCAATAAATCCAGCAAACTGATGGCGGCTGTTATGCCTGACACGTTTGACGGTTTTGAGCAACGTGTTGCGTTCAAGCAAAACGTTCCTTGCCTGCATGGCTTGCTTAATCGTAAGCAACAGAGTTTGGTTGTCCCACGGTTTACTGAGATAACCCCAAATACGGCCTTGGTTGATCGCGGTCATCACATCATCGATTTCTAAATAACCGGTAAGCATAATGCGAACGGTTTCGGGGTATTGCCTTGCGACGGCGGCTAAGAACGTATTGCCATCCATTGATGGCATGTTGAGATCAGATATCACCACATCAAAGCTCTCTTCTTCCATCATGGATAGCGCAGCCGTCGCACTCCTAACGCCTTTAGCAATATAATCGTTGCGTTTCAGGAGCATTTCGAGAGAGCGAACGATGTCCTTCTCGTCGTCGACAATTAATACTTTTAAACTCATAGCGCTGCGACATCCCGTCTTGATGAGAACAAATTCAATGGTGTATATACCTACTATTATTGAATTTGCTCGGAATTGCCAAAGTTTTTGAGGATTCTTAAGCCGACTTTTTGCACATCACTCATAAACTTGCCATAGTTAGGTGAGTGGCAGGCAGTGTTTGCCAAGTTGAAATCAGGAGTGGTACAGCAAGTGATTGATAACACTGAGTCAATGCAACAACTGAAGCATCAAATCGGCTTGTTGGAGCGCAAACTCAACCGAGAAAAAATCGCGCGGCAAGAAGCCGAAAAATTGCTAATGCAATTGACCGAAGAAAGCTATTTTACGAGTCAAGCGTTACGGGCGTCGTTGCGCGAATCGCAAAAACGAGAACAAGAACTAAAATACCTCCACAACACCACAGAGCGCGCATCGGAGGGCACCACACTTGACCAACTGATCTCACTGTCAGTTGAGTCTGCGACACAATTTAGCCAATCTCAATATGGCGTGGCTTTTTATACATATACAGACGAAGCCCCCGATTTTAATAGCATCGATGTCTGGCACCCTGAAGCCCATTGGCACCCTCAACCTAGCTTAGTTGAATTGATTTACGATGCGCTGCCGCTGGAAGAGAAAAAAGTCTATGACCATTGGTCAGTTTCGGCTTTCCAATTGCCTGACACTGAAGTCGAAAGCTGGTTGTTACATATCATGGTACCCATCAAACCGGGTGAAAAACTGTGGTTTGCGTTGATCAGCGAGCAAGAGTACATCGATGAGGAAATGCTGTTTGTATTAGATACCACAAGGCGTTATCTAATAACGGGTATCAAATACCGGATAAAGAATGTTGAGCTCACTGAGAAGAAAGTCGAACTTAGTGAAAAAGACGTAGAGCTGGATAACTCACAGAAAGAAAAGCAGGCGTTAGAAGAGCGGCTGCAGTTATCTGACAAGATGGCGTTGCTCGGTCAACTCGCCGCTGGGGTCGCCCACGAAATCAACAATCCCATGGGGTTTGTGCGAAGTAATTCTGAGATATTAAGTGAAATTAACAGTGATATATTCCACGCAATTGACGAACTGAAAAGCTTGGCTGAAAAACAAGGGGACGATTTCAAAAAGGTTATCGATGATTGGTACGAGGGATTTGATATAGCCGATTGCCAAGAGGCCGTCACCGAATTACTGGAGTCTAACGAAACCGGTATCAACCGAATAACGGATATCGTTAAATCCCTACGGTCATTTTCTCATCATGGCAAAAGTGATAAGCGGGTGATTGCCATCAATGAGCCCATTGATGATGCGCTTAAAATTACCTATAACTTATATAAATACAATGTGGATTTACTATACAGCCCGCCTAACCCGGCACCACAAGTTATTGCCAACTCCAGTCAGCTGCAGCAAGTCTTTATCAACATGATAAGTAATGCAGTGCATGCGATAGGGGAGAAAGGTGAGTTACTCATCTCTATTGTTGAAAAACCACGAGTGGTTGAGGTCAAAATTAAGGACAGTGGTTGCGGCATGGACCAAAAGACATTAGAGCAACTATACACGCCATTTTATACGACTAAGCCTCCCGGCGAGGGTACTGGATTGGGGTTGTCGATGTCCTTTACTATCATCGAAGATCACGACGCTACGGTTGATGTAAAAAGCGAAGTGGGCAAGGGCACTGAGTTCACGCTCAAATTCAAGAAATTTATTGAATCCTAAAATTTATTACAAATTGTCAATTGTTCAAAAGTCTAATTTTGGTTTATCTTTGCAGTAACGTTACCGCGGGCATCTAGTGGAGTGATGTATCAACACAGCGGTAGATTTTTTAGGAGTACCGCTGCAATGCGCAATAACCAACCCGTTACTCAGCGAGAGTATCTTTTTCCAGCCGAAGACAGGCTGATCTCATCAACCGATAGACGCGGTGTCATCACTCATTGTAACCAAGCCTTTATTGATGTGAGTGGGTTTGAGCCAGAAGAATTGATTGGTAAAAATCACAATGTAGTTAGGCATCCGGACATGCCCTCTGGTGTGTTTAAAGAAATGTGGAAAACACTGGAGAGCGGCCATATCTGGATGGGCGTAGTGAAAAACCGCCGCAAAAACGGTGATCATTATTGGGTGTCAGCATTTGTGACGCCAGTTTTGGAGCACGGAAAGATTGTCGGTTATGAATCGGTTCGTGTGCCTGCCCTGCCCGAAGAAAAAGTGCGTGCAGAGATGCGTTATGCAAGGCTTAGAGAGGGTAAGTCAAGTACGTCCCAAGGCGAGATGGTCGTACACTACATCAAGAAAACGGCGCCTATGTGGGCGATTGGTTTGCCAGTAGTCGGGTTAATAGGAACGATGGCTGGCGTTGTGCCCGCCCTTATCGCGGGGGCAGGTATCGTGGCTTGTGGAGCTTGGCATATTACTAATAGCCAAGCAGACTTGAGGGATTTGGTTGAGCTTAGCCCTAATTCCTATAGCAACCAGCTAGTGGCGCAAACGTATTTTAACGACTTCGGTATGAAAGCCAGAGCCAAGTTGGTATTGGCATGCGAATTGGCTCGTTCTCGTACCGCGTTGACGCGTATTCTTGATGCGGCGGGTGGTCTCAACTCTGTCGCACAATCTTCACATGAACAAGCTGAAACGACCAGCGCAGCGGTGCTACAACAAAACCAAGCCACACAACAAATTGCCTCTGCCGTTACCCAAATGTCCCAATCCATTCACGAAGTGGCTGAACGTGTTGAGTTAAACGCTGATCGTGCTAAACATGCTTCACACAACGTGGATGAAGGTAACCAAAAAGCCGAAGAGGCGATGCAAACCATTGATGAGCTGAGAGGCTCAGTCGAGTCAATATCAGATACCGTGAAGGCATTGGCAGAATCGACCGACGATATCGGTGAAGCGGCCAGTTTAATTTCTACTATTGCAGAGCAAACCAACTTACTGGCACTAAATGCGGCGATCGAAGCGGCTAGAGCGGGCGAACAGGGAAGAGGCTTCGCGGTGGTTGCTGATGAAGTGAGAGCGTTAGCATCGAAGACGCGAGAATCGACAGATAAAATTCACCATATTATTCAGGTATTAGCCGAGCGTTCAGAGCGTGCGGTTACAGTGTCCGAAAGTGGGCTGGATGCTGCTAACCGCGGCGCTGACATCGTGCGTCAGACTCGCTCAGCACTGAGTGAAATCAACGGAGCTGTGGTTGGCATCGCGGATATGACGATCGAAATGTCATCAGCGGTGGAGGAGCAAAGCTCAGTGGCAGAGCACATTAACCAGCAGGTAGTGGAGATTGCGGCTGGTTCGAAGGAAACCCAGCGGGCGTCGGAAAGTTCGCTTGAATCAAGTGAACAACTCAAACACACCAGCGATGAGGTGAGTTCGGTTATCGTCCGATTTAGTGCCTAACGACGATTACAATGCCTGCGCACTGGCGTTGGCCAGTGCGCAGCAGCGTTAGCGTTTTTTGCTCTTCACGTCACCTGGCAACGCTTGCTCTCTTTTTTGTTCCGACTTGGATTCGGCTACACACTCTATGGTGTGTTGGACCTTTGGGTCAGGCAATAATATTTGAACTAACATCCCAAATGCCAAGGCTGCACCTTTTTGCTTTTTTGCCCACCGATACATCAGTGCAAAAAACACGAGTAGCGCAACAAAACCCAGCCAAACTGCAAGAGGCAAGTAGTTCTCGCTTAATGCATTCATTGTGATCACTCTTATCAATCGATTGGTATTACTGATTGGCGTGTTACGTGTCAGTTGATAGGTGGTAAACCACTGATAAAGTGCTGAAATGCAATGAGGATCGTGTAGAAATTTTGTTGGCTGTTGGGTGGCCAAATGGGCAGATAATTGGCAACGTTTACGACGTTGGAAAAAA
>CAWUJV010000106.1:0-11974 GCA_963922845.1 uncultured Alteromonas sp.
GTCGAGTGCTATTTAAGTTGAAAACATCCGATCAAAAAATAATCAGGGCGATACTATGGTATGTAGAAACATACCAATCCTGATGGGTTTGAATCATTTTTTATAAATAATTCATTTGTTTAAGTCACTTTTTGATTTTTTGAGTTGTTTGCGAATTAAACGGTTTTGGGTGAAATTTTAGTGGTTTTCTTTGTGATGAAATGAAAAGTGATACAGTGGCGTCGATCATTTTGGCCTATACAATCGATTGATTTGGCTTATTTACCGCCGGCGATATCGAGAAAACTCCCCGTTACATAGGACGCTTCATCGGACAATAGCCAACTTATTGCATTAGCGACTTCTTGTGCGCTACCCCCTCTTTGTAATGGGATTTCGGCGCTGAGGCGATTGACTCGGTCTGGCTCACCACCGTCGCTATGCATATCAGTTTCGATGAATCCGGGCCTCACGGCATTAACTCTAATTTGCTGCTTGGCTAACTCTAAAGACAAGCCTTTTGTTAGCGAGTCCATTGCGCCTTTTGATGCAGCGTAATCAACATACTCAAAAGGTGCTCCTGTTCTTGATGCAGCCGATGATACGTTGACAATAGCCTTTACCTTTTCGCTTCGCTTCACCAGTGCTTTAGCGCAAAGAAACGCACTCAGCACGTTTGCTTGCATCACATTACTAAACCGTTCGGCACTGATGTCAGTGAAGGCGTGCTGTTGAAAAAGGACTCCCGCGTTATTGACTAAATGCGTCACATGACCGAGCGTCTGCTCAGTTGTGGAAAAAAGTCTGTCGACGTCCGATTCTTGAGATACGTCAGCTTGGCAAATAATGCCTTCGCAGCCTAGTTGGTGTATGCGGTCTAAGACGGACTGTGCAGCGCGTTGGTTTTGTTTGTAATTAACACAAACTGCATAGCCTTCCGTCGCCATTTTTATACAGGTAGCGGCACCGATCCCTCTGCCACCTCCAGTCACGATAACGACTTTGTTCATATCGCCCCCGATAAATAGGATGTTGGATAAAATCCGCTTTCAATAAAACCTAGTCTCGATGAAACAAAGCAATTTTGTTGCCATCCAAATCTCGCACATAGGCACCATAAAATGCACCTGGATTTCTCTCGCCCGGTTTTCCTTCGCATTCTGCGCTCATTTCAATTGCGCATTGGTAAGCCTTATCGACTTGTTGGCGAGACACGAGCTTAAGCGCGAGCATAGTGCCATTGCCCGGTGAGGCGTCACGCTCATTATAGGGTTTGGTAATTGATAACTTGGTTTCGTGATCAGGGAAAGCGTAGAAAATGACATTGTCATTTTTAAAAATTTGTTCGCCATTTGCATGGGAAAGCAACGCATCGTAGAAATGCTCTGCACGACTCAGGTCATTCGTCCCTAATGATAAATGAGAAATCATTGTCTCTCCGCTGTTGGTTGTATTGATTATTGAATCAGCATTTGATGATTGCGTCGTCTGGCGGTGTGATGTTGCGCAAGATTATTCAAAAAAATGAGCAAGTGAGAACAATATCAAGATCGCGTCGCGCAGTACTATGCGACTACATTAAAAAAAGGAGACGGATATGGCAAATCAAATCGCCCTAGTGACAGGTTCAAATCAAGGGATTGGTCTAGCTGTTGTTGAATTACTGCTTGATCAAGGCATGCAGGTTATCCTCACCTCTCGAGATATTGAAAAGGGACGCCTTGCTGCCGCCCAACTTGCTAACAGCGGTCGGCTTCATGTCCATCAACTTGATGTGAGCGACGATACAAGTGTGCACCGTCTAGCGCAGCATGTTCAACATCAGTTTGGACAACTGGATGTGCTAGTCAATAATGCTGGCATTAATTATGACACTTGGCAAACGGTGACAAGTGCAGATATTGCTGAGGTTCGCCAGACCTTTGAAACCAATGTTTTGGGCGCATGGCGAACGGCATTGGCCTTTCTCCCATTACTCCAAAAAAGTCGTCAAGGGCGAATAATCAATGTGTCGAGTGGTGGCGGATCATTAAACGCTCAAACCGGCGCTACGCCAGCATACAGTTTATCTAAGCTCGCAATGAATGGTTTAACTATGCAGTTGTCCAACGCACTGAAACACGAAGGGATAGCGGTTAATTGTGTGTGCCCGGGATGGGTCAGAACACAAATGGGAGGAGCGGGAGCCGATCGCAGTCCGCAAAAAGGTGCAGAAACCATTGTTTGGGCTGCGACGCAAGCTGACCAATCGATGACGGGCGTATTTTTGCGAGATAAGCAGGTTATCGATTGGTAGTGATGTCGGTTCTTAGTCTGAAAACCACGCTGCCAGGGTACTTAATGCTTTTTGAAATCGGGTCATGGGTTTGATGATAAATGCATCAAATATCAGTGGTCGTTCAGTCGGAGTGTCACTGAGTACGTCATTGAGTGAACGTAAATGAGATACGGATAGCGGGAGAGGGCGCTCATTGGGTTGATAAGTACTGCCAATGGGATAGAGTTGCCCTGCAGTCGTGGACATCTCAATATGTCCCCCCAATATCGCCTTAACCGGGTGTTGTTGACTAAAATCGACGAGGCGGATAATGCTGGCGCGATAGTCTTGCCAGTTTTTAATGTATATGAGCCCTGGGTACAAGGTATCGCCCGTGAACAGTAATTGGGTCTGGCTATCGTAAAAGGTCACGGCATCATCATGGTGGCCGGGTGTGGGAATTAATATGATTCGTCGACTACCAAGTTCTATACTTGCCGTATCATTGGGCCATTCGGCAAGATCGAAATAAGTTTGTAAATGAGCTTTTGGTGTGTCAATGACGGTTATTCCGTGTCGTCTAAATTGACCGTCTCCTGCTTTGTGATCGCTATGTCCGTGAGAGTGAATCACTAATAATTCAGAGGCAGTAGCGTTCGTTTTTGCAATCAGTGTATCAATTGTTTGATACACAGGGGATAGGGATTCGTCCTCGATTGCACCCGTATCTATTACAAGGGAACGATTGTCCCCGACCAATAAATAGATAAACGGGGCTTCGAACGTTTGGCATTTGTCTTGCCTCAATACAAAAGTACGTTCGTTGACTTTCAATACGTCTAATTGTGCAAATGTTTTACTGTTGCAGTCTTCACTACCATGTCCCCACTTTTTTTGATAAACGCTAGAATTCTTCAGTGTGTTTGGAAGACCCGCGTGTGTGGCGGTTGTCATTGGCACCGTAGAAACCGCACAACTTGTGCACATCAGTAAGGTAAAGATAAAAAAGTGAAAGTTTTTCATGTTGTCCGTCCAAGCCTCGACTAGTGAGTGTTATCACTGGGTGTTGATGCGCTGAGATAGCGGGAAGTGTTTCAAGGATTCGGAGGCCTCCAACAGTTTAGTCATCAAATCACAATCAATGTCTTTCATAAGTTGTGTAAGCGCGTCACTGGCAAGGGTATAGACTTCTTGTAGTTTATTGAGGTCCTGACGCCCCAATGGGGTGAGTGTAAATCCACTACAACGAGAATCACTTGGTAACTTGTGCTTTTCAATAAGCTGTAGCTTTTCCAACATCATCACTCGGGCAGATGTGCGTTGGTGAGAATAATCTAAGGCCCTGGCAGCGTCGGCGATTGATGAATCTGGGTTATTTCCGATGAACAACAACAGTGACACATCACTGATGGGAGTTGAAATACCTCTTTCTTTGAGCAATACGGCGCAATCCTCATTAATCGTGTCTTTCAGTCTTCCTGCCATATTGGCAAGAAAGGCGGCCTTTGAGTCCAATGTAAAAAAGAAAGGTGTCATGAATTATTCCTACAATTGTTTGTACAAATAATTGTATAAATATGCATAGTGTTCAACAGGTAACTTGTAACATTTTCCTACACTGTTTTAATTATATCGATTTGAGTGAGTGGCGAAGCAGTGGCTATAGCTGGTGAGCGGCGGGTAAAATAAGCACTTATGTGACACCTAAAATAGAAAAGGCGACTCAAAGAGCCGCCTTTTTGCAGAGTTCCCTCTGCGACCATGTTGAATCGGTCACCATGGTAGGTTGATCATCCCTCCAACCGTTTGCTTACATACGGTCAGCTAGTACGGTTGCGATAGCGTTGCCATCAAGACCTTGCTCAGACACCCAAGCCGTCAACGTTTTGCCGTCTTGCTCTGGCTGTGCAAGTGCAGACTTAGGCATTTTCTTAACAAGCAATGTGCCTGTTTCAACAGCGTTATTTAGCATCGCAGTGCGGATAAGGCTGTTGCCACCACATGAGATACCAGAATAGTAATCTTTAAGCTTAAGGCGGTAGTCAGATTGAACACGCTTCATTTTTTTGCGAAGTTCGCCTTTGTCGTCCGCTTGAACGATAGTACAAATGTTTGCTAGTGCTTCGTTGACGTTAGCTTGTGCAGCAGAAGTGAAACCCAAAGTAGCAGTAGCGATAATTAGTGAAGTTTTTACAATTTTCAACATGGTTAGTTCCTCAAATATCTGTGTGAGAAGTTTTTCAAATGGTCGAGTGCTATTTAAGTTGAAAACATCCGATCAAAAAATAATCAGGGCGATACTGGGGTATTTAAAAATATACGTAAATTGTGATTGGTTTTATATAAAAGGTATTAATATCATGTAGTTGTGGGATTTTTATGTAATTTACTTAGTGCATAAAATAAACAATATTGGGTGATATAATCGTCAAAACGATAGCAATGAACAACGCATTTTTGAGTCGCTTCGATAGTGAGCCTGGTAAACTAACGTCAAAATATCGAAGGGTGATACTGTGTTGTCGTATATTTTTATGCATACTTCTGTAGCTTAACGCCAGAAATACAATGGCAAGAGAAAGTAGAACGAATATATAGCCTTTTACTGCTAGTGTAGAAGACATCGAAAACGCGAAGTAAGTCGCCAATAATGCACTGGCCAACCATGCGATTAACGTATTCAGTGCACTAAATGTCAAAAGGCGGAACACTTTCAAATGAAGTGAAAGTTGCTTTGTTGTCAGTTGGCGAGAGAAGCTCTGTATAATTCGAGCGGCAGTCCATTTCGCCGCGAAAAATACACACACAACACTTAACGCGAACGACAGTATCGATATAGGCGTGAATTGCTCGACCTTAATTAAGCCTGCCAGGGTCACTGGCGCAAATAGGTAGACTCGGCAATGAATAAGATAAAGTTGCTCATTTATGGGTAAGGTACCATTGAACACATACTTGAACCAAAGGTGCTCTTCTTTATTAAACATTAGGCTGGCAAATAAATGATTGATTAACGCGACGATATACAAAATAGCGCTGCCAACAATGAAAGGCAGGGACATGATATTTGACGAGTAGACTAAAAAGCCCGGAACGGGGGCGAACAGCAATAACACTGGCGTTATCAAAAAGCCTATTGTCAGTAATATTCGGTAAAAAGCCGCTCTTTGTTGCTTGAACGCTTTTATTTTTCGTCTGAATAAAAGGAAATAGGCTGATTTCATAAGTTAGTCTAAAGCAATGGTTTTAAACCATTGGCGCTTCGAATCTGAAAGTTGGTGGTCTACCATAATCAGTATTTTGTTGTGATCGCACAGTAGCGTCCAAAAATAATCGATTGTGGATTTGTCTAAACCATTAAATGGCTCATCAAGCAGCAAAACATCGTGATGGCTACACAGTGCGAGTAAAAGTTGTAATTTCTTTTTGTTGCCTGTTGATAAATCGCCAACCTTACTTGGTAAAAACTGAAGCAAGCCCACAGTACTCGCGTGCTGCTCAAACTCTTGGTCGTCAAAGCGTTTAAACTTTTTGACTAATTGGATAATTTCCGCCACCGAAAAGAGTGCCGGCATGTCGACACTATCGCTGGCAATTGACACCACTGGCTGTTGTGACGGGGAAAAGGAAATCTTACCACGTGTCGGTTGCTCCAATTGTGCAATCAGTCGCAACAAGGTCGATTTTCCAATGCCATTTGGACCTTCAAGTAATGACTTATTGTGATCGATAACAAGGTTAGCCACCAGTTTGAGATCACCGTTATAGAAATGATGGATGTCATTGATATGAATAGTCGAAACCACACGCTTCCCTTCCTGTTTCTGAGGATAAAAGCGTGACACAGAACAGTCGGTGGTTCAACGATTGAAATCGATGTAAACAGCCTATTATCAACTCAATCTGTATCAATTAATGGTCGTTTAGTGGGCGTAGACGGTTCAAAGGGGTTGCACTTTCACACGTCTGATTGGGCAAGCGGGAAGGCAAACTACACATTCAGTTGCTGCGTGGGGCAGGTTTAGGGGGCTTAGAAAAAGGGAAGGCGGCTCATTGAGCCGCCTAATTGCAGAGTTCCCTCTGCGACCATGTTGAATTGGTCACCATGGTAGGTTGTTTGTCCCTTTCGGGAATTACATGCGGTCTGAAAGAACCGACGCAATTGGGTTGGCGTCTAGGCCTTGCTCAGATACCCAAGCAGTCAATGTTTTGCCGTCGTTTTCTGGCTGTGCAAGTGCTGACTTAGGCATTTTCTTAACCAGAAGGGTGCCGGTTTCAACAGCATTGTTCAGCATTGCTGTGCGAATTAGGCTATTACCACCGCATGAAATACCTGAGTAATAATCTTTAAGCTTTAGACGGTAGTCAGATTGAACACGCTTCATTTTTTTGCGCAGTTCGCCTTTGTCGTCGGCTTGAACGATAGTACAGATGTTGGCAAGTGCTTCATTTACGTCAGCCTGCGCTGAAGATGCGAAACCGAAAGAAGCCGTAGCGATGATTAGAGAAGTTTTTACAATTTTCAACATGGTAATTCCTCAAAATTTGTGTGAGAAGTTTTTCAAATGGTCGAGACGTATTTAAATCGAAAAAGAGTGTGTAAAAAACAACCTAAGTGATACATGGGTATGTAAAATGATACGAAAGGAAGGGCAATGCATAAGTTCATCCATTGAGACGTAATTCATCCTTGTGATTTGCCAACAAGGTATCTAACTGGCAAAGTCATTTAAAAACTTCGATTATTCAGCGCCTTGTACAGTCTCGCTGGGTAGGCTTAATAACAAGAACAAAAACTAGGAAAACCGATGACAGATAAATATATGATGTATGGCGCGCCAATTTCTTTGTATACCGGTAAACTGCGAAGCTACTTGATTCAAAAAGCCATACCCTATGAAGAGGTGTTTTCTTCTCTTCGCGTCTATAAAAACGTCATTATCCCTGAGACGGGTGTTAGATTCATTCCCGTACTTAAAACGCCCCAGGGGCAATATTGGCAAGATACAGCTGACATTATTGAGTCACTCGAACAACGTTTTCCCGCTATGCCAGCCTTGCCAGCTACGCCTAAACAGGGCCTAGTGTCGTTACTTTTTGAAATGTGGGCAGATGAATGGTTGTTGATACCAGCGATGCATTACCGTTGGAACAAAGATAACTTCCCCTACATCTTTGAGGAGTTTGGTCGTGTAGTGTTGCCAAGAGGCCCAGCATTCTTGCGCCGCTTTATCGGCAAGCGTATCGGCAGTAAATTTAGAGGCTTTGTACCTATTCTTGGCATCAATGAAGAGACTATCCCCGCCATCGAAGACTGGTTTGAAAACACGGTATTGTCATCCCTTGACCAGCATTTTGCATCGTATCCCTATTTGCTTGGGAATACTCCGACGTTGGGCGATTATGGATTGGTTGGCCCTTTGTATGCCCATTTGTATATGGATCCAGCACCCAAAAAACTATTAGAATCGAAAGCGCCATATGTCGTCGCTTGGTTAAAACGCATGCAAATGGCACCGACGAATATCGGGAACCTCGTTGCTGACGATGCCATTCCCGACACTCTAATCCCGCTTTTAAAAGACGTGTTTGAGCAGTTTTGGCCTGTTGTTGAAAGCACGAATGTTGCAATGGGGCAATGGCGTAATGATAACGTCAGTTCAGCATCCATTCCTCGCACCATTGGCAATCATGCGTTTTCTATTAACGGGGTGCAGAGTTCGCGAGCGATATTAACCTTTCATCAGTGGAAGGCGCAGCGAGTAAAAACGTTTTACGCTCAAATCCCCACCATCGAGAGAGACAACATCGATGCCTTTTTGACTCAAGTGGGCGGACTTGACTGTATGCAACAAGAAATGACATGCAAAGTGAAGCGCCAAAACAATAAACTGGTGTTTGCCGACACGGAGGCGACACATGTTTAAGCGAGTACTGGTTTTGCTGGTTGTATGGTTGTTGGGGTTGGGCAGTGCATATGCTGTGACAGGAATGGATTCGTTCGGATTACTCGTGGCGTTGCTTGTTTTTATCTTGCAGTGGCTTGCTTATATTCCAGCGTTTCTTCAACAAACCGAACGATTTTACGACGCGATGGGCAGTATCAGTTTCTTAACCGCAAGTGCCATGTTGTTTGGACACCTCGACGCTGTAAGAGGTGAGCATTGGGTGCTGATGGGGTTGGTATGGTTGTGGGCAATAAGGTTGGGTAGTTTTTTATTTTACCGAATCAACAAAGAAGGGGTCGACACGAGGTTTAACGACATTAAGCCCAATGCGTTGCGATTTTTTGTAACTTGGAATATTCAAGGGCTTTGGGTGGTACTGACCTTGCTACCACTTTTTGCCGTGTTGACGTCAAAAACAGACGTCGGGTTTTCGGCCATTTTTGCAGTGGGTGTAACGATTGCATCAATGGGTTTAGTCATTGAAACAGTGGCAGATCACCAAAAGTGGCAGTGGAAACACACCCATAAAAACGCCAGTTTTATTACTTCAGGCTTGTGGTCTTATTCGAGGCACCCTAATTATTTTGGTGAAATCCTAATGTGGTCTGGTATCACCATTGCTAGTTTGCCGTGGTTGAGCGGTTTGCAATGGTTGGCCCTACTGTCGCCGATATTTGTCGCAACCTTACTGATTAAAGTCAGTGGCATACCGCTGCTAGAGGAAAAAGCTAAAAAGCGTTGGGGAGCATTGCCTGCTTATAAAGAATACATGTCAAAGACGCCTATATTGGTGCCGTTCATCGGCAAAAAGAGTCGACAGTGACCGAGCGTTTAACACTGATTCAGCTTTGGGTAATGGGAGCACTGGCCCTACTTGGCGCAGGTGCATTGCTGTATGTGATTCATTTTGATGCGACGATATCTAACGCCAATGCCCCAGAGTCTGCCGTCTCCTCGCAAACCGTCAGGCTTGAAAGAACAGTTACAGCGCAAGTAACCACGCCCGTACCATCGAAGCACAATCTAACTGGTTCTGACGTGGCGAAAGCGAATCAGGCTAATGCGGAACAAGGGCTAGTTAAAATTACGCCTCTTGAATGGAGAGTGGATGGTCCACTAGCGGGTCAGTTGGCCTCATTGGTTGCGATGAGCGAATCTGGAGATTCTGCCGCAAGCTATCGTTTGGGCATGAACTTGCGACGGTGTTATCACGCGCCCGAAAATGACGTCGCGTATGAAACCAAGTTAGCAGAGCTGAATTCGTTCTCTGATGCAGACCGCGCAATTGAACAAGAAACCGCACGGTATGAATTTTGTCGCGGTGTCAGTGCAGAGCAAAAACGTGAATTTTTTCACTACCTAGATAGGGCGGCAAAAGAGGGCGTAGTATTCGCGCAAGAGGCGATTGGTGTTATTCCTCAAGATTTTTACATGAAAAGCCAAGGCCTAAGAACCTTGCCTCGAGAAGAATATATCGCTAGAAGAGACGCGTTTTTGGCTAAACAACAGGCCTATCTGCATAGTGCGGCGTCCCACGGCAGTATCAATGCGATGCAAAAGCTGGCGCATATCAATGCAGTTCAGCAAACCGGTCCTCATGGCCGGCTTCGCGCTTACGCCTACAACCGTCTCATTCTTGATTATGTAGAGGACAACGACCTATACAACCGCTATCACCATTTTCAGCAAACTATGCAAGGCGAATTCTCCGCAAGCGAAGTGTTACAGGCCGAACAATTATATGAGCAATGGCGAGCTGAAGTCGCTTCTAACGGTACCTTGTATCTTGGCGACTAATACTATCTGCGATGGTAATTGGCTGCTGAGTTCGAGCCGAAGCGTTGGGTGGCAGTATTCAAAAGTTAGCGCGCTTAGCAATGTTCAATGCTGATAACGCGACCAAAGTGCGCCGTCTCAATGACAGCACACCTTTATTTAATAGAGATAAGCGCGACTGATTAATGAGGCTTGAAGCCTTTTGCAACTTCGAATATTTGTTCACGCATCCAGATATGAGCGTGGTCGTGATCGGCACTGACGTGCCAATATAAAAAGTATTCGATAGCGGGGATGTCGATTGGCATCTCGTAAATTGCCAAATCATAATGCTTCGCCAAGTGGTAAGGCAGGCACGCAATGAGATCAGTTTTGACGATGGCACTTGGTACGGTTAAGAAGTGTTGGCCTCGCATGATGACCTTACGACGTTTCCCGATTTTGTCCAACGCTTGCTCGATTGGTCCGTCACCCGATTTTCGATGTGAAACATTGATGTGTCCCAATCGCAAGAAGGTGTCTAGATCGAGTCCATTTTTTAAGGCTGGATGGTTCTTACGCGCCATCACAACAAATCTATCTTCAGCAATCTTTTGCTTACATAAATGCGGATCAGTAAAACCCGACGCATCAGCGAAAAAATCAAGACTCCCGCTGGCCATACTTGCCAACACTTGGCTTCGGTTGATTTCGTAGTTTGTCAACGTGATATTCGGGGCCAAATTTTGGAGGCGAGCCATTAAACGCGGCATGATGCTCGCTTCAAGTAAATCTCTCGATGCAAAGTTAAACGCAATTTCAGCCGTCAATGGGTCAAATGTATGGCTTTCTTGAACACTTTTGCGTAACAGCGCTAAGGCTTGGCGTGCCGGAACGATAATATTCTGGGCCACTGGTGTCGGCGTCATACTATGGCCTGTTCTGACGAACAAGGGATCATTTAACATCTCGCGAAGTCGTGCGAGGGAATTACTTACGGCCGGTTGCGTAATACACAATACATCTGCCGCTTTCGTCAGGCTGCCTGCTGTGTATATCGCGTCGAATACGGCGAAGAGGTTCAGATCAATTCTATTGAGGTTCATCTATAGTTTCCCTTTCGATTGTTCACTCAATCAATACAACACTTATATTTATAACTATACATTATTATAAATCAATTGAAATATTAAGCTCATTAATAGTAATTTAACTAAAAACGACAAAGAAGGGAAGTTATGACCACCTTATTAGATATGAATGTTGGCGATGAGTTCGAACAAACATCGTGGCAACGGGTGTCTCAAGAAGCGGTTAATTTGTTTGCTGATGCAACAGGCGATCATCAGTGGATTCACATTGATACTGAGCGCTGTGCCAAAGAAAGCCCGTTTAAAACTACCATAGCCCATGGCTTTCTTACCGCGTCTATGATGCCAAAAGCGTTCGAGGGTATCATTGAACCTCATCCTTCGATTCCGTCAATGTTGAACTATGGGATCAACAGCATCCGGTTTTTAGAGCCAGTAAAAGTAGGCGAGTCGGTCAAATATGGATTTCGCCTTAAATCGGTTGAAGACAAACCGTTAGGCAAGTTATTCACGTTTGAAGGGACTTGTCATATAAAAGGCAGCGACAAACCCGCCTTAGTAGGCGAGTTCTTGATGTTGGCGATTATTGCGCCACAGTAGATTGCAGGGCCAAGAGTGCGGTGTCTTGCCGCACTGACGTCATGCAGTTTGAACAAATGTAATTTTTATTGTCACTATTCACAAAACGAATAATAGGGCGATTTTAGTTCAGTATCGCCTTTTAACCTACTTATTCAGCATTCCACCTCACTAAATTCCTGATTTTGCACGCTATTAGCGCGAAAATTGCTGAACTTATCTTTCGTGGTCAGACCATCTGTTTTATTAATATTTACGTATTAATAACAAAATATTTACAAATGCCGAGGGCACACCTAACCTTAATCTGAGATGACACCTAAGTCATTGAGACAAAAAAGACAAAGTACAACGATAGCAAAGTT
>CAWUJV010000107.1:0-11781 GCA_963922845.1 uncultured Alteromonas sp.
ATTTGTAATCGCGCTATTAGAGGCGTTTAGGGTTAGCGATGCATCAGATTCGAGCGCAAGCAATAATAATTCCTCACTTGCCACTACCCAGATAAAATCGTTGTCTTGAGTGATGTTTCTTAGGTCGCTTCTCAGTAAAATATCTTGAAGCGATTGACCATCATTAGTGAGAGTGTTGCCAAAGTTGTCCACTCTGATGTAACCCGTATCAGTCGTCAGCCAATACTCACCGTTTAATACTTTGATATCCAAAACGGACGTCGCACTAATTTCTATCCCCCAGGGGTTTACTTTATTGAGCGGATAAAGTTGTAAACTTTTTTTATCATAAATAAAGACACCTTGATCCGTTGTGCCAAACCATATTCTATCGGGCTCGCTTAATATTGCTTTAATTGAGCTTGGAAATGTTAGTAGTTTGTTTAAATGAGACAGTCCTTGTGTTTCTGGATCGTATTGATAAACGCCAGAACTAGTGGATATCAACAAATTATTATTTGTGTCGTCTGCTATCGTCCATATGGCGTTGGACTCTAAAACGGAATTAGATTTGTCGAATATTTGAAAGTTATCACTGTGTGGCAGATACCTAGCTAATCCACCATCATATGTACCGACCCATAGTTCATTATTCTGGCTTAGATGAAGATCCCTTACAAAATTGTTTGGCAAAGAGGACGGGTTATTTGTCTCGGAGAAGTAATGCTTAATGTTGAATCCATCAAATCTATTTAAACCATTAAGCGTACCAACCCACATAAAGCCGCTAGGGCCTTCAACGATTGTCGTAACAGTATTCTCGGACAGACCGTCTTTCTTGTTTATATTGTGGAAATGAAAATCAAAAACAGATGGAGTCGACTCAGCAGCAGATATGACTGATGCATATCCGAATGATATTAGTAAAATTGTCGCGACCAGAATTTTATAAAAGCGCACTAATACACCCACGCTGCGATGCGTTTTTGTCTTTTTGTTATATTTATATTTTTTATATGGCTGCGTTCCTTCGCACAAACACCAATATGCCTAATTCTGGAAGGCTCTACAAGCAGTTTTTAGGGGATGAATACTAAAGGTGTATTAATTGAACGATTCTTATTATTACTGCGATGTTTTTCTATTCATTTGAAGTAATTTGCGGTGTTTTTAAAGGCAGATATGTCAGACAAAAGGTGTGATTTCGGGGCGTCGAACGCGGGTAATTTACCATCTGTAAACAACACTAATTCACCAAAATTGTCGCGGTTGGCGAGCGATCTCGCGTATTCTTCAATGTCACTGAAGGTTAAAGTCTGAAGGAGTTGCGCAAGTCGTTTGTTCCTGTCAAAGCTGAAGTCTTGCATACCTAATGCCAGCCACAATCGCTGAGATTTCATTGATAAGCTTAAATCATGTTCGCTAAGTTGCTTCAGCATTGTCGCTTTAATATCTGGCCAATAACCTTGGTAAAATGCAATCTCATCGAGTTGTTCAAAAAGGAATTGCGTCATATTCTCTATCAATGCAGCAACGGACGTATTCGGGCTTTGTATATAAAACACAATGCCAGGATGTTGATTGTGCGGTACGTAACCGGTACCAACGATATATCCCAGTTGTTTTTGCGTTCGCAAAGCATTAAAAAACGGACCGGCAAGCATTTGCTCTAAGACCATACACATGGCGGTATCAAGGAGCCCGCAGGTTGGCGCTTGTAGATAAAGCACTAGTCCAGAATCGTCATGTTCACAGGGGACGTAGTGGTAGAGTGTACTTCCAACTGGTAATTGCGCCACATCTCGAGAAATCGCCGTGGATGTAGTTTCCGTGCAGATAGACTGCACGTCATTAACAAAGTCATTAACTGAGCCGATAGACCAATTGCCGTGGATTAGTGACTCAACATAATAGTGTTGTAGTGCCGATTGGCAAATGCTAACAAGTTCTTCGTAACTCAGCGTATGCATGGCTTCAAGTAAGTCTATGGGCGCGTGAGTATTGCGTTGTATCAATACGCTTAGTCGCATAAACAATCGGTTAGTCGGCTTATTTAGCAACGAATTGTGTAAGCTCTGCATTTGTAGTTGCTTGACTTGAACAAATTCTTCTTCTGTTGGGATAAATTGCAAAGCGGACTTTAACAATTCGCTGCACAAGAAAAACTGCTGATTCGTAAACCCCCGAGTATGCACGGTAAATCCAGCTTGGTGGCCATAAATTCGATAGTTCAATCCTGCTATTTCTGCGCGGTAATAATCTGTCTTCAGTCTGTCACTAAGCGCCGCCAACCATATGCGTTTAGCGGCAACAGACTTTTGGTTGTGACAAAAGTCTTCGGTATCAAAGGACACATACACATCCCCTTTGGGAATCCTAAACTGGTTATCTTGGGCAAACCAAACTGACATACTGTTAGTGTCAACTAGATGAGCGGGGCCGGCATAGTCTTTGTCTGGTAGGCATAACGCAAAGTCCTCACCAATATAGGGATTAGGCTCTGGCATGCAAATTGAGTGAATCACTGCCGGAGAGCGGTAAGCCGCGAGCTCCGCTTCGGCAATGGGCGAAACCGAATACTTCGCGTCGTAATAGGCACATTGTTTGTCGGTTTCAATATGCGAAGCAATAACTTTTACGCGCATATTGGACGGGACAAAATGCGCCAATGCATTGAGTAGTGTGGTTTCAGAGTAACTTCCAATACCAGCTCGCCAATGCTCGATATCACTTGCATCAAAAGAAAAAAGACTCTGCGCAAAATCGCAAATCATATCCAGAGTTTTTGGACTTTCATCATATTGATAAGCCAGTGCCGAAAGCTGTGCTTTTTCGTTGTAACGCCAAGCTTCAGAAATAGAGTCGCGTGTGACTTTAATCGCATAAAACAGGGACGAAATAATGTCCTCTTGATGAAGTAATCCTTGCTCAGTAAGCTGAAAGTTAACGTTAAAGTCTTTGAAGTCCTCACCTTCAATACCACTTCCCGCGATAAGGCTCGTAACCCAGTTTTTGGATTTCAAGTATGCGAATAAACTACCCTGACCCTCATCACCAAGCACGTGACTAATGTAATCAAGCGGGCGCGTGACTAATTCCTTATGCAAGGCTGGTAGGGCAAACGTGACGATCATTCTTCGCGCTTGTTGCAGTGGCTCAATACCTATGCGAATGGCGAGCTGAGATGAAGTGTATAATGCTGGCCAATCTGCTTTTGCCTGCTCACCCTTTTTCATTTTACCAAATGCGTGTATTACCATACTGTGCAATTGTTCGAGCGGTATTGAAGAGTGTATGCATAAACGCATGTTGGAGGCGTTGTAAAAGCGTTGGTGGAATTCGCTCAAATATTGATGCAAACCATCGATACCCAACCGGTCAAAAATATCTGCGTTACCGACCGAAAACTGGCTAAAAGGGTGGTTTGGATTGCATGTTTCTTTGTGAATTTGATACAAGCGTCTTAAATCGTCCTTGCGCTTGAATTGAAATTCGGCTTCGATAGCCTGAATTTCTTTCTCAATGGATCGAGGATTGAGCAGCGGTGCTCTCAACATATCCGCAAAGGCGGGTAGAACCACGTTCAAGGATTGATGCTTGATACTAAAATGATAATTGGCGTATTCAGTCCCCGTCCAAGCGTTGATCGTTCCGCCATTTTGCTCGACAAGCTCATTGATACCATTTGGTTTTGGAACGTGGCGACTTCCCAAAAACAACATGTGCTCAAGTAAATGGGCTAATCCTTGGCAATCTACAGGGTCAAAAAAATGACCAGCCTGTACCGCTATTGACACATTCGTACTTGGTAAGTGTTTCTGATAACACAAAAGCACTTGCAGCCCATTGTCTAACGTTACCTGTCTCGTTTCGTCAAAGCACAGTGAAGTTGTCAAAATAGTCTCTTGTTTGGGGCTCAGCGACGTCTATTCTATGCCGAACGAGGTTTATCATCTTTTACATGTTTCTGATAATGGTACGTTTTTCTTTATTTCGCCATCCGTTGGGCACTATGGATACGTATTAGTTCAATATTAATGAGCAATCGTTGTCAATTAAAGTGTGGTGTTTAAGTTTGTACTTATCCTTCACCATAACAGCCTTCTCGGTTTTTTGACCCCGAGCAAACAGATTAACGCTATTGTGCATTGCGCTAATAAAAAACAAAGTCACTGTAAAGTTGTACAGCAGTGTTTGATAGGCACTACTACCTTAGGCTTATTTGTCGAATATTTGACAATTTCGCTAGGCTGTACGTTTACCGTCTGCTATCGTTAACACTCTAAAAATCATCATATTAGTTAAACAATGTCAGGTCAAAGTAGCATCGACGAGATTTTGCTGTTTATCATGCGACATGGTGAAGCAGAGTCTCTGAGAATTGACGACAAATCGAGGCAACTCACGGCAAACGGTCGCGAGCAGGCAATGGCGACCGCCCAATGGCTGGTAGAACACTATTGTGATAACAGAGCAGTGGATTTGGCCTTGGTGAGTCCTTATCGAAGAACTCGTCAGACTTTCGACATGGTGTCTCTTGATTTATCCGTTCAAACGCATGAAATCTGTGCCGATATTACGCCGGATGGCGACCCGCGTTTTGCCCACGACTACATTGATACACTTATTGAACGAGCCAGCTTAACCGATAAGCCTATTCATCGACTGTTGCTGGTAAGCCACATGCCATTTGTCAGTTTCTTCTTAGATGATGTCAACATTGAGCCCGCATCCAGTCTTTTCGCGACAGGCAGTGTTGCCGTTGTTAGTTATAACGTCAAGAAACACAAAGGGGCGCTCATTGCACATTATCAAGGGCAATCCTATTGATTGCTAACAGGTTCCCAAAAAGTTCAAATTAGTCCTTCAGAACTTTGGCTAATTTCCGATATATCAACTAGTGACTTCTGAATTGCGTTCGATAAAAGCGAAACGCGTTATCAGTGGAGTTTTCACCGCACTTTGATAGATTGGTAAGAGAGGCCAGTTTCTTCATGACAACTAAATCCATTCCGGAGCAGCTTCGTCGCACCTTGATAGGCCATGTTGATCGAGACGATCTTCAAAACGACGAAGAAATGCAGGATATCTTAGACAAGTTGGCAACGCTGTCGATGAAGGTTGAGGCGGCTAAAGCTCAGGTTTTGTCTCGCCGCGCTAAAAAGAAAGGATAGGGTATTGTCATTTAATACCCTAGTTGACACTAATCCCCAACAGCATTACCCGATGGTGGCTGGTAGAAATTTGGCATCACTCTTACCGTTTTAATCATATTCTCGCTAATGTCTAAGATTTCTATCGGGTAGCCCGCAAGACGCAGACTCACTTTGTGTTCAGGGATTTCTTCTAGGTACTCAAGAATAAGACCATTTAATGTTTTTGGCCCTTCAGTCGGTAGTTCCCAATCCATCTCTTTATTAAGATCTCTGATATTGGCGCTGCCGTCTACCAACACACTGCCATCTTGTTGTGTGTGAGTCTCTTTACTGTGGTCGGGTACCATGCTGGTGGTAAAGTCACCAATGATTTCCTCTAGGATATCTTCCAGTGTGACCAAACCCATAATATCCCCGTACTCATCGACGACCAAAGCAATCCGCTCTTTTTCAGCCTGAAACTTGTACATCAATGTATGAAGAGGGGTGGATTCAGGCGTGTAGTAAATTTCCCTGACCGCTCTAAGTAGACTGGCTTTGGTAAACTGATCTTTCGATAGGAGTCGCAGCGCATCACGCGCGTGCACAAAGCCAACGGCATCGTCAATGCTATCGCGGTACAATAACACCCGTGTATGCTGTGCGTTTATCAGTTGCTTTTGAATATCCTTCCACTCGTCGTTGATATCGATAGCAACAATTTCATTACGCGGCACCATGATGTCTTCAGCCGTGACTTTCTCTAAATCTAAAATGCTAACCAACATTTCTTGGTGCCGTTTAGGGATCATGGCGCCCGCTTCGTACACCACGGTTCTCAATTCCTCTCGGCTTAGCGCAGTGTCATTGCTATCTGTTGGATTGATTTTAAGTAACGATAAAATGCCATTGGTTATGCCATTGATGAACATAACAAATGGGTACATCAGCACCAACAAGGGTGTAAGAATAACGGAACTGGGGAACGCCACCTTTTCAGGGTACAGCGCAGCCAGGGTTTTTGGGGTCACTTCTGCAAAAATAAGCAAAATAAAGGTTAAGCCGAACGTCGTCGCGATTACCGCCCATGATTCGCCAAACCACCGTGTGCATATAATCGTGGCAAGCGCTGACGCTGCGATATTCACTAGGTTGTTACCGATTAAGATTAAACCAATTAATCTGTCAGGTCGGTCAAGAAGGCGTTGAACACGTCTCGCTGCTCGGTGACCTTCATTATCTAAGTGTTTGAGTCTGTAACGGTTGATGGACATCATCGCCGTTTCAGAACTAGAGAAATATGCTGAGAGCATTATGAGCACGCCAAGAGCAATAAGCAGCGTGCTGGTGGATATGTCGTCCAACTATGAGATTCCTATTCTAAGCGGAATCCACAATGTAGTGATTCAGCCGGTATGATTCAAGCAAATTCTTACTAATTTGGTGTGGATGTGCGCTCAACGTGTACAAACTTACGCAAACTTGTCGTCCAACATGCTCACGTTACAATAAAATTTCTCTCACAAATCTGCTACCAAAGTAGGCGAGCGTTAATAAAACAACACCGCTTACCGTTAGCATCACAACTTGTCTTCCACGCCAGCCCCACACTTTTTGGCCAACGAGTAACACTGCGTACAGACCCAGCGCACCAAGGGAAAACACTGTTTTATGAGCGTACTGTGCACTGAACATGTTATCCAAGAAGATAAATCCAGTTGCCAATGACACCAACAACAAAATAGTGCCCACGACGATCAGTTTAAATAAGATTTGTTCGACCAACATTAGCGGAGGCAGTGACGAATGCAGCAACCCAACACCTTTGTGTTTGAGTTTATAAGTGATGAATGACATTTGTATTGCATATAAAAACGCCATGACTAAGGTGCCATAGGCAAACAAAGACAAGGTTATGTGGACGAGCAACGAAGGCTGTAGATCTATTTGCATAATGTAGGAAACGGGAATCAGCCAAGCGGCTACAATCCCCAGTGCCGCAAAGCCAAATACGGCAGGCAGCAATAAAATATTCGGGAGTAGGGTAGCACTCACTAACATAGACACGGCAATGATACAGGAGACTAGCGATAACACGTTGGTAATAGACATGTTTTGTCCGGGTTCAACCAGAATCGACTGAGTCAAAAACAGAATATGTGATACCGCCCCAAGTGTACCTAACATCATAGCCAGTAATTTATTTGGCCCTTGCTTGTCGAACAAGCGACCCATAAGTACAAATGATGCGGTTATGTATGCAATAACACTGATTGTCGCAAATATTGCAGTCATGTTTTTCCCTGTAATTTCTTCCGCCCCGAGTCCTTCGGCGATAGAGGATGAGACCAGTGAACGCGAATAGGATGGCGAAATGTGAATCACTCGCATTGTAAAACGTCGAAGTAACATTATCTATAGAAAAATCTTTCGGTATCAGACGAGCTTAATGCTTTGCGCTCAAAGCACGTGAGTTCCATTGAGGTTGCTGGTACAATCACTGCCAATAATTAAGGTATTAGAAATAGCGCTATGTTCGAAAATTTATCTGAGCGTTTGAGTCAGACGCTGAAAAATGTCAGCGGCCGCGGCAGGCTTACAGAAGACAACATCAAAGAAACGCTACGCGAAGTGCGTATGGCGTTGCTTGAAGCCGATGTTGCATTACCCGTTGTCAAAGACTTTGTTGCGCAAGTTAAAGAGCGTGCAGTCGGAACTGAGGTAACGAAGAGCCTTAAACCGGGCCAAGTATTTATAAAAATTGTTCAGTCTGAGTTAGAGTCTGTAATGGGCGAGGCTAACGAGCGATTGAACTTGTCGGCTCAGCCTCCTGCTGTCGTGTTAATGGCGGGTTTGCAAGGTGCAGGTAAAACGACCAGTGTGGGTAAGTTAGCGAAATACCTCACTGAGCGTGAAAAGAAAAAAGTGATGGTAGTGAGTGCCGATATCTACCGTCCAGCCGCAATAAAGCAGCTAGAAACCCTTGCTACTGATGTCGGAGTGGGGTTTCATCCATCGACCATCATGCAAAAGCCGATTCACATTGTTGAAGACGCTATCGAAGCGGCAAAAAAACAATTCTATGATGTCTTGCTAGTCGATACCGCGGGTCGCTTGCACGTTGATTCAGACATGATGGAAGAAATTCAAGCGCTTCACAAAGCGGTCAATCCCATCGAAACTTTGTTTGTTGTCGATGCCATGACGGGACAAGACGCGGCTAATACGGCTAAAGCGTTTAATGATGCCCTTCCGTTAACGGGCGTTATTTTGACAAAAGCGGATGGCGACGCACGAGGCGGTGCGGCACTGTCGGTCAGAAAGATCACAGGTAAGCCAATCAAGTTCATCGGTATGGGCGAAAAACTCGAAGCGCTTGAACCATTCCACCCAGAGCGCATTGCCTCACGCATACTTGGTATGGGAGACGTGCTCAGCCTTATCGAAGAAGTCGAGCGCAAAGTCGATAAAGAAAAGGCGCAGAAACTTGCCAAAAAAGTGCAAAAAGGCAAAGGTTTCGATTTGCAAGATTTCAAAGAGCAGCTTGAGCAAATGCGCAATATGGGCGGTATGATGGGCATGCTTGATAAGCTTCCTGGCATGGGAAATATGAGCGCTCAGATTAAAGATCAAGCGAACGAAAAACAGTTTAATCAGATGGAAGCGATCATCAACTCGATGACGCCGGCTGAACGAGCGAAACCCGAAATTATCAAAGGCTCACGCAAACGTCGCATTGCCGCGGGGTCGGGCACGCAGATTCAAGATGTAAATCGGTTGCTCAAACAATTCATGCAAATGCAGAAAATGATGAAAAAAATGTCTGGCGGCGGCATGAAAAAAATGATGCGCCAAATGAAGGGGATGATGCCTCCCGGTGGTATGGGTGGCATGGGAGGACCTGGTGGCCCAGGTGGGATGTTCCCGCCTCGATAATCCATTTTTAAAAAAGGGGCTCACGCCCCTTTTTTTATGGAATATGGATGACATAACTGCATCATATCGCTAAGGTAAGCTTTTAAGACGTGTTGACCTTTCAGGCCGCGACTCTTTGTTATTTACACGGCATCATCAGGCATGAATGTAGATGACTGCATGGCGTAAGTGGTCCCTTGTTTAGATGACAAATACGTTGCGGCAAATAGGTACAGCAAAGGTCAACATACACTGCATAACAAGAATTATATATTGCCCACTTATGAAAAAATTGATCGTTGTTGCGTTTACTCTCGCCGTTCTTACTGGCTGCTTTCGTTTCTTTTTAGGTTTTTACCCATGGCACTTGATGGCGGCACTGGATGTTGCAACCGGATTGGGGGCCAAATTAGCTTGCTCTGGCTACTACATTACCGGACAAAAACCGCAGGATATCGTAGAAGATTTGGCGTCTTATTCTCCCGCTACTCGTTTGGTCGAATTAGATTTTTCGCAAGACAATCGCGTTGTTTCTGACCTGGGCGGGCTCTCTTCAGCCAGTGCGACGTTTCGCCCAGACTTAGGCTGTTCACTTGATGTAGGTAATACGCAATCTCTTGATACGGCGGCGATAGATGATATTGAAGCCAAAGCATTGCCGTGGCCTGCGGGTAATCAGGTTGGTACCTTGCGAGATGATATTCAGTCACTGGTCAATGATATTGTTGTGCAAGACAATCAAGCTGGTTTGAATACCCGAGCCATGGTTGTTGTTAAGCGTGGCGACATTATCGCTGAAAGCTATGCGCAAGGTGTAGAGGTCGATACCCCTTTACTCGGTTGGTCTATGGGGAAAAGTTTAACGGCGATGATGGTGGGGCGGTTTGATTACCTCCATGGCGTGAACAGCCTAGATTCAACGAAGTTGTTTGAACAATGGGGGGATGAGAGACAACATATATCGCTTGAAAATCTTTTGCGCATGAGTTCTGGGCTAGTATTTGACGAAACCTATGCACCAGGCAGTGACTCCACTCATATGCTTTTTTCTGCTTACAGCGCTTCCAATGTAGCTATCGACAGCGACCTTGGATATCCACCCTCGGCCCATTTTTCCTATTCATCGGGAACGACTAACATAATTGCTCGTTGGCTCCATGAGCAACTCGGTGGTGATGTACAAAGTAGCGCAGCGTTCCTGAGAGACCAGATGTTTGCTCCGATTGGTATGCATACCGCTGTTTTCGAAGTCGATCCTAGTGGCGTGTTTGTTGGTAGTTCTTATATCTATGCCAGTGGTCGGGACTGGGCAAGACTGGGATGGCTGATGGTGAATAAGGGGGCTATCAACGGCCAACAATTACTTGCCCCTGAGTGGGTTGAAGCGGCCGCGACAACCAATAATAGTGATAATTTCCCCGGGTACGGTTTCCAATTTTGGTTAAACGCGAAAGACAAACAAGCAGACGCTTTACACTGGCCAGCCTTACCCAAAGACGCTTACTTCATGATGGGGAACCGCAAACAATCGGTTATGATGGTACCCTCACAAGACCTCGTGATAGTCCGCTTGGGTTGGACTACGGGGCAGTATCCAATGGAAGAGCGCTTTTCGAGACTCATTGACAGTATTGGCCAATAATTATAAATACAGGCAACTGAGAGTATGCGTTAACGCCGCGTAATCACGGCGGTCTACTTTACTTAGTGTACTTGAGTAAGAACTGTTTCAGCTCTCGATACACTGATTCTGACTCGGGAGTTTCGTATGCAACAAGGTAATCCGCATGCGAAACGCCTTCATAGATATCTAGCAAGGTTTCAACACCCGCGTCCCGCAATGCTCGATTTACTCTGACGGTGTCACTTAAAAACATGTCTCTGGTACCTGATACTAACATTGTTGGCGGAAAACCACTGAAGTCACCATACAACGGAGATAGGCGAGGGTGAGATATGTCTTCTTTATCTGCATAGAGGCGAGCCGCACCTTGCAGCGTGGCATCGTAGGTCAGAAGGATGCGATCAATCATCTCATTGGTGTACTGCGTGTCACCCGTTTTTGTTAAGTCGGCCCAAGGCGTACCTGCATAAACGGCTTTGGGTGTCGGTTTCTTTGCTTGAATGAGCGATTGAATGGTAGAGAGTACGATACCGCCTCCAGCAGATGTGCCCCCCATGAAAATATTCTCTGCCCCATAGGCGTCAAGTAACGTTTTATAGACCACCATTACGTCTTCAAGTGCAGTCGGATAGGGATGGCTGGGCGGCATACGATAATCAACACTGACGACTTTAATACCCAGGCGGTGTGCTACCAACAACCCTTCTTCAATACTGGGGAGACCGGCGAATAACACGTACGCGCCACCATGCACATCAAGGTATATTTTATCGGCAAAAGAAGGATCCACCTTTGCTGGTGTCAGAGTACGGTATGTCACGTCTCCCTGTTTCGTCAATTCAACCTGAACGTCGAATTGTTTGCGCATTTTTTTGATTTTTTTCTTTTGTTCTGCATTGGTGGCTTGTACAAAATCTCGCCACGCTTCATCGCTTTGTGGAACAGCATTCATTAGCACAGGTTTTGGTGGAATCGGGCTCTGGGAAATCGCTTCTCGCAGTGCGTCACTGGAGGCAGCCGGCAACGGGAGCTGTTTTTCAGGCACATCGATAGTTTGTTGTTTTTGCGTTGCTGATACTGTCATTACAATTGCCACACTGAAAAGAAAAACCGAAAAACGAAACATGG
>CAWUJV010000108.1:0-11641 GCA_963922845.1 uncultured Alteromonas sp.
CCAAAATGAGCAAGAGAACTCTTATTGCTTCTACTGTGATGGGTGCATTCGCACTAACAGGTAGCGCAGTCGTCTCTGCAGACACGCTTGGCGCGCTTCAAAAAGAAGAAGCTAAAATCCATGCTGACGCAGCGAAATCTCAAGAAAAAGTCAATGCGCTATTCGAGCAATCACAAGAATTGCTAGTTGAGTATCGTCAGGTCATTGATGAAACTGAAAATCTGAAAGTTTATAACGATTACATCGCTAGCTTGGTTGCTGACCAGCAGCGTGGTATCGATTCACTACAGCGTCAAATCGACAGTATCGAAGAAACGAAACAAGGTATCGTTCCTTTGATGTTCCGCATGATTGATAGCTTGGAAAAATTCATCCAGCTTGACGTGCCTATCAACCTTGAAGAACGTACTGCTCGTGTAGAACGTCTTCGTGATTTGATGGCTAACTCAGACGTCACTGTTTCTGAGCAGTTCCGTCAAGTAATCGAAGCTTACCTAATTGAGAACCAATACGGTACGCGTATCGCCTCTTACCAAGGTACCCTTGATGAGAACGGTACTGAAGTGACGGTTGATTTCTTTAACCTGGGCCGTACTGCGTTGTTAGCACTTTCTCTCGATCAGAAAAGCGCTTGGGTATTCAACAAAGAAACTCGCTCATATGACCGTTTAGGTGATGAGTATTTATCTGCAGTGGTTGACGCTATCAAAATGGCTAGCAATGTCATTCCACCTGATTTGATCAAGCTACCTATCCAAGCAGCGGAGTAAGTTTTAATGAAACCAGTATTAAAATCTATCATTACTGCTGCATCTCTAGCTGTTCTAGCGACTGCAGCACAGGCTCAAGAAGCAACGACGCTTAAAGGCCTACTAGAGCAAGTAAAGAACAACCGTGTTTCTGAAGCTCGTGTAAACAAAGAGCGTGAAGCAGAGTTCCAATCTGCACGTGCTGACAAGCAAGCGCTACTTCGTAAAGCTCAGGCGGATCGAAAAGCAGAACAAGACCGCGGTGATCGTCTACAGAAGCAATTCGCAGACAATGAAGTGACGCTTAATGAAAAAGCAGCTGAACTTGATCAAGCAACAGGTACGTTGGGTGAGATGTTCGGTGTGGTACGTCAAGCATCTTCAGAAGCTTACGGTGTCGTAGCAACATCAATTGTAAGTGCACAATACCCAGGTCGTGAAGCTTTCCTTCAGCGTATGTCTGAAGAGTCAGAAGGCCTTCCTAACATCAAAGAACTAGAAGATCTATGGTACGCGCTACAAACTGAAATGACTGAGTCAGGTCAAGTTGTACGTTTCACTACTGAAGTGGTTGCGTTAGACGGCGGTACAAACACGCAAGAAGTAGTTCGTGTAGGTACATTCAACCTAGTAGGTGATGAAGGTTACCTTACGTACGACCAAGAAAACAAAGTTGTTCAACCTCTAGGTCGTCAACCAGATGGTCACTTTGTTGCATCAGCTGAAGAGATGCGTTCAGCCACGTCTGGTCTTGTGCCTTTCTATGCTGACCCGTCACAAGGTAGCATCTTGGGCCTATTGAAGCAGAAAGCGACAATGTCTGAGCGTTATCACGCAGGTGGCGTAGTAGGTTACGTGATCACTGGTATGTTGGCAATTGGTTTGCTAATTGGTCTGTTCAAGTTCATCACGCTAACAATGGTTGGCGGCAAGATGCGTGCACAGCTTAAAAATGCAAACAATCCTTCAGATGCTAACCCACTAGGTCGTATCCTTAAGGTTTACCAAGAGAACAAGTCTGCTGATGCTGAAAACTTAGAGCTTAAAATTGATGAAGCAATTCTTCGTGAACTTCCATCAATCGAAAGTGGCATCAACGTCATCAAGATCTTCTCTGCGATTGCACCGCTACTAGGTCTACTAGGTACGGTTCTTGGTATGATTGCGACGTTCCAAACCATCACACTATTCGGTACGGGTGACCCTCGTATGATGGCTGGTTCAATCTCTATGGCACTTGTGACTACCGCTCAGGGTATTATCGCGGCATTGCCGTTGATTCTTACTCACAGCATCGTAGCATCACGTAGTAAGTCAATCGTACACATTCTAGACGAGCAAGCTGCGGGTATCATCGCAGAGCACGCAGAGTCGGAGAAAGCATAATATGGTTTACCTGATTGGATTATGGGAATCGGTCAGGGACTTTATCGCTACCGGCGGTGACGTATTATACGCCGTTGCTGCCGCGCTCTTTCTCATGTGGGTCTTAATGATTGAGCGCTACTGGTATATCTCATCGGTCTTCCCAAAGGTGAAAAAACAAATCATCTCTGATTGGGACGGCCGTGCAGATACTACCTCTTGGTACGCGCATAGAATCCGTGACGCATGGATTTCTCAAGCATCTGACGACTTGGATGCTCGAATGCTCATCATTCGCACCTTGGTTGCAATGTGTCCGCTTATTGGTCTTCTTGGTACTGTTACCGGTATGATCAGCGTATTCGAGACAATGGCAACTCAAGGTACCAGTAACGCCCGTTTGATGGCAGCTGGTATCTCTATGGCAACTATCCCTACAATGGCGGGAATGGTTGCGGCTTTGTCAGGACTGTTCATCAGTTCACGACTTGAAGCCAAGGTGAAGATGGCGAAAGAAGGCTTAGTAGATAGCCTGCCACATCATTAGAGAGAGAGTTTATGTCTCGTAAAGTCAGAACCGAACAGGAAGAAGCAGCTGTTGATATGACGCCGATGTTGGACATCGTATTCATCATGCTAATCTTCTTCATCGTTACCACTGTTTTCGTTAAGGAAGCGGGTATCGAAGTGAACAAGCCTGACGCTAACCAAGCCGTTCTTCACAAGAACGCCAACATATTCATCGCTGTCACCGAAGACGGTGGTGTTTGGTTGGACAAGAAAGAAGTGGCTGTTGATAGCGTTAGAGCTAACATTGAACGACTTTTAGTTGAGCAACCGACTGACTACGTCATTATCCAAGCTGATATCAAGGCTAAACACGGTCTTGTAGTAAAAGTAATGGATCAGGTTAAGGCCGCTGGTGTTGACCGTGTTTCAGTAGCAGCGAGGGGTTAATATGGGTCGTTTTATTGTATCTTTATTATTAGGCGCGATTGCCGCATTTGGGTTGTTCGTAGTGATGGCTAAGCTGATCGAAAACTCAGCTAAGCCTGCGGATGAAGTACCTGAAGCTCCAGTAATTGATATCGTGATGCAAGAGCCGGACGAAGATACGCAAACGCGTACTCGTGTTCCGCCTCCGCCTCCACCGCCACCACAACAGCCGCCAAAGGTTCAACCTGTTGAGCCAGAAGCCGCTGAACCAGACACAGATGGGTTCAGTATGAACATTCCTTCTGTTGACACAGGTGGTGTTGGTATCAACATTGGTGCAGTAGGCGCGATGCAACGTGACGGTGACGCTACACCAATCGTACGTATCGACCCTAAATATCCACCTCAAGCGGCCCGTGACGGCACTGAGGGTTGGGTTAGATTGCAGTTTACAATCAACGAAGTAGGTGGCGTGGACGACATTGTAGTTCTAGACGCTAAGCCAAAACGTATTTTCGACCGTGAAGCACGTAGAGCGCTTCGCAAGTGGAAATACAAGCCTAAGATCGTTGACGGTAAGCCCGTAAAACAACCTAATATGTTTGTTCAACTAGACTTTAAACTGGAGCAATAAAAATGATTAAATCTTCATTTAGACATTCAGCTATTGCTCTTGTATTGTCGGCTGGCGCTGTTATCAGCGCCCCTGCAGTGCAAGCTCAAACAAGTCAACCAGTGGTATGTCCTGGCTATGAAAAGGGCAAGACAACACTAGTAAGCGAGCGAACGGGTAAGAAGGTCCAAAAGGCGTTTGAAGCCTACAGCGAAGACAGAGTAGACGAAGCGCTTCAGCTTCTTTATGACATCAACGCATCTGATGATTTTGACAAGGCTTATGTTGCTCGATTTATCGGTAACTTATTAGCAGGTCAAGATGGTCAGGGTACCAAAGCATTGGGCTATTTGACTCAAGCTGTCGACAACAAAGTGCTTAATGACTTAAACCATGCAGATACGCTTAAGCTAACTGCTGATTTGAGCATGCAAGAGAAGAAGTACAACGACGCTATCGGTTATTATCAAAAATGGATGGACTTTACGTGTAAAGAAGATCCAGATGTGTACACACGCATGACATCTGCTTACTACTCAGCAAAGCAGTTGGACAAGATGATTGACCCGGCAAACAAAGCGATTGCATTGTACGAAGAGCCGAAGAAAAACCCTTATGTTCTTAAGCTACAGTCTTACTTTGAGCGCAAGATGTACAAAGAAACCATTGAAGTTGCCGAAGAGTTGGTAACGGTGTTCCCTTCAGAGGGCGAGTGGTGGGTTCGTCTTGGGTTCTTCTACATGCTTGTTGAAGACTATGCAAAGGCGTTGAGCATATTTGAAATTGCATATGATCAAGGTTTCCTTAAAAAAGAAAACGAGATCAAAACGCTGAGTCAGCTTTATGCGACAAACGGTATTCCGTTTAAGTCTGCTAAGCTTTATGAAAAATACGTCAACGAAGGTTTGATTGCCAAGGACGCGAAGAATTATTCTGCACTTGCGAATACGTTCCACCAGTCTAAGGATTACAAGTCTGCCGCTAAGTATTATCAGAAGGCTGCTGAGCTAAGTTCAGATCCTGAACACTACCGCAAACAAGGTGTTCTTTTGCTTGTCGCAGAAGATTACAAAGGGGCGATTAAAGCGTTGACCGCTGCTATCGACCGCGGTGCGGAAGATCAGGGCAAGATTCATTTCTCACTAATGGAAGCTAACTTCTATTTGGGTGACTTCAAAAAGGCGTTCTATCATGTAGGACAAGCCAAGAAGGACAAAGCATTGCGTCGTAACGCAGTTGCTTGGGAACCCTACATTAAAGAGAAAGCGAAAAATCGCGGAATCAATATCTAATCAAAAGCCCGTCACTGACGGGCTTTTTTTTCGTGTATTTAATAGGACAGATGCACGACTAAACGTTGGATTGTTAACACTCTTACCGAACTTCAAGAAGCTGAGCTAACTTGTCTGTTAATGCCTTTAGTGCGGCTTTTCTACCCGGATAATTGAACGTCACTTTGAATTGGTCAATATCGAAGTCGGGACGGGCGAGTGCACGCAGTTCTTCACCGAGCGTGTGAAAGTCTCCAGATTCGTAGAGTACCCAGATTCTTGCAAAGCCTAAATGCAGAATGTTGCGTTTGCCTGCCAAAAAATTTTCTATTCGTTTATTCAAACAATCTGTTATCTGCACTTGTACTTGTGTAGGAAGGCTTTGATAGTCTTTGTGGTTTAATTGGCCGCTATCCAGTTTCGAAAGCGCATCTAGCCACTGAGGCGTCGTCAATCCATAAATCATTAAGGTACTTACAGCGCCACTGGCGGCATCATGTTTCTTCCCATCGCGCACGGTAATAAAGCCACTTTGTAGCCAAAACTTGGCGACCTGTTCGTTGTAAGCAAATGATGTTGTTATATAGTCTATTTTGTTTCTGTGCGCTTGCAGCGTGATTGCTTTGAGAAGTGCAGAACCAAGACCCAAACCTTGAATACTTGGGTGAATGGCAATTCGGTTAATACGCCAACTTCGTTGGGTAACGAAATTACGATCTCCGGTTATAGTCGCAAGGCTTTGGGCACCGAGGTGACCTCTTGGTCGTCTTGCGCCTGCCGCGATATCGTCCGCCAAGTCGTTGAAGGCTTCACCTCCCTCTTCAATAATAACTGCAACACCCACAAGTATTGTGTCCGACGTCATCTTGATGAGTTTAACATCGGGGCTGTTGGCAATTCTGGCGATATCATCAGGGCTAGTTTGGTAATGCGCGGCGGCAAGGAGATGACAGCAGTCTTTGTTTTCATCCAACAGGGTACTGGCGTCTAGCCAACTGAAATGATAATGGGTACACGCTGCGGTGATATGTTCAACTCTCTGTGATAGCCCAAATACATTTTCGCTCCAATTTTCTAGCCAATCATCGTGATGCCAGCGAAGTGGTGTGCTTAAAGTTAGTGTTTGGATATTGGGGTATTGAATAGTGAGTTTAGGAATAAACTTTAGCCGATATCCCGCTCGGCTACCTTCGTATCCATCCGTGGTAGTTGACAGAATACATGCAGACTTACCACGAATCAGTGAAGAGAGCACCCTTGTATTGATAGCTGCGGCTTCATCTACGATAGTAATCTGGGCTAATGGATTGATATTGGCGTTATCAATGGCGTACCACTGACAAACACTATTGGTTTGTGGGTGATACAGTTGATTCTCTCGCCTCTGAAGCGTTGGCAAATATTGACAGGCACCAATAAACAAATGTTCTACAGATTGCCTTGAAGTACTGTAGAGATTAATGCTTTGGCCTTGTGATAGCTGCTGTGCAATGTAAAACCCGAGCAAGGTGGACTTACCACGGCCTCGTTTGGCAGACAAAAGCACTGGGGCAGATTTATCCCAATCAACGAGTTGGTTAAACGCGCTTTTTTGGTCTTCAGACCGAAACGGCGTCACCTCTTTTGACGGATAAGTCACTGCCGTTGCTATCGGTAGGTTCCCCACGCCAGATTCATCGAATCGAGCAATGTCCTTCGACATTAAAAAATGATCGGCGAGATAAGCATTCATCGCTGAGTGCTGGACGGTATGACCAAAACTCAACCAGCCTTGTTGTATGACATCTGGTTGCTTTCCCCACAGGTCCAAAGACGGGGTTAATACAATTAAAAGTCCATTGGCCGACAGGCAGCCTTGTATTGCCAGAAAAGCATTTGGCAGGAGGCCACTGAAAGCATTGTAGACTACGAGGTGATAATCTTGCCCTAAACACTTTTGATAATGTTTGATAGCAATGGCATCGTCACCTAAATGAGGCGACTCACCAATCCAAGTCCCCTGGTTTTTAGGGGGCAATTGTGACCAAATGTCCCAAGCCAACTGTTGACAATGATCTTGAACACCTGAGAGCACTAGAATTTGCCGATGAGAGGGTAAGGTTTCTCTCTCTTCAACCCAATTTAGTACGTCTTGAAAGGTCATTCGCGCCGTTTTCCCGTATAATAAAGGCTTAGAAGTGTAACGATTAACCAGTAGGAATTCGAATGAGATTTTTATCCCGTAGGCTAGTAATGCCAAGTGACCTTAATTACGCCAGCTCATTGTTTGGTGGCAGGGCACTCGAGTGGATAGACGAAGAAGCCGCCATTTATGCCATTTGTCAGTTGGAAACGAATTGTTTGGTTACCAAGCATATAGGCGAAATAGCGTTTGAGAGTCCCGCTTTACAAGGAGACATTGTTGAGTTTGGCTTACAAACTAAGTCGCTTGGGAACACATCCATTACCGTGTCTTGTCTCGTTAGAAACAAAGCGACTAAGCGAACGATTTGTTTTGCTGACGACATCGTCTTTGTGAAGGTCGACCCAGACACACGTAAGCCAACACCGCATGGTAAAACTTTAGAGATGTTAGAAGAGCAAACCAACGAAGAGCTTCGCAGTTTGAATCTTTTGGACCAAGACGGAATAAAATAGTTCGTCATATTCTTGACGTATTCGGCAGTCTTGTTAGACTCCGAGCCAATAAAACCAAGGGGTGCCGAAAGGCTGAGATTCACGCAGTGAGAACCCTTTAACCTGATCCGGATAATACCGGCGTAGGGATGGTCAATTGACAATCTACCACTACACCTGCCGTAAAGCCGGATCTATTGATCGTGAGACCAAGAGATCCTATGAAACACACATATTTATCCTTAGCCCTTGCTGCTGCCGTATCGCCCGTATTAGCTGATGAAGCTGATATTGAGCGTATCGTTGTCACAAGTGACTTCCGTCAAGCCACACTTGATCAGCTAAGTGCAAGTGCTTCTATTCTTGATGATATTCGCCTGCAGAGCCGACAAGCGGAACATTTAGATTCCATATTGAGTATCGCGCCTAATGTTAATTTCGCATCCGGTGCGTCAAGAGGACGCTTTGTTCAAATTCGCGGTATTGGTGAGCGCAGTCAATTTGCTGAGCCAATCAACCCTTCGGTTAGTTTATTCGTTGACGATTTCGATTTTTCTGGTTTGGGCGCGTCGGGTTTGTTGTTTGATACACAGCAAGTTGAGGTGTTCCGTGGGCCGCAAGCCACCTTGTTTGGCACAGGGGCACTAGCGGGGGCCGTAAAAATTGCATCCAACGGGTTGTCAGATGAGGCAAACGGCTATGCCGAAGTCAGAGTCGCCACTCAGGATAGTTATCGTCTTGAAGCGGCTCACGGAAACGCGTTGTCTGACAGCGTCAATTATCGAGCAGCGTTTGTACACAACAAAAGCGATGGTTTTATCGAGAACACCTTTTTAGGCCGAGATGACACCAGCAATATCGATGAAACTGCAGCCAAGCTTGCATTAGGTATAGCAGTCAGCGATTCATCGGATCTCACCTTGAATTATCGTTGGTACGATATCGACAATGGCTATGATGACTTCTCGTTAGACAACAACCGCCAGACCTTGTCCGATGAACCTGGTTTTGACCGTCAGGAAACGCATGCGTTTGGGCTCAACTCCAAAACTCAGTTCGAGTCAGGGCTGTTGACACTGGTGGCGACACACATGACACACGATATTGGTTATGCATACGATGAAGACTGGACATTTACGGGGTTTCACCCGTTTGGTTATACCTCATTTGATGCCTACTACCGCGATGTCGATACCGATATGGCCGAAATTCGTTTTGCGTCATCTGAGGCGGCAAGTTTACTCAATGGTGCAATGAGTTGGGTGGTAGGTGCTCACTACAAGTCAACGGATGAAGAGTTACTTCGTCAATACACGTTCGCGGACGGCGATTTTGCGAGTACATTCTCACCAACAGCAATGTCTGCCTACGTCGAAACGACCACTTTACTAAATGACAATCTCAGCCTTGTGGCCGGGGTGAGAGTGGAGAACTATGACTTTGACTACCAAGACAATACGGGCCTCACTCAAAGCAATGATGAGACCATGGTTGGTGGAAAGTTATCACTAAATTATATCGTCGACGACCAGTTCTTTTATGCCAGTGTGTCTCGAGGATACAAAGGGCCAGGCTTCAACCCTGATGAGCGGGTAAGCGCAGAAAAACGTTTTTTTGACGCTGAGTTCGCATGGAACTACGAAGTGGGCTACAAGGGGCAACTTTTCCACCCATCTCTGACGTCGCGTATTGCGATATTTTATATGGACCGCAAAAACACACAAATCAGTGACTTTGACGTCTTGGTCCGCGATGACGGCACACCGGATTTCATCGACGTTATCGACAACGCAGACCTAGGCACCAATAAAGGGTTTGAGGCGGAGTTAGCGTGGCAGGCTACCGACAGCTGGCGAGTTAACCTGAATGTAGGTTACTTGGATGCCACAGTGGAAGGCTATGAACGTGCTGACGGCACCGTTGTTGAAGAGCAAAACCAAGCCCAGTCACCGAATTATACGGTTAACCTCTTTAGTGAGCTGATTTTGTCGGACAGTTGGTTGTGGCGAGTTGACCTTGACGTGAAAGATGAACATCGATTCTCTGACGGTCATGATGAACTATCGCCATTTACCGCCTTAGTTAACTCTCAATTAGTGTGGTCGACGGGACAATGGGAAGCGAGCGTATGGGTTAAAAATGCGCTGGATAGAGAGTACTATGTTCGAGGGTTTGGTGGCTTTAGCAACGACCCAAGAGACGAATACGCATTTGTAGAACCCTACTTCCAGTTGGGCGCAGAGCGCCAATTTGGATTAACGTTGAGATATCAGTACTAGGAGCGACTATGCAAGTCATGGTAGAGATTTCATTGTACCCGCTAATGGATGATTTTATTCCAGCGATACAGTCTTTTATTGACAGGCTAAATGGCTATGAAGCGTTATCGGTTGCAACGAATGCTACCAGTACTCATGTCACAGGTGAGTATCAGCGTGTGATGTCGATTCTTGGGCAAGAAATGCAAAAGACTCACGAATCAGTGGGTCAGGCTATTTTTGTCACTAAGTTTTTAAACTTCGACGCTATGCAAGCCAGAAAAGAAAATGACTGAGTTTGTCGCGCAACTTGCAGCCACTTCGCCTTTGGAGTGGCTCGCCGTGTTACTGGCTATCGGCTATGTGTGGTTGGCGGCAAGACAAAACAATTGGTGTTGGTGCTGTGCATTCTTCAGCACCGCTATTTACGTTTATTTGTTTTGGCAAGTAACACTACCGTTTCAGGCTGCGCTAAACGTTTTTTATATGGTAATGGCGTTTTACGGTTATTGGCAATGGCGAAGAGGGACGCAAAATGAAACGGCAGAGTCGATTCGGTCTTTTCATTGGTCTATCCACACAGCTCTCGTCATTGTATTGGGGTGTTTGGCTTGGGCACTTGCCCATGTTGCTTCCAGCCAGTTTAACAGCGAACATCTGTTTCTCGATGCCAGTTTGCAGGTATTCAGCGTTGTGACAACCTTTATGGTTGCTCACAAGGTGCTTGAGAATTGGTTATATTGGTTTGTTATTAATTTACTTTCAGCTTGGCTATATGGACAAGCAGGATTAGCATTATCTGCCTGTTTGTACATTGGTTATGTCGGCTTTTCGGTGTATGGTTACACCAAATGGCAACAAGAAAGGAAGCTAAGCCTTGCGGTCTCTACCCCATAACGTTACAGATTTGCTTAGAGCACCTTTAGCCCTGTCGTCAGAGGCGACGATTACGTCAATCGGCGGCGGTGCTATTAATAAGGTGTTTCGTCTAAAAGATGGTACGCGCCAATTTGCTGTGAAATGGATTGGTGATGACTCTTTTAGTGGTGTGAATCGCATGCATCAATATGCGATTCAAGAGCAACTTGCCAATCGCGGTATTGCGCCCCATCCCATATGGTTAGATGATGATGGGCGTTTGTGGGTAGAGGAGTGGCACGATGTTGAGTTACCCAATACGGAGCACAACGTTGGGTTATTGGCACAATGTTTATCGCAGGTTCATCAGTTGCCTATCACCGCGAGAACCTTGAATCTAAGTGAACGTTGGTCACATTACGCAACGTTTGCAGCGCTACCCCGTCATCATGAGTTAACAGATGCCATCGCCCAGTGGCGCCCCACAGCGAATCGTTTGATGAATCAAGATGAAGACATGTGTTTTTGTCATAATGATTTATCTTATGGGCATATACTGGCCCGTGACCCTTTTACAATTGTGGATTGGGAATACGCTTCGATGGGGAATCGGTATTTCGATATTGTTGCCTGTTGTATGATTAATGAATTGTCATCATCTGAGAAACACACCCTCTGCGAATATTATGCGAGCGCGTTGGGTTTGGATGCAGATACGGTAAAAGAGGGAGTATCGCGTTTTGTTCCAATCGTTGATTTGACCTACAAGCTGTGGACAGAGGCATTAAAGGCGAATAGTTCAGATGACGAGAGTAAAACGACTGAAAATGGATTAATTGGTTAAAGCATGCGCAACTGCTCGTTTCTTTGCATAAAAGTGCTTTACCTTTAAATCGCGATACGTATAATGCATTTCCGCGTTAGGGGTGTAGTTCGAATTGGTAGAACAGCGGTCTCCAAAACCGATGGTTGGGG
>CAWUJV010000109.1:0-11568 GCA_963922845.1 uncultured Alteromonas sp.
ATTATTGAAGCTGAGTTTGCCTTTGACGGGACAAGATTGGTGCAAGAGAGCGGCGATGATATTTTTGCCCTGGATTTTGCAGTCAGTGACACCTTGAGGTTAACGTTCTCAGCCGCGGAATCAGGCGCCTACTGGAATCTTGGCAACATAACAAACAGCTATGGTTTTGATTTAGGCTTCACCGAATCCGCTTATCGTGGTGTAGACGGTTCGTACAAATTCTCTTATGAAGGTACTACTGTGCTATCAACGGGTTACTACTATATTACAAGCTGTTGTGAGCATGCCGGGCCTGAGGCCGTTTGGTTTAGAGGCGAGAAATGGTTCGATTCATTAACCATTGATTATCGACTGATTGATTCAAATGCGGCAATTAACTCGCTAACAGGCATTGACGATAATGCGGGTTACTCAATCTGGAATACATTGTCTTCTAGTGAAAATTTCGTAAATCCTAACGCTGTTAACGTTTCCGCGCCAAGTACCGTATTTATTATCGTAGTGGGGATAGTTTGCTTAGCGTTTCGTCGTGTATTACAGCGACGAAACCATCTTCTTAACGTTGAGTAATCCACCGCCAACATCTGAGTTTTAGTGTTGGCAAGACTCCTTTAGGGGGAATGGCACTGCACAGTGAAGACGCGCAAAGACTTCGTGCACGCTGTTTTGATATACTCCTAGGGTCGTTTCATTGCTATTTAAACAAGCTCAAAACTCAATGTTTCATCTATCACTTCATTTTATTGTTCCCGCACTGATTGTTTTGCTGTGTTATCGAAAACACTGGCGACGTGCTTACCTTATTTTGGTTGCGACTATGCTGGTGGATTTGGATCACTTACTCGCCGATCCTATTTATGACCCCAATCGCTGCAGTATAGGTTTTCACCCACTTCACCAATTGGGATTTATCGCCGTGTACGTCGCCATGTTATTTTTCCCAAAAACGCGATTAGTTGGGCTGGGGCTTACCATACACATGGCGCTGGATTCGATTGATTGTCAGGTAACTAACGGTGTGTGGTCAACGCCATGAGAGTCAAACTCGTTTTTCTCGTCTGTGGTTCGCTTGCAGGGTGTGGCACATTTACGGGAGGGGGCCACGAATTTGATGCTATCTACAACACGTCCTCTGCTATTTTAAATAAAGACGCGATGGATGCGCGTTGTACACAACGCGAACCGTCTTTAAGAGAAGTGTGTCGCTCGAGAAAGCGTCAGCAAGTGAATGCGCTGAACAAGTCGATTGATAAACATCAAAATAAAACAAAGGTTCCCTAGGTTGGCCGATTACCCTTGCTTTCGAAATGCGCTTGGCGTCATCCCCGTTTGTTTCTTAAACGCATTGTAAAACGACGAACGGGTATTAAATCCAGCGTCATAGGCGATATCGATAACCGTCTTGTCGGTATGTAGCAATGCGGATTTGGCGCTGTCTATTCTTGCGTTATTAACGTAATCATAAAAGGTCGTCGACAAATGCTGACTGAAGGTTTGCGATAAATAATGTGTCGATATGCCTATTTGTTCGGCCAATTTAACCGCATTGATATCGGGGTCTAAACCCCCGTGCTCAGTCACAATCACCCGGTGGATTTTTTCAGCAATACTTGCCATCCGATCATCATCAATGGCTGAGCGTTCGTATTGCTCAGCTTCCTCTTCATCACCACTACTGCTGTCTGTAATAGCAATATTGGCGGTTTGGTGGCGAAGTGAGTACACACTAAAAATCCAAATAGACGCCAGCAGCAGTATATTGACGCCTGCCTCGCTGACGCCGAAGGATTGAAACTTATCCTCTAATGCCAATACTGCAATACTGTATAGCCATGTTATTCCCCAAAACGCTAACACAACAGTGAACCAGTTTAAGCGTTTGTTTGTGTGATCAGAGAGCAATTCGTTGAGTCTACCTTGGAACTGCACGCCATTTCGTACCATTTGAATAAAGAGCAGGGCACTGAGGCCTAACCATATCAACACCATGACACCAAACCATAACGTAGTGACGGTTGTTAACGTTTGGCTAGGTTCCTGTCCTTGAATGAATACGCCAATAAACTCATCCCTTGGAATAAACAGCATGGATAGCGTCAACAACAGTGCAACTAACGACGGCGCGACAAGCCATGATTGATAGTGCTTAACCGTCTGTGTGGATTGGTGAATGAGTGCCATTTGAAACCAGTACGCACACGTCACCAACAAGTAAAAAACAAAGGGTAGGGAGGAGACAAAAATTTGTGTTAACCCATCATTGTGGGCCAGCCACCAAGGCCCAGATGCCAGCCAACCAAATAGCACGACAATAAGAACGTGAAACAGACTTTGGGGGCCATGTCGTTTGTTGCCAATGAGTAAAGACAAACAAAGCGCGCTAACACCAAGCGATATACCAGAAATAAACATAACAGGATGAACCTTGACCTAAAAAAGGTGTTGTATTGGTGTCCTTCTCGATTGGCGAGGACGACAGCACACTGATTTTACAAGCAAAATAGCATTATCAACATAAGATAGGAATGATAATGAGAAATTACAACAACACGCCATTGTTAACCATAGCCCGTGCAGTGAGCTTAGGGTCGTTGGGGATGGCAGCATGCTATATCATCTTGTTTGTTATCTATGGCGCATTACTGACTACGCCATCGGGTGACATAAGTGAGAAAGTGGCTTACCTGTTAGCCAATCGGATACTCGTCGAGGTGAGCTATATTATCGGCTACCTTGTTTTTGCCATCTGCTTGATTGTGACATCAGTCGCCCTTTACCTTGTCGAAGGTGTTCACAGTCAATTGCTCAAATCGGTTACCTTGGCTTTTGGCGTAATTTGGGCCGCTGTCCTATTCATTGCGGGCATGATAAGCCTGACAAGCATGTCGCTCATGTCATCAATGGATCCAGAAAACCTGTCTGCCATCACGTCAATATATCGGTCTATGCTGTTACTCGAAAATAGCCTTGGGGGTGGGATAGAATTACTTGGTGGCGTGTGGGTGTTACTGCTTGGCTGGTTGGCACTGAAGCACGGTGCTTTCTCTAAAGCGTGGGCGGTGTTTAGTTTGTGCAAAGGGGCGATTGGTGTCGCGACTGTATTTTCCAGTGAACCGATACTCAGAGATCTATTCGGCCTGACCGGGATAGTTTGGTTTATTTGGTTAGCAGTAGAAGTGACGAAATGGTACAAACGTGAACGCTAAGTAACCTTGGCAAGGCGCGGGGCCTTGCCACACTAGATGGCGACTCCCCGCGTTTACTGCATCGAATGCAAGCCAAAGATATTGCCTTCCGTGTCTTTGGCTAACGCGCAATAACCGTATTCACCAATCGAGAATTTATCACGCATTAGTGTACCGCCTGCCGCTTCAACTCGACTGGCTTCCACTGCGCAGTCTTGACAGCCTAGGTAGATTACTGTGCTGTTGTTACCCGCTGGCATGTCGGCCATTTTCACAAGCGCACCGCTAATACCTGGTGCGTCAGGTGACGAGCTAAACTGCTTCATTTCTAACTCACCATCAGTGATGGTACTGAATTCGGTTTGCATGACTTGTGCGTAGAACGATTGGGCTCGCGCCATATCATCGACATAAATTTCGAACCAAACGCCTGGGTTCATTGTGACTTCGGGCATGCTTTGACTCCTTGTAAAACAATGGACGGACTAATTGTGTTCCGTCTCAGTGTAGAAGAGATTTAGTCAACTTTCATGCGAATACCCAGTTGGGCTTGCGTCGCGTCAAACTCAAAATCAATAAGGTCAGAATCACGAGATGCATGCTTCACACCCAAGGTGATATCAATCCTGCTGGTGAGTTCATATTCAAACGACAGACCCAAATCCACTCGCGTATCGTCGTGCTCTGGTGTGTCGATATCGTAAAAACCAATACCTGCGTTGGCTTTTACTAGCAATCGTGGCGTAAGTTCATGACTAACAGATACTGCGTGACGGTCTACAATATAACCATTCAACTCCTCTACGGCTGAGTCGCTGATATCGCGTGAATTTACCAGTCGCACCATGGTGAAGGAATTGGGGCGCCAAATGAGGTCGACTGAATAAGACAGTCCTGACAAATCAAGTAGTGTGTCATTGTCGTAGTCCCGTCGCTGGTGGCCGATTTTTACAAAGCCTGATGTTTTGCCAGTGATCTCCCATTCGACCCCACCGCGCACCTGCAAAAGATTACTACTTTGGTCAAATTCTCCGTCGTAGTTGACGTCTTCGTAACTCGTTTCAATAAACCCTCGGGTCTTGGGGGCAAAACGATAAAAATAACGTACCGCTAAGCGCTTGCTGTCGTTGTCTCGAAATGATTGCTCGTTGTTGTCAAACTCGCTATCTTGAAGTCGACCTTCAAGTACCAACTGACCGATACTCCGATTGGTCCCGTAAGCAACATTAAATTGCGCGGTTTTGCGTTTTTCTTGATTAAATTCAGTCAAAGTCGGGATGACAGGTGCGTTGGTTTCTCCGGGTAATTCTTGACGTTGGTCGTAGGTCAGTTGAATTCCACCGTTAAAGCGGGCAGTGGGATCAAAGGCATAACTCAGTGTCGCTTTGTGCTCGTCGTAATCGAATGAGTCAAGTTCGTCATAGCGTTTAAGGTAACCGTCGTAGACAAACGAAAATTGATTCGTGCCTTTGCCTGCATAGATTTCAACTGAGGGGGCGATTGAAAACGCCGTGTCATCTCTTTTCTCAATGGTACGGGTGACGTTATCGTCGTTTTCCGCTGCGACTTCAACGCTGTAGACGTTGCGTTTCTCAGCGGCGAGGGTGCCGAAACTCATCGACAAGAGGCACAGTGTGGTGAGTGAAGTATTGATTGTTTTATTCATTGTTATTTTTTTATCCCAAGTCTATCCATCTTTTGGATTAGCGCAGACTGATTTTATCTCACCAGTGTGTCACAAGACATCGATGTCGCCTATTATGAATTAGTTGCATATTATTGGCGTCATCTGGGTATTTATGTCGGCGCAAACCCTCGTTTACTTGAGAAAAATTTCTATCGTCTTCGACTTAGAAAAGGCTTTTAAACCAATCCCAAATACCAAGAGACACGTCCTCACTAAGGTTGATACCCAGCGCTGACTTCAATAGATATATGAAGAGCAAGCCGAGTAGCACACTTGAAGTCAAAAATAACGTTGCGATGCCGGCAATAGTAAATGCCGATACTTGTTGCTCCGTTCGCGTAAGATTTCGCTTGTCTCGCCCCATTAACAAGACGAGATACAACTGGCTTCGCACAAACGGCATCGACAATGTGGTTCGTACATCGATAGGGTGCTTTTTCCAGCTTCTTGGTCCAAGGGCTAAATGGAGGTGTTTTATTTGTTCGTCAGTAAAACTTTTAGATACTTTTTTGGGCATTCTCTCTAGAAGATTATCAATATATTCATCGACAACGGAGTCTTCTTTGTACGACATGCAGCCACCTTCAGTAATGTTTTTTCAACCTAACAAGGTTTGTTCTCTTTAGCCTTGTTATGACAGCCACGAGGCCTTGACTAAAGTGTTCGCCACTTTTGTCAATAAATCCACTAATGAATCCTTTTTGCTTGCCGTCGATACTAAATACGCCAAACTAAACGTTGATCTCTCGGATATGATACGCGTCCGAGGCGTACCGTTCAGACACAGTGATATGAAAGGTATGAAGGGAAAATCAGGGCAGATTGTTTAAACTTTCAGTCGTGTTTTTAAGGCTTTTGCAGTGAAATACTTAAAAATACCAAGAAAAACCCATTTTTAGCTCGGATTCGTACTGGTGTTCAACACTGAGTCGAGCGTCAAAATTGTTTCGAATAGAGATACTGCTGCTACAGGTGACTTTTACTTTCTTATTGAAATGGGTTTGTGAAAAAGGAATGGGATAGCCCAGTTTACACAGACTTTTTGTCGTTTTAGTTTCATATAGCGCAGCCACTTCTGGCGTAACGAAAAACCGTTGACCAAATTCGTTTGGGCTTTGTAATCGTCCGTTTGCGAGGCCATAAAGCACCAACCCACCAAGTTGCATGCCCTTACCAATGCCAGCCTCAGCAAAAAATTCGTTATGTGTGGTGGCTTGGTCTACATTATTGCGTTCATTGCCCACGCGCATTTTCCACGCGATACCAACGTCTCCAGGTAGTCCCGATGCTGATGTATCAACGGTTTCCACATTGAACAAGTCTAAGCGGTTTAGCACGAGTTTATCTTCAGTCACACGAATGCTGACTTCGCCCATCGACAGCGCCGAGTTTGCAAGGATACCACCGCCTCTTGACAATAAATCGTAGTAGGCTGGACGGTAATCGATATCGACAAAACCTCGGATGTCTTCATTGTATCCAATCCACGTTCTAACCATAGAAGGCGATTGGCCGATGTGAGGCAACGGTTTTTTTGCTGCTTGCCATTTTGTTGTCGATGCGGGTAGGCGAATACGGACTTTTTGAATTTGTGATTTGAACGCCTTGATGCTGTCGTCGTCGTTACTGTTGATTAAGAAGTTGGTGTATTCCAGTAAGATATCTAAAACACGGGTTTTATCAGCGGGTGGCAGTGTTGCAATGTCTTTGGCTAGCGTTTGATGACGGGCTGATTCGTCAACCAGGTTTTGTAGCTCAACTGGCAATTGGGCAAACTGCTCACGCAATCTTGATTGACTTGAGGGTTGGCGCTCAATGTGTTTGATAGCCGGTTTGCCGTCGAGTGTTGTTGTGGACGCTAGGCGGCTAAATACCGTGATAGGCAGTACGACTTTTTCATCGGGTCGAATAATTTGCTCATTGACAACGAGTTCAAGCATACGTGCGATGTGATACGCGCAATTCCTATGGGTAAAATAATAGGTGTACTCTGATTGAAGCAGTTCCCATGCGTGAGCAATGAGTAGCGCTTTTTCACTCTTGCTTAAGTTTAGGGTGTACTGCCAAAGGTCGCGCATTTCTAGCTCGCGATAATTTATATTGTAACGGTAGTAGTGATTACTGCTGTAAGTGGCACGATAACCGCCGAACAAACCTTTAATGATGTAAACAAGTGGAAACTCGCTATCAGGTACACTAGCGCCAAAGTTTAAACTGTTATTGAGTAAGTCTTTTGAACCTTTAGATGATGTAACTTTAAACAGTAAATGTCCGTAGAAGGATGCTGGATTGCCCAAATAACCATCCGCAAAGACAACGCTTATATCGTTGTCTTTGTCGTTACCCAACCATTCACGGTAGTGCTTACATTTAGTGAGTGGATCGGCAACCTCAAAGCCCAACGTTTTTAAATATATTGCTCGGGCAGGGAAGCGACATAGTGCACTATTATTCTCTTGTTGCAATGCGTCTATTGTTGCGAGAAATTCAGCTTTGGGATTGTCTCGGCCATTTGGTGCGAGAAAAAAATCTACGTTTTCAATCTCACTTCGTTCATCAATTTCCGAAAAATGTAGCAGCCTTAACCACGTTTGTGACGTGTGATTGGCGTGACTTGGAAACGATAAAAGTAAACAGACGAAGAAAAGAAGCGCGTATTTCATAAAGGGGGAATGGCGAGTGCATTTGCACTCGCTTATGCGAGGTTTAAATTCTTAGCTAGCTGAACAAACTTCTTCAGCGATGTAGAAAAGCTTCTCTGCTTTATCTTGTTCGCTAGTAAGTACTTTATCTGCAACTTCTGTGCGAATAGCTTGTGCTGCTGAAGCGTCACATTGCATCATTTCTAACATTGCAGTGAAGTGGTCACCGTTACCTTCAACGATTTCATCTTCAAGAAGATTGTATGTTTCGTTGATGAACTGAGCTGTTTTAACACGCTCGCCTTCACATGATTCTGCTGACGAGCTAGCAGATGATACTGCAGTAGTACCTAGGTCCCAAATAATGTTAGAGATAGCCGCTGCGCCGCCGTTTTCAGGGAAAATCATTGCGCCGATACCACAGTCTTGCCATGGGTTAACGTCTTGTGCTTGAACTGAAGTAGAAGCGATTACTGCGAGTGCTGCAGCACCTAAAATGCGTTTCATGTTTGAATCCTTTTTAAAATTATTTTTTTGTCCTCGCGTTTGTATACTTTCACAGTACAAACGGAATCACAATCCCTATGTTGGTTTTTAAGATTTGCTTGGTGAAGTTTTGTTCGGTTGTGACCGTTAAATGACAAAGTGATAAATAGAAAAGTAATGGCAAGCACAACCACCGAGTACAAACATATGCCATATCGCATGGGTGTATTTTTTGGATTTGGCGACATAAAACATAACGCCGATTGAAAAGCTTAGGCCGCCTGCAACAATCAACCACAAGCCACCACCCGGTAATGCTTGATAAAGTGGATAGATAAGCGCCAATGCTATCCAACCCATTAGCAAGTAGGTCATGACTGACACTTTGGGAAATCGCTGTCCAGCAACAATTTTAAATACCACGCCACCGATAGCCAACAACCAAATCACGACCATTGATATAGTGCCGAGTAAGCCGCCGATTGAAACCAGAAGCAACGGAGTGTAAGTGCCGGCAATTAAGAGATAAATTGCACTGTGATCCAATATTTTCAGCACGCCTTTGGTTTTTTGATGTGTTACTGCGTGATAAACGGTTGAACATAGCAGCATTAGGATAAGTGTGCCGCCATAGATAGCTGAGGCGGTAACCGACAGCGTGTTATCTGCTTTTAGGACGATAAACACTAGGCCGATTATTGCTGCGACAAAGCCAAGTCCATGGGAAATACTGTTCAACCACTCTTCGGTGGGGCTGTAGGCAGTTGGATTGTTCTGAGTCATTTCGCTATCTCACTAGTGTGTGATGACAGTGTAGTATTTCAGCGTACACTTGTACACTCTAATGAAGCCGCTTTTGTTGACCCTCTTGAGATAACCAATAATTAACCTTTCGCTTTAAGCTTTCGGCTTCAAACGGTTTACTGACATAGTCATCCATGCCAGATTCGATACACGCCTCTCGATCGCCTTTCATCGCGTTAGCCGTCAAGGCAATGATAGGCACTTTTTTATACTGCTCTCCCGCTTCCCCATCTCTTATCAAGCGGGTTGCGACAAAGCCATCCATTTCAGGCATTTGGCAATCCATTAGAATGAGCGAAACAGACTTTTTCAGAGATTGCAGCGCGTTGATTGCCAGTAGTCCGTTCTCTGCAGTGATGACAGTAAAGTCCTCAAGGTGCTGAGTGGCAACAATGCGATTGATTTCATTATCTTCAACAACTAACAATACTGGCTTTTTCGTTGAACCGTTTTGTGATTGTTTGGGTTTAGCTGCGCTTCGAGGACTACTGATGATCTTCTCCGTGCCGACAGCGAGTTGTATACAGAACCTAAATTCGCTACCCACACCCTTTTCACTGCGTACTGCGATGTCGCCGCCCATGAGTTGAGTCAGTTGTTTACAGATAGCCAGGCCAAGCCCGGTGCCACCAAACTTGCGTGTTGTGCTGTCATCCTCTTGACTAAATACATCAAAAATACTGTCGAGTTTGTCGCTATTAATACCAATACCCGTATCACAGATCACGCATTCCAAAATAAGTGCGTGATTGGGAGATTGGGTGAGTGACGCAGTCAGGTCAATCTTTCCGTTTTCGGTAAATTTCAGAGCATTGTTGAGTAAATTTTCAAGGACTTGCCGCAAACGAACAATGTCGCCGCTAACGTAGCGATGTGCGTCGACATCCATATTGAGCGAAAACTCGAGACCCTTTTCTTCACACTGGACTTGGTAATAGCGGTAGACCGAATTAAGTAGGTGTTTTAAGTCAAAGTTGACGTTTTCGATAGATAAATGACCCGCTTCAATTTTCGAAAAGTCCAAAATATCATTAATGATATGCAGTAAATTTTGGGTACTTTCTGACGCCAAACCGACATATTTTCGCTGCTTGTTATCCAGTGGGCCGTCTTGCAGCAACTGAAGCATACCGAATATGCCATTAATAGGTGTGCGTATTTCGTGGCTCATACTGGCTAAAAAGCGCGATTGTAGTCTGGCAGATTCCTCTGCTTTGAGTTTAGCTTCGTTAAGATATATCGCCGTCTGCTCTTGCATCGTTACGTCTTGCTGAATACCAATGAAATAGCGTGTTTCTCCACTTTGCTCAGGTACAGGTGTCAGCGTCAGTTGGTTGTAAAATTGTGAGCCATCTTTGCGGTAATTGATTAAGGTGACGTCAACTGGGCTGGCGTCTTTTATTGCGCTGCGAATTTGTTCAACTTTGTCGGCTTCGGTGTGCTGTCCTTGCAACATATTGCAGTTGCGACCCAAAACGTCACTGGGTAAATACCCCGTTAGATCAGTAAATGCCTTGTTGACGTAGATTAAGGGATTGTTTGGCTTACTGACATCACTGATGACAATCGATACGGTGGCTTCATCCATCGCTGTATTTTTCATCATTAGATCCGACTCAAGGGCGCGTTTTTGGGTGATATCCTCACCCACATAAACTTTGCCGGTAATGTCTCCCGAACCGTCGACAAACGGCGATTGTCGCCACAATATACACGCCGATTTACCTTCTATGGTTTTATAGGTGGCTTCGGCAAAGTCATTGGTTTCTGTGAACAATTCGGTAATTTGCCACGTGTGTAAATGAGTGCGGCTGGCAAATTCAGCATAGGACATATTGCTCAATACAATATCGCCGTCTTCACTGAGTACCACGAGAATTTCCCGCATTGAGTTGATTACATTAGTAAATTTGGTATTGGATATCGACAAGGACAACACGTTGTCAATTAAGCCGTTGAACGAATCTCGAATTTGATAAAGCTCTTCCGCCTCATCAGGGTCATTCATCAAATCCTTCCAATTTTGGGGCCTATCGTTAAGTTCATGTCGCAACGAATGGTACAACCCAGATAGTGTGCCAGATGCTTGAGTGGCAGCTAATCTCACGCTCAGCAAACTACCAAAAGCCGACGCGAGGATTGCAGTAAACATGACGGGAATCAGCCAAAATATACCTGAATAAGCAGAAGCGAATGATTCAAAGCTGATGATTTGAAAGTTTTCCCATTGCACCTCATACATGAAGTGAGTTTGAGACAAATTTCTATCTAACGCTTGATTCTCAGCTTGAGTATTGGGTTTTGATGAGTAAATAACTTGGTTGTTGTCATCCACTAAGACTTGTGTGGCATTGTTATATAGAGGCGTTAACAACCAAGTGATCGATGGTACATAGAACACAAAGGCACCTTCAGCCATATTATCGAGCAATACGGGCGTTGCAACGAGAAAACCATTGGCACTTAAATGGGTATAGGCCTGCCCATTTTCCAACACTTGCGCTTGCCACATAGTGTCGAATTCTACTGGGATATTGTCTCCCCAGTTCTTTGACATGATGGGGTCACCCGCAAAATCAAACAACGCCAAGCTGGTGTTGGGGGCTTCTGTTATTTTCAGGGATTGGAAGAACAACGGGAGATATTCTTGACGTTTTTCAAAATCAATCAAACCGTTGATCATCAGATCGTTCTGTGCGAGGTTGCCGATGATCTGTTTATTCTGCTCAACACTGTTTTCAATGGCTTGAATTAGGCTAACGGT
>CAWUJV010000110.1:0-11271 GCA_963922845.1 uncultured Alteromonas sp.
GGGTGTGGACCTGCTGCAGTACCCAACAGGTAGTGGGCGCGGTCATAACTCGCTGACCAGTCGCGCATGGCTTCGTTAACCGCGTCTTTCAAGGTACCTGAACCGGCGTCAACGGGGATAACTTCAGCGCCCATTAAACGCATTCTGAACACGTTTGGTGCTTGGCGCTCGACATCTTTTGCACCCATATAAATACGCGCTTTCAGACCAAGCAAGGCACAGGCAAGTGCCGTAGCGACACCGTGCTGACCCGCGCCAGTTTCGGCGATGACTTCTGTCTTGCCCATGCGCTTAGTTAACAGTGCTTGGCCAAGTACTTGGTTCGTTTTATGCGCGCCGCCGTGCAACAAATCCTCGCGTTTCAGATAAAGCTTTACCTTTGGATTACTTACCAGGTTGCGCGTTAAGGTCATTGCTGTCGGTCGGCCTGCATACTCGGTAAGTAAGGACATAAACTCGCGTTGAAATTCTGGGTCTTGCTGGGCCTCGGTAAAGGCAGCTTCGAGTTGATCCAATGCTGGAATCAACAATTCGGGTACATACATACCGCCGTAGTCACCGAATTTAGGGTCTAGTTGGTTCATGGTTTTTCCTGTTCAATTCTTGTGTTTAATACTGTCTTCGCACACTGAACAATGCGTTAATCTTGTCTACTGATTTTTGCCCGGGCGCATCTTCTACACCTGAGTTCACATCGATGAGCGGCACGCCCGTTTGATAGGCCGCTTGAATATTGTCTGGACCGATACCGCCCGCTATGGCGAGTCGAGTTTTATCTTCTATGTCATCTAACAACGCCCAGTTAAATTGCTGACCGGTGCCACCACTTTGGTTTCCGACTTTACAATCGAGTAGTACTTTGGAGACTTCAGGCTCCGCCAACAGTGTTTGCAACGAGGATGGAATCGTATCCGTCACACCAAGGGCTTGCCAAATTGCTACGTCATTGGGTAATACGTCTTTTAAAGCCTGTCTAAACGACGACGTCTCATTTCCGTGAAGCTGGACCGCACTTAGCGATAAATCATTCACTTTTTTTACGATGGTCTCAATATCGCTATTCACAAATACACCGACAAAGTCCCCCTCGACATGCGATACGATGTCTTTGGCTTGTTCATCCGTCACATAACGAGGCGACTTTTCAGCGAAAATCAAACCGCCGTAGATGGCACCTTGTTCGAATGCGTGTGTTGCCTGTTTTACGTCTGTCAGTCCGCACACTTTAGTTTGTCCGAACAAGAGTGTCTTAACGGCCGTCTTGACGTTGTGTTCCGCCATAAGTGAACTGCCAACGAGAAAGCCTTGGCACAGAGGTGCAAGTCTTTGTACATCTTGGTAGGTGTAAATGCCGGATTCGGATATGACAACGAAATCGTGACTGGCGTTTTCCAGCATGGGGACAAGACGCTCTGTCGCTGCAAGGTCAGTACTCAAGTCTCTCAAATTACGGTTATTGATACCGATAATGTTGGCTTTTAGATCGATAGCCCGGTGCATTTCTTCTTCGTTTGACACTTCTGTCAATATGTCTAAAGACAATGCGTTAGCAACCGCCGCCAGTTCGCGATACTCGTCATCACTGAGTACGCTGAGCATAAGCAAAACCGCATCGGCATTATAGTGACGTGCTAAGTAAACTTGATACGTGTCGATGAAAAAGTCTTTATTCAGTACGGGTTGCGCAACGCGTTCCGTCACATAGGCCAGATACTCATAAGTACCCTGGAAATACTTCTCGTCAGTGAGCACCGAAATACCGGCGGCAAAAGGCGTATAGGCTTCGAGTATTTCATCTAAGTCAAAATTGGGCCTAATCAACCCCTTAGACGGTGAGGCCTTTTTACACTCGAAGATAAAACCGGCATTGGGTTGGCTCAAATTGCCAAACAAGCTTTTGGTTGACGGTACAAGATTGGCTTTAAATTGCGACAGGGGAAACTGTGCTTTTCTCGCGTCGACTTCAACACGTTTATCTTCAACAATTTTTTCTAATACATTGCCCATTTCACTTATCCTTTACTACTGATAGCGGCGGCTTTCTCAAGCACGGTGAGCGGTTTACCCTCAGACATGGCAGCCAGCGCCATTTCCGTTCCTTGGGCAAAATCATCTGCGATGTTGTTGATAACTAGCAATGCACTGGCGTTCATGGCAATCGCCGCGCGATGTGCTTCTCGCCCTTTTCCAGCCAATGCTTCGGCGATAAAGGCGCGATTTTCTTCTGGTTCGCCGCCTTTGATACTGTCTAGATCGTAGGATTTCAATCCAAAATCTGCCGCAGTCACCGTATACCGTTTAAGGTCGCCGTGTTCCAAGTCAACGATTTGCGACTCACCGTGAAGTGCAAGTTCATCTAACCCCGCTCCATGTACGATCAAAGCACGCTGTTGGCCCATTAACATGAGTGTTTGTGCGTAGGCATCAAGAAGCGTTGGCGTGTAAACACCAAAGACACCATGTGTTGGCCCAGCTGGGTTAGCAAGTGGGCCGAGGATATTGAATAGCGTACGGGTTTTTAACGCAGTGCGCACTGGCATCGCGTGTCTTACTCCTGAGTGATAGACAGGCGCAAATAAGAAGCAAAAGTTGGCTTCATCAAGGCAGGCTCTCGCATTCTCTGGCGACGTTTCTAGGTTAAGCCCAAACTCTCGGAACAAGTCCGCAGAGCCAGATTTACTCGACACACTTCGGTTTCCATGTTTAGCGACTTTTACACCACAACTGGCTGCGACTACAGCCGCAGAGCTTGAGATATTGATGGTGTTGTGCCCATCGCCACCTGTACCAACGATATCGGAGAATGCATAATCAGGTCGAGGAAACGGCTTGGCATTTGCGACCATCGCGCTTGCCGCACCAGCAATTTCATTCGGCGCTTCCTCTTTCATCTTCAGCGCAATCAGCACAGCAGTCAGTTCGATATCAGACAGTTCACCACGCATCACACTGTTAAACAGTGCGTATGACTGTGGCTGACTTAAGTGTTCGTCAGAAAAAGCGATATCGAGCAATGTTTGTTTATCGGTCATTGCTGTTCTCCTGTTGAGTCAGATAGTCAATACTTTGAATGAGTAGCTGACTGCCAAATTCGGTCAAAATAGATTCGGGGTGAAACTGAAAACCAAGCATTTTGTCTTGTTCGTGATAAACCGCCATAGTCGCATCGTCCGTTTTCGCCAACACGTGTAACGACGAAGGGAGCGTGGTTGCTGCGAGCGAATGATAACGAGCCACGTGCAAAGGTTGCGGTATGTTAGCAAAAATACCTTCACCATTGTGATGTACTGGTGATGATTTTCCGTGCATAACCAGTGGGGCTTTACCTACGACACCGCCGTAGTGGGCAACAATAGCTTGATGGCCCAAACAAATACCTAGTACGGGGAATTGTCCCGCGACTAATTTAAGTAGTGCGGGCATACAGCCAGCATCTTCTGGCGCGCCAGGACCCGGTGATAACAAAAGTAGCACAGGGTTGGTTTGTGCTTTATGTCGCATTTTCTCCACCAACAACTCAGGGTCAACGGTGTTGCGATAAACAATAATGTCTAAATCAAGAGTGCGCAGCTCATCCACCAAGTTGTAGGTGAATGAGTCGACATTATCGAGCAGAAATACGGTAATTTTGTCACTCATTACTGACCCTCCGTGGCATAGGCTGACTTGACCGCGTTGATGACGGCTTGTGCTTTGTTTTTGGTTTCTTGGGCTTCTGACAGAGGATCGGAATCATATACCACCCCCGCGCCAGCTTGGATATAGGCTTTGTCGTCTTTGACGTAAGCAGAGCGAATGACGATACAGGTATCCATATCACCTTGGCCATTAATGTAGCCAACCGCGCCACCATAACTTCCGCGACGCTGTTGTTCGACCTGTCGAATTAAGGTGGCTGCACTAACTTTTGGTGCACCGACTAAGGTGCCCATGTTCATGCATGCCTGATAGGCATGAAGGGCATCAAGGTCATCTCTAAGTTGACCTACTACGCGAGAAACAAGATGCATGACATGAGAGTAGCGGTCTACTTTCAGTAGATCTTTTACATGACGAGTCCCCGGTCTACTGACTTTGGCGACGTCATTCCGAGCGAGGTCGACCAACATAATGTGTTCAGATTTTTCTTTGGTATCTTCACGTAAATTCAGTTCGATTCTGCTGTCTAAATCGTGGTCAATATCACCATTTGGACGTTTGCCGCGGGGTCTTGTACCGGCGATTGGGTATATCTCAACTTGATTCGTTGTGCTGTCATATTTGAGTGCGGACTCGGGCGACGCGCCAAATATCGCAAAAGCCTCGTCTTGCATGTAGAACATATAAGGGCTAGGGTTTTGGACCTTTAAATTAGCATACGCTTGAATCGGATCGGGGCAGGGTAGTGAGAACGTGCGAGACGGCACGACTTGGAATATGTCACCTTGTAAAATATTTTCTTTCAAGTTGACCACATCCTGCATAAAGGTCTCATCGTCTTTGTCTACTGAGACATTGACGCGACTGTCTGGGTTTGTAGACAGGGTAAATGGCGTAATCTCAGACAACGATTTTTCCAGCGTTTCCAAACGTTGGGCGATAGCAAAATAATTGTTTGCGACTTCCTCACCGCTAAAGACGCTGCCCAACAGCTGTGTTTCTTGAGTCTGGTGGTCAATGGTTAGCATGGTTTCAGCTAGGTAGAACACGTAATCAGGACAATCATTTTCGCCATTTTTAACGTCTGGCAATGATTCGAATGTCGCTAACAGATCGTAGGCAAACACGCCGCCCAGAAAAATCGCGTGAGGATGCTGACGAATTGGTGATACGGCTTGTGTTACGACCCGCAATACGTCGAATACGCTTGCCGATTTAAGACGGCTGTCTTCATCCACGTTGTCGTGGGCGGCTTCACATAGAAGTTGTAGACGGTTTGGCGCTACCCGAGTCGTGCTTACACCCGCTGGCACCGCGTCGGCAAGTACAGTCAGCACGGCCTGCCCATTGCTACTCATCGCTCGGCAATCTATTTGGTTGCCATTACATTCAAAGCGGATTGCCGCATCGACCAGTAGTAAGCTTTGTAAATGATCTTTGCTGTCGATTTCTGCTGATTCAAGCAATAGTGCGTGCTTATTGTCTTCCCTCAACTGTACAAATGCCGCCAAAGGGTCGGTAATGTAGCTGATTGTTTTTTCGATGGTTTCCACTTTTCCTGGGAGTGTTCCCAGTTCCGCTAAACTCATGATCGCCTGACTCCACCTGCGAATAAATAAAAAAAAGGCCCGTTTGATAAACGGGCCTTTGTCGAAATTTTGCGCGCCAACGCTCACACCGCCCGTTAAGTTAGGGAGTGCCACCACCAAGCTGTGTTTAGTTGTGTTTGTGTCATATGTTGCATTGGCTTTATGTCTGTTGTGATCACATGCGTATCAAATCGGTAGGCATGTAATTGATTTAACCGTATACTCGCCCTATAGAAGAAAACAAAATCGTTACTGTGTCAACTGAAAACTCTCAAAAATCGTTAAAAATCGATTTGCATAGCCATACGCGCTTTTCTGACGGCCACTTAACGCCAACAGAGCTTATTTTTCGTGCGCATCAAATGCAAGTCGATGTGCTTGCCATTACCGACCACGATACGCTGGCGGGTTTGGAAGAGGCGCATGTGTGTCAAGGCCAGCAAAAAAGACCTCTAACCATTATTGATGGCGTCGAAATATCTACTCGCTGGCATGGTTTTGATATTCATATTGTTGGCCTCAACGTCGACAGACAATCAAGCAGTTTGATCGAGCAGCTGAGTGCGCAAAGTGAGATTCGCGCGGCCCGAGCTGAAAAAATCGCTGCTAAACTTGAGAAATGTGGCTTCCCTGACACGCTTGCGCAGGCTAAAGCGTTGGCGGGGGTAGGTCAGGTTACCCGGGCACATTTTGCACGAGTGCTGATTAACCATCATGGCGTGACCAATATGGATGCGGCGTTTAGAAAGTATTTAGGCAAGGGAAAGCGAGCCGAAGTGAAGGCGCAGTGGCCTGATATCCAAGATGCTGTGCGTTGGATTCAAGCAGCCGGTGGGCAGGCTGTGCTTGCTCATCCTGCTCATTATGATATGACGACCAAATGGTTACGTCGTCTGGTAAGCGAATTTGCAGAGGCGGGTGGCGACGCGATGGAAGTCGCGTTCCCTGGATTACAACCCACAAAACAACAACTCCTTGTGGATATTGCACACGAACATGGCTTATTGGGATCTGCGGGGTCGGATTTTCACTTCCCAAGCCGTTGGACAGAGTTAGGACGAAATTTGACAATTGATACGCGATTGACGCCTGTTTGGCATCAATGGCCACACATAAATGCTGTGTAGAGCAGGGGAATCGCAATGAGTCAGTTTTTTTATGTACACCCGGAAAATCCACAGCAACGGTTGCTCAACCAAGCCGTTGATTTGGTCAAACGCGGAGAGGTTATTGTTTATCCAACCGATTCTGGTTATGCCATAGGTTGTCGCATGGAAGAAAAACGCGCGTTAGATGAGCTTTGTAGTATCCGACAAATAGACCAAGACCACCACTTTACCTTGATGTGTCGCGATATGTCTGAATTGTCGATTTACGCAAAAGTGGATAACTCGGCCTTTAGACAAGTCAAGAATAATACACCGGGGCCGTATACGTTTATTTTCAAAGCCACCAAAGAGGTGCCTCGTCGCTTACAAAATCCTAAAAAGAAGACGATTGGCATTCGTGTACCAGACAACATCATTGCACTACAGCTTCTTGAAACCCTCGATGAACCTTTGATGTCGACAACGCTTATTTTACCTGGTGAGGAATATGCTGAATCGGACCCAGATGAAATTCGTGATAAATTGGAGCACCGAGTTGGGGTAATCCTCCACGGAGGTTATCTTGGTGAACACCCTACAACGGTCATAGACTATTCGGAAGGGCCTGCAACGGTGGTGAGGGAAGGTAGCGGCGATGTGACGCCATTTGTATGACAGATAAAACACCCGAAACCCCGACACAACAACCGGTGCAACAACCGCTACCCTTGGCTTTTGTCAACGGCGAAGCGGTGATTGAACGGCCACAGGATCTGTACATACCACCAGAAGCCCTTGAAGTTATCTTGGAGAGTTTCGAAGGTCCACTCGATCTGTTGCTGTATTTGATCCGCAAACAAAAGTTCGATATCACGTCTTTGCCTATCGCAATGATCACGGCGCAGTACATGGAATACGTGGAGGTGATGAAAGACCTTAAGTTGGAATTGGCAGCAGAGTATTTGTTGATGGCGGCGATTCTGGCAGAGATTAAATCTAGACTTTTGTTGCCAAAACGCATTAATGACGACGGGGAAGAGGAAGATCCCAGAGCTGAACTGATTCGGCGCTTACAAGAATATGAGTTGGTCAAACAGGCTGCGGAAGACTTAGATAACCAACCCAGAATGCATAGAGATGTCTTTCCTGTTCATGTTGATACGACAGAAAGTGTGCAGGCCGTTCGGATTGATCCTGATGTCAGCATACAAGATTTAGTGATGGCGTTTTGCGATGCCATGCGCCGAGCAGAGGCGTTTGAGCACCATCAAATAGCACCTGAAGCGCTCAGTACCAGAGAGCGAATGTCAATGATTTTGGATGCGGTTAGTTCCGATAGCTTCACGCCACTAGATGCTTTATTTACGCCTGAAGAGGGCAAAGCTGGTGTTGTCGTCACATTCCTTGCCACATTGGAACTCATCAAAGAAGGCTTGTTAAAACTCGTCCAAGCGGGACCTTATGAGAGAATTCATGTAAAATTGGGAAGTCATGAAGAAGATTAACGATCAGCAATTGAAACAATTGGTTGAAGCGGCCATTTTTGTCGCTGATAAACCCTTGTCGAAAAGAGACTTGAGGGAAACGGTTCTCGCTGATTTTTCGATATCAGATAAGCAACTCAACGCTGCACTGGATGCCTTGATATTGGACTACCAACCAAGAGGAATTCAACTGGTCGAAGTGGCCAGTGGTTATCGGTTTCAATCACTCGATAGTTTGGGGCCTTGGATCAGCGCATTATGGCGAGAACAGAGCCCACGTTACTCTCGTGCGTTACTGGAGACACTTGCTTTGATTGCCTATCGTCAGCCCATTACGCGCGGTGAAATCGAACAAGTGCGGGGCGTGGCGGTTAGCAGTAATATTATTAAAACCCTGACAGAACGAGAATGGATCCGAGTCGTTGGGCACAAAGAAGTGCCGGGCAGGCCTGCGTTGTATGCCACCACAAGACAATTTTTGGATTACTTCTCTTTGACATCTTTGGCACAGTTGCCAAGTACCGAGTCGTTTGCGACTCTGCTTGAACATAGTGAGCCAACACAAACCACTATTGACGTTGTGACTGACGCTGATGAAACCAGCATTGCAGACAACGTAGAACAAAATGAGCAATTACATTAATGAGTGAAAAGCTACAGAAAGTCCTAGCTAACCAGGGGTTAGGCTCCCGTCGTGAAATGGAGCGCTGGATAGAAGAAGGCAGAGTGTCTGTTGATGGCACAGTGGCGACTATTGGCGACAGAGTCGGTGATACTGCCCAAATACGGGTCGACGGAAAACTCCTGTCAAGAAAACAAGAAAAACCAGTTTGTCGCGTACTGATGTATAACAAGCCAGAGGGAGAACTGTGTAGCCGCAGTGACCCAGAAGGACGCGATACGGTATTTGACCGACTTCCGAATATCAGCCTCGGCCGTTGGATTTCTGTTGGTCGATTAGATATCAATACAAGCGGCTTACTGTTGTTCACAAACGATGGTGAGTTGGCGAATCGTTTGATGCATCCGCGCTGTGAAGTGGAGCGCGAATACGCGGTTCGTGTATTTGGTGAAGTGTCTAATCAGACACTCAACACCTTAAAAAAAGGGGTTGAACTTGAAGATGGTATGGCCAAATTTACGTCCATACGCGCGCGTGCTAACGAAGATGAGTCCATGAACCAATGGTACAATGTGACACTTTCTGAAGGTAAAAATCGCGAAGTACGCCGTCTTTGGGAAAGCCAAGAGGTCCAAGTGAGTCGTCTTATTCGCGTGCGTTATGGACCACTTGAACTTCAAAAACGATTGCCACAAGGTGCGTGGGTAGAGTTAGAACTAAAAGACGTTAACAAGCTGCGCCAACACGTCCAGCTCGCTAGCGAAACAGAAAGCATGGTAGATGAGCGCCAAAATAAGCTGGATCACGCGCGTCTCAGTCGTATGCGCCGCTCTGTGAAAAAACACAAACAGCGCCGTGACACCAATAAACGCCGTAAGAAAATGAGCTAAATACGGATAATTGAGGTTAGCTGCTGACGCAGTTAGCCTCAACATTGACTTGATATTTTTCGAGCAAGCGTCTTAATAACTCAGGGTTGTCCTGCAAAAACACATCGAATTTTCTCATCAATTCCTGGTGCTTTTGCGTTGATAATCTGAATCCAATCGTGCTGATAGGCACATTCTTTGCGATAGTGACCTTACTATCAGGTAAACCTAAAACGGCAAGTTGATGTCGAATCGATTCGATGTCCAAGTCAACGCCCGTTACCATGCCAGACAACAACATTTTTGTTAGCGACATGACTGAGTGTTGATAAGTTATCGTGACCTCTTTGCCAGCAAGCAGGCGTGACCATTTTTCTGATGGCGTGAAACCTGTAATGGTGCCTACGCTATCAAACTGCGCCATCGGCAATTGCTCATTTTTATCAAGCACAACCGTCATCTGACACAGATTGACCAAGGTCTGACTGTATGTGAGATTTTGGCTACTGCCTTTGGTCCAAAGTGGATTGTCTGGAATCCTAAAATCAATATTGTTTTCTTGGTACCACATGTCAAATCGTTGGACGGGCAACATGACATAGTCGAACTCTATACCTTGCCGTTTGGCAAAAGCGTCGAGCAATTCAGGTAGGATACCTTTGTCGCGAATGCGATAGAAATCATGGAAAGGGTAGTAAGCAACATCTTCCACACCCACTGTATATTTGGGTGCGGCAGAACAAATGCCAGATACTAAAAGTGCGAACGCAGACAGTAATTTCATCCACGAAGAAAACGTCATCACTTATCCCCAGAACAAAAACTAACCAGGAAAGAGCTACTGCGAGTGAACGGCAGACCCTTTACAATGCGACCGTATATAATCACAATTTTGTTGTGGTTGCCAAGAAAAAATCCCCATAAATCCGTGGGAAAGCACTCATATTCTCTCGGCCATAACAACATGCTACTTGGACAATTTGATGAATAATGCAGTGGGTTTTGGCGACCCCAAAAGTCTTATACGCGTCTATATCGATAAAAGACCAAACGATGATGAATATAAACGACTGGATGTGGTACGACCGACACGACATGATGAAATCAAAGACATAGGCCAACGGTTTGGCAATGGGTGGCGTAAAGTATTTAATATCTATGCCAAACTATTATTCGCGTTGCCCACGCAATGGTATCCGTTATCAGAGGCCCGAGAGTCTTGGCAATTAATGCGGGATACCGATTTGTTGAAAGGTAGCGCAGGGCACGCCTTGCTGTTTTCAGCGCCAGCTCTGGAGCAAGCGGGTGTTCATATTGTCATGGGGAAAACCTACGCCCAGCACTTAATCGACAAGGGGATGGTTCCCAATGATTTTATTTGGAAAGATGCTCATTTTGCCAAGAGTGCTTCAGCCAATGTTATCATTTGTCCGTATTTTGATTATCGGCAACTGACTAATGAACGAATCGACGTGTTGGTGTCGCTAATCGTGGGAACCCTAGATCAATGAAGCACGAAAAAAGTGCCTAATTGGAAACCAAAAACAATAGATTTCAAGACAAAGCGTTGTTAGCCTTAATACCAGATTGCTAATACTGAACAGACAAGCGAGCTTACTATGACTTTTACATCGATACATCATTGCCATTTTGCAGATTAGCGTTCCCGAACCTACTCAGGAGCGCGTGCGCTTCTGGGTCAAAAAAGCCCAGATTATGTCTGGGCTTTTTTTTGTCTTGAATTCGAGAGAAAAGTAAATGGAAATCACATCGTTAAAGCAGATTCGCCAGCAATCAAATACCAAGCAAGAGATTGTTGCGATGACAATGAACATCAGCAAGTCGGCGGTGAGCAAGATTGAGTCGAAAAGAATGACCGCTTTGCCCATCGATAAACTTGCTAAATACGTTGAGAGTGTAGGAGGGAAATTGGAGGTAAACATTCGCTTGCCCAATGGGCAAGGGGTGACCTTGTAATTT
>CAWUJV010000111.1:0-11146 GCA_963922845.1 uncultured Alteromonas sp.
TCGTTTTAGCACGCCTACGACCTTGTGTTTTTGCGCTGGGAATTTTGAGTCTGTCATCCACATAAACAGACTCATGCCACAATAATGGGATGCTACGGGCCGAACTAATGAAATCGAGTCTAATGTCGCCTCTAGCCTCGATTTTGCCCCACACGCTTCGTTCGCCACGGATTGGAACGACAACAGACAAAACACAACGAAAGCTAGCCTCATGAGCGCTTTACTTTTTAACAAAACGATAGACATATTCAGTCACGACCGTATAAATAGCAAAGCCGATAGCAAGCAATAGTATGGGACTGCTGACCCCATCGAACTGTTGCTGCGTGATGACATATCCTCCCCATATGATGAGCTCTATGACACCGACAAAGTAACTGCTTTTGACGCCTTTGCGCATGCCCTTGCCAATCAAAAAATTAACGGCCGTTAAGACAATTAGTGAACCAAATACAAGTGTAATATTTGTCTGTGATGTGAAGTCAGTGAACAATTCTATGACAACAAACATCGATACTAGAGCACAAGGCACCAAACACAACAAAGTCAAAGCATCAAAAATAATCACTGATTTTTTCATTCATTCACCCATTCTAATCCTTGTGGCAACGGAAAATCACTGAAGTCCAAATGTACGATGCGTCGCATAGACGCCTCTATCGATTTGCAAGATGAATGGACGATATGTGGCCGCATGACGATAATATCACCCGCGTTGGCCTCACATGTCAGGATTGGCTTGGTCTCGACACATTCATCTATCTCCGACTGACACAAGAGCCCGTGTCTATGGCTATTTGGAATGGCTCGTAAGCAACCGTTACGAGATGTAGCGTTATCGAGATGCATTCTTAAGGTCACCATTGAATCGAGTACGTCGGCTGTCGGTTGAACGTGTGTGATGCCTTCTTTTTCCGACCACGGGCCCCACCCTTCAATCGAAGCTGGTCTAGTTACCGCGATGGTTTTATCTTGATGCCAAGGCACTGACCAATTAGCTGCACTGGACTTATTAAATAGTATTGCTCTAACCAATTTTGGTGTCGCTGCAAAGAATGGCTTAAGCAATGACTGAATACCTGACGATTCGACCAAGCGCTGAATTTCAGGGATTTTGTGATTGGCCCGTCTGAGCCCACTAACACCATTGAAGGGTTGAAGCGTCGCAGTAATATTCCGAATTCGTTCGGCAGACAAACACCGACGCTTAATGACGATACCGCTAGCAAGTTCCATTACACATCCTTATGTTTGTCTTGTTAACCCACAGTATAACCTTAATCCATCTGTGTAAATTGGCAAAAGCTGATTTATTAATGTAAAAAAGTATATACTGGTCAGCGGTTTAAGTAGGAGTAAGCTGCGTGGGAATAAATGGATTAATTGGCTATTACAGAGCGTGTTTTCGTGAAGATGCGTCTGACTTCAATCTTCGAAACCTGCTTAAACTAAAATCCGAAGATCTCTTATTCATCAAAGGTCAAGATGAGATAGCTTCGGGCACCCTACACCGCCTTCCCATCAACCCTGATTACGGAGAGTCCTTCTCTAAACGCACAGAGATTTATCAACGAGAGCGAGTGCTGCTGCACAGTTCGCTATTCGTTTCGGGAAAGTTAAGTAATGGCGACGACTCGGTAACGCTATTCAGTCCTTTGATCTTCAATGAAGCCAAAATCGAACAAGATGAATACGGGTGTTATTTTAGCGTCGACCCAACTGCTGCGACGGTCAATGAGGATTTGTTGGCGTTGCTGTTGCCAGATCTTGACGTGTTACCAGATATCGACCAGGCACGCTTGTACGATCCGTCTTTTTGGTCCACTTATTTAGCGTCAAGTACCTATGAGTTAAACTATTTAACTAGCTTAAACTTCCCTACTCTGGGTACCCGTGACGACGCAACAAAGGCATTGAGAAGAAAATATCCTAGCCTATTGCCAATATCATGCCTTGCGTTCATCGAACGCTCGGTCAGTAGCCGCGGTGTATTACACGAACTCAGTCGCATCTTTGACCAGAAACGCGTGTCCGCACCATTACAGGCGCTACTAGGCGAGGCTCGTCGACAACCGACAAACATACAGACCAATGATAGACTGGTCCCAGGCACGCTAAGCAAAGCCCAGAAAAGTGTAATCAACATCGCCGCCAACCATAGCCTTGGTGTGGTATCCGGCCCTCCTGGTACAGGCAAAAGCTATACGATTGCGGCCATCGCGGCAGAGCACTTCACCCGACAACAATCGGTACTCATCGTTGCAGGTTCCGAAACCGCGTTGGATGTCATCTCAGATAAACTAGAACGGGATTTTGACCTTGAAAACTTGCCTGTTCGGGCCGGTCAAAAAGCGGTACTCAAGGAATTTAAGCAGTATCTCGACCACTTACTTGCAGGTTACTTCGACCACAGTGAAGCCCATTCTCTCGCCACCTACAAGACGCAACTGGAATCAGCAATCAAACAGATTGTTGGCCTTGAGACACAATTACACAAACAAAGCGAACGCGCCTTTAAATCTGGACAGCGAGCACACAAAATCGAGTCGGGAATCGCGTCTACGTGGGATAAAATCCTACATAAACTCACTGCAAACCGAGTAAAAGCTGACGCAAATTTGTGGCGTATTACCGAACAGTTTGGTCAATTAATAGAACAAAAAGAATCATTATCGAGCCAGTTTCTCAACGCGCAAAAATCCAAAACGATATCGACATTACTCAACGCTGACCGGAAGGCTGTGCAAACACTCAATAAAGCGGCGAGAGCTCGCACATCGGCAAAACAATCGGAGTATTTCTCAAGTGTCAATTTCGATTCGTTATTAACCGGGTTTCCAGTCTGGTTGGTCACGCTCAATACTCTTCACCGCGTTTTGCCTCTCAATAGCGAATTGTTCGATCTCGTTATTATCGATGAGGCAACACAATGCAACATCGCTAGCGCACTACCTGCATTAGCGAGAGCAAAACGTGCACTGATTGTGGGAGACCAAAAGCAATTGCGTCATTATTCGTTCCTGTCTCGCGCCAAACAACATGACATCAAGATCAAATACAAGGTGGATGACGAAGATAATGCTATTAGCTACCGCGACAACAGTATTTTGGATTTAGCATTGCAAAACATTGATTCGCAGGCACAAGTAGCGTTTTTGGATGAGCACTATCGCAGCCAGCCTGAACTGATTGATTTCAGTAATGGCGCATTTTACGACAAACAACTCAAGATAATGCAACATCGCCCGTGCTCAACGACAGGCCATATCCAAATCATCGATGTTGACGGCACGCGCAGCGCTACAGGCATCAACACCGAGGAAGCCAACGCAGTGCTTGATTTTATCCAAAATCAGATATCACAGGACAAGGGTTCAGGTATCGCCAATTCCATTGGTGTCTTGTCTCCATTTAGTAAGCAGGCCGCCCACTTATCTGAGGTCATCGAGCAACATATCACGTTGGACGAACTTCAGCGTCATCAGATAAGAGTCGCCACTCCCTATGGTTTTCAGGGCGAAGAACGAGACATTATGCTGCTGTCTATGGCTATCGACAACAAAAGTAAACGCGCCGCGATTTATCTGAACAAACCCGACGTATTCAATGTTGCAGTGACACGTGCTCGTCATCAGCAAATTATATTCAAGTCGGTCAATGAGCAGACCCTGCCCGCCAATAGCTTACTCAAACAATACCTACGTCATTGCCAAACCTTTTCCGTCGAGCACCAATTTGAGCGCCAACCCGATGAGTTTCAACACACTGTTGTCGCCGCACTAATGGGGATGGGATTCGAGTGTTGGCAGAGCTACGAGATGCTTGGGACCTATGTGGATGTTCTGGTTAAGAAAGAAGGTAAATACGCAGTGATTGACTTAATTGGGTACCCCGGTCCGTGGCAAGATTACTTTGAACTCAACACTTATAAAGTGATCAAACGGGCTGGTATTGACGTCATTCCGTTGAGTTATGCTCTATGGCTGAGCGACCCTAAAAGTTGCCTTGATGCCATCAGTCAACGTTTTGGCTAACCCCTATTCGAATCGCACATCTTGCGGGTATTTCGCGGCAACACCTCGATAAAAATCATACACTTTTTGCATGTCGGCATCCTTGTCCCCTGTTGGTAAAAAACAAGGCCCCATGACAACATGTTTGTGTTTGAAATCAAAACCGATAAGCAATACCGGTACATTAGCCTTGTGAGCAATGCTTAAAAAGCCCGTCTTCCATGGAAAAATAGGCGATCGCGTTCCTTCAGGGGCTACAGCTAGAATCATTTTTTGATTCCGCTCAAAATGTTGTCCTATCTGCTCGACGACACCGTGGCGACTGCGTCTGTCCACGGGAATACCGCCAAGCCAACTAAGTATCGGTTTAAGACCGGGCTTAAAAATACTGTGTTTTCCCAAAAATCGGATTCTGATGCGCAAATAAAACAGCACCGCCATCCCTAAAAAGAAATCCCAATTTGATGTATGTGGTGCTACGGCAATCACCATTTTGGGATGATTAGGAAGGGTACCTTTGACTTGCCAGCCAGTGATCTTAAGTAAAGATGCACCAAACCAACCTGAAAACCAGTTTCCGCCTTTTGGTGGTGAATTATCTTGCGTCAAATTGGGACTACTCACTACGCTAGCCTACGCTGCATCAATGGCTTTTAAAATACTTCCGAATGCTCGAGAACCGTGCTTATCAATTTGTTTGTCAAAGTAAATTGACCCAAGGATAGGAATCGTAATACGCCCTTGGGAACGCCAAACCGCCAATGTTTTGCCATCTTGTTCGCTAAGCGTCACTTCACCTAGTTGGTGATCATAAGGCAATGGTTTTGAGTAAATGATTTTATAACCCAGCTTGTATGGAGGCTCGTAGGCAACGATCTCCTCGTGCAAAACGGAGCCCGCCGCTTTAATTTCGCGCACAGCCCCTAAACCATTCACGTCATCTTTACCTTCTTTTATTAGTGTACTTTGTTCCACCCCTTTAAAGGATTGATAATTGGCGTGGTCGGAAATGGCGTCGAAGACGACTTGGATTGGTTTGTCGATCAAACGCTCTACTCGAATGGAAAACATGGCTACCTCTACTTGCTTCAATAAACCAAAATGTAACAATTTTCTAATAAAAATAATACACTTAGCAATGTGCTTTTTAGCAAGTAGAGGGCCATGACCACTAAAACACCGTTAACTCCTAGTGTCGTCGACAAAATTAATGGTGTCGACTTGAGTAAATCGTTTTAAGTAACGCTTGAGGTTTGCTGAGGTCTCGACTTCTTGCCTGCCTCCCACACCTCGAGCCAACGCCTTTTCTACCGTGTACAAATAGGCTTCTCTGGCAATGCGTTTTACTGGGCTGTGTCCTGCTTTAGGGTCACTGACAAGTACCACGGATTTGCTGACGCTTTGAAGCCGAAGCGCAAAGTCTCTGACGTCTTCAATTGCGACGCGATCATCTTTTTCTCCCGCCCACATGTACAGGGGCACGTCGATATTTGCCCAATGTTTATCGGGTGATTGATCGTATAGTCGCTTCACATCTTGCGCATTCTCGATATCGACCATCAACTCGCGAAATCGTATTGCACTGCGTTGCAAGTTACTCGGCGCTATTGTTTTCGCGTAACGCAAAATCGTATTGGTCAAATTCATCGGCGCCGCGCCAGCAAAGGCGACCTTGAAGCGTTCAGGTGTAAAGGCCAGCGCATTTAAGGCACTAAAGCCACCAAACGAATGACCCGCAATCGCTTGTTTGTTGCGATCGCCAATCCCATGGTTAAGCAGATAGTCAGTGCCATCTAAGATATCTTGCTGCACTCGCCCATTGCCAAAGTCTTTGTTAGCACTCAAAAGATAGTGACGACCAAAGCCCGTTGAGCTTCTAAAGTTTGGCTCAAATACCACATAGCCACGATTCGCTAAGAACTGGGCATAGCGGTTGAACGTGCCTTGTGAGCGATTCCACGGCCCACCGTGAGGGTTGACCACCAAGGGGGCGGTTTTTGGGTCGATGCCAAGGGGTAGCGTGACATAACCAAGCTGTTCCATACCGTCGGTTGTGGTATACCAAAAGGGTACTCGAGGTGCTATCCACTTAGCAGGCATACGCTCGGTTTTAATATGTGCAAAAGGTTGGTGCCAAGCCTGCATACCACGCTCGAGAAGCCAAATATGGCGTGATGCATGGCGGGGAGCAGCATCAATTACCAACCACGTTTGCTGGTTTTTGGACATCGAAACCCAGTTCAGCTGGCTAGGTACAGTCTCGTTGATTTGAGTAAGCACCTTTTCAGCATCATCTGTCAGTGCGTAACTTTTCGTATATTCTGTTTGGTAGCTAGCTAAATAAGGTCGCCCATCTTGTGCTAGCACTAGGTTGTCTAAATCAAAGCGTTGATTGGGGTCTTGATGCAATACCGTTTTGGTGCCGTTATTCAGATCTACCTTAAACAAGGACAACACGTCTTGGTCAAAATAAGCGGTCATCGTCAGCGTTTTAAGCGACTTATCCCAATGCTTTACCGTGCATGGCTGAAGTGGACCACACGTCAGTAATGGCTTGAGACCCGTAGCTGTCAATTCACTCACTTCAATTTGATTGCCAACCCAAAGCTCGACTAGTTGGATACTACCCTGTTGCGTAAAAAAACCGTCAATAGGATGCGTCGTTTCAAATACCACTTCCTCATTGCCCGTTAAGTTCACTTTAACCAGTTGATGAGTCTGTGTTCGAGGGTGGTACTTGCGAGCCCACAGTACTTCGTCAATGTCTCCATCAGGCTTATAAAAGTGTGTGTGAACGTCGCTGAAATCATATATTTTCTCGGCGACACCCTGACTGTTCAATCTGATTCGATAAAGCACGTTTTGATTCGCAAAGAACACATGCTGGCTATCGGCCGACCAATGCAGCTCATCCACTTGTTTAACGCTCAATAATTTAAGGTGATCTCGACCCGCAATATCGTAGCGCCAAATTTCCTGAAAGTGGTCTTTATCCATCACATAAACAATAGACTTGCCATCATGGGCGAGTTTGACCTGCTGTAATGGGGATTGCCAATTAAATACTGCTCTGGATAACAAGGGAGCAGCCTCACTATGCATCGCATATTTTTTCAGTTCATCGAGTTCCATGGCATGTAAACTCGGATTGTTAAAAACGATAGACAGCATAAAGGCGGTCACTATCGTTTTCCACGATATGACATTCATATACTTTCCTTCTTTAATTCAGTGTCGGCCCGCCACAGGCGGGCAATCATTAAGACTTTTTGAGAGGCTGAATCAGCATGTAGCTAAGTAAAGCGGGTAAACCAAGCAACGCGCCCAAGCCCAACCAGGTCCAACGTTGATTCGCATTGAGGGTCGAGCGTCGGACGAAGAACCAAATCAAGGCGATGCTTAAGACTTGGAGCAGCAAAGCAAGCACGTAAATTTCTGACGGATAGGTTTGCTTTTTAAACTCTGCCCAACTCAAAAAACGCGTCTCGTAAGGGTCTATCGCATGCATGATCAAGTCTTCTGTTACCATGATAAAGGGGGCCGTCATGAAGTTGTAATGACGAATCCAACTTGGGTGATCGTGAATAGTAAACTCTCTGCCACCAATAAATTCAAACGAACCATCAAGGCGAGTAACAAACACTTCAGCCCCTGGGCGGTCGAAACCATAGTAATGGTCACCAAAGAACAACAGAATAAAACCATCAGCGACGGGCAGCCCGTAGCCCCATTCCGCATTTTCGACCCGATCCGGGTACGTTATGCTGTGATCAACTTTAAGGTCTGAAAAGTCATCTAATAGCGTCGCGATATCGAATAAAAACAGCTGCTTATTCGTGGATATCAAGGCGGCTTGTTCTCCTGCCCACAAGCTGCTGGTATAAACCTCACCATCCGCAGGCTGATGCTTAAGCAATAAAGAATTGGTATCAAAATCGAGGGCATACAAACCGTATTCGGTCGATAAAAATTCACCACCGCTTAGGTGCGGGACATCATCAAAGCGATCCGCATCAGTGAGATCGGCCAGCGCAGCAACAAAACCATTTTTACCAATCGCCCCAATGAACTGTTTCGTTTCTCGACTGACGCCGATCAATACCATTTCATCATGAGAAAACTTCCATTTGTCACCATTATCGGGATTGATTAACGCATCAGAGTTATCGAATCGATGCAATTGATGGCGCTTAGGTGGTTGCCATTGTTGCAGCGGCAATGTACGGCGCTTCGCAAGGCTCGCTTGTCGACCATAATGCGCCGCTTGAGGATGATCACTTTCTTCAAGTACGTAGCTGATACCATGCTTAAAGTTATCCTTCCACATGGCTTTCATCGAGCCTTCTTGAGGATTCATATCAGGATGGGACCCGACTAGGCTTAATGGCAAGTGATAAAAAAGCACCGTCGCCAAGATTAGAACAATTGACAACCCATAACTGGTACCCGCCCCGATCAAAGCTGTTCCCAGTGATGACCGAATAGGCTGACTAAGGTCAGGCTTAAAGCACTGTAAATTCAAATAGAACAGCGCGCTGAGGATAAATACCAATGGTATCACCTGAGCCCATATATTCTGTGGCTCTGGGAAAAACACCATTGCCAACGTGTAAAACGAGATAATGACAAACTTAGAGCGATGCAATACCGTTAGTGTACCCAACATGTAACACGCGACGCTTAAAAGGGTGAGATATACGGCAAAAACGTAATGTCTGCCATCCACGACTTTGTCTGTCACCCCATCATAATACACAGTAGTAGCGAAGATAGAGGTAAATATAGTTGCCAAAATAACCGTAACACCCGCAGCCAGCAGACTCAGGTATATCTTTTTAGGTGGCAATGGTCGATGAATCAGAAACACCCAAAAGTTCTTTTTTCGCCACAATATAGCGTGGAATATACCAAACGCGAGTGATAGCCCTATCGTCCCAACAGTAAGCAAAAAGCCCATATTTCTGTGCAGAATTTCCCAAAACCCAAATTTGGGCATGACGTAATACACCGCAAGTAGGCCAAGTAAGCAAATCAACGCTCCTTTGCGTAAACGCTGGAATTCACCTTTGTATAATTCAAACATAATCGATTACTCCGTCGGCTTACTGTGATTGCGAGTAAGGTAAGCATTGACCGCAGATTCTAGACCTATTGCTATGGGCATCACGCTTTGTGCTCCCAGCGTTTCTAGATGTTTGTCAAAACCATGTTGTGCATCCACCACGGTAATATGGTGGCGACCATCGATAGACTTGCTGCTCAACAATCCGGGAATAGCTGTGATATCAACGCGTTGACCGGTAAAGTCAACTGACCATGCAGACACGCGTTCAACAAAATCCTCAGGCGCACTATTATTTATCAACGTGCCCCGCTCCATCAGAATCAAATTGTCAGCAACGCGCTCTATCTCATCCATTTGGTGAGAGCAGTAGATAATCGACGCTTGATGCTCGGTTCCAATAAACATCAAAGATTCTAAAAAGCTCTGCTTCGCCACCACATCTAAACCCAAAGTCGGTTCATCAAGAATCAACAGTTTTGGCTGCTGTGCTAAGGCTAAAGATAAACTCAAGCCAGCTCGTTCACCTCGTGATAACCCACTTACTTTTTGCTTAGGGTCGATATCGAAATAGCTTACGGTACGTTTGAATACATCTTGCTTCCACTCACTGTAGAAACTGCGCTGCAAACGGATAACCCCCTCAACGGTCATCCAATCGGGTAAAGTATGCTCCTCGTTCACATACCCTACTTGACCTCGTTCCCGCTCGGTCAACGCTTGGGAATCAGTCCCCATGACACGGCAGTGGCCACTGGTGGGAGTATCAATCCCTAGTAACAAACGAAATAATGTGGACTTCCCTGCGCCATTACTACCCACAATGGCGTGAATGCCATGGTCAGGAATAGTTAACGACAAGTCGTTTAAGGCAACTTTCTGCCCGAATCGTTTGGTTAGAGACACAGCCTCAATACAGGATTGCGTCATCTTTATCTCCTCATTCTGTCTTGCCGGGATTAAGTTGGCTCAATGCTTCTGAAACTGATTGAACAATCTCTTCATCACTGAAATCCAAGTACGCAACGTCATTTACAAATGCAGATATGGCCTTATCCAATTTATTTTGCTGCTCGTTATCGCTAAGCAGTTGACGCTGTGGCGCAACAAATAATCCCAACCCTTGTCTGGATTCCACCAGCCCTTGATTACTTAATTCGTTGTAGGCTTTCGCTACCGTGTTGGCATTGACCATCAGCTGTAAGGCCAATCCTCGAACACTGGGTAACTTTGCGCCTACTTCTAGTTCTCCACGGGCAATTTGCATGCGGATCTCGTCCACAATTTGTTTAAAAATTGGACGAGCATCGCCCGTGGTTATTTGCACATTGAGTGCAGTAGGTTTTGACATGTCTAACTCAACTGTACCATCTGTAGTAGTACAGTAGACACAGTTTGACTAAATTGCAATCAAAAAAATCACAAAATTTGAATTAACAACAAGATGAAAACGAGTCAATGACAGTATTTCCCGCCGCCCCAAAAACAACAATTAACATTTAATTTCAATTACTTATATGGGAGCGCATGACTTTTTTAAACAAGTAAATATCAGACAAAAAAAAGCGCCACTATGTGCGGCGCTTGGTGTATGGGTGTACTAGTACAGTGATAATTCAGGGCTGTTCACTTCCCTACTCTGGATGTTTTTTATCCGTCAGCACGATGTTGTACTTGTGTATAACGAACCCCAAAAGCATGAAAACCAATCCGGTAAAGACCAGCCCAACTGAGCTGAATAGTGTTACTGTCTGGTAACGGTGGCTGAGTTTTCGAACGCTATGGCTGATTTCGCGGGATCGATCGCCCGCTTGCTCACTAACGGTTCCCTCTAATAGATAAATATCAGCACTCAGACCAAGCGTATCGGTGTGAACTAATGTGGTACTGTTTATAAACCACGTCATTGCGAACAGTATAAAACCCGAATACCAAAAAAAGTGTTTGATATGTTTAGCGTTTATCTTCGCCGAAAATGTTGTCATTGTGCCTCCCTGGCTGCAATTTTTAGATTGATTAAATAAGATAGCATCATAAATGTTTATCGCCAACTCGCTGACAAATTGGGTAT
>CAWUJV010000112.1:0-10994 GCA_963922845.1 uncultured Alteromonas sp.
AATTCATGAAAACGTCCGTGGCTCGGACGTTTTTATTATCCAGTCTACGTGTGCACCAACTAACGATAACCTGATGGAGCTGATTGTGATGATTGATGCGCTTAGACGCGCATCGGCAGGACGCATCACTGCAGTCATTCCATACTTCGGTTACGCGCGCCAAGACCGTCGAGTACGTTCGGCTCGTGTGCCTATTACCGCTAAAGTCGTCGCAGACTTTTTATCTAACGTCGGTGTTGACCGCGTTCTTACTATCGACCTACACGCAGAGCAAATTCAAGGTTTCTTTGATGTGCCGGTAGACAACGCGTTCGGTACACCTATCTTGTTAGCTGATATGAAAAAGCGTGACTTCCAAGATCCCGTGGTTGTATCGCCTGATATTGGTGGCGTTGTGCGTGCACGTGCAACAGCGAAACTACTCAACGATACCGACCTTGCCATCATTGACAAACGTCGCCCTCGCGCCAACGTTGCAAAAGTGATGAATATCATTGGTGATGTGAAAGACCGCGACTGTATCATCGTCGACGATATGATTGACACAGGCGGTACACTCGCCAAAGCGGCGGATGCGCTAAAAGAGCACGGCGCTCGACGCGTATACGCGTATGCAACACATGCTATCTTCTCGGGCAATGCTGCTAATAATCTCAAAGATTCAGTTATCGATGAAATTATCGTGACTGACAGTATTCCTTTGAGCAAAGACATGCAGGCACTTGATAAAGTGAAGCAACTGACGCTTTCTGAAATGTTGGCTGAAACGATTCGTCGTATCAGCAACGAAGAGTCTATTTCTGCGATGTTCGAGTACTAAAACTCGCACCAAGGATAAGCTAAAGCCACCCTCGCGGTGGCTTTTTAGTATTTAACGCGGAAACACAACTCTCCACTGCATCGTCAGTGCGGCGACAACATTGACTGTCAATCAACTACGACTTGGGTTCTGGACGGGTGACGAGAAAAGTCGCAACACAACAAAAAAACACGGCCAAAAAAATCAGCAAGACCACGCTTTCGCTTCGCCAAAACAAAATCGACCAACTCAAAATCAGCATAACAATCGCGATAACTTTGCTTTTTCGCGACACTGCGCCTTCGGTTTCCCAATCAATCAATAACTTACCTAAATGTGGATGTGCATAAAGCCATACATGGAGCTTTTCTGAACCCCGTGCAGCAAACCACGCCGCCAACAGCAAAAAAGGAACGGTAGGCAATCCCGGTAAGACAACGCCGATAAGTGCCAATCCCAAAAATAAGTAAGCAAGCACTAACGCCAACCATTTCTTCATGCATCATCACCTGCGTCTAAACCCCATGTAGAGTGTAAATATGTCTGTAAATCAAAGCAATCCGTTGTATAACATGCGCTATCATTATCTCTCTATAATCTTAAATTGTCAGTGGAATGAAAATAGTAAAAGTCAGTGCATTCACGGAACAGGATACTGGTGGCAATCCGGCGGGTGTGGTGGTCACAGACACTGCACTTGATGAGCACACCATGCAAAGTATTGCTCAGGAATTGGGCTTCTCGGAGACCGTTTTTGCTGTGCCATTTGAAAACGACTACCGAGTTCGCTACTTTTCGCCACAATCAGAAGTCGCCTTTTGTGGCCACGCCACCCTAGCATTAGGTTTTCACCTACACCAGATTAGCGGTAAACAAGCGCTGACATTCAAACTGTCCATTGGTGATATAGGGGTCACCCTATGCGATGGCTTAATATCCATGGAATCCCCACCCGCTTACCGATGTGAGATGCCAGCATCGTGGCCCCAGAGGTATCTCGATTTGCTAAACCTATCCAGAGAACTGATAGATGCTAGCATTGGCATCCAACTCGCATATGCAGGAAACCATCACCTTGTCATTCCTTTATTGTCAGAGGAAGCCGTTGACGATGTGAGTTATGATCTGTCGTCCGCTCAAACAATCATGCAAGCCGACCGCGTTGTAACAATAACCTTAGTTTATCGTCAATCGGATACGTCATTTTACGTACGCAATTTATTTGCCTTTGGCGGGGTTATTGAAGACCCGGCTACCGGTTCTGCCGCTGCCGCTCTATCGGGTTTGCTGCGCGATACGGGGCAATTGAACTATCGCAACCATGCAGTGATGCTATCTATTTTGCAGGGTGTGGCCATGGGCATGCCCTGCCGGCTGCTCACACAAGTCAGTGAGCAGCCTCAATCCTCAGTTATCGTGAGTGGTCGAGCAAACTATTTATAGCAAACCCAACTTAATCATTCTCGCGCGCAACGTGTTGGGATGAATGCCCAATATTTCGGCCGCACCACCTTTACCTGATATCTTGCCATTGACCATCGAGAGAATGGCAGCAATGTGGGCTTTTTCAACCTCAGCTAAGGTTGACGCAGTTGAAGAAGCGGTATCGGCGGGTTGCACTGCCCCTGACTTCAAATCCCCTTGACTGATACGCAGCGTCTGGCCAGTGGAAAGAATAGCCGCTCGTTCGAGAACATTTTGTAGCTCTCTCACATTGCCATGCCAGGGATAATCCAGCAACGTTGCCAAGTTGTTCTCATCAAGCGGCTTAAGAGGTTTATTGAGTTTGACCGACAACTTCTGAATGATGGCATTAGCTAAATCCGGAATATCGCTTTTGCGTTCTCTGAGCGGAGGCAAGTAAAGCGGGAAAACGCAAAGGCGATAGTACAAATCGGAACGGAACTCTCCGTTGCTGCACATTGACTTCAAGTCTTTATGTGTCGCCGATACGACTCGCACATCAACCCGAATGGTTTGACTAGAGCCGACTCTTTCAAACTCTCCTTCTTGCAACACTCTCAATAGTTTAGTTTGCGTAGATAAGGGTAATTCGGCCACTTCGTCTAGAAATAATGTGCCCGTATCGGCAAGTTCAAATCTTCCCACTCTCGCTTGATCGGCCCCAGTAAACGCCCCTTTGTCATGACCAAATAATTCACTCTCAACTAAATTTGCGGGGATCGCACCACAGTTAATTTTAATCAGTGGCCCCTGATTGCGCTGGCTGCGCTGATGAATCCGGGTCGCGATTAGTTCCTTTCCGGTTCCCGTTTCGCCTTGAATTAAAACACTGGCGTCGGTTGGCGCCACTTGATTCAATTGTGCCATCAGAGCTTGCATGCTGTTATCTGAAGCAACCATATCACCCAAACTGTGTTGTTCTAAAAGTTCAGTCTTCAAATAAGCATTTTCGGCTTGAGTTTTGTTTTGTAACTCACTAATGGTCGATAGCGCTTGCTTAAGTTGCTGCTCTTGCTGTTTGCGCTGAGAGATATCCCGAAACACCACTACGGCCCCTACGATTCTCCCACCTTTGATCATGGGTGTGCTGGTATATTCAACATTGAAACTTGTGCCATCTTTGCGCCAAAACAACTCATCATCTTCATGGTGAACAATACCGTCTTTTAGCGCCGCATAGATGGGGCACTCTTCAACGGGATAAGGGCAACCATCGGCTTTGGTGTGATGCCAAACGTCGTGAGAATGTTTACCCGCAAGATCAGCAAGTGACCAGCCTGTCATCACTTCAGCCGCAGGATTACTAAATGTGGTATTCCCCTCAGTATCGATACCATATACCCCATCCCCAACAGAATTGAGGATGAGCGCATTTAATTCAATCAGGTCATTTAACGTTTGATTTAGCTCTGACACGACGTCTCTAGCCCTTTGCATTGACGAAATATTGTGAGAACAAGATACCTCACTCCGCAAAATTAACCAAATATCGTAAAAAAGATTAGTAAGATTCTCTAACCCGAAACAAAATCAAGAAAATTCACCATATTTGGTAAATACACCATATATGGTAACCCTCAGCATTCACCAAAAAATTAACCAATTGAAAAATAACAAGAAAATTGTTGGCACTGTTTTTTCAATACGAGGTTAACAAGTGAGTAATTCAACCCAAGTTCAACATAGAGGCATTAACAATGGAAAAGCGACTCCCCACCCCACCATTTACATTAGAAACGGCTAAACAAAAAGTACAGGCAGCAGAAGACGGATGGAATTCTAAACACCCTGAAAATGTATCTAAAGCGTACACACCTGATTCTATTTGGCGCAACCGTGATGTCTTCTTGCAAGGCCGCGACGCCATCGTTGATTTTTTGAGTGACAAATGGTCTAGAGAATTGGATTACAAACTCAAAAAAGAGTTGTGGTGTTTCGACAGTCACCGTATTGCCGTCAAATTCTTTTATGAATGGCATAACGAAGATGGTCAGTGGTTCCGCTCATACGGCAATGAATTATGGGAGTTTAACGATCAAGGCTTGATGGCACGAAGAGAAGCCAGCATCAACGACATGGTGATAGAGGAATCTGAACGGCTATTGTAATTACCCTCCCCCTTTGGCTGGGCACCTCGTCCAGCCTTTTTTTCTCTGTGGTATCTTGATTCAGATTGTGTTCAACTCATTGTAATAACATGACGTAAAATGCTACGGAGAGTCAATCAGTATGAAGTTCAACACTGCAATACTCATTGTTGCTAGCTTATTTGTCTTTGGCTGCAATCAGTCGACACACAGTGCCAAAGAGGCATCACCAGACCCGATAGCTGTCGAGACCGACATTCAGTCTCCTGAAGTACAAGCAGAACTGGAGAAAAGTATGTCTCAATCGCAAACCATGACAGGAACTATCGTGTACAAAGAGCTCGAGGGTGGGTTTTATGCCTTTGTCGCCAGTACCGGTGAAAACTTTATATTGACGGGTATTAATCCAGACTATATCAAAACGGGGCTCGTGCTAGAAATATCCGGTACGCCGAAGCCAGACGTCATGACGACGACCATGTTTGGTACCGTATTTGAGGTTGAGCACGCCATTGTCGTGGACGACACGAACGCCTCATCTGAGGATGGCGCGACACATTAAGTGCTTGCTATCAACCTTACTCGATAGCTGTGGGCGTTACATAGGCCGAGGTACCCCACAATGGAACGGTCGACAAGCTGTGCTTAAAGCTGCCTTCGGTTTCCTTTGTGGTGTAAGACAAATACAGCAGCGTTTGATTCTTCGCATCGTAAATTCGGCGCACTTTCATTGTTTTAAAAAAGATACTTTTAGACTGTCTAAACACCACTTCGCCTGACTTGCTCTTATCGATACCAGCAATCATCTCTGATGTAATGTCGCCAGTTTGGCGACACGAGATAGAACTATCACTGGGGTCAGACAGACTCAGGTCTGCCTCGATAGAAGCGATGTGGCACGTTACTCCCGGTACCGATTCATCGACCAAGCTGGATATCGAAATATCTTTCATCGTAAACCAGCCCAAACCAACGTCGCCTACTTCCGTGTCAGAACACCCTGCGATTAGCGTTGTCAGGCACAACATACTGACTATCTTTTTCATCCGTTTTCCTCAGATTCAGGTTAAGGGTCATGATACCAGCCTGCATAGATACATGATCGCTTTAGTGCGATGACTCAAGCGAAACAACCACGCGATCAAAGGCCTATTGTTCTCTATGAATTGGTATTACACCGTTTATACACGATATATATTGTTTTTCTTCTGGATAGCAAGGCTTATTGCCTAAATGGGAAGGTCCAGAATCAAGATATAGGCCGTCGGTAATCCTGTCACTAGACGCTTTTCAAACGCTTTATTTGCATGCTTATCCCTATTGAAAACCAATAGAAAAGGCCATCCAATGCGTTCACTACCAATAAGTTTTTTACTTTTTTGCCTCATGCCTACACTGGGCTGGTGTGACAGACCGACAAACTGGGAATCGGATTTAGATTATTACTACGATCAGATGACGTCGAGACATATCTCACCCTTTACTCAGATTTCGCAATCGGAATTTAAAGCGCGACTGTCCGACATCAAAAACCAAATAGAACACTCAAGTGATGTGGAGATCACGTTGGCGTTGATGCGCCTTACTCGTGCCATAGGCGACGGGCACACCGCGGTCCAATTTTCCAGTAACCGCCAGGTCAAACAATTTCCCCTTAAGCTATATGACGATCAGGGTACATGGCGAGTCATTGCGATTACGCCAACTCATGAGGCCTTACTTGGTGGAACCTTGACTCACATCAACGGTCATCCAATAGGAGAAATCAAGCCCGCTATTGCAGACATCGCCCAATATGTCGAAAACCAACAGTCTTTGACACAGCGTATCGTTCAGTACGCTCGTTATGCAGATATTTTGCGAGCTTTAGCCTTTATTGAGAAAACTGACACAACAAACTTCGTTATCGCGTTGAACGGCAAATCGACGACAATCTCGCTCAATGCCAACGAAAGCGTACCTGATTTGTCAACGTTCGTTCCATTGACTCCCGTTATCAACCGAGTCAAACAAAGTGATATCGATGGACTTTGGTTTGGCGATGCACATGACCACCAAACCATCTATATAAAGTTTGTGCATTACCCTAGCTACGAACAGATGGAGTCATTTGGCAGCGAGCTACTCAACCACATAAACCGCTACCAAAGCCAGAGACTGATTATTGACATGAGAGGTAATGGAGGCGGTGATTTATTTGTCGGGTTAGGGTTGGCCTATGTTTTGAATTTGGCCGATAGCGTTGATTGGTTAAACGGTGTTTATACCCTTATCGACAACGATACCTTCTCGGCGGCAACCATCAATGCCACTCAATACCGGCAACTTCTCAATGCTCGTATAATTGGACAAACATCGGGCTCTAACCCAACGGGTTTTCAAGATATGGATACGTTTCAATTACCCCATTCAATGCTGACCATCTCTTACTCAAAGCGACGTTTTAGACTACAAGAAAAAGCCTTTTCTGGCCTACAGCCTGATAACGTCGTTCCGTATCAATGGCGTGATTATATAAAAGGCCATGACACCCAGCTGCAATGGGTGCTAGACGACATCACCAGCCATCCTCATAGTGATTAAGGAATAGACAAAAAAGCGTAGGCCGACGGCACTACGCTTTGCTTTTTGCGGTTAAATGGTCACTTGGCTTTTTTGAATAGTAATGTCATGCGGTTTGATTCGCCTATTGCATCCACTGCGGCCTTTTTGTCCGCATCATCTCCTGTGCCAAAATAGGCGGGAGGCAAGCGCCAAACAATATCACCTTCGGCAGGCACATCTTTGGGGTTTGCGTTAATGTCAGATTCTGCGACTAGTTCAAATCCCGCGTCGGCAAACATTTTCAATACATCGCTTCGTTTGAGGTAGCCGCGGCTACCATCAGCGCCTTCGCTAGCAGCACCTTCTGGTAAACTGTGTTGCACGACACCAACATAACCATCATCTTTGAGTACTCGATGTGTCGAGGCAAGTGCTGAAGACAAGGTTTTTGCGTCACTTTCAAAGCGACTAAGATTGTGCAGTGCACGTACAAACAACACGCGATCTACGCTGCCATTTAACTGTTCAGGTAGGGTCGCAAATGTAAATCCTTCACTTTTAATACCGTTGTCGGTAAAACCACTAACTTGTTCGGGGAATCGCTTAGTGCCTGCAATTCTTTCTTTTATGTCATCTTCGGCGAAAAAGCCGAACCGAGCCCACATGTCATCGTCATAATTTAAGCCAATCAACATACCGTCAGCACCCAAGTAATTTGCCAAAATCTTGCTGTACCAACCACCACCTGGGAGGGCTTCTGCCACAGTCATACCAGGTTCAACTTTAAAGAAAGTCAGTGTTTCAACAGGATGACGGGCACTGTCTCTAGCTTGATCTTCAGCAGTTCTTGATGTCACGACCTGCTTTAGCGTCCCCATAGCGTTATTAGCCTGCCCCTCTGCGTTTGGTTCGGCGGTGTCTGTCGACCCATTGCAAGCGGTTAAACCCAGCCCTAGTGAAGCGGCCAACATCGAAGAGAGTAGTGTTCTGCGTAACATAGCGTGATTCCTTTTTTGGGGGCGTGTTAGCCTAGTGTTTTTTAAGACCTTCGCTCGAATAAATAAAGGCGGTGTTAACGTCTTTGCGTAAACGTAAGTTATAACAAGAATTTTTCCTTGTGTCAGAGAACCCGCGCGTCCTGAGATGAGTGGTATGTTTACAGGGACAAACACCGAGTCCAACATACGGGTTCGACAATATGTTTGAACAAAGCACTCGCAACGCGTCGCTCAATTTTGTTTTTTATCAAAGTGGACACCAAACTTTTACTTCTGTAACAGCGCCTGAAGTTTTAGTTCAAGTGCTTTTCTATGCTCAGTGTCAGATTCATTGGTTATCGCGAGTCGATAGTGTTGTGTTGCTTTCTCTGCTTGATTGTTCTTCTCGAACAGTTCAGCCAAAAGGCCATGTAGTTGTGCAGAGTTGGGGATTTTTATTAACCCACTTTGCAGCGTACTTATTGCCTTATCGAGGTCTCCCAGTTGGATGTAGGCGTTAGCATATCGCTTGAACCAGAATGCTCTAGCGTAATACTGAGGGATAAATTCTGACCACGAGCCCGACAAATCGTTAAATAGCGCCCAATTGTTTTCTTTGAGACACTGATTGAGTAAATGATGCTTTGTGTCGGGGTGGATATCCGTCGAAAGGCCATATCGCTTGCCTCTATTATGATAGTGAGCTTGCACTGCGCCTAATCCACCAAAATGGTGGAACTCATTAATGCTGTAAAACCGCAATGAAGGATAGTCTGAAAAATAGCGAAGCAACCCTTTGTTAAGGGTGACTAGTGGTGAGGAATAATGATCAAAGTCGTCTAACATCTCGAATTGCCAATTTGTATATGTTGACGATGACAACGTATCGATTAGTGTTTCCACACTCGAAACAGACCAAGACTCAACTTGTCCCAGCGTTACATAGCCCCAGCTGGTTTTATGTTTGCGACTGATATATTTGTCAACTGAGCCTAATCTGGCGGCATTGATACGCGTCGGACTTGCCAATATATACCCATCGAAAAGGTCTTGGCGCTGGACCATAATGTCCGTCGCTAAACCAGCGGCCAACTCCCAACCAAAATATACCCGCTCTCCTGATGTACGGTATCGCTCGTCTATCCAAGGCACGAGTTCATTGCTTAGATACGCAATGAATGGCCCTGGTTCACTGTAAAACCAACGTCGACGATCTTGTTGAGTCGTATCGATTCCCACGATAATCATTTCGGGACTGCGATCCTTAAATCGCAAACTTTGTTGGTGGGCAACGGCTTGCAACAAGTAACGTTGACTGTCGAGAACAAACAATACGGGATATGTGGAAGATGAATGCACGTACGAATCAGGTATGACGACCTGAATTGATGTGGTGGTGCCAAGCTGGGACGAAGCTATGGTATGACGCTTTTCATTAACTGACGGAGCACAACAAAGGGATAGCGAATAAAAAAGAGCTATGAAAAAAACACCCCGCTTAATTGTACGATAGGTCATTTTGTCATCTCATTGGGCAATATATCATTACTATACAAGTAGTCTTGTTCTGGGCTTGTCACGTTATCTCATGGATTACTCGATTAAACTCATTTGTGCTTACCTTCAAGAAGAATTTGTCCGAATAACGTTTTTATCGCAACAACACCATCTACCAGAGTGGCTCGTGTTAAAAAGCTTTGTATCTGGATACTCACAATGATAGAATTCGCCGCCCTTGAAATTCGGGGTGGCTTCTTACGAGGTCATAGGTAGTGAATTTGGTCGCAAAATTCACTTATAAATCATTTATTTAATTGGAGACAGTCAATGTCTGACGCAATTTTTACATTGGACGCAGAAGTCCGTACTGATCTAGGGAAAGGTGCGAGCCGCCGCCTACGTCATGCAGAAAAAGTACCTGCGATCCTTTACGGCGGTGAAGAAGCGCCTGTATCTCTTACTCTTGAACACAACAAAGTACTTCAAGCGCAAGAATTCGAAGCGTTCTATTCACACGTTCTTACTTTGAACATCGACGGCACTGCAGTTGAAGCTATCGTTAAAGATATTCAACGTCACCCGTACAAGCCTAAGCTTCTTCACTTGGATTTCCAACGTGTTGTTGCTGGTCAGAAAGTTCACACTAACGTTCCTGTTCACTTCATCAATGAAGATTCAAGCGCAGCAATCAAAGCTGGCGGTGTTGCAGAGCACCACGCAACTGAAATCGAAGTAACTTGCCTACCTGCAAGCCTTCCTGAGTTCATCGAAGTAGATATGGCTGCGGTTGAAGTAGGTCAAACTCTTCACCTATCTGACCTAACACTTCCTGCAGGTGTTGAGTCTGTAGAACTCGCTAAGAACGATGCTGCTCACGACCTTGCTGTTGTGACAATCAAAGCACCTAAAGGTGGTGCGGCTGAAGAAGAAGCGGCAGAAGACGCGGAATAATCAGCTTTGACGGATATTCGTCTTATCGTGGGCCTGGGTAATCCAGGCCCCGAATACGAACATACTCGCCATAATGCCGGCGCTTGGTTTCTAGACCAACTGGCACAGACCTTTAATACCTCCCTAAAAGCAGAAAGCAAATTCTTTGGTAAAACTGGCAGGATTACTGTTGCCAACAAAGATATTAGACTGCTCTACCCCACGACCTTTATGAATCGCAGCGGCCAAGCGGTTGCCGCAATGGCGAATTTCTATCGCATCGAGCCCGAGCAAATTCTGGTGGCCTTTGACGAGTTAGATTTGCCTCCTGGCGTGGCTAAATTTAAAGTGGGCGGTAGCTCAAGCCAAAATGGCATTCGCGACATCGTTTCGCGATTGGGCAACAACAAGAATTTTATGCGTTTGCGCATTGGTATCGGTCACCCTGGCCATAAGAGCAAGGTGACGGGGCACGTCCTGGGCAAACCAACTTCAGCCGAAAAAGTCGCGATCGATGAGACCTTAGATGAGGCCCTTCGTTGTACCGAAATTCTGCTGAAAAACGATTTAAAAATGGCGCAAAATCGGCTCCATTCATTCCAAGCCGATTTGCCTAAGTAACGACTATTTTTAAGGAACTGACATGGGCTTTAAATGCGGCATCGTAGGTTTGCCAAATGTAGGTAAATCCAC
>CAWUJV010000113.1:0-10044 GCA_963922845.1 uncultured Alteromonas sp.
ATACAACTCTAATATGTGCGCTCACAAAATGCGGAGAGACTATGTTTACTGGTAGTTATGTAGCGCTCGTTACGCCAATGGACGATAACGGCAACATTGATTATTCCGCACTAGCTAAGTTAGTGCAATTTCATATGGAACAAGGCACGCACGGTATTGTATCGGTCGGTACAACTGGCGAGTCTGCAACTTTACCTTTCGACGAACACATCGAAGTCGTCAAACGAACCATTGAAATTGCAGATGGAAAAATTCCTGTCATCGCGGGCAGTGGTGCAAACTCAACGGCTGAGGCTATTTTTCTGAGTGAAAAGATCGCACCACTCGGTGTGGACGGCTTTCTCAGCGTAGTACCTTATTACAATAAACCTCAGCAAGCAGGCATGGTAGCGCACTTTGAAGCTATCGCTGATTCTACTGATGTCCCTGTTTTGTTGTATAACGTGCCTGGCCGAACAGTAGCTGACATGTTACCTGAGACGGTTGCACGTCTTGCTGAGCACAAAAATATCGTAGGCTTAAAAGACGCCACCGGTGACCTAGCACGCTTAAAAGAAACGCAATCGTTGGTGCCCAGCGACTTTGCGTTACTGAGTGGCGATGATGCGACCGGTGCAGAGTTTATGTGTGCGGGCGGTCACGGTGTCATTTCAGTGACGGCCAATATCGCGCCGGGTATAATGGCCAAAATGTGTGACGCTGCATTGGCTGGTGAACACGACACATGTTGGGCTTATGACGCATCAATTGAAAAGCTCCACAGCGGGCTGTTTATCGAACCTAATCCGGTTATTCCAAAGTGGGCCTTGTATAAAATGGGTTTCATGGCATCGCCTGAATTGCGTTTACCTATGGTTTTACCGGAACTAAATAGCCAAAAACATATCGAAGCTATATTAGAAGAATATGGGCTGATTTAAGGCTGATAAAGGATAACTATGAAAAAAACACTGGCATTCGTAAGTGGCATCGCCGCTGTAACACTTGCAGGTTGTGCAAGCCAGGTAGATAACAAAACCGCTTCAGGTGAATTTAGATACCTTGAAGCACAAGAACGTGCTTCCTTTGTCGTACCCGATACGGTTGACTCACCCGCATTTTCGGATGAGTACGCTATTCCTCCGCTAGGCGAATCTGCTGATCAGACCTTGGTGGGTAGAGAGCTATACATAGAGTCACCCAATCTTGTTCTACCAGTCGTGGCTGGCTCACATGTTGCTGAGGGCACCCAAAAAGCGACAGTTTGGTTTGACCAAGTTGATGACAGCCAACCACTAGACCAAGCTATTTGGAATTCTCTGATTAGCTATCTAGACAAAAATGATGTTCGCGTTGACTATTTCGACGAAGAAAAGCGCGAACTCGTCACCGATTGGATCACGTCTACTGAAGTGCTCAGTTCAGCATGGTATAGCTTTAGCGACATTGAACGCGTGACTAAGCGCAAGTTTAAATTCAATATGGAAGTCAAATCACATGGCCGTTCTGCGGCATTGCGATCTGAACTTCTGGCTTTTGAATTGACGTCAGGTAACGATTTCATTACGCAAAACCTCAATTCGCTACAAACACGACGTCAAGAAATCGATATTCTCAATGATGTCATTGGCTATTACGAATACCAAGTCCGCCTTGAAGCGACGCGTAAAATTGCGGAAATTCGTCAAGGTATCCGCACGGAAATGGGCTTCGATAACAATGGCGAGCCAGCATTTGTTGTTAATGCCAAATACGACATCGCATGGCCAAGACTATTGCTCGTATTGCGTAAATTAGGGTTTAACGTAAAAGATTTAGATAAGTCCACCGGCCTGTTGTTTGTTACATACAACAATGAAGAGGCTAGTTGGTGGGACGGATTATTCTCAAGCGATGAAAATCTCTTAGAGGAATCAGATTATCGCTTAAGGGTAGGTGACCTTGGCGGCAAAACATCGATCACTTTCATGAATGATGAGAGTCAGCCGTTTGGTGCAAACCAAGTTGTTGATCTGTACGAACCTTTCTCTGAAGTCATGTCAGAAGACGATTTAGATATCTAAACACACGAGAAGCACACACAATGGAAAAAAGGCAAGAACTTTACCGCGGTAAAGCAAAAACGGTTTATTACACAGATGACAGCGATAAACTGATTTTGCATTTCCGCAATGATACCTCTGCATTCGATGGGCAGAAGATTGAACAACTCGATCGAAAAGGTGAGGTTAACAACAAGTTCAATCACTTCATCATGACTAAGCTCGAAGAAGCGGGTATCAAGACGCAAGTCGAATCACTTGTTTCTGATACTGAAAGTTTGGTGAAGAAACTCGATATGATTCCCGTTGAGTGTGTTGTGCGCAATGTCGCATCAGGTTCTTTAGTTCGCCGTTTGGGTATAGAAGATGGTCTTGAGTTGAGCCCGCCTTTGTTCGAATTCTTCCTCAAAAACGACGAACTTCACGATCCCATGGTTAATGACTACCACATCGTTTCATTTGGTTGGGCAACTGAAGCTCAAATCGCACAGATGAAGGAACTGACATTTAAAGTCAACGATGTGTTGAAAAGCATGTTTGACGACGCGGGTATGATTCTCGTTGATTACAAGCTGGAATTTGGCGTCGATACCGAAGGTAACATTGTTTTGGGTGATGAATTTACGCCTGATGGTTGCCGTTTGTGGGACAAAGAGACCAAGAAAAAGATGGACAAAGACCGTTTCCGTCAGGGACTCGGTTCAGTGGTGGAAACGTACATCGAAGTCGCTGCGCGTCTTGGGCTTGCACTGTAGTTTCGACTCTAATACGGCAAAGAAAGCGATACATTAACGTATCGCTTTTTTTATGTCTTAAGGTTGATTGTTATTGTCGAGTTCTTCGGCATGCCGGTACAGCCTGGTTAAAAACTCATCAAATTTCGTTTTTTCCTCTTCGTTAAAACAACCCATCAATTTTTCTTGATAAGACAATGAGATAGGGACTATGTCTCGATATACGGATTGACCTAGATCGGATAGTTGTAAAATCGATCGCCGCCGGTCGTTTTCTGCAATATCCCGTTCAATCAGTTTACGACTCAGTAATTTATTCACCGAACGACTAAGTATTGATTTCTCTATTTGTGTTTTTGCTGATACGTCGTCTGCTGAAATACCTGGGTTTTCACCTAATACCGCCATAATGCGCCATTCCGTTACAGAAATCGCGAACTTGTTTTTATAGGTGTTAGCAATCGTGCCGCTGACACGGTTTGACAGAATAGAAAGCCGGTAAGGTACGTAGTTCTCGAGTTGCAGTGTTTTGGTGTTCATTTTTTTGAACAGTTTCTCAGATAACAAAGTTGTGAATATTGTGCCCTGAATGTTAATCAATTGACAATAGTTGCAGTTGCAACTAAATTAGTTGCAATTACAACTAAATGCGTAATCTCTATACAACGCACGCATCAGGAGAGTATTTCCATGGCTGATTTATTTGAAAACCCAATGGGCTTAGATGGTTTTGAATTCGTTGAATTTACTGCACCGGAAAAAGGTATTTTAGAGCCCGTGTTTCAGGCAATGGGTTTTACAAAAGTAGCGATTCACAAATCGAAAGAAGTAGAGCTATGGCGCCAAGGTGATATTAACTTTATTACTAACTATGACAAGAACGGCCCTGCATTCTACTACGCTGAAGAACACGGTCCGTCGGCCTGTGGTATGGCGTTTCGTGTGAAAAACGCGCAGCATGCCTATTCAGAAGCGTTAAAGAAAGGGGCTCAGCCAATCGATGTGAACACTGGGCCAATGGAATTGCGTCTTCCGGCTATCAAAGGCATTGGTGGTGCGACGCTTTACCTTATTGACCGTTACGCCGAAGGCAAAACGATATACGATATTGACTTCAATTGGATTGAAGGCGTAGATCGTCATCCAGAAGGCTGCGGGTTCCATACACTTGATCACTTAACGCACAACGTGTACCGCGGTCGTATGGATTACTGGGCAAACTTCTACGAGACGTTTTTTAACTTCCGTGAGATTCGCTACTTCGATATTAAAGGTGAGTACACTGGGCTTCTGTCGAAAGCGATGACCGCACCTGATGGTAAAATTCGCATTCCTTTGAACGAAGAGGCAGCTGGGGGCGGCGGTCAAATCGAAGAATTCTTGATGAAGTACAATGGTGAAGGTATTCAGCACATCGCGTTTGCGTGTGACGATTTGCCAGCGTGCTGGGATCGTTTAAAAGCACAAGGCATGAAGTTCATGACTGCGCCACCTGCAACGTATTATGAGATGTTGGAAGAGCGCCTGCCGGGCCATGGTGAACCCACTGACGAGTTACAAGCACGTGGTATTTTGTTAGACGGCACAACAGAGGGTGGTCAACCTCGTTTATTACTTCAAATATTCTCTGACACGCTATTGGGCCCGGTATTCTTTGAGTTCATTCAACGTAAGCAAGATGAAGGTTTTGGCGAAGGTAACTTCAAAGCCTTGTTTGAATCGATTGAACGTGACCAATTAGCACGTGGTGTGATTGGTGATAACAGTGATGAGGTTGCCTAATGGACATCAAGCGCATTCACCATGTCGCGTATCGCTGCAAATGCGCGAAGCAAACCGTTGAGTTTTACAACGGTTTGTTGAATATGGATTTCCAGCTAGCGATAGCAGAAAACCAAGTTCCGTCAACAAAAGCACCCGATCCATACATGCATGTCTTTCTTGATGCAGGAATGGGCAATGTATTGGCGTTTTTCGAATTGCCCAATTCTCCAGAGATGGGACGTGACGGGAATACGCCCGAGTGGGTACAGCATATCGCGATGGAAGTCGAAGATATGGATGCACTGATTCAAGCTAAAGCGAGTCTAGAAGACGCTGGATTAGAAGTGTTAGGTCCAGTAGACCATACTATCTTCCAATCTATCTATTTCTTTGATCCAAATGGACACCGAATCGAACTGGCAGCCAATACGAACACTCCTGCTATGATGAAGGAACTTAAAAGAGTTGCGCCAGCGATGTTGGATGAATGGGCGATAACTAAAAAAGCGCCTAAACACGCAGATTGGTTGCATAATGGTGAAGGCTTTAACGGGAGTGACGAATGAAATTAGCCAGCTTAAAACACGGCCGAGATGGTCAGCTTGTCGTTGTATCAGATGATCTATCCAGAATGGCAAGTGCTGATAGTATTGCATCCACTCTTCAAGACGCACTGGATAATTGGTCTGATGTGGTCGATGCTTTGACTGCATTATCAAATGAGCTCAACAGTGGTGTCATTGCAGGTGAAGTCTTCAATCAAGAAGATTGTGCGTCTCCACTACCGCGTGCTTATCAATGGGCTGATGGTAGTGCCTACGTTAACCACGTTGAACTTGTGCGCAAAGCTCGAAATGCAGAAATGCCAGCAAGCTTTTGGACTGATCCTCTTATGTACCAAGGCGGATCGGACAGTTTCCTTGCGCCACGAGCACCCATCGTCATGCCTCAAAGTGAAGGGTTTGGAATTGACTTTGAAGCGGAAGTTGCGGTTATTACCGGGGATGTGCCAATGGGCGTGTCAGCTGAAGACGCATTAAAATACATCCAGTTGGTGATGATTGTGAATGACGTTTCTCTGCGCGGGCTCATTCCAGGAGAACTAGCCAAAGGCTTTGGTTTCTTCCAGTCGAAACCATCAAGTGCATTTTCTCCTGTATGTGTTACGCCAGATTCACTGGGCAGTGCTTGGAAAGAGGGCGTACTGCATTTACCTTTGGTTTCTCACCTCAATGGTGACAAATTCGGTGAGCCAAATGCAGGTATCGATATGACCTTCAACTTTGGCCAATTGATTGCGCATGCGGCGAAGACCAGACCTTTGTGTGCGGGCACCGTTATTGGCTCTGGTACAGTGTCGAACAAACTAGACGGCGGACCAGGAAAACCCGTTTCAGAGGGCGGTGTCGGCTACAGCTGTATTGCAGAAGTTCGTATGATTGAAACCATTCAAGATGGTAAGCCAAGTACGCCATTCATGGCGTTTGGTGATCACATTACTATCGAAATGTTTGATTCTGACGGTCAGAGTATTTTTGGCCAAATCAACCAAACGGTTGTGCAGCAAGGCTAATTCGCAATCACAAAAAACAAGGCAGGGTTCACCTGCCTTTTTTATTTATGACGGCATGACAACATTGAATAACGGTGTCGACGCTTTTCGGGTAGTCGTAGCGGGCCCGTTTAACAAGATACACATTTTCCTCTGCCGCGTGCGTCATCTCCCATATTTTAATTTTGTGTTGGTGTGGAAACGCGTTAACCGCGTTTATAGGGAGTACAGTAAATCCTAATCCCATCGATACTGGCGTAAGTATTAGACTAATTTGATTGGAAAAACCGCTAATAGGTAGGGTTTGGAAACCTTGATAGTCCGAAAAATTGTTGCCCAATAAAACATTGGCGTGGTGATGTCCATCTGGGTGATTGATAAAACCCAATTCAAGCAGGGCATGCCACGATAATTGCGAAGTTGCGTGTGGTGTTACCAGGCACAGCGCCTCAACACCTATTTTCTCGCAGCTAAGTTCAGAACTTTTGGTCAAAGCGGTGGTAAAACCTATGTCAATTTCACCGCTAGCCACTGCCGACTCAATCCCTTCGTTAGAGGCAAACCGACTTTCGATAATCAATGTTTGATGTTGAGCTTGCAGCGCTAACATTGCGGGGTATATGGCTAAGCCGATACTGCCGGGCGTTATAACGCTAACCTTGCCTTTGAATGGATCGTCTTCTAGTAGACCTGATTCAAGTGATTGTAACCCGTCAAGAATCGGTTGAGCGGATTGATACAGTGTTTTTCCAGCGTGTGTCAGAGTAAAACTTTTACCATCACGGTTTATAAGTGGTTTGCCAAATTGTTGTTCTAACTTTTTGATGTGTTGACTCACCCCTGATTGGGTCATAAATAATTGATGAGCCGTTTTCGTAAAGTGGCCAACATCCACCAAAGTACAAAATGTCCGCAAAAACTGTGGATTAATCATCATAAATAATTCATAAATATATCAAGTAAGATAATTTTACGTTATCGAAATGGCGTTGTAACCTTTTAATCAACAACAAAGGAGCGCCACATGAACAACGTTTATCCAAGAACTTTTTCTCACATCGGTATTTCGGTTCCAGATCTAGAAAAAGCCGTTGAATTTTACACGCAAGTACTGGGCTGGTACCTGATTATGGAGCCCACCCAAATTGATGAAGATGACAGTGCCATTGGTGAAATGTGTACGGATGTTTTTGGCCCAGGATGGCAGTCATTCCGAATTGCACACTTATCAACTGGCGACAGAGTAGGGGTTGAAATATTTGAGTTTAACAATCAAACGAATCCTGAAAACAACTTCGAATATTGGAAAACCGGGATATTTCATTTCTGCGTTCAAGACCCAGACGTCGAGGGTTTGGCCGATAAGATTGTTGAGCATGGGGGCAAAAAACGCATGGACAAACCCCGTTACTATTATCCGGGCGAAAAACCATATCGCATGATTTATATGGAAGATCCCTTTGGCAATATTCTCGAAATTTACAGTCACAGCTATGAATTGATTTATAGTGCTGGCGCCTATTAGTTTGACGGCGCCATTGGCCACAAAATGTGATATGTTGCTGTTTTGTTTTATCAGCGACATATCGCTGGTCGGATACTTTCAAGGATGTTTATTTGACCCTTTGTTATTGTTGTAGCACCTGTTGTGCAATAGAGAACAAGCGCCGTGAGAATTCGATATGTTAGTGGTAGTGACTGACATATTTGGGAGGACACCTGAGCTCGATGATCTGTGCGCCAGCTTGCAACAAGACACGCTAATCGTTGACCCTTATCAAGGCATTTATCGCGCTTATGAGAATGAAGCAAAGGCATATTCGACGTTCTCTCGTGATGTCGGTCTTGATCATTACTGCGAACACCTGCTAGAGACGTTAGCGTTAATCAACGAGCGCTATACCATAATCGGTTTTTCAGTGGGGGCCGCTGCTGTTTGGCGATGCAGTGACAAGATGAATTCGAACCAAGTGTCATTATGTGTAGGCTACTATGGTTCGCAAATAAGAAACGCGCTAGAGTTAACGCCGACAGTGCCTTGTGAACTCATATTTCCTCATAGTGAAGCCCATTTTTGTGTTGATAGTATTATAGAGGTATTAACTCACACACCCCGTGTTTCGATAGAGAAGAGAGAGGGCTTACACGGGTTTATGAACCGGTGCTCCGTAAATTACGATGACACGCTTTATCAGGCAGAAGTAAATAGACTTCGCCAGCTATTAACCAAACAACAATAAGAAGAGCCGCTATGTGTAACGCTTTAACATCACGCATTGGTATTTTATTTCTGTCGTGCTTGGTCCTGCTTCAGCACACCAACACTCATGCTCACACCCCAAATCACATCGAAAAAGAAGTGTTGCTGGCGTTTGACGCGCTGGTTGATGCATCAACAACACTGGATACTGAGGCTTATTTTTCTCTCATCGATGAAACCAAGTTTGTTGGGTTAAATAGTAACGGCACTAATTGGAACGATATTTCTGGTTTAAAACGTTTGATTGAGAGTGGTTTTGCGGCGATTAAAAAGGTGAAAAGCCTTGAATTTACTAACGTTAGTCTCTCTGTCATTGACGAATACACAGTGGTTTTGGTGAATGAGTATAATCAAACTATAGAGCTGCGTGACGGGTCTGAGCATAGTGTATCGGGGGGCGGCACACAAGTGTGGTCAAAACGCTCTGGAAGTTGGTTACTAGTCAGTATCTCAGCGGCCAATAAAGCCCATTAGTTTCGAAGTGGCAAAGTGACACCTCAAATGACAGTTTCAGTGGAAGGGTAGAACCAAATCTGATAATTCATGGCGTAAAGCTGACGTTCGCGAATTTCAAAATCAATTCAACATTGCATTCAAATCAGCAGGTGCTGAGTATTAATTATCAACAACTGTTTTCAAAGGCAAAGCTGACGCTACTTAGGTTGCCTGTCTAAAGGGCTTTGGGTGCCTGAAGAGTGCTGGCCTATGACATGTGTATAGATTTGTGTTGTACGTAAATCGTTGTGCCCAAGTAGTTCTTGTACCGTGCGGATATCCGCGCCGGATAGAAGGAGTTGGGTGGCAAATGAATGTCTGAAGGTATGGGCAGTCACGTGTTTAGTCACACCCGCTTTTTTCACGGCCACACGTAAAGCTTTAGTTAATGCTGTCCAATGCAGATGGTGACGGCAGTAGTAGCCATCTATAGGATGCTGACATCTTGTTGTAGAGGGGAATAAGTATTGCCATTTAAACTCTTTAATTGCATACGGGTACTTTCTGGCTAAGCTAGGCGGTAAGTTGGTTTCACCTCCACCTTCAGCTTTATCGCGCTGATGAATTGCTCGAACAGACTCTATATGTTTTTTAAGCGCGGGTACCAAATTGTTAGGTAACATTGTCACGCGGTCTTTACCGCCTTTACCCCGAAAGACAAAGACGCTTTTACCTGCAAAGTCGATATCTTTGACACGCAGTTTAAGTAGTTCGGCCTTACGCAAACCACACCCATAAAGCAACGAAAAGGCAAGCTGATACTTTTCGTTCATGTAGCTAATGATAGTGAGTGCCTCTTCGTGAGTTAAGACGGTAGGCACGCGCTTGGGCGCACGAGCACGGATGGTATCGGGTAATAAGGTCAACTCACGCTCAAACACATGCTTGTACATAAACACAATGGCGCAAAGTGCTAAGTTCTGTGTTGATGATGTCACGCGGCGCTTAACGGCTAAGTAGGTTAAGAAGTCTGTGACTTCCTGCTCACCCAACTCTTCCGGATGGCGCATCTGGTTAAAAATAATAAAACGCCTAATCCACAACAGGTAGGTTTTCTCTGTCTGAATAGAATAATGCTTAGTGCGCATGATATGGCGAATTTTTTCTAAAAAGGGACTTTGACTCATTAATTTATCCAATAAACTACGATGCGTAATTACCGAGAATTCTCAGTAACGCGTATCATAAAATCGGATAAATTAACGTGTAACCTGTGCT
>CAWUJV010000114.1:0-9681 GCA_963922845.1 uncultured Alteromonas sp.
TTTGCTTGAACTGCTTGAGAAGATGGTGGGTCGTGCTGGATTCGAACCAGCGACCAATTGATTAAAAGTCAACTGCTCTACCAACTGAGCTAACGACCCTTTGTCTTTCGGTTGTTGCCAGTGCTTGGCAACGGCGGCATATATTACCCATAAATTTTTCGTGTGCAAGCGAAAAAACACTTATTTTTGCACTTTTATGTCAAAAACAGTTCAACCGCGCAAATTAACCGCAATTTGCTCAAAGTACCGACAGCAAAAACCAGAAAACCGAGTAAATTTGTCAAGACTTCCACTTGAAACGAACTTTAAATCTAGTGAAAAAACCGACGACGAACAATGTTAACGTCACTTTTTTCATAAAAATTTTTACTTCAATGATTCAAGCGCTGCTTTTTTGCACTAACAAACTGAAAAAATTACGTATCTTTAATTCCAAAAAACGTTTCAACAGCACATTCTATTCTTGTTGAGGTTGGATTGGACGACTTTCTGGGAAGGGAAAAGTGATTAAAATCAAAATGGCGAGGTGATTGGGCACATACACAAGTATGCAATTTTAGATGGGTCGAGTAAAAGTAATAAAAAAGGCGCTTGCGCGCCTTTTTCTAGTTATTCAATTTTGCCTCTGCCAGCTTCCTCGCTGAGGAGGATGGGAAATCGTTCACCACCTGATTAAACAGCTGCTTGGCCAACGCATCATTACCCTGACGCTCAGCGATGACACCGAGTTTCAATAATGCATCAGGTCGTTTTGCTGAATCGACAAAACGCTCATTTACAATACTGAACTGCTCTTTGGCTTCGGTCCATTGTTGCTTATTAAACAACAGCTGTCCGAGCCAATAATGTGCATTAGGCGCATATTCACTATCAGGGAAGCGTGATAAAAAGTCTTGGAATGCAGGGATCGCTTTGTCGTACTCTCGAGACTTCAAAATTAGATTAACGGCGTTTTCATACGCTGTGGCGACATCTTCTGAGTTGCGCACTCCACTATCTTGTGGAATCGAGGATGTAGAAGGTGTTTGCGCACTCGGTTGTGCTGCCACTGCGCCCGCACTTTTTAATGCTTCAACGCGTTTATCAATCTCGAGGTAAAGCTCTCGCTGACGCTCTAATACTTTTTCCAACTGGTTCGTATGCTCTTCCACCGCACCGCGCAACGAATCAACTTCATACTGCATCGTATCAAGCTGCTCTTGAAGACGGTGTTGTGTTTGCGTTCTACTTTGAACCATGCGCTCCAATACCGCTAGACGCTGCTCAATATCAGAAGACACATTAACGTCGGAAACCGGCGCCTGTGCAAACACAGCCAAAGAACACGCTGCTGCGGCACTCGCAAGAGTACCGCGTACAACTAGACGAAGGGCAAATTTCTTCATATTACTGATAAGTCACGATGCCGCGACGGTTCTGAGCCATTGCATACTCAGTTGAACCATTTACTGCAGGCTTCTCTTCACCGTATGAAACAACAGAAATCTGGCTGCTGCTTACGCCCGCATTAAGTAGATAAGTTTCAACTGACTTAGCACGACGCTCGCCAAGTGCAATATTGTACTCAGGCGTACCACGGCTGTCAGTGTGACCTTCAATCACAACAGACTGAGTTGGGTGCTTAACAAGATAAGCAGCATGCTTGTCTAGAACAGGGTAAAACTCAGATTTGATACTTGAACGGTCAAAATCGAAGTATACAGTTTGATCGTTTTTAAGCGCTTGAAGGTCTGCACGAGCTTGCTCTTCTGCTTGTTCTTGACGCTGAATCGCTTCCAAACGAACTTGTTCTTGGCGCGCTTCTTCCGCTGCTTTCCGTTCTGCAGCTTGTTGTTGAGCAATGCGGTTGCGTTCCGCTTCTTTCTCTTGTTCTGTTGGGCCTGATTCACAAGCCATTAATGTGACAACAGGTAAAGCGATGATGAAGCTTCTCATTACTTTATTCATTTGCATCCTCGTAATCCTTATATTGTTATAGGTTTAATTGTTAAATCAAAATAAAAACGGTGACCAACTGGGCGATTTCACTTGCCCATTGGCTGCTGGCAGCCTCGCTTTAAAGCGCCCGTCTAACGATACCAGCGACAACACTTGCGTCCCCTCATGCAACGTGCTGTAGATAATCATACTGCCGTTCGGAGCGATGCTGGGTGATTCATCCAGATACGTTCTGGTCAACACATCTATTGCCCCATCTTTCAAGTCTTGCTTCGCAATGTGATAGTTACCCGATGTTCGATTAACTAACACCAACTGCTTCCCATCGGGGGAAATGGTCCCACCGAGGTTCTGCTCCCCTTCAAAAGTTAGGCGTCGCACTTTTCCTGATGATAAATTTACGCGATAAATCTGAGGTTTACCACCCCGTTCTGAACTAAATATTAGACTCTTGCCATCCGGCGCCCACGCAGGCTCAGTATCGATTGCCCTGTTTCGAGTAATTCTGCGCAAATTTCGTGTCGCGATATCCATGACATAAATCTCAGGATTCCCGTCTTTAGACAGCACCATAGCGAGTTGTTTGCCATCTGGCGAGAAAGTAGGCGCACCATTTATACCAGGAAAATCAGTCATTCGCGTGCGGCTCATGGTATAGATATCTTGAATAAAAATCTGCGGTCGACGATTTTCAAAGCTCACATAGGCCAGCTTTTCACCGTCTGGAGACCAAGATGGTGACATGAGTGGCTCTGGCGACGACAGCAATCGAGTTTCGTTTTCGCCGTCGTAATCAGATATCACAAGTTGATAGGGCAATTTAGTGCTATTGCGATCGCGAACAATCACGTAGGCAAGACGAGTTAAAAAAGCCCCCTTTTCACCAGTGAGCTTTTCGTACACTACATCACTAATGCGATGAGCGTACTGTCTGAAGTCATCACCGTTTATCACCGCAGAACGTTGGTCAATGAGGTGATCATCACTTTCAACGAGCACGCCGTCTTTTAACATCTGTGACGTGCCACCCGTAATCTGACCTCGCAATACATCGATTAACTCAAAACGAACTAGATAGCGATCAATTGACTCGGGTTCAACCGTACCGACTAAGATAGTATCAACACCGGTTGCCGCCCAAGCCGCATAGTCGACTTCTTCATCAGACGCAGGGAACTGAGGCATTTTCATCAATGGAATAGGGTTGAATTTACCACTGCGACGCAAATCGTTGATAATCACGTCTGTGAGTTCACCTGGTAACAATCCCTCGCCACGCCATTTGAACGGCACAATACCTATGGGTCTAGCGCTATCTACCCCTTCCGTAATCACGATTTCCAACGTCGCTTGTGCCATGGCGCTGAACGCCATGACTAAGGCCACTAATCCAAACTTGATTTTGTTTAACGACACTACAATTCCACCCTTATCGTTATATCTTTTAATTTTTCGTAGACATCCAATTCTGAAGACATCGGTAACTTATCTGGCCGTCTGACCGCAGATTCCGCTGCGCGACACAATGCTGAATCACCAGACAAGCGTGTTACCTTGGTAACAAGCCCGGTCGTCGCTAACCGGATGTTTAAACGACAGGTTTTCCCCTCAAAACTGTCATCTTCAATTAAGTAGCGCATGATAGTTTGTCTGATCAAAGCGGTATATCGCTCTTGTTCACTCAGCACAAATTTGTTGCGCTTTTGCTGTAACGCTTGTTGTTCAGCCGCCAATTGCTCTTGCATTTGACGCTCGGCTTCGGCTTGCTCAGCTGCCTCTCGTTTTTTGCGCTCTGCGTCAGCCTTAGCTTTGGCTTCACGTTCTTTGCGCTCTTTGGCTTTTTGTGCCGCCAGACGCTTGAGCTCTTGCTCTTTTTTGCGCTTTTTCTCAGCCTCTTGCCGTGCTTGATCTTATTCGCGTTTTACTTCGGCGGCGCGGTTTCGTCTCTCTGCGGCGGCTCTTTCTTTGCGCTTTTTCTCTGCTTCAGCGGCGGCCGCAGCGGCCTCTGCTTTCTGCTTGTCAGCTATCGCTTGCGCATCAATAAACGTCGCCTTAATTACGGGCAGCGGCTGTGATGTTGATACCTCGGGCATTTCCGCCGCATCAAAGTTCACGCTAAACACCAAAACGAGCAACACAAGGACGTGCACACCAATGGATTGGCTCAGTGCACGTTGTTCAGGTGTCAATGTCTTTGCCACACTTGTTACTCTACTGGATCAGTCATTAAGCCAACAGACGGCACGCCCGCTTTTTGCAGTAGGACCATAAGTTGAATGACTTCGTTATAGGCCACTTGTCCATCCCCTTTAACTACGACGGGCGTTTGTGGCTGCTTTTCTAGTTGCGCTTGTACTAGTGCAATCATTTGGGTGTTGTCGACTTCTTGTTCTTGATTGTCACCCAAATTTAAGTAGTAAGCACCACGGACATCGACCGAGGCTATAATTGGCGGGATATCTTGCTGGTCGATAGGTTCAGCACTCGCTTTGGGTAGTTCAACTTTAACGCCTTGAGAAATCAAAGGCGCCGTCACCATAAAGATAATCAATAGCACCAACATGACATCAATGTACGGTACTACATTGATTTCTGATACGGGTCTACGACGCTTTCTTACATACATAATTGTCTCCTTCTTCTTCGTTGTGATGAACGAGACTTAAGACTGGTTTTGCACTGCTGCGTGCGCTTGGCGATGCAATATAGCCGAGAATTCTTCCATAAAATTGCCGTAGCTGTTTTCTAGCTTTTCGACTTGGTGACTAAAACGGTTGTAGGCAATAACCGCGGGAATAGCGGCAAATAAACCAATTGCTGTTGCGATAAGCGCCTCGGCAATACCCGGCGCTACCATGGCGAGTGTCGCCTGCTGAACTTCTCCCAGCGCAATAAATGAATTCATAATCCCCCACACGGTGCCAAACAGTCCGATATAAGGGCTAATCGACCCCGCCGTCGCCAAGAAAGGTAAACGGCTTTCGAGGCTATCTACCTCACGCGACATACTCACTCGCATCGCGCGATACGTCCCATCAACAATAGCATTGGGTGCACTGTTACTTTTGCGCAATCGAACAAACTCTTTAAAACCCGCGCAAAAAATACTGCCCATACCTGCAATGCTAGCTTGTGCACTGAGCTCTTGATAAAGGCGATTTAAGTCTGCGCCAGACCAAAATTTATCCTCGAAGTCTTGCATTTCAGCTCTCGCTGATGAGAGCGCTTTACTGCGTTGAAAAATGAAAGTCCACGAAGCGACCGATACGCTCAATAGCAGCAACATAACTAGCTGTACAACGATACTGGCTTCAAGAAAAAGTCCGATAAAAGAAAGATCAGATGACACGCGAAATATCCCCTAAAAGCGCGGCAGGTAGTCGTTTGGGTTTCATCACCGACAAATCGACACACGCCACTTTAATCTGTGCAGAAACGAGTTGCGTTTCTTGCTCGTTCATTATTGTTTGTTTGAATGTCATGCTAGCGCCCTTCAATTCTACAATCTGCGTGTTAATACTCAACAGCTGATTGAACCTTGCGGGCGCATAATTATGCATTTCAACGTGTTTGACGACGAAAGCGACTGATTGTTCCAATAAATCGTCTTGTTCATAACCAAGTTCACGCAACCACTCTGTTCGCGCGCGCTCCATGAACTTTAAATAATTGGCGTAATAGACGATACCGCCGGCATCGGTATCCTCATAGTAAACTCTGACGGCGAGAGTGTGCATAATTACGCTCCTTAACCTGCATTAATAAAGATTATTATATTTTAATGACAGTCTAATAAAAACAAATTAGACCTTTTCACTTAACCCTTGTAAATAAAGGGCCATAGCTCAACATTCGTTCAGACCCAATAATTTACAACTTTTTTACACATTAGTTTTTCTAATTAGAAAATAAAATTTAACTCAATTGTCAGAAAATCAGATATCACTATAATGAGCGCCATCAGTCATACAGAGCGCAGTGGTCGCAAGACGGTTGTGCGAGAGTTCATCTCTCTGTTAGACATGAGTTCCCTGGATTTATTTCCTTCAACACTTGTTGTTTAGCCCGTTCACTTTGAACGGGCTTTTTTTTGCCCTAAAAACGATGTGCCATTTGAGCAACGCCACATTTCAAAAGGCGAATTGGAGACTAACTGTCTGGCGTAAAGCCGAAATGTAAGTACGCTCGTTGAGAAACGATGCGGCCTCGAGGCGTGCGCTGTAAAAAACCCTGCTGAATAAGAAAAGGTTCAATCACATCTTCAATGGTTTCCTTCTCTTCACCAATGGCAGCAGCTAAGTTGTCCAAACCAACCGGTCCACCATCAAATTTTTCGATAATGGCTTCAAGCAGTTTTCGGTCCATGTAATCAAATCCCTCTTTGTCCACATCGAGCATATCGAGGGCACTGGCGGCAACGTCTTGTGTCACACTGCCATTAGACTTGATCTGAGCATAATCACGCACCCGTCTGAGCAAGCGATTGGCAATACGCGGTGTACCGCGAGAACGTTTTGCTACCTCAAACGCACCTGACTCATCCATATCTAAATTGAGGTAATGAGCACTTCGCTCAATAATGGTTGTTAAGTCTTTCACCGAGTAAAATTCTAGTCGCTGAACAATACCAAAGCGATCTCTCAACGGACTAGTCAGAGAGCCAGCTCGGGTGGTTGCCCCTACTAGAGTAAAAGGCGGCAAATCGAGTTTTATCGATCTCGCCGCGGGCCCTTCACCTATCATGATATCGAGCTGATAATCTTCCATGGCGGGATATAAGATTTCTTCTACGACGGGGCTTAAACGGTGTATCTCGTCAATGAACAATACATCATTTTTTTCCAGATTAGTCAGTAGTGCGGCAAGGTCACCGGCCTTTTCCAATACTGGCCCTGATGTGGTTTTTATACTCACGCCCATCTCATTGGCAACAATATTCGCCAATGTTGTTTTGCCTAAACCGGGAGGACCAAAAATTAACAGGTGGTCAAGCGCATCATCGCGTTGTCGCGCGGCTTCGATAAAGATTTCCATCTGTTCACAAACATGGGGCTGCCCGGTGTAGTCATCGAGCATTTTGGGGCGTATCGCCCTATCTATGGCCTCTTCTTCTTGCGTGGCGGTGGGGGTAATGAGTCGGTCAGCTTCAATCATAAATTACTCGCTACAGTGCCGCTTTAAGTGCTTCTCTGATGGCCGTCTCGCTATCCATCCCATCAGTATACACACCATTAACCATTTTACTGGCTTGCGCCGGTTTGTATCCTAAGGCTACCAGCGCACTCAGAGCTTCTTCTTTGGCGTCATTTCTGGCCACAATAGTGTCGCCAGATTGAGGTTCGGCCAACGCAAAGGCGTCAACATTAACGGCTTGGGCTTTGGCAAATGTAGCCAGCCTATCTCGCAATTCAACGACTAGCCGCTCGGCCGTTTTTTTACCAATTCCGGGAAGACTCACCAACGCCGACACATCTTCGTGTTGAACACTGGTCAAAAATTGACTCGCCGACATACCCGACAATATTGCTAACCCTAGCTTTGGCCCAACGCCGTTGGCTTTAATTAACTCGCGAAATAACCCACGTTCAAACTTATCAGAAAAGCCAAACAACAATTGGGCATCTTCACGCACAACAAAGTGCGTATAAATCGTCACAGATTCGCCCACATTTGGCAGGGCATAAAAACTGGTCATTGGCATTTGAATTTCATACCCCAAACCACCAACATCGACCAATACTTCTGGCGGTTGTTTTTCTACTAAAGTGCCTTGAATTCGACCAATCATATTTTAACTTCTTTTTTTAGCGCAACCGGCCACGCACTGTCTTTTTAGCTTGGCCAGCCAATTTAATTAAGCTTTGTTCTGTGTGGGCATGACACAAGGCTACTGCGAGTGCATCAGCAGCATCAGCCTGGGGCGTGCCGGGTAAGCTCAGTAAATGACGCACCATGTGCTGAACCTGTGTTTTATCGGCACTCCCTTTTCCCACTACAGCCTGTTTTATTTGGCGTGCAGAGTATTCAGCGACAGGCAACTCGGCTTGTGTTGCGGCAACAATAGCCGCGCCCCGCGCCTGACCCAACTTCAGAGCAGAATCGGGATTCTTCGCCATAAATACTTGCTCTATCGCAAATTGAGTAGGTTCAAATTGGCGAATAATATCAGACACGCCCGCGTGAATTTTTGCCAATCTGTCTGGCAAACTCCCTTCACCCACTCGAATACAACCACTACCTAGATAGTGCAACTTTCCCGCTTTTCGAACAACGACCCCATAGCCAGTTATTCGAGAACCTGGATCTATACCCAGTATAATCATGAAAGTGGCTCCGGCACAAACAACTTAATCGCCTCTCGATTGGTCGAAGACCATACTTTATTCATCGCCTGCGGTTTCGTCAGCCATTCATAAGTCAAATGTTCTGTCAGTACGATGTCAGCTTGGGAGTCTACTTGTGCACGAAAAACGTGCTCTGTATTTTGAGTTGTACCGGGTGGATAGCGATAACGCCACTGCGGACGAATGTCATAAACATTGGTAGTTTGGCAATCAACCGCAGGACACGTGTCGGCATCAAGAACAATACCGGTCTCTTCGTGAACTTCGCGGTAAGCAGTTTGAGTCGGGGCTTCACCAAGCTCTATCGTGCCTGTTACCGATTGCCAAAAATTGGGGTCATCTTGGCGTTGTAACACAAGAACACGGCAGTGCTCATCGTAGAGCACCACCAACACAGATTCTGGACGTTTATAGGCCATTAATCCGCTTTCTTGGCAACCGTTGCGATAGCAAGTTCTTCCAATTGTTGAGGGTTAGCGAATCCGGGTGCGTCAGTCAAAGGACAGGCCGCCGTCGTCGTTTTAGGGAACGCCATTACATCGCGAATGGATGTTGACCCTGTCATCAACATTACCAAGCGGTCAAGCCCGAAAGCAAGGCCAGCATGTGGCGGTGCACCAAACTGCAGAGCCTCTAGCAAGAAGCCAAATTTAGACTGAGCTTCTTCCTCGTCAATGCCAAGGATACTAAACACAGCAGACTGCATACTTTGATCGTGAATACGCACAGAGCCACCACCTAATTCGACACCGTTCAATACCATGTCATAGGCATCGGATAGTGCATCGCCCGGTGCAGCTTTCAATTCTTCTGCTGACAAGCCACGCGGTGCCGTAAATGGGTGATGTAAAGCGTGGAACTGGCCATCAATCTCTTCAAACATTGGGAAGTCAACAACCCACAGCGGTTTCCACTCGCCTTCAAGCAACTCGAAGTCTTCGCCTAATTTAAGACGCAACGCCCCTAATGCTTCCGTCACCACAGTCGCACTGTCAGCACCAAACAACAGTATATCACCGTCTGCCGCCCCCGTTCTCTCGAGCAAGGCGTTAGCCACATCTTCACCAAGGAACTTAAGAATAGGAGATTGTAGCCCTTCAATACCTTTGGCCGTCTCGTTGACCTTCAGCCAAGCGAGACCTTTTGCACCGTAAATTCCAACGAATTTGGTGTATTCATCAATTTGTTTGCGAGACAGGGAAGCACCGCCTGGTACTTTGATCACAGTAACGCGTCCTTTAGGATCGTTCGCAGGACCACTGAATACTTTAAAATCAACGTCTTTCACAAGATCAGCCACATCGACTAGCTCAAGCGGGTTACGCATGTCGGGCTTGTCCGAGCCAAAGCGACGCATTGCTTCTTCGTATGACATACGCGGGAAATCGCCGAGATCTAC
>CAWUJV010000115.1:0-9618 GCA_963922845.1 uncultured Alteromonas sp.
GTTAACGCATCTTTCTGTTTTAATATTGCCTCGCGAAAATCCGAGGCTTCTTTTATGCCTAAAAGATTGACCAATGCTCCCGCTCCAGACTGGCCTGCGGTTTCAAAACTTAGTTGATGCAAACCAAAAGCACGCATTACAGGCCCCTGAACTAGCGCGACATCGGTGATTTTTTCTAATGGAATTGACTTTTCAACCTTGTTCCAAATACCTCGTTTTACCACAAGTTTGCGTTCGTACAAGGTTGCTGAAATCGCATTTAAAATTCTACCACTTATCCAAAAAGCAAACGGCAACGTAATGATGAGCAATGGAATGCCAATAACGGTTACGGCGGATACAATGGCAAACATCAGTACCCAATATGCTTTAACTGAGGGATTAAACTCTGCTTCTCTCAAGATATTTTCTGTCATTTTTTCGGTATCCTTACTTCATTATTGAACGTTTTTATCGCATTCATTCTAATCAATTACAAGTTACCTAAACTTCTTGTATGCTACAAATACAAAAAAGCCCAGCAATTGCTGGGCTTTTTATACGTAAGTAAATCGTTTAAATATTCACTGAGATGCTCGCATTGGCGCGCAGTTCATCAATAAGATATTGGTAAGTCTGCGCACTTACCGCTTGGGCAAGCTGTTGAGTGATTTGCTGTGAGACAGCGTCATCTGCAGCAGGTGCGCTGTTGACACTGACCAGCTCAACTATCCCCACATCGCCCGAGAACAAGGTAGCTACTTGACGGTTTTCACCCTCTGTCGGTGCTAGCTTAAATAGTTCAGTCACTAGGTTTCGAGCAATACGCGTATCGTTTCGAGTAACCGCATCGGTTGTTTCCCACGCCAACGTATACTCAGCTAGATCCGCCGCTACATCTTCACCGTTATTCAGTTTATCTACAACACCAAGTGCCCAGCTTTCTGCGGCTTGCTGTGCCTTTTCAGCTTGAAGCTCTGAAACGATGCTATCTTTCACTTCGTCAAGGCTCTTCGTGCGCTGTGGTGTATGACCAACTACCCGAGCGACAACAACGTGCTCATTGCCCAATTCAATTACGTCACTGTTCACGCCTTCCTCGATGAGCTCAGGCGAGAATACTGCTGCGACGACTTGAGGATTATTTATCGCAGCAGGCACTGTGTTTCTGGTGACTGATTCAGTTTCTACAATTTCAGTATTCAGTTCAGCGGCAACGTCTTCTAGTGTGTCAGGGATCTCAAACGCCATTTGCTCCATAGTCGTTTGCAGTTCATAGAACTTTTCTGATGCCGCATCGGCAACTAGCTGGGCTTTGATTTCTTCTTCGACGTCACTGAGTGGTTTGACTTGCTCAGGCACAAGTTCAGTCAGCTTAATGATGTGGAATCCAAATTCAGTCTGTACCACCTCAGTCACGTCACCTACGCTGGCGAGTTCGAACGCCGCATCTTCAAAGGCTGCATCCATATCACCGCGAGCGACAAAATCGAGGTCACCACCGTTTTCGGCTGACAACAAATCAGCTGACTCAGCTTCTGCAACCACATCAAATGCCTCACCACTTTGAACACGTGACAACAAGGCTTCGGCACGCTCACGTGCAGCGCTTTCGTCTTCACCAAATTCAACAAGAATGTGTGACAAGCGACGTTGCTCTTCAGAGCGGTAAATGGCTTTGTTAGTCTCGTAGAAATCAACAACATCTTGCTCGGTAACCGTCACGCCATCACGAAGCGTTTCCGCATTCAGTTCAACGTAGGCGATTTTAACTTCGTCTTCTGTGTCGTAGCGCGTGATATTCGCTTGATAGAAGGCGTCGACGTCTGTATCACTGACTGTTACTGATGCTTTGAAGGGTTCCGATGCAACAGTAATGTATTTAGCATCGCGGGTTTGCAACTGTAAATCATTGACTCGCGCAACTTCAGAGGGCAATGCAAAGTCACTACCGCTTAATGAACGCGTTAATTGCTCTCGTGTCATTTGTAGGCGAAGCATATCGCGGAAACCACTTGGTTGAATGCCGTTCTGACGTAACAGTAGCAAATAGCGTTCGTTATCGAATACTCCGCCTAATTGAAACTCTGGCATGCTGACGATAGCGTCTTTTATCTGCTTATCGCTAATTCTCAACCCCATCTCAAACGCTTTTTGTTCGATTAGTTTTTCAGCGATAAGTTGGTCCAAAACATTACGACGAAAATCAGCAAGATAGCTCTCGTCAGAGAACAATGTTGAAACCGTTTCACCGTACTGTGCTTCCATACGAGCGCGCTGTGACTGATAAGCTCTTTCTAAATCAACTAGACTTATCTCTTCACCGTTTACTGTAGCGGCTGCGTTAGCACCAGAAGACGATACGTAACTTCCCACACCTGCAAACACGAAACTCAAGACGATAAGAGCAATAATGATCATTGCCCAAGGTCCCTGTGACCCTTCTCGAATTCTTTCTAACATGACTTTAATTTAACTCCGTTGTACAACACTTATCCGAGCGTTAGGCATCCGTTTTGAATTTTTGCAAATAGCTTGGATATTTTGACGGCAGATTATAGCGCAATCTACTGCATTGACGCGACGTTTTTATTGATGGTCATCGTCAATATCACTGCGAATTGCGACCAATACAAGGCGGCTTGTATTCAGTTGTTTTCAGATACAAAAAAGGCGATGGAAACCATCGCCTTTTTTAACAAAGATTTGCTTAGTTACAAGCGTCTTTAAGAGCTTTACCAGCTTTGAAAGAAGGCACTTTTGCCGCAGAAATCTGAATAGTCTCACCAGTTTGAGGGTTGCGACCGCTACGAGCAGAACGCTCTCTTACTGAGAAAGTACCAAAACCTACTAGTGCAACCTGGTCGCCGTCTTTAAGTGCTGCAGTTACTGAATCAGTGAATGCGTCTAGAGCACGTCCAGCAGCTGCTTTAGAAATGTCTGCACCAGCAGCGATTTGGTCGATAAGTTGAGACTTGTTCACAATTATAATCCCCTTCGTTTGTTATTATACTGTCTTGTCTGACAATCTGTTTTTGATTACTCAAACTTTATAACAAGCTTGAATGTTAACATCAAGCACTGTGTTACAATTTTTTAACTTTAAGTGAATCGCTGCTATCCCTTTAGTGACAAGGCTTCAAGCGAGTACTAAGTAAAGGTATCACAACTTCTGAGACTTGGAAGCCCTAAAATTAAAAAAAATCACTTTTATAAACACAGATGAACAATTTTTAAACAATTATCCTAAAAAATAGGCTACAAGCCCCAATATAAAAGGCTTGCAGCTAAGTAGGATTGATTAATGTGTGTTCGACACGGTGAAACTTTCAACGGGCTCCTGTAAAGCAATATCCAATACCTCGTCAATCCACTTAACCGGATGAATGGATAAATCTTGTTTTACATTGTCTGGAATTTCTTCCAAATCACGCTCGTTGTCTTTCGGAATGACCACGGTTTTGATGCCGCCTCGATGCGCCGCCAGAAGCTTCTCTTTTAATCCACCTATGGCGAGGACTTCTCCTCTCAGTGTAATTTCACCTGTCATTGCCACGTCACATTTAACCGGATTGCCAGTTAACGATGAAACCAATGCCGTGCACATACCTATGCCCGCACTCGGCCCATCTTTGGGCGTTGCGCCTTCTGGAACATGGACGTGGATATCACGTTTCTCATAGAAGTCTTGGTTTATTCTCAGCTTTTCAGTTCGGCTTCTCACCACTGTCATAGCGGTTTGAATAGACTCCTGCATGACGTCGCCAAGGGACCCCGTAAAGGTCGTTTTACCCTTGCCCGGTACTGACGTCGTCTCAATAGTTAAGAGATCCCCACCCACTTGTGTCCACGCCAATCCAGTGACTTGACCAATTTGGTTGTCTTTATCCGCTTTTCCATAGTCAAAGCGCTGAACACCAAGGAAGTCATTCAAATTGTCTTGATTCACAACGACAGGTGACTTGTCTTTGCTCAGCAGGATATGTTTTACCGCTTTGCGACAAATTTTGGAGATTTCGCGTTCCAAGCCACGAACACCTGCTTCTCTTGTGTAGTAGCGAATGACACCGACAATTGCCGATTCCTCAATCGTCAATTCATTGTTCTTCAAGCCGTTGCGTTCCATTTGTTTTGAAATCAAATGGCGCTGAGCAATATTCAGCTTTTCGTCTTCGGTGTAACCAGACAAACGAATGATTTCCATACGATCCATCAAAGGCTCAGGCATGTTCATGCTATTGGATGTCGCCACAAACATTACATCAGATAAATCGTAATCCACTTCTAAATAGTGGTCACTGAAGCTGCTGTTTTGTTCTGGATCGAGAACTTCAAGCAGCGCAGACGCGGGGTCTCCCCGCATATCTGACGACATCTTATCGATTTCATCTAGCAAGAAAAGTGGATTCTTCACTTCCACTTTCGCCATCTTCTGAATCAGCTTTCCAGGCATTGAACCGATATAGGTTCTTCTGTGACCACGGATCTCAGCTTCATCTCTCACGCCACCTAATGCCATGCGCACATACTTGCGTCCTGTCGCCTTCGCAATAGACTGTCCCAGAGATGTTTTACCCACGCCCGGCGGTCCTACAAGACACAAGATAGGTCCTTTGAGTTTTTTCACTCGTTGCTGGACAGCTAAGTATTCAACAATGCGTTCTTTTACTTTGTCCAAACCATAGTGGTCGGCATTGAGTACATCTTCGGCGCGCGCCAAATCTTTTTTCACTACGCTGCGCTTAGTCCAAGGTACATTGGTCAACCAGTCAATGTAGCTTCTCACCACTGTCGCTTCGGCGGACATCGGTGACATCATCTTAAGCTTTTGCAATTCAGCCTTAGCCTTTTCCTCGGCTTCTTTTGGCATCTTCGCACCGTCTATCTTCTTAGTCAGTGCTTCAAATTCGTCAGGTGCTTCATCCAACTCGCCCAGCTCTTTTTGAATCGCTTTCATTTGCTCATTCAAATAGTATTCTCGCTGGCTTTTTTCCATTTGCTTTTTGACGCGCGTACGGATTTTTTTCTCAACTTGCAGTAAATCGATCTCGCCTTCCATCAACGCCATCAAGTACTCGAGACGCTCGTTCACGCCTTTCATTTCCAACACTTTCTGCTTTTCTGCCAGTTTCAACGGCATATGCGCCGCCATGGTATCAGCCAAGCGAGCGGCATCCTCAATTCCATTTAACGATGTCAAAACCTCGGGTGGAATCTTTTTGTTGAGCTTGACGTATCCCTCAAACTGAGAGACCGAAGAACGAATCAATACCTCATGTTCATTTTCTGGCAATTCTTCGTCTGCCGTCTTATCTACACTCGCGACAAAATAAGGGTCGAGTTGAGACAAGGTATCAATTTCGCCACGCACATTGCCTTCTACTAAGACTTTGACGGTCCCGTCAGGTAATTTGAGGAGCTGTAAGATAGTGGCAATGGTACCGACGCTATAGATATCTTCGCTGCTAGGCTCATCTACACTTGCGTCTTTCTGTGCCACAAGGAAAATTTGTTTATCATTGTCCATTGCAGCTTCAAGGCAACGAATCGATTTTTCACGACCGACAAACAATGGGATGACCATGTGAGGATAAACCACCACATCTCGTAAGGCCAACACCGGAATTTCTATGCGATTTTCACGCTCAACTGTCATACGTGTACTCTATTTATTACTGATTAATTGTTATATGGGGATACGGAGACAAAGTTCAATTAGTGAATGCCTTTGTTATCGTTTTTTGTCACTCACTCTATCCAATTCGGCGATTATTTCTACGTGCTAGCGGCGCTTAATTAGAATATAGCCAAGTCGCCTACATGCTACCGCGCTACAGCATTACCATAACAATATTGTTTTTTCACGCTTTCGCAAGGGTTTAGGAAAGAAAAAGCATCACAGATGTAATAATAAAGGCAGAATCAAAAAAGGCCCGATTGGGCCTTTTATACGTTATTCCGATGCAGCTTTTTTGTCTGCACTGTCATAAATCAATATGGGGTTGGACTCCCCTTTGATTACGGTCTCATCAATGACCACTTTACTTACGTCTTCGGTTGACGGTAAGTCATACATGGTATCCAACAACACCGCTTCGACGATAGAACGCAGTCCACGAGCACCAGTCTTGCGATCCATCGCCTTTTTGGCAATAGCTTGGAGCGCATCGTCTCTGAACTCGAGTTCTGTTTCTTCTATAGCAAAAAGCGCAGCATACTGTTTAGTAATCGCATTCTTTGGCTCGCGAAGAATTTGGATTAAGGCTTCTTCGCTTAACTCTTCCAAGCTTGTTACAACAGGTAGTCGGCCAATAAACTCAGGAATAAGGCCATATTTAACCAAATCTTCTGGTTCGACTTGTTTAAACAATTCGCTCAGTTGTTTTTTGTTGTCGGCCGATTTAACTTCCGCACCAAAGCCAATGCCCGTGCCTTTTTGAGCACGTTGCTCAATGACCTTGTCTAGTCCTGCGAACGCACCGCCACAGATAAACAAGATTTTAGAGGTATCAACTTGCAAAAACTCTTGTTGAGGATGCTTGCGTCCACCTTGCGGTGGGACCGATGCAACCGTACCTTCAATAAGTTTCAGTAGCGCTTGTTGCACACCCTCACCAGAAACGTCACGCGTTATCGATGGGTTGTCTGATTTACGCGAAATTTTGTCGATCTCATCGATATACACAATCCCGCGCTGGGCTTTTTCTACGTCATAATCGCATTTTTGCAATAATTTCTGAATGATGTTTTCAACATCTTCACCCACATAACCCGCTTCTGTCAGCGTCGTCGCGTCAGCCATAGTGAATGGCACGTCAAGCAAGCGCGCTAACGTTTCTGCCAACAACGTCTTACCACTGCCGGTTGGACCTATAAGCAAAATGTTACTTTTGCCTAGTTCTACGCCGTCGTGGGTATCGCCATTGCGCAAGCGCTTGTAATGGTTATACACCGCCACAGACAGGACTTTCTTCGCATGCTCTTGACCGATAACGTAGTCGTTCAAGTGCTCGTGGATTTCATGGGGCTTGGGTAAAGCGTCCTGCTTTTGTTTCGGAGCAATCTCTTTGATTTCTTCCCGGATGATGTCGTTACATAGCTCAACGCACTCATCACAAATAAAGACTGAAGGGCCCGCGATTAGCTTTCTGACTTCGTGTTGGCTTTTGCCACAAAAAGAACAATACAGAAGCTTGTTATCGCCATCACCGTTCTGTTTATCACTCATTATTTATTGCCTCTAGCGTTCCTGAACACACAACAAAGAATAAAATCGTGTTCAGGTCTTATAACTATACTACTTAGTTGCGGCCGCGTCAGATCGATTTTCAATCACTTGATCGATCAAACCGTATTCCTTCGCTTCAACCGCACTTAAAAAGTTATCTCTGTCTGTATCACGCGCCACTGTCTCATAATCTTGACCAGTGTGCTTTGCCATCAATCTATTGAGCTTCTCTTTAATAGACAGGATTTCTTTTGCATGAATTTCAAAATCCGACGCCTGACCTTGGAAACCACCTAGTGGTTGATGAATCATCACGCGCGAATTGGGTAAGCAATAGCGTTTGCCTTCTGCACCGCCTGAAAGCAAAAATGCCCCCATGCTGGCCGCTTGACCAATACAAACGGTACTAACGTCTGGTTTTATAAACTGCATAGTATCGTAAATTGCCATACCAGCCGTTACCGAACCACCCGGTGAATTGATGTACAAGAAGATATCTTTATCCGGATTTTCCGCTTCCAAGAACAACATTTGCGCGACAATTAAATTTGCCATGTGATCTTCGACCTGGCCTACCAAGAAAATAACGTTCTCTTTTAGGAGTCGAGAATAGATGTCGTAAGAGCGTTCCCCTTTAGAAGTTTGCTCAACAACCATAGGAACAAGTGCATTCATTGGATCATTAGGTGGATTTATCATAGCTACCTTGAATTCTGTGCGTTAAAAACAAAAATGCTCGGACGAGTCCGAGCATTTAATCAGTAGGTGACTAGTGAAGTCAATTATACAAACAAAATTTACGCTTGTTTGTTCATTACGTCATCAAACGCCTTAGTTACGTCTGATGTCTTCGCGTTCTCTAGTACCCAATCAATTGCTTGTTCTTCAAGTGCAACGTTTTGCATTTGCTGCATAAGCTCTTGGTTGTTGTTGTAGTAGTCAATCACTTCTTGAGGATCTTCGTATGCAGAAGCTGCAGACTCAATCAACTCTTTGACTTTATCTTCATCAGCTTTTAGTTCTGCTGTCTTGATGATTTCACCAAGAAGAAGACCAATGCTTACGCGACGCTTAGCATTGTCTGTGAACAAGTCAGCAGGCAGCTCTGGCATCTCTTGACCACCAGCTTGTGCGCCAAAGCGCTGTTTAGCTTGCTCACGTAGTGCATTAACTTCTTGATCGATAAGCGCTTGAGGGATATCGAATTCGTTTTTCTCAATTAGCTTAGCAATAACGTCTTCTTTGACCTGAGCCTTAAGCGTTTGGTCTAGTTCGCGCTGCATGTTTTTGCGAACTTCAGCGTGAAGCGCTTCTACACCGCCTTCTTCAACACCAAATAGTTTAGCGAATTCTTCGTCAACATCTGGTAGTTTCTGGCCTTCAACTTTCTTAACAGCCACTTGGAAAACAGCGTCTTTACCTTTTAGGTTTTCCGCGTGGTAGTCTTCTGGGAAGGTTACTTCGACAGTTACGTCTTCGCCTTTCTTCGCACCTACTAGGGGCTTCTCGAAGCCAGGAATCATTCGGCCTTTACCAAGCTCTAGTGTGAAATCTTCAGCTTTACCGCCTTCGAACTCTTCGCCATCGATAGTACCAACGAAGTCGATGATTACGCGGTCATCTTTCTTCGCCTTACGACGCACTTCTTTCCACTCAGCGTGTTGCTTTTGAAGCGTTTCCATCATGTTAGCAAGATCTTCATCAGTGATCTCAACTACAGGCTTTTCGATTTCAATTTCGTCAACGCCTTTAACTTCGACTTCTGGGTAAACTTCGAAAGACGCAACAAATACGAAATCTTCACCGTCTTTGTCATTCGACAATTCAAAAGATGGCATACCTGCAGGCGTGATTTTCTCTTGGATGATCGCCTGATAGAAATTTTGTTGCATCACGTCGCCAGATACTTCTTGACGAACTGCTTGACCAAAGCGCTTTTTGATTACGTTTACTGGCACTTTACCAGGGCGGAAACCGTTGATGCGTTGTGTTTTCGCTAGTTGTTGTAGGCGTGCTTTAACTGCAGAATCAACTGACTCAGCAGGCACAGTAATCGTAAGACGGCGTTCTAAACCCTGGGTCGTCTCGACTGAAACTTGCATTCTGTTACCTCAACTGTACGTCTATTATGACGCTTAATTTCAAACCACCATCAGCGACGTATTCACCTTATCGATGTCGACGCATTCGGCGGCCATGGTTCAACGTTGATAATCACGTTGGTTAAAAAAAGACGCGGTAGTATACAGCCAGTAAATTTAAGAGTCGAGAGAAAAACAAAGCAAGATTACTGCTTTTTACATGTATTTTTGTCGAATAAAAGAGAGGTTGTACAAGTATTGTACTAAGAATAAAAGATGGTGCGGAAGGAGAGACTTGAACTCTCACGCCGTGAAGCACTGGAACCTAAA
>CAWUJV010000116.1:0-9417 GCA_963922845.1 uncultured Alteromonas sp.
CATTCGCGCCTATGAAAAGGCCGGATTCACATCCAATATGATTGAGATGAAACTGGTCTTGTGAGGAAAAAGCAATCCGCAAAGCACGAAAAGACGTGGTGTAAATTGATGATGGGTTAAGCTTACTCTTTAGTGAAGCACTAACAGCCATAGAGCGTGCTCTTCGATTGAAATAGTGAAGAATTAATGACGAAAAATATATACCCCAAAGAAGCGTAATACCCTTCCCAAAAACCAGGTTGCTGCAGTGTAGTATCGACGCCACACGATTAATCGACTCGAAAATATCATTTTACTGCAAGAAACAACGCAACACCGACATGTTTACAAAATGTAAACATAGGGTTTCATTTTAGTTGCTTGTAGCGTTCTCTCTAGCACGTTAAAAACTAAAAAGGTTTGATAACAATGTGTCGAGTAGATGGAAAAAATATACGACAACGCGCACAAGTCAGTATCGAAGCTTTTAAAGCAGCTGACAGCGAAGAATGCTCCTTATGTGTCTAATCAGGCAAAAGCCAATCCCAATGGACTTGGGGCAAACGCAACTGAAGTTTTAAATTATATACACAGCTTGCCACCTGCGTTTAACTTCCCTCCCGAGACTGTTCGCCAGTACAGACAAAACCCTTATGAACATTCGCTAACACTCGGCGTAGATACAAGAGATATCAAAATTCCAGCTGGTAGTCACTCTCTAGATGCCAGGGTCTATAGAACCACTGAAAATCAGAATACCATTCAACCTGCTTTAGTCTATTTTCATGGCGGGGGCTTTGTTCTAGGAGACATTGAAAGTTATGACGCGCTTCTGAGATTGCTATGCAACCTCTCTCGTATCACAGTTATTTCTGTTGCTTACCGACTAGCTCCTGAGACCCGTTTTCCGGGCGCAGTCGAAGACGTGCAAGCCGCGATGAACTGGGTTTTTACAGAGCATGCAACTATCGCGATAGACCCCAAAAAAGTGATTATTGGTGGCGATAGTGCAGGAGCAAATTTGTCTCTAGCCTACTGCCAAATAAACAAGCACCAAAAGGAAAACACCCCCTGCCTTCAATTGCTTATTTACCCTAGCACGATAGGTAACGACTCCTCTCCAAGCAGAGAGCAGTACACCGAAAACCTGCTTCTTACCGCTCCTTTACTGAGGTGGTTTCACAGCAACTACATTGATCGAGAGAACGAAAATGACCCTCGCTTTAATAGTATGCGAGCGAAAGACTTTAAACACCTTCCACCAGCCTTTGTAATAACGGCGGGATTCGATCCATTGCGAGATGAAGGGCAAATGCTCGTCAACGCCATGACCAGAGACAAGGTTACGGTTCGTCACTCTTGTTATACCGACATGTTTCACGGATTCATCAACTTTGGTGTCATCCCGCAAGCTATCGCCGCAGTCAATGAATGTGCAAACGTCCTACGCACCGTCACGAATATTAATCGCCACACCCTATAAAAAGGAAAGAAAAAATGCCTGTTCTTCCAGAAAAAAAACTATTCCCTCCCCGTTGCCCAATCTATCTTTCGGTGCTTCTTGCGCTGACCTCGTCGGTCGCGTCTGCAGATGACGAAATCGAACAAATTCAGGTCACGGGTTCTTATATAAAACGAGAAACGGTCGACGCCGCGGAACCTGTTCAGATTCTTGACCAAGCCTTTATTCGCTCTACTGGGGCTACAACTATAGGGGAGTTGATCACTAAGCTGGCTATTTCTTCTGGAGCGGAAAACCAGGCAGACTCCTTTACACAAGCATCAACACAAGGCACTGCCAACGTTAACTTGAGAGGGTTGGGGTTGAGTTCTACCTTAGTTTTGATCAATGGAAGACGTCAGACTATATCTGGAGCACTCACCAACGATGGAAGCACATTTGTCGACACTAGCCATATTCCAATTGAAGCCGTTGTGCAGGTTGAAATTCTCAAAGAAGGAGCCGCCTCTATTTACGGTTCCGATGCGATAGCAGGTGTCGTCAACTTCATTTTACGTAGCGATTTTGAAGGATTTGAAATCAATGCAGGGCTCTCTAAAGTCAGTGACGGAAACCAAAAAGACACCGATATCGGCTTTGTCTGGGGAACTGAGATTAATGACACCTATATTACCGTGTCAGGACATTACCTCGATAGAACCCCTTTGACGATAGCAGATCGCCCAGCCCTCGGAGACAATGCCTTTAGTTCCTTGGGTAACTCTTTCTTGTTGTATCCGATAAATGCGGACGGCAGCTTTGACTTTTCACCTATCACAGTAGACACCGGTCCGTACGCTGGTACCTACGCGCCATTTGAAAATGTCCCCGATCCGACATGTCTCGATGACGCTTTGGGATTGTTGATACCGCAAGCCAGTGGAAGCCGCTGTGGATTTAATTTTGGTCCAATTTATAACTTGGTCAATACCGAAACAAGGACCCAGCTATTTGCCAATATCTCGCGCGACTTCGACAACAATGTAACAATGTCATGGGATACGAGCTGGAGCAATAATGATGTAAAGGACAACCCTCAGTCGCCAAGCTACCCAGACTTATCTTTCCCATTTATCAGTAGTGCACACCCGGGGAATCCATTTGGAACATCAGTTATCTGGTTAGGCCGTCCTTTGGGCGCAGATCGTTCACCAGCTCTTGCCCCAAGAGAGAACGAGACCTTTAGAACATCACTTAACGTCAGTGGATTATTGGCCAACGATTGGTCTTGGGATACAGCACTGACATATAGTCAGAACACCTATACCCAATATCAACAAGATCAGCTGAAATCTCGACTTGTAGCCGCCTTAAACGGAGTCGGTGGACCCAACAACAATGAGTTGTTTAACCCATTTGACCGTTCAACACTAAGCGATTCAATAATCGAAGACTTTACACATATTACAGAGGCTCAAAAAGATACCGACCTCTTAGTTTTCGACGGTGTTGTATCTGGTGATCTCTATTCAACCAGTGCTGGAGATATCAGTTTTGCATCGGGTATTCAAATCAGAAAAGAGGGTTTCGAGGTTACAACAGATGAGGTCAATGAGATTAAGTTTGACGCTCAAGGTAACCCCATCCCTGTAGATCTTATATTTCTCGCAGGCTTATCGGAAGTCGATGTCGATAGAACTTCTGTGGCGTGGTTTGGCGAGGCAATCATACCACTGTCGAACAACCTAGAACTCAAAGGTGCTTTGCGTTACGAGCACCTAGAAAATGACAATAGTCTAGACCCGAAAATTGCGCTACGTTGGCAGCTGTCTGAGTCGATTATCGTACGAACATCTTTTAGCACAGCCTTTCGAGAAGCATCTTTGTCTCAACAATACACGGCGTCTGCGACCATCAACGGTATTTCAGATTTTAATGATGACGGTACCCCAAGGTCACCGGCCTTTGTTGGCGTTATCGCCACAGGTAATACCGAATTGAGACCTGAACAGTCCGACAATTACAACGTAGGATTTGTTTATAAACCTTCTGAAGATTTTGATATACAACTGGACTATTGGCGTGTCGATTACACCGACTTAATAACTGTAGAAAATGCGCAAGGGAAAATCGCCGACAATCCCAATGGTCCAGATATATTGAGAACAGATGCGGGTTTGTTGTCTGCTATTCGGGTGAATTATTTCAACTCATCATCGGTTAAAGTCGAAGGTCTTGATTTGGAGTCAATGTGGGAGCTAAATGACAATATTACCTTGATGCTGAATGCTTCACACTTTCTCTCCTATGAGCTAACTAAAGATAACGGCGAGATTGTTGAGGCAGTGGGATCTTTTAACCATGATAACTTTGCACGCTCACTTCCCGATACTAAAGCGACACTCAGCGTATTATGGCAAGGCGAAAATCAGAATGCGGCATTGAATCTAAATTATATATCGAGTTACGACACTTCAATTGAACTTCCTGCAAACAATACTGAGCGAGCTAAAATCAGTAGTTTTACTACAGCAGATGCTCAATATAGCTACCACTTTTCGCTGTCTGAAACGTTCGATTTAACTACAACGGTGGGTATCAAAAACCTCACAGATCGACAGCCTCCTCGCGTTTTTAATGGGTTTGGTAATTTGAGTTATGACCCCAAGCAACACAACCCTTTAGGCCGTGTGTATTACTTAAATGCCAACGTAGCATTTTAACTAAAACTTTTGAAAGGGGAGAGCATCTCGCTATCCCCAAAGAGAGCCATTATGTCATTTGTGTTTAACACTACCAAATCTCTGATTTGCGCGCCTGATGCGTCACTTAAAATTGGAGAACTATGCCTGTCGTTGGGCATCAAAAAAGTATTCGTTGTCACCGACCGTGGTCTAACGAAAATAGGATTGCATTGCGCCTTGCTCGAGGAACTAAAAAAAGCAAATATATCAACAATTTTGTTCAATCAAGTTCAGATGGATCCTCCTGCGTCAACAATTAACGAGGCCGTTAGATTTGCTAAAGAATGTAATATAGATGGTGTAATTGGTCTTGGTGGAGGTAGTTCACTCGATACCGCAAAGCTAATTGCCGCACTAGTCCCCTCCTCTCAAGACTTAAGCGACATTTATGGCGTCGACAATATTAGGTCTACAAGACTGCCATTAATTCAAGTTCCAACTACCTCAGGGACTGGCTCAGAAGTCACCCCGATTTCAATCGTGACCACCGACGACTCACAAAAAATGGGGATAGTGTCTGACGTATTGCTACCGGATATTGCGCTACTTGATCCAATCCTTACATTGGGACTTCCTTCCCATATCACTGCGGCCACAGGCATTGACGCTATGGTACATGCGATTGAGGCCTTTACTAGCGCAATACATAAAAATGCTTATTCAGATATGCTCGCCAAACAGGCATTGACATTAATGGCAGGCTCAATTCGCACTGCCGTTTTAGACGGCAATGATCTTTCCGCTAGAAGCGACATGATGCTAGGTGCAACACTTGCCGGCCAGGCATTCGCTAACGCTCCTGTAGCGGCAGTTCATGCACTCGCCTATCCTTTAGGTGGGCACTACCACATTCCACACGGATTGAGTAATGCCCTCGTATTGCCTCATGTGCTGCGATTTAATCAATCTATCGCTTTTGAATTGTATGCCGACCTCTATGATGTCATCGCCACCCCATCTACCTTAAATGCCGAGCTCAAATCGGAGGCGTTCATACGATATTTTGAAGTATTGATACCCGAGTTAGCGCTGCCTAACAAACTGAGCATGGTTGGCGTTCCTGAACAAGAGCTCGAATTGCTAGCTGCAGACGGAATCAAACAACAGCGTTTATTAAAAAACAATCCAAGAGCTATGACTGAGCAAGACATTCTAACCGTCTACCAACAGGCGTATTAAGCCTGTTAGACAAGGGGACAGACAATGCTAAACAAAGCAACATCACCTGATCAAATGACTAGAATTCAGAAAACAAAAAGAAAAACCTCAGGCTACGCTTGGTATCTGATATTTGTACTTTTGCTCGCGTACACTTTCTCTTTCATTGATAGACAAATTCTTAGTCTATTGGTTGAACCGATGAAACGGGACTTGGCAATTACCGATACAGAAATGAGTCTACTACAGGGCCTTTCGTTTGCTATTTTCTATACTCTCATGGGACTGCCGTTGGGTAGGCTGGCAGATAGAAAAAGTCGTAGAGGCATAATCGCCGCCTCGATATTTTTTTGGAGTATCATGACTGGAGCATGTGGGCTTGCCAAGAACTACTGGCATTTGTTTATTGCTCGTATGGGTGTTGGGATAGGAGAAGCGGGTTTGTCTCCTGCAGCCTACTCGCTGATTGCAGATAGTGTAGAAAAAAAGCATCTATCGAAAGCAATTAGCGTCTATACCATGGGGATTTATATAGGCGGAGGACTAGCACTAATTGTCGGTGGGTTGGTAATCCAATGGGCCAATTCATTTACCACCGTCTCTCTTCCAATCATTGGTGAAATCTATACTTGGCAAGCTGTATTTCTTGCTGTGGGCTTGCCGGGTATATTGCTCGTTCCGTTGATGTTTACATTACGAGAGCCGCAATCTTATACCCAGAAAAAGTCGACTTCTTCTGTCGCAGATGTTTTCTCGTTTTTTAAAGAGAATCGAAAAACCATTCTCCTCCACAACTTTGGTGCAGCACTCGCCTCTGTTGCAGGTTATGGTGCTTTAGCTTGGGTTCCAAGCTATCTTATTCGCGTCCATGGTTTATCGAGCAGTGAGGTTGGTTTTACGTTCGGTCTTATTGTTCTTTTTGCTGGCGCTGGTGGCGTTCTGACTGGAGGGACAATCGCAGATAGGCTTTATAGAAAAGGGCGGGTTGACGCGAAAATGCGTGTCGCTATGTGGGCAATGTTGCTAGGTATTATACCCACCTTGTTCTATCCGCTATTATCCAGCCTTATCCCAGTGCTTGTTTTACTCACTCTATCAACCTTCTTCGCCAACTTTATGATGGGATTGGGCCCTGCTGCAATACAAGAAGCCGTTCCCCACACTATGCGTGGCCAATTCAGTGCTTTGTATCTTTTTATCGTCAATCTGATTGGGTTAGGGTTGGGACCCACGCTTGTTGCTTTGTGTACAGATTATTTGTTTGGCGCACCAGCACTTGTTGGCTATTCACTTCTCGTTGTGACAAGTCTTGCAATGGGAAGCTCAGCATTCTTGCTTTGGCTCAGTCTTCCTCACTATCGCAAAACGATAGAAAGCGTAACCAATATCAAACAGTAAACCCATTTTAAACTCGATATTTTTGAGAAAACAAAAACGGAGTATTCATGGTCGAATTGAATGACCCTTCATTGCTAAAGACTCAGCTGTTTATTAACGGAGAGTGGGTAGATAGCGACTCTGGGAAGACCTTCCCAGTATATTCACCAGCAACCAATGAAATTCTCGCTTCAGTCGCAGATGGGGGAAAAAGCGAAACCAGATACGCTATTAACTGCGCGCATAACGCTATGCAAAGTTGGAAGCAATACAGCGCCAAAAAACGTTCACAAATGCTCAAAGAATGGTTTCAGCTTGTTTGTGATAACAAAGAAGATTTAGCACGAATTCTAACTCAAGAGCAAGGTAAACCCTTGCGTGAAGCGGCAGCTGAAGTTAGTTATGGTGCAGCGTATATTGAGTGGTTTGCAGAGGAGGCGAAACGCCTTTATGGCGACATTATTCCGGGTGAAAATCAAAATCAACGCCTGCTAACACTAAAGCAGCCTGTTGGTGTGGTTGCCGCCATTACCCCATGGAATTTTCCAATAGCTATGATTACACGCAAAGTTGCACCCGCTTTAGCGGCAGGTTGTGCAGTCGTTCTCAAGCCCGCGGAAGCGACGCCACTTAGTGCTTTTGCCATTGCAGAACTCGCCAATCGCGCGGGGTTACCGAAGGGACTGGTATCAGTGATAGTCGGTACCAATGTTACGGAAATTGGTCACGAGCTAAGTACAAACAAGATCATCAAAAAACTCTCTTTTACTGGTTCAACTCGAGTTGGAAAACTACTACTCAAAGCTAGTGCGGATACCGTAAAAAAAGTGTCTATGGAACTTGGTGGCAACGCGCCTTTCATCGTTTTTGAAGATGCAGACCTGGAGCTCGCCGTTGACTGCGCCATCGCGTCTAAATTTAGAAACGCAGGGCAAACGTGTGTCTGTACTAATCGATTCATTGTACATACTTCTGTTGCCCAAGAATTTACCGAACAACTAGTTGCAAAAGTAAAAGGCCTGAAAATCGGCAACGGGCTGGATGATCGCACTACCATTGGGCCTCTGATCAATGAGCCCGCTGTAAAAAATATGTGTAACCTTATCGATGATGCACTTTCACATAACGCTAAGATTGAAATTGGTGGAACGAGAGAAAGTCGAGATGGCCATTTTTTCACGCCAACAGTGTTGAGCAATGTCACCCAGAACATGAGAGTGTTCAAAGAAGAAATATTCGGGCCAATTGCACCAATTATGACATTCGATACAGAAGAGCAAGCGATAGCCCTCGCTAATGACACAGATGCAGGGCTGGCTTCATATATATTTACACGATGCCAACGCAAAACATGGCAAATCAGTGAGAAGCTAGAAAACGGCATAGTCGGCGTAAACGAGGGTATTGTATCAACCGAAGTAGCCCCATTTGGCGGGGTTAAAACATCTGGGCTCGGCCGCGAGGGCTCAAAATACGGACTCGATGATTACATAGAAATGAAATACATCTGCATAGGAAATATCGAAGACTAAGTCGTTGATATTGAGTAGGTCTATTAATCCCTATAAAGTGAGACTGTCGCGTTTTTAGTTGCGATAGTCTTACAAAAGAGGTCTAGGAGGAAACATGTCTCGACGATTGCCCCCACTCAACACTCTCTGGGTATTTCTCGCTGCCTCCAGACTGTTAAGCTTTACAAAGGCAGCCGACGAGCTTTGCATTACCCGATCAGCAGTCAGCCGGCAAATAAAAAATCTAGAAGACTATTTCGGATTCAAACTGTTCGAGCGCCATAAAGTTGGGCTAGAACTTACCGAGCAAGGTATAAAGTACGCCAATTCTATTTCAGCTATATTTGCAGACCTCAAAATAGCCACCAACGAACTGCACCACGGTACGCAAGAGCTGAAATTATCGTTAGGTATATCCGCCACCTTCAACTCAACTTGGCTCATGAGTAGACTTTGCGACTTAGAAAATCGTCATCCAGATCTTAGCCTTTCTTTCTATACAAATATTTACGATACGGGAGAGGAATCTGTCGATTTTTCAAGCGAACAAATGGACGCGGCCATTCGTCTAGGAACCGGGCAATGGGTAAATTGCCATAGCGACAAACTTATCGATATATTTGTACAACCTGTGTGCGCACCATCGCTTCTAGATGAACTTGACGAAGATTGGAACACCGAGGCATTAGCAAATTTCAACTGGCTTCACTATGAACATTTACCAGAGCTATGGCAGCAATGGTTAGCAGGGACAAATGCACCCGATTTACAAACCCACAAACGAAATATAGTTTTTGACAATGTTTCCGTCGCGACGCAAGCCGCAGTTGATGGTCTGGGCATCATTCCCATGTATCGTCCTTTAGCAGATCCATTGCTCAAAGAAGGTAAACTTGTCGCAGCTCACGATCATATGATGCGAAAACCCGAATCCTATTATTTCGTATGTGCCGAGTCGTATAAAAATGACGCTGCCGTCTGTTTGTTTCGGGATTGGATCATCGCAGCCGCGAAAACAAATCAAGACCAATAAAATAACTTTAGACTCACTTTCCGCTCAACTATTCACAAACAATACAGGCTGAAAAAGAGTTAAAATTTTTAGCTGACGTCTATCCATTTTAAACCAAACTTCGCGAGGTATTTTTGTAATCTCGATGAATCATTGGCTTGGGCTTTTTTAGTACGACTCACGTTGAATAGCGCA
>CAWUJV010000117.1:0-9256 GCA_963922845.1 uncultured Alteromonas sp.
TATCAATGCTGAAGGTCCTGTACTGGTTGACTTCTGGGCTGAATGGTGTGGCCCTTGTAAAATGATCGCGCCGATTCTAGAAGAAATTGCAGGCGAGTTCGAAGGCAAGTTAACAGTTGGCAAGTTGAATGTCGACGAAAATAACGAAACTCCACCAAAATATGGTATCCGCGGTATCCCAACACTCCTTCTTTTTAAAGACGGTAATGTTGCTGCGACTAAAGTTGGTGCGTTGTCGAAAGCTCAGCTAGCAGATTTTCTTAACGAAAACCTGTAAGTTGAACTGACCCGTTTGAAAGCCCAGACTGTGTCTGGGCTTTTTTATTGGGTGCGTTAAACGTCAGAACCTGTGCAAAAGTCGTGTCGTTGCACATTTTTTAACATTTCCTGTGTAAAACGCTGGACGAGTCACTATTATGGTGCTAACGTTTTACTAACTCTTATCTGAGTAAAGTTCACCTGCCCGAACCTGGGCCTAAAACTATAACTCTTATCTATAACCTGAAGAATTGAAAGAAGTCCTATAGACGACGTTCAAGCACAAAGACCCACCAGTATGAATTTAACGGAACTTAAGAATAAACCGATCAGCGAGTTGGTTGCGCTAGCCGAAGAAATGGGCCTAGAGAATATGGCTCGTGCTAGAAAGCAAGATATTATTTTCTCTATTTTAAAATCCCACGCAAAAAGTGGCGAAGACATCTTCGGAGATGGCGTATTAGAAATCCTACAAGATGGTTTCGGTTTCTTGCGTTCTGCCGACTCGTCTTATTTGGCTGGACCAGATGACATCTATGTGTCGCCTAGCCAAATTCGTCGCTTTAACTTGCGTACAGGCGACACTATCGCTGGCAAAATTCGTCCGCCAAAAGACAGCGAGCGCTATTTCGCACTTCTTAAGATTCGCGAAGTTAATTTTGACAAGCCTGAGAATTCACGAAACAAGATTCTTTTTGAAAACTTAACGCCTTTACACGCCAACTCTCGTTTGCGTATGGAGCGTGGTAATGGTTCAACAGAAGATATCACTGCACGTGTTCTCGACTTGGCTTCACCAACCGGTAAAGGACAACGTGGCTTGATCGTAGCACCGCCAAAAGCGGGTAAGACGTTATTACTACAGAATATTGCGCAGTCGATTGCCGCGAATCATCCCGAATGTGAGCTAATGGTATTGCTGATTGATGAGCGTCCGGAAGAAGTGACTGAGATGCAGCGCCTCGTTCAAGGTGAAGTGGTTGCGTCGACGTTCGATGAGCCTGCGAGCCGTCACGTTCAAGTGGCAGAGATGGTGATTGAAAAGGCGAAACGCTTGGTTGAGCACAAGAAGGATGTGGTTATCTTGCTTGATTCGATAACGCGTCTAGCTCGTGCATACAACACGGTTATCCCTTCATCAGGTAAGGTACTAACAGGTGGTGTGGATGCTAACGCACTGCACAAACCTAAGCGTTTCTTCGGTGCTGCTCGTAATGTAGAGGAAGGCGGCAGCTTAACGATTATCGCAACAGCGCTAATCGATACTGGTTCTAAGATGGATGAAGTTATCTACGAAGAGTTCAAAGGTACCGGTAACATGGAACTACACTTAAACCGTAAGATTGCGGAAAAACGTGTATTCCCAGCGATCGATTTCAACCGTTCAGGTACGCGTCGTGAAGAGCTTCTTACTAGCCAAGAAGAACTGCAAAAAATGTGGATCTTACGCAAGATTGTTCATGAAATGTCAGAAATTGATGCTATGGAATTCCTTATCGCAAAATTGGCAATGACCAAAACCAACGATGAATTCTTCGACGCGATGAAGCGTCAAAAAGGCTAATTTTTGTATTGATGGAAAAGCCGCTTATTGCGGCTTTTTTTATGCCTGAATTCGATTGCTATGTCGCTGACATTCTTGCCTATTTAGCGACATTTAAGATACTGTTAGGGGGTCACACACAATTAATAAGGGGATAAGCAATGAGACGCTTCGCAATGGCGCTATTCTTTTTTACCTCTACTCTGCTTGCACAAACAAATATTGATTCATTGGCAGATAAAGTAGAACCCGACGTCATCAAATGGCGACATCATTTTCACGAATTTCCAGAGCTTTCCAATCGCGAGTTTAAAACGGCTGAATATATCGCTCAATACCTTGACTCACTCGGTTTAGAAGTAACGGTTGGCGTCGCTAAAACCGGCGTCATTGGTTTACTCGATACCAACAAGCCAGGGCCTGTGGTTGCGTTGCGAGCCGATATGGATGGTTTACCCGTTCCCGAGATGAATGATCTTCCTTATAAATCAACGCAAACCGGCGAATTTAACGGAAACATCGTGCCTGTCATGCATGCTTGTGGCCATGATACCCATATGGCGATGTTAATGGGGGCTGCAAAGATCTTAACTGAACTCAATCAAAAAGGTGAGTTAAAAGGTAAGGTGAAATTTATATTTCAACCCGCGGAAGAGGGGGCACCTGCTGGCGAGTCCGGTGGAGCTGAAGTCATGGTGAAAGAAGGCGTGCTGTTAAATCCAGACGTCGATGTCATTTTTGGTCTTCATATTAGCGCCAACACTGATGTCGGCACTGTGCGTTACAATGCAGGTGGCACGATGGCCGCTGTGGATCCCTTTAAGATTGTTGTTAAGGGCAAGCAAGCTCATGGTGCTTATCCTTGGAAGAGTGTCGACCCTGTAGTGACCGCCGCACAAATGATTATGGCATTGCAAACTATTGTCAGTAGAGAAATTCGATTAATTGATGATGCCGCAGTGGTGTCTATTGGGTCTATTCACGGCGGTAATCGTTCGAACATTATTCCAAATGAAGTGGAAATGGTGGGGACCATTCGTACGCTGAATCACGCCGCCCGCGAGCACATATATGAGGCAATGGAGCGCAAAGTGAAAGGCATTGCTGACAGTATGGGAGCAACCGCCGAGCTAACGCTTCCACTAGATTATAATTACCCCATCACGTACAACGATCCTGCGCTTACTGCTAAAATGTTACCAACACTGCAGCGCACAGCAGGTCGAGACAACGCTGTTTTATCTAAACCTGTTACCGGGGCTGAGGATTTCTCATTTTTCCAAGAGCAAATTCCGGGCTTGTATTTGTGGGTTGGTGGAAAACCATTGGATGTGCCTGAATCCGAGTCACCTGCTCACCATACACCGGAATTTTACGTCGATGACAGTGGAATGAAACTTGGTGTCAGATTACTGACTAACCTAACGTTAGACTATATGGCTGCCCACTAGATATATGGAACAGAGAAGCGCGTTTCACCCACTTATCATTACGTTACTGATAGCTGCAGTCGGCGCGCTTGTAAATATGTTTAGCCAACCGTTTATCACGGTTGGCTTTATCGTTTTTGGTTTAAGTGCCCCTATTCTGGCGGCACTTTTATACGGGGCGCGATACGCCTTTCTTTGCGCGTTGATTTGTCTTGCGCCGGTTTACGTCTTGTATGGCGATCTTGTTGCGGTTCTTGTTTTGGCTATTCAGCCTCTTATTGTCGCGTATTTTTGCTATAAACAACCCGTTTCGACTCCTATAAAATACGGTCTGTTTATGTGGAGCTTGATCGCTCTGCCGTTACTCAGTGTCGATTTTTCGGTTGGGTCGGAGCACGACAATCAAGTGGTGATTACGGCGATAATCGTTACTTGGCTAAATGGTGTCGCTGCCTTGGTATTGGGGCATTTCGCGTATATCGCCATCAATTTACTGCGGTCAAACAAAAGCGAGTTGTCGCTGCCAATTCACTTTTTGTTTAGTTATGTCTTCGCGGGTTTTTTCTTTTTCTCACTGATGTCAGTTATTTATTTCTACATCAGTTCATATCAATCTCAGCAGCGTGCTCAGATTGACGTTTACATGCAGCAACGTGCACAAGTCATGTCAGAGCAAATTGGCGAGTTCCTGCTTTCTCATGCTAAGTCCATCAACGTTGGTGCCGCCTTTATTTCAGGTGAAGCGGGAGACCTAGAAGACCGCTCTGATGCTATCACTTCAACGCTCGCGGCCCTAGCAGAAGAGCAACCGCAATTTCTCACATTCTTAGTTGCCAATGAGCCCGGTGATATTGTTCACGCTTTTCCACCGGATTTATTGTTTAGAGCGAGATTAGTCAATCAAGATAATGTTGCAGAGCGAGAATACTTCTCTTCTGTTATGGCGACAGGGAAGCCCTTTATTTCAGATGCGTTTCAAGGTCGAGGCTTCGGTCAAGACCCCATCGTGGCGCTGTCCTCGCCTATTCGCAATGGCATGGGAGAAGTATTGGGCATTCTAGAGGGCTCATTAAGCTTACATGGGTTTACGAAGTTCGATAAGCAAAACCTGGATGGGTTTTATATGTTGATAGCCGATGGAGAGCACAAGGTTGTGTATAGCTCTGCGCTATTGGGTTTAGATTTCTTGGTGAACACGGACAATCTTGGTTGTGTTGAATCGTCGTGTGGTGATCTCGTCGAGTTTGCCGGTCAGCAAATGATTGTGGCGACTAAACCTATCCCAACTAGTGGCTGGACAGTCAACTTGTATTTCAGATTTGAAGCCTTCGTGTCGCAAACGACACGGATTATCCTGTTTGCTCTAGCAGCGTTGTTGGTACTTGCCCTAGTTGGTATTGGAGCCGGTTATGTAGTGGCAAACCTCGTTAATAGACCGATTACGCAACTGATGGCACATTTCGCTAATTTTAACCCTGCGATTCCGCAATCATCCGTATCTGATGGCCAAGCGGCTTTTTACCTTCAAGAAATAGCGGCATTGGACAGTGAATATTCTAGGCTCAAATCACGGTTGCTGGTGGCATTTAATGAGCTAGAAAGTGCCCATGCTCAGCAGGCAACGCTCAATACCCAATTGGAACACTTAAATGACTCATTGGAAGTGCGTATTGAAGAAAAAACGCACTCATTGGCCATTGCGCTAGAAGAAGCAAAATCGGCTAGCGTGGCAAAATCACAATTTTTGGCCAATATGTCTCACGAAATTCGCACGCCGATGAATGGGATTATTGGAACATGTGAAAACTTGTTGGACTTACCTTTAGAGCACAAGCTATCTCAAAAGGTCGCCGTAATCGCGCAGTCTGCGTCGCACCTACTGATGATTCTCGACAGTATTTTGGATTGGTCGAAAATCGAAGCGGGCAAGATGATTATTGAACAGCAGCCGATGTCGATAGAAGAAGTGTTGAGAGCATGTCACCAGCTTCACAATAATGCTGCGAGCCGCAAGGGGATTCAACTTTCACTCAATGTAGTGCCGCCCATCCCGAATGTAGTGTCTGGTGATGCGGGTAAGCTAAGCCAGATTATTAACAACTTGTTGAGCAATGCAGTGAAATTCACCGAGAAGGGCGGTGTGGAACTGACGGCTAGCTTTAACGAAGGTTACCTTTATATCGTTGTTACGGATTCAGGTATCGGCATTGATGCCACTAAACAGGCAACCATTTTTGAACAGTTCTCTCAAGGTGATACTAGTATTACTCGAAACTACGGCGGAACAGGTTTGGGCTTAGCGATTACCTATAAGCTCGTCGAACTGATGAATGGCCACATTTCGTTGCGCAGTATGGTCGGCGAGGGAAGTTGCTTCAGGGTTGAAATACCTTATCGCGTGACCGATGAACCTATTGTTGACGAAGAACAGCAAATTCCAACAATTGATGATTCAATCCGGATCTTGGTTGTCGAAGACAATGACATTAATGCTGAGATAGTGATGGACATGCTTCGTTCACAAAACATCAAGTGTTTGCGAACCGTCAACGGTGAGCAAGCCCTCATTGCGGTTGATAAACACGACTTTGATATGATTCTGATGGATTGTCAGATGCCTGTGATGGATGGTTTTACCGCGACACAACACATTCGCAACCGCACTGACAAAAAAGCGGATTTGCCGATTATTGCGCTAACGGCGAATGCGTTTACCGAAGATATTAAAGCCTGTATTAGCGCAGGCATGGATGACCATCTCAGTAAGCCAATTCGAAAGTTTCACTTGTTCACTGCGATAGATAAAGCGCTAAATGGTTAGTCGCGTCTTTATTGGCCCATTTTTCGATACGATAACTGTTGCACTTTGCTTACTGGTTCGGCAAATGTGTTCGTCACATGATTAGGCGCCGATGCTTCCCGCTTCTTCAAGCGCTTTGATAAAGGCTTTTGCCGCTAAGCTTTGGGGGCGGTGGCGAGAAAAAACGGCTTGCCACTGCGTATGTAAAGGAAAGTCACTGACGTTGAGTATTTGAATGCCATTGTCGAGAGAATGCTGCAACGTGTGCTGGGACAAAATCGATAAGCCCAATCCCGATTCAACGGCCAGTCGTATTGCCTCATTACTCTCTATTATCATGTAGGGAGACAGCGTGAGGTCGTGGTCTGCACAATATTGATCTATTGCACGTCTTGTACCACTGCCTTGTTCTCTGAGTAAAAACTTCTGATCTTTTAAATCGCTGAGGTTACAGTAATTTGGCCCTTGATAATTTGAAGGTGCAATCACCGCAAGATTGTTATCAAGAAACGGGATAACTTCCAGATCATCACTGGCGGGAGGCTGGCTAAATACGTAGAGGTCGTCGCGGTTCTCACTCAACCTTGAAATGATTTGTTCGCGATTCCCAACCGTAAAACGTACATCTATATTGGGGTGTGCTTCGCAAAAGCGACCTAAGATAGGAGGGATAACGTATTTAGCGGTAGTGACAACGGCGATTTTTAAACTGCCGATTTCCAGCCCTTGCAGTGCCTGAACTTGGCTTGCCAGTTTAGCTTGAGACGACAACACTTCTTGAGCGCACTGATACACCGCTCTGCCCGCTTCTGTCATTTTGACTTGACCTTGCACGTGCTCGATCAGGGGCATGCCTACCAATGTACTGAGTTTTTTGAGTTGCAGTGACACGGTCGGCTGAGATAACGACAGCGCCGCCGACGCAGCGGTTACTGATCCCGACTCTACAACTTGCTGATATACTTCTAGTAAACGAAACGTGAGTGAATTCATGTTAACTCGCAATGTTGAAAACTGCCCTGCAGGCGGTTTACGTTGTGTGGTTCTACCCGAAAATGTAACTGACAAACTGGGGGCAAAATCGTTTCTAGCTATCTGTGATTAATGTGTACCCTGAAAAAGGCTAATTAGTTCACCTATTTCTGATTATTTTTAATTAGGGCTTGGACGCGTTGATAGCGAGTAGAAGGTAATTCACTGTCGATAGACGAACTGTCATCGCGAAATGACGCATAGGGCAAAACTTCAGCCCCTCGACAATATCGCCTTTGATTGGTATTGCGTTAAAAATGCGCTACAATCGCCGCCTTTCCAAGCCCTAGTAAATGGTCATTTACATCTTAGGGTGGCGCTTCTAAGAAGCATTTGCACACACAAATTGAGCGTTCTACGCTGAGGAAACACTAATGGCAAAAGTCGCTATTGTTATGGGATCGACCTCTGATTGGCCAACAATGCAACAAGCTGCATTGATGTTAAAAGAGTTCGGAGTTGAGTTTGAGGCAAAAGTGGTTTCTGCACACCGCACGCCTAACTTGTTGGTTGAGTTTGCCGAGTCTGCTGAAGACCAAGGGTTTAGCGCTATTATCGCTGGCGCAGGTGGCGCGGCACATCTTCCCGGTATGATCGCTGCTCACACTCATATTCCTGTGCTAGGTTGCCCCGTTAAATCAAAAGCACTTAACGGTATTGATTCGTTACTTTCCATCGTTCAAATGCCAAAGGGCGTTGCAGTGGGAACGCTAGCCATTGGCGAAGCAGGTGCCGCGAACGCCGGTTTACTTGCGGCACAAATTGTGGGGCTACAGGACGAAAATGTTCGCAACGCGGTTAAGGCCTTCAGACAAAGCCAAACGGACAAAGTACTTGAAAACAGTCAGTTGGAGTTGTCACAGTGATTGTATTAGTTTACGGGTCAGGCCAATTAGCCCAGATGATGTATCTGGCCGGTGCACCGCTTGGGATTGACGTTCAAGCCGTAGACGTGGCAACACAAACGGTTGTGCATCCTGTTAGCAAATTACCTTTGGATATTACGCTTAAAAATGCGATTGATAGCGCAGACAAACTTACCGTTGAATTCGAGCATGTGCCGGAGGAATTGCTTGAAGAAGCCGACCGGTCGGGCAAGTTGTTTCCAAGCATAGAATCAATACTTGTTGGCGCTGATAGAGTGAGAGAGAAGCGTTTGCTCACAAGTTTAAGCATTGAAAACTGCCCTCACAAAGTGATTACCAATGTCGACGAACTAGAACAATGTATTGACGAGATAGGCGATGCCTTGATTATAAAATCAAGTCGGGATGGCTATGACGGCTATGGGCAATGGCGACTCAAAGGCAAGGCGTCTCTTGACGATGTTAAAGCCGCATTGGCTGGACTCGACTTGGAGAAAGTTCCCTTAGTCGTCGAAAAAATGGTGAACTTTGACCGCGAGCTTTCGCTCATCGGGACACGTACGGCAAACGGTGAAATTTCAGTGTATCCATTAGCCGAAAACCTTCACCATCAAGGACAGTTGCATGTGTCTGTGGCACCTGCGACAAAGGTTGACGACGCATTGCAAAGTCAAGCCGAAGCGATTTTTACCAAATTAGCCGAAGGTTTGAATTATGTGGGGGTCCTTGCCGTAGAAATGTTTCAGGTTGGAGAAACCTTGTTGGTTAACGAATTAGCGCCAAGGGTACACAATTCAGGGCACTGGTCGTTGAGTGGTAGTGACACGAGTCAGTTCGAGAACCATCTGCGTGCAGTTGTGGGATTGCCTTTGGGTGACTCGACAGCACATGGGCCAAGTGCGATGGTAAATATTATCGGCTGTAGCAGCTTCTCTCGGGATTTATTGAGCATCCCTGGCTGCCATCTTCACTGGTATGGCAAAGAGGTCAGAGAAAAGCGCAAAATGGGCCACATTAATGTTGTCGCACCCACTTATGAAGCCTTGTCACAAAAGCTCAAAGCGTTGGATGGTTACCTTCCAATGGAATTCTTTCCAAAGCTTGCAGCAGAAGCAGAACGCCTAGGAAAGGTGGCAAAATAGTCGTAATTGATGCCGCTTGTTCAAATAGTCAGCGAACGAGCGGTATTGATAAAAGAATTCGCAGCTGAGTGTTGACAAGCGCTTCCGAATGACTAAAATACGCGTCGCTGTTAACGCAGCGCTCACTTCTTGTGTGCCGACTTAGCTCAGTTGGTAGAGCAACTGACTTGTAATCAGTAGGTCGC
>CAWUJV010000118.1:0-8856 GCA_963922845.1 uncultured Alteromonas sp.
CCTGCGACCCCTTGGACCCAAACCAAGTGCGCTACCAAGCTGCGCCACTCACCGACTCTGCTGTAGGGTTGTGAACTTCACTACCGCTACGGGGGGCGCATATTACCGACTTGCCCTGACCTCGTCAAACACTTTTTTTATTAAATTTTTCAACCGCTCACAAAGACAGCAATACGGCTTTTTTTCAAGCAAAACGCGCAAAAACTTGTCACATTTTTGGCAACTATACGCCACTTGTGAAACAATATTATACCAGTGCACACAACCTAACAAATTATTAACGATATTCCTTATGACTGCTCATCTCATCGATGGCAAATTAATTGCCAAACAAGTTCGCCAACACGTAGCATCTTATGTAGACACGCTTAAAAATGCCAAAAAAAGACAACCCGGTTTAGCTGTTGTGCTCGTGGGTAGCGATCCCGCTTCTCAAGTTTACGTCGCCAATAAACGTCGAGCCTGTGAAGAGGTGGGTTTTGTATCGCGTTCTTATGACTTGCCGGCAGATAGTGAACAAACCGATCTAATCGCACTTGTAGACGAACTCAATGGTGACCCCGAGATAGACGGAATATTAGTGCAATTGCCTTTACCGGCAGGCCTAAACGCTGAGGCAATTTTAGAGCGCATCCATCCGCACAAAGACGTTGATGGCTTTCATCCCTATAACATAGGCCGATTAGCGCAACGTATACCCGCCCTGCGACCATGCACGCCGAAAGGCATCATGACGATGATCGAGTCAACGAAGCGTCCTATCAAAGGGTTAGATGCGGTGATTGTGGGTGCGTCCAACATCGTTGGTCGTCCAATGTCATTAGAATTGCTTCTAGCCGGTTGTACGGTCACCACGTGCCATAAATTCACACAAGATTTAAAAGCCCACGTTCAGCGAGCTGATTTGCTGGTGGTAGCAGTGGGTAAACCAAACTTTATCCCTGGAGAGTGGATCAAGAAAGGCGCTATCGTTATCGATGTCGGTATCAATCGTTTAGAAGATGGTAGCTTAATAGGAGACGTTGACTTCGACAATGCCGTTAAACGGGCCGATTGGATCACGCCAGTGCCAGGCGGCGTTGGCCCCATGACAGTGGCAAGCCTGATTGAAAACACGTTAGAAGCTTACGTGAAATTTCATTCTTAATGACTGAAGATAAACGCATCGCGTCGGTAAAAAAGTGGGTCGATGACATAGTCATTGGCCACAACTTCTGCCCATTCGCCAAATTTGTTCGCTCGCCGGATACGATTCGATATGCCGTTTGTGAAGTATCCAAACCAAAAAGCGTCTTAGCGTTTTTAGCGAAAGAATGCGAATTACTGGCGTCAGATGCCAGTATCAGCACGACGCTTATCGTTTTGAGTCGAGGTTTCGAAAGCTTTTATACCTACTTAGATGTGTTAGATAAGGCCAATGATCTTTTAGATGTGCTGGATTATAGAGGTCAATTCCAACTCGCCAGCTTTCATCCGGACTATGTCTTTGATGGAGAACCGGAAGATGCGCCAAGCCATTTCACGAATCGCGCTCCCCTGCCCCTTTTTCATCTGATCAGGGAAAGTGATATCGACCGCGCGCTCAAAGAATACAAAGACCCCGAGTCCATTCCAATCAACAATGTTGCCTTAGCTGAGCGCAAAGGTTGTGAACATTTTGAGGCAATACTGGCCGACTGCACGCGCATACTCAAAGAGTAAGCGCCCGTTAAGCGAATAAACGTTGTCATGGGATGGCTTGGATATTTAATTCAATCTTCATCGAGACAACGTTAAGAAAACTCACGTCAGACCGGTTTGTTAACGCAATGTCGATTACCACGCTATCCAGCATCACTTTGCGCTAATTTGACTCAGCTTGAACAAAATCATCACGCGTCAATTTGAATACCCGACTTTCGTATTCAGATACATCGAATAACCAATAACTGGTCCAAAGCTCTACGTCATCAGACGTAATATGAAGTCGATATTGACTTAGCTCGTCGTCAGCAAACAATTTGTATTCGTACTCATTTCCCGCTTTATCTCGAATGACAACGAGATAATCTGGGCGTCCGACCACCAACTCAGGCGTACTCACAGTAACATCCGTAAAATTGAAGTCTAGTAGGCCGCCAACTTGATTTTGAAAGACTTCTGGGTAAATCGGTACCTCAAACGCTTCCATACCTACAAGTTGCCAAGCGTCGGTATCAACGTCTTGGTGCTCAATCATTGCGACATTTTGGCCATTGTGAACCCACGTAATGGTCGCAATATCGTCTGGTTTAACAATGCTCAGAGACTTATCCAGCCAATCAGCCGACGTGAGAGGCGTATCAATGACGTTGTCGATCAAAAAGCTACGTGATTGATTTGGCTGTCGCACAAATTGCCCTGTCCCCGACGATGACTGATTACCTAATATCAAACGCCACTGCTTATCCGCCGAAGCCAACCTTATCAACGCGCCCTGCGCAGACGAAGAGAGTGCTTCTACTCCCAATCGATAGTACAAATCAGCGTTCGAGGTTTTCTCTTCCAACACTTTCGCTCGGCTGAGTTGGCTAACTAACGTTTTGATATTGTCGGACGCGACCGGAAAACTCAATGCTGCATCCAAATGTGTCGCTACCCATTCCTCACCATCTTTAGACGCTTCAAATATGACACCCGCGTTCGTTTCAATGGATATTTGGTTTAGGGTATTTGCACTGGCAGACAATTCACCGAGTAAGACCCGTTGTGGCGACTCTGATGTTATCGGAGAACGCTGTGAAAGGTATACACTGGTACCAAGGGTCACAATCACTAATATTGTGAGTATAGCAATACGCTGATTCATTGTGCGGCCTCCTTAACAAACTGGCGTCGCGCGCGACGCTTGAGGCTCCAGCGCAGCACTATCAACACCATGATGAGGACGAGAGGTGCGACCGCAATATTGACTAGTTTTAATACGTTACCCAATTCATCAATATCCCTTTCCAGCTCATATCGCACTTCTCTCAATGCTTTGCGAATATCGACGCGTTGTGCAACAAATTCATCGATTGCCGCTTGCTGTTCTGGCGTGATAACCAATGCATTGCCATCTTGCTGCGCATTTTGCAATTGAGCCAACTGGGCTTCCGTTTGTGCCAGTTGCGATTGCAGTATTTCTTCTTGTTCTAAGAATTTGGCTTCTGCGATACGTTCTAAGTCTTGCACTACGTCAAATGGACGAGCAAAAGTACCGCGACTACGAATACTTATTAACGCATCACTTCCACTCATATTTTCAGTGGCGTTACTAATAAAATCACCGTTGTTGGCAAAAGGAGTGAACAGTGTTTCGCCGAAGAAGTTCGTCTGCTGTACCCAAAAACGATCAGTGATAAAATCTGCATCTGCCACTACCAACACATTGAGGTTAGTCGTATTCGCAGTATGTGTCCCATCGTACTCCTGGGGCGCTTGGTCAAACGCAGACGTCGCGGAACCACTGTATTTAGCCGCGATAGAAAACTGCCCTTCGTCGTCCAACAAACGTTGTAACGCTAATGGGTCTTGCTCTGCGGCAACTTCTGCGCTGTTCACAACGCTTGCGAAGGGTGATGATTCGAGTAATACCGTTTGTCTCAATAATGGGTTTTGTAGACGCGGTAAATGACCTACGTTCGCCACATTGATGATGTCCAAATTCGTTGTTACCACATCATCAGAGGGCATGTTGTTTTCTGTTAAGCCCAAGATGCCAGGATGCTTAACCACTCCGCCGTCAGGGCCTCTTATATCCAATCCCAATTGTGCGTCTAGAACAATTTGTGACAAATCAACATCGATACCCCATTTCGACAATAAATCAAATGACGAGGCATTTGGTCCGCCACCTGCCATCATCGCCATACTGTCAGATTCAAACAAAGGGTCGATAAAAGCGATAACGCGCCCACCTGACATAGCAAATTGGTCGACGGCGTATTGCAAAGTGTCGTTAAGGTTTTGCGGGTGCACGACAATCAACAACTTTGTCGCTTCGGGCAGCGCCGTCGCAGTGGAATTGAGTAGCTCTACGTCGAACAACTGGGTCAATTGGGTATAAAACACCATTGGCGGTTCAACTTGCCCGGTCATGGGATTTTGACCGCCTGCTACGGCTAGATCTGTCAGCAATGCAACTTTCGTAGGTTCTGTGACGCTAAGTTGATACACCATTTTAGCGATATCATATTCAAGAAATTGCTCTTTCTGCGGGTCAAAAAACGGAATGACAATCTGATCATCCACTAAATTGGTACCCGCTATACCAAAGTAGACGGCTTCGCCGATAGGCCCAAGTGTTGCTCCGGTAAGACCAAATTGCGCCGCTTGATCTTCTGCCTCTGAAAAGGCCTTAGGGTCAATGCGGTTGATTCGAACGTTGCCCTTAGACGCTTTTTCAAACTCGGTTAACAAGCTATCCACTCGGTTTGCGTAATTGCGCAAGCTCGTCATCCCTTTTGTCGTGTCTTGGGAGAAAAAATAATACAGGGTCACGGGTTCAGCTAACCCTGTTAAGACCTGTTGCGTCCCATTCGAAAGGGTATAAACCTTGTTTTCGGTCAAATCGACTCGGTAGTCATCTAGTAACTGATTATTGAGAAAAACTAGACCAACAAACAAGAGCGCCAACAAGGTTGTTGTGATGAATAGCGTAATTTTGTTCAACATGGTTAGCTTGCCTTCCTTTGCTCAATAATCACCAAACTTGCGTACAACCATGTAGCGATGACAATGCAAAAATACACGACGTTGTTTAGCGCAATGACGCCCTTTGCCATGGATTCAAAATGGCTGAGAAAACTGAAAGACGCTACCGTGTCTATCACGAGGTTACCTGCCCAATGCTGAAAAGGTTCAAGCACGATATTGCTGCCGCTAATGACAAACAAGAAACACACTACGATGGCCAATATAAATGCCACAACTTGGTTCTTGGTCATTGCCGACATACACATGCTAATGGCGAGAAATGCTCCTGCCATCAACCAGCTACCTAAATAGGCAGCAAGGATAATACCGTTGTCTGGATTGCCCAGATAATTTACGGTTAGCCACAAAGGGAATGTCAATATGAGTGATAACGCAATTACTGCCCAGGCCGCTAAAAACTTGCCCGCGACGGCTTCCCCAATTGATATCGGTAAGGTCATAAGCAGTTCAATCGTACCGGTACGCCTTTCCTCAGACCATGTTCTCATCGCTATTGCTGGGACTAAGAACAAGAACAACCATGGATGGAAATTAAAAAATGGCAACAGGTCAGCTTGGCCGCGCTCAAATAGACCGCCGACAAAGAAACTAAAGATACCGCTCAACATCAAAAAGATGGCGATGAAGACATAGGCGACGGGGGTGGCAAAAAAGCTGGAGAACTCCCGCTGGGTAATGAACCAAATATTTCTCACAAGCTTACCTCCTGCTCTGTTATCCGCCTAAATACCTCTTCCAATCGACCCGTTTCAGCGTAAACGCTATCGACAGGTAATCTGCGATGTTGAATATGCTCACTAATAACCGGCAAGATGGTGGCACCTGATTCTGGGAACAAGGTTACTGCCCCCGTGAATCGGTCTACTTCCATTTCGTCTACACCTTCGAGTTCGGCAAGTCCACTGATGTCAGCGGCGTAACTTAGCGTTAGGGTTACCGCGTTGTAATATTTTGACTCTTGTTGCAGTGCCACTGGCGTATCGTCAAAACGCTTTTCGCCTTTTGCGATGATCATGACACGGTTACACACCGCGGTGACTTCTTCTAGAATGTGAGTAGAAACGATGACAATTTTATCCATTGCTAGGGTTTGGATAAGTTCCCTAACCTGATGCTTCTGATTTGGGTCTAAACCATCAGTAGGCTCATCCAAAATCAAAATTTGAGGGTCGTGTATAATTGCTTGGGCAAGACCTACTCTTCGTTTAAATCCTTTGGATAGCAAATCAATGGGCTTATCCAACACGTCATACAGTTCGGTTTGTTCGATGACTTTGGCTAACCTTTCTTTGCGCTTACTGCCACTCAGCTTGCGTACATTGGCGATAAAATAAAGAAATTGATATACCGTCATATCACCATATGCAGGCGCTCCTTCCGGAAGGTAGCCAATTTGAGATTGAATGCGTTTGGCATTGCTGGCCAGTGGCAACCCATTTATCTCTATTTGGCCACTCGTCGGCGTAATAAAGCCGGTCAGCATTTTCATTGTCGTTGATTTACCAGCACCATTAGGGCCCAAGAAACCGACAATGTCGCCTGGTTTGACGTCAAAGGTTAAGTCTTTTACCGCATCAAACTGCCCAAAAGACTTGCAAAGATGTTTAACAGAAATCATAGCCGTCCTATCAAAAAACCGCTCATTGGCTGAATGTGGCTTAGTGCGCTTCAATGGCACTAGAATGCAAAGGGCAATATAGTGACATAGACTGGCAATTCAATCATCCCTTAAAACGTCAAAATTCTGACGTTTTCCGACTAAACAAAAAAAGGGCGTGCTGGACGATGGCATTAGTTTTGAGAGAAAATTGCGACACTCGGCAAGAATATTGATTAACATAAACATTCTGGTGCGCTTGGCTCTCTAGTATAATGAATACCGTTGCTGTAAAGAGAGCGCGTCTCTCCTAGTAAAACCCGATCAATAAAGTATGATGAATAAGATCAGTATTTCACCTATTGGCACTATCACTACGCCATTTAAACAAAAATTTGCCATACCTAGGCAACCTGGGTTAGCCAATGCCAAAGGGACAATTTGTCTAGATGCGGACTTTGATGCAACCTTGATGTTAGATGGCATCTCTGGTTACAGTCATTTGTGGCTGTTGTTTTATTTTCATCAAACCGCCGACCACGGCTGGAAACCCAAAGTAAAAGCGCCGCGACTTGGTGGCAATAAAACCACAGGCGTATTAGCCACACGTAGTACGTTTCGCCCAAATGCTCTGGGTATGTCGGTAGTAAAAAACAACGGTCTTCACAAAGTGGACGGGAAGTGGGTGTTATCGGTATCTGGTGTTGATTTACTTGACCAAACCCCCATTGTTGATATCAAACCTTATCTTCCCTACGCCGATAGTATCAGTGATGCCAAGGCCGACATAGTGCTTGAACAGGCTATTCCAAATCGGCAAGTGATTTTCACCCTTCAAGCACAACAATCTCTTCAACAATTTTGCGAACTCGATGCGCAACTAGAACAACTTATTTGTGCAATTCTCAGTCAGGACCCACGCCCCGCTTATCGGCAAAAACTGGACAACGATCCGAAAACCTATCGAGTACAAATCTATACATTGGATATCGCCTGGCAGGTCGTCAATGGCGACGTTAAAGTACTGGCCATCGACATGGTTGAATAGATAGAGCAACTATATCGCAGGCCCAAGACAAAATGTATTTAAGGCATGAAACAACACTGCTAGAATACCGCCGTTAAATTTATTAGAAAGGAAAACCAGACCTCATGCGTACGAGCCAATATCTATTGTCAACGCAAAAAGAAACTCCTGCAGATGCAGAGGTGATCAGCCACCAGCTTATGCTAAGAGCCGGTATGATTCGAAAACTCGCTTCAGGCTTATACACTTGGTTGCCAACTGGCCTACGCGTATTAAACAAAGTCGCAAATATTGTTCGAGAAGAGATGAACAAAGCTGGCGCAATAGAGGTTTTGATGCCGGTTGTGCAACCTGCAGACTTGTGGGAAGAGTCGGGGCGTTGGGAAGAATATGGTCCAGAACTATTGCGCGTAAAAGACCGTCATCACAGAGATTTCGTGCTTGGTCCAACTCATGAAGAAGTCATCACGGCTCTCGTGCGCAATGAAGTCAGCAGTTATAAGCAACTGCCTTTGAATTTGTATCAAGTCCAAACTAAATTCCGCGACGAAGTTCGCCCTCGTTTTGGCATTATGCGTGGTCGTGAATTCACGATGAAAGACGCTTACAGTTTTCACTTAGACCAAACGTGTTTGAGCCGCACTTACGATAAAATGTACGACGCTTATAGCAACATTTTCACCAGAATGGGATTAGAGTTTCGTGCGGTCATCGCTGACTCTGGGTCCATTGGTGGTAGTGTATCCCACGAATTCCACGTGTTAGCTGAGTCAGGTGAAGACGCGATAGCGTTTTCGACTGAATCCGATTACGCCGCCAACGTAGAAATGGCCCCCTTGTCAGCACAAGACGCCACTCAAGCACCAAGTGGGAAAGCCCAAGCCACCCTTGAAATGCCGTTAAGCGCGCTAGATACCAAGCCTGCTAAACAGTTACAAACGTTTTTGGTAAAGGGGCAATCAGAAGAAGGCGAGACAGACAAATGGGTTGTGTTGGTACTTCGCGGCGATCACGAACTCAATGATATCAAAGCAGAAAAAATCGACGGTATCGAAAGCCCACTGGTCATCGCTGGTGACGAGAAAGCGATTCAAGTTGCAGGCTCTGTTGGTGCGCAAATTAACCCACTTGCCACCGACTTCGACATGTATGTTGACCACAGTGCCGCGACGTTAGTTGATTTTGCTTGCGGTGCTGGTGAAAACGGCAAAAGTCTTGTCAATGCCAATTGGCAAAGTACACCGCAAAGTGTTGATTTGCGAAATGCTGTAGCTGGCGATGCTTCGCCAGATGGTCAAGGCTCACTCGATATCAAACGCGGCATTGAAGTCGGTCATATCTTCCAATTGGGCGATAAGTACTCGTCGGCAATGAATTGTGGCGTATTAAGCGAAACAGGCAAGCACCAAACGTTAACGATGGGTTGTTATGGCATCGGTGTTTCACGTATTGTGGCTGCCGCTATCGAACAAAACCACGATAAATTCGGAATCATGTGGCCAGATCCCATTGCACC
>CAWUJV010000119.1:0-8448 GCA_963922845.1 uncultured Alteromonas sp.
ACGACCATGACGACCATGACGACCATGACGACCATGACGACCATGACGACCATGACGACCATGATGATCATGACGACCATGATGATCATGACGACCACGATGATCATAAGGACCATGATCATGAGAAACACGAGGAGCATGGTGAATTGACATTAGAACTCAGCTACAGCTGTATAGGAAAAGTGAGCGGTATTCAGCTTGATATCTTTGATGCTTTCCCGAGTTTAGAAAGTGTTGATGTCAATTGGGTTACGGAGTCAGGGCAAGGCGCCTCGACACTGTCGGCGGCGAAACGAAACGCGAAGTGGTAAGGTAGCCAATATCTTGTGGGCGCGGTCATTAAACTAGCGAGTTGTGCTACTTCTTGTCCTTTTTGCGCCCAGGCCAACTAGCTCGAATGGTAGCAGTGAGAGAACTATTGTCTAGGCGGTTTGGTCTTCCAGCATCGGTCGTCGAGAGTCCCAGCCGATGCAGTCCTCGACTTTGACAGTGTATTTCACCTCGTTCATTTGTTGTTCACCTTTGTTAATCGACATTACATCGTATCCCCCCCATTTTTAGAACGAGTTAACCTATCCAAACGAAAGTTAACACCTTCACTTCGGGTCTTTTACTTCGGTTTTAGCTCGATATGTATGCAACTTGAATAGATTTAGCTACATATCCCGATAGGTTGGAGTCATCCATGATTGCAATGAACGCGTTGCCGATAAGAACACGAATGATCCTTGGATTTGGGTTTTCCGTCATGCTAATGATTATTTTGACGGTGGTAGGCGTGCAGAACGTCAATAAAATCAATCATACGTTAACCGTCATTACCGATATCAATTCAGTGAAACAGCGGTATGCGATTAACTTTAGAGGGTCTGTACATGACCGTGCGATTGCTATCAGGGATGTGGCGATGTCACCCAATTGGCCGAGCACCGCACCGCTGCGCAACGAAATTGATACGCTTGCGGCGTTTTACGAAGATTCTCATCAAAAGATGACGCAAATGCGTCGCGATGGCGTCCAATTTAGTGATAGAGAGCGCCGTATGCTCGACGACATAGACGCTATTCGAGCGCGCACATTACCGATCGTTGACCAAATTCTTGAGGCCAAGCAGGCCGGTCAAGTTGAACGCGTGACGCAGTTGACGCTCGAAGAGGTGCGTCCGGCGTTTATTGCATGGCTAAATGCAATTAATGTGTTTATTGATTTTCAGGAAACGGAGAATCAAGCGCTTACTCCACAGGCTGTTGAAACGGCTTCCAATTTTCAGACATTGATGATTTTACTCACCGCAATTGCAGCTGTACTGGGTATGGGGATGGCAATGTGGATAGCCAACAGTATTATTTGTTCAATCGGTGGTGAACCCGATTCGGCGCGAAAAAGTTTACATGCTGTTGCGGGTGGAGATCTGGGGGCAACGGCAGATACCAGTCATCCGAACAGCCTGATGGCAGCACAGAAAAATATGCAGGAAAAGCTAAAAGGGATAGTGACGCATATTTCACACGACAGCAATCGTGTCCATGAACAAGCGGATACCGTTGCGGCGGGTTCTGCGCAAGTGATTGAAGCAGTCAGACAACAAATGGCCATCATTGATGAAACGGTCGAAAACCTGACATCGATGCAATCGCGCCTGATCAAATCCAGTGAAAAAGCCGGAAAGAATAGAGAAAACGCGAAGTTGATGACCGACAGAGCGGACTCTAGCCGTATTCAAGTAACGGATACCGCAGATATTATGCAGCAAATTGCACAACGTATGGCAAATACGGTATCACAGGTTGAATCTCTGGCGGGTTTGGTAGAAGAAATCGGTGATATAACCAATGTGATCCACAATATTTCAGATCAAACCAACCTGTTAGCGTTAAATGCCGCAATTGAGGCTGCTAGGGCGGGTGATTCAGGTAGGGGCTTTGCGGTTGTTGCGCAAGAAGTAAGAGAATTGGCAATGAGAACCAGTACGGCAACCAGTGAAATCGAAGATAAGATTGGTCGAGTGCAACAGGAATCAAAAGTGTCGGTTGCGGCAATGAACGCGTCTTTACCTGAGGTGGAGCGGGGTCGCGATAAAACACGAGAAGCTGCTGATACCTTGTTGGAAATCAGCCAACAAGCTGAAAACACATTGAGTAATAGCACTGTGGTTCAAACCAATGCACAAGATCAGTCCGAGACAATTCAACGGATCGCGCGGTCGATGGAAGAAGTGCAGCGCATGGGAGAAGACTCTATGGCGTCTATGCAAGCGAACAATGTCGCCGCGAATCAACTGCAAGAGGTATCACATGACTTGCAAGAACAGGTGAGCTTCTTCAAGGTGTAATTCCACGTCGCCGCGTATTGCAATAAGCGGCGACACAAACCTCAAGGTCTAGGCAATTTCCCTTTGGGCGTGATCTTCGAACCTGCTGATTGTGTCACTTCGATCCCTATCAGTACAGCAGGCACCTATTCAAAGGTACCTTTTACGATGGCGTTAGATTCGCTCACCATATGACGGCCTCGACAGAATACATGTAACGGGGAATCAAAGGTTGCATTGGTGAGAACAATATCTGCATCAAATCCTACTTTTATCTCGCCTTTTTTCGCCAGTTTAAGCCATTTAGCAGGGGCTTTGGTTACCGTCGTAATCGCGTCTGCTTTGTCGATATTCTCTTTGTTTACTAACGCTGATAAAGCATGTTGCAGACTGGCAACTTTACCGACTTCTAAACCCGTTAAGCTACCGTCATCATCAAAAACGGGCAGACTCGCATTGCCGTCTGAACTCATCGATAGGTGATCAGCGGGTATGCCTTGTAATAAACATTGCGCGATGGCGTCCGCAGCAGGTATTTCGCCCTCATCAATAAAGTACTGATTGGTGCTTGCTGTTACATCGATGATACCTCCGGCCTTGGTCCAAGCTATGCCTGCATCCAATAACGACTGACTTCGGTTGAGGTGTGTAGGATAGAATTGCTTAGCAGGCACTGCGGTGGTATCGATGGCGTCGTGCAGCAAAGCGAGTTGGTCATTTGCATCGCCAACGTGCACATAGACAATGCCTCCTTTACCCGACAACATGCCGCCAACACGGGCTTCGGATGCAAGTTGAGCTAGCGTGGCACTATTGGGTTGTGAACCTCTATGGTCAGCTATGGCGACCTCACCGACACCTATCATAGGGTCAATCAAGACGATGTCGTCGGTGACTGAACCGGTGATCGTTCTTGCTGGCAATTGATAGGACCCAGTGTAGCAATAGGCACTTAACCCTTCATTGCGCAACGCATAGGTTTTGGCAACGAGGTCTTGTAAGGTACGGGTTGTGGCATCTGTGCCCAATGCACCAACAACGGTCGTGACGCCTGCTAACGTCGCATCAGTTAACACCATTTCAGGCGTACGCGTATGAAATCCGCCCTCTCCACCACCGCCCGTGATGTGAACTAATGAATCGACGAGACCGGGGTGCGCGATGAGACCATCAGCGTCTATAAGGTTACAATGAGCCGGTGGCGTGATGCTATCTTCCACAGCGCAGATACGCTCACCTGCTATTAATATATCTTTTTGACCCAGATAGTCTGGGGCATACACAGTCGCATTGCGAATGAGTGTAAGCATTAATTCAGTCCTATAAATACAGCAATGACAACGGTGATCGCGCCCATTCCTATCAAAGCAGCGATAAATCGCCACATTACTTTAGCCCATACAGACCAGTCTAATCTTGCTACACCGAGACATCCAATTAGCGATGCTGATGTGGGAATAATTAAATTCGTTAACCCATCGCCCAATTGGAAGGCCAATACAGCGACTTGTCGACTCACACCAACCAAGTCTGACAGTGGCGCCATTAACGGCATCGTAATCGCGGCTTGACCTGAGCCCGACGCAACAAAGAAGTTAAAAATACATTGAAACCCATACATTGCCAATGCACTAACAGTAGCGCCGGCTTCACCAATTGTGCTGCTGGCATAATAAAGCAATGTATTAAGCGTACTGGGTGAGTGCACATCATCACCACCCAAAATAAGAATAATGCCTTTGGCCATGCCAACAATAAGGGCGGCGGGCAATAACTCCTGTGCACCTTTTACAAATGCTGACGAGCACTGATTCATTGTCATTCGCTTTGATACAACAACAATGGTGGAGATCAATAAACCCATCGCAAAAAACTGGCTGGCGATCTGGGGTATATAGTATTGGTGGACACTGACTCCCCATATTACCCACGCAATACCCGCCAGCAAGGACAAGAGCACTAGCGTATCAACCAGCGAATAATCCGCAGTAATCGCAGACTGCTGTTGCCTGAAATGTTGATCGCTCTCAAAACACGCGGAAGATTTTGGCGATTGCTTAATACCTTTGGCATATCGCAATGTAAAGAACAGTCCGCCAGCAGTAAACGCTGCCCAGGTTATCATGCGAAAATACTGGCCAGATAGCAGTGGTACATCAGCAATACCTTGCGCAATTGCAACAGAAAAAGGATTCATCCAACTGGTGGCAAAACCAATTTGTGTGGCAACATAGGTAATCAGCACGGCAGTAATGGCATCATAACCGAGGCCAACAATCAGCGGCACTAAGACGATACAAAATGCAATGGCTTCCTCTCCCATGCCAAATACGGCACCGCCAAAAGAAAACAAAATAAACATCAAGGGCAAAATCACATTGCCAGCATGTTGAGTTCGACTCACAAGCGCTATGATACCGTTGTTGACGGCACCAGTTTGCATCACAATACCAAAAGCGCCACCCACGACTAAAATAAACGCGACTACGCCAACGGCACTGCCCCACTTGTCGCCTGATACCAGACCTTCAAAGGCGTAGTTAACGATACCAACTTGCTCGGCAGAGCCATCGAAAAGCTTGACTCCGCCAGAGTGGGATTCTGCATAGCGAAAAGCGTCGACGGTGATGGATTGGTTACCATCCAAAGAAGGTATGAAATAACCTGGTGTCACAATATAAGTGAGTAGGGCGGCGATAATGATTACGAAAAACAGAATGACAAAAGCGTCTGGCATTTGTCGTTTAGATTGAGTGCTATTCATAAACGCGCTCCCCCTTACCTTGAATGAAAAGGGGCTTAGCGCCCCTACTTGTTTACTCGAAGAATGCCGTCACAGACAGTCGATACTGAGTACCAAATGGATCGTGATTGAAGGCGTCAAACCCTCGGGCTGAACCAAATGCCAATGGCGCATCTCGGTCGAATACGTTGTCAACGGTTAACCTTACGGTAGCTTGTTTGAAGTGATAGCCGGCACTTAATGATAGCGTAGTCCAACTACTCACATCCCGTTGACCATTTTCGTCAAGCAACCCCAATGCCGCAACTTCGTCAATTTCTCTACCACGAAGTCTATCGATATCGTCTTCATAACGACCGGTAAAGTAGACATACGCACCAGCGTACCAGTCATCTTCTACCCAAAACAATTCGGCGGTCGCGATGGTTTCAGGATATTGAAAGGTACCAGCGAGGCTTTCGATTTGATCGGAACCTGCGATATTTCGGTCAACGTCAAGATAATGGGTTCCCTCTAAACCGAGTTGTAACGCACCATCACCAAAATCAAATTCGTGCTCAAAATTAAAGTCGATACCTCTAAGTTCTTGAGTACCAGTGTTGTCGAGTAATAGAACGTGATCTCTGAACAGCGGTAGCTCTTGGAACCTTGGATCGTCAAACGCTACCCAAGCATCAAGAATTTCGCCCAAGTTTGCGCCATCTTCTTCAATCGTGCGGCCAGCGGTATCCGTTACTAAGCAAAGGTCTGGATTGTAGGCAATCCCTTGCTCGCCCTCGGGTACCAAACCACAATGGCGCAAATCAGCATTGGTCATGGCTTCAACAAGTACGCCAGTCATATTGGTATCTACCAGCTCCTCATGCTCAAACTGCCAGTAATCCAAGGTGACCAAGGTGTTATCTGTAGGGCTAAATGCGAGCCCAACACTGAGTGTTTCCGCCTCTTCGGCGCGCAATGATGGATTGCCAAGTTCCAATACATTGTTACCGCGAATCGTGGCGTCACCCTCACAGTACAAATCAGCAACAGCTTGGCTTGCTCCGCAATCAAAATCAGCACGGGTTGTGCGCAATTGCACTCCCGCCTGGGTCAATGATGGTGCACGGAATGCAGTAGACCATGAACCGCGAATCACTAATGAGTCAATAGGGCGATAGGTAATGCCTACTTTTGGATTAAAGGTACTGCCAAAATCGTTGTAATCATCAAAGCGGCCGGCGATATTTAATTCGACTTGGTCACTAACAGGTATATAAAACTCAGCAAAAGCACCGTATTGATTTCTCGACGCTGAAGACACACTGGAGCCAAAGCCAAACACGTCAACAAGGTAGGCATTGTCTGCTCTAGCTTGTGCTTCCAGTGAGGGTGAATCTGTGATTTCTTCACGCCTGAATTCGACACCGGCTGCCATTCGGATATAGTCTTCTCCCCACTCCATAAGGCTTCCGCTGACTTTGAAGTCTATACCGTAGACAGTGCTGTCACCATCGCGAGTTGGACGTGATTGCGCCAATGCTAACGTTTGGTCATTAGTGCCATCGCCTTGTAAAAACGGATTGTAGAATGGCATAAGCGTCGCGCCACCACAGTTTAGCGTATCGGCATCGGCGTCATAGCTTGCGATAGACCCGTCACTGCACAACTCGCCGTCAACGGCCGCGGTGTAACGGTAACGATTATAAATACCTGCCACGGCTTCTTGTTCGGATTCAGAACGAGACAAGGTTACGCCCGACTCCCAAGACCATTCGCCCCAATCTCCTGCGAGGCTTGATACTAGTCGAAACGCGGTGGTGTCAATGTCCACAGTTCGCGGGTCGCTAAATCTGGCGTCATAACGAAACCCTTCCAATTCTCGTCCAAGCTGAGTATCAAACGGGTCAACATATAAGTTATCAAGTAATTGGTCACGCGTAACATCGTCAAAGACATCAAGTGCCGCAATTTGTACCCATGGGCCCTCTGCATCGTTAATCAAATTGATTGGAGCCGGTGTTGAAATCGACGTAGACGACGTATGAGACACCATAAAATCAGTGTGCCAATCGATATCCCCAATTGATTTATTGAAAGTGAATCCACCGGAAAATGATTCAAGTGGCGTCTCTAAGAAGTCGTGTTCGTTCCCATAATACGCACAAATTTCCTCCCCAAATTCAGTTGTGACCAGGGGAGTCGCACAGTTGGGGGCGCCAATCTCATTGCCGTCTCTTGCGGAAAAGAAGTAAATGTTGGGTGTACCACTTGGCAAATATGAATAGCTGTTGGCAAGAACAGGGTTTCGGGTTGCATCAAAATCTTGTGCGTGTATTGACTTTCTGTCGTAGTAATCGGCAAATACAGTAAGGTTACCGCCAGCGACAGTAGTGCCCCACAACAATTGTAGGTTAATCCGACCGTGATTATCGTTGTCTGTTGTATTTTCGTAGGCGGCGGTAAGATCCAACCCCTCGTAATTGTCTTTAAGGATATAGTTGATAACACCCGCAACGGCATCTGCGCCGTAGATAGCTGAAGCGCCAGTCGCAAGAATTTCAACCCGTTTTACCGCGGAGGCAGGGATACTGTTGATATCGACAAAATTCTCTGTGCCAGAGGCAAACGAACTGGCAGCCACACGACGGCCATTAATCAGTGTTAGTGTCGATGATGGGCCGATGCCCCTGAGAGAGGCGGCAGCTTGTCCTGGAGGTGTGGATGTGGATGTTGCACCGCTTTGCATGGTGTTAAACGACCCAACACCACCACGAGTTTGGCTAACTGTTCGCATCAAATCTGCGATAGTTGCCGCCCCAGATTTGGCGATATCTTCGGCGTCGAGAATACGCAAAGGCTGACTGCCTTCTAAGTCGACGCCTTTGATATTGGTTCCGGTAATATTGATGACTTCGATTTCTTGCTCGTCTTTAGTGGGTTGTGACTCTTGGGCAAGCGCATAGTTGGCAGCAAGCACCAGAGACACAGCCGTCGCAGCAGCTGACATTTTCATGGATTTTTCCTTCAACAAATGACCGATCTGTGTCGGTTCTGATTATTTATTTTGTTTGGGGGCCGAGACAGGCACGGCAAAGCAGAGGCACAACGTGAGTGTGCCTTGAGGGGCTATTCGTCGAACCACTCCGACAAATAAAAACTTTGATAACGATAAGCGCCAAAATTGGCCGCTTTCTTAATCATGGGGTTATGCCTACTTATGCAAAATCATGAATATTAAAAATGTCGCAACGTCTATCAAAAAACGTTGACTTGGTTATTTTCTTAACACTAGGGTAAAAAAAAGTCAATCAATCCATCAGGAGAAATTCGGGTGTTTTTCAATCTTGTTCATCAGTCGTCAACCGAGTGCGTATATCGTGGGGGTTTCGTTGTTTTTTTATTTAAAAGTTTA
>CAWUJV010000120.1:0-8420 GCA_963922845.1 uncultured Alteromonas sp.
GATCACGGAGGCCCGAGCTCAAATAACGATAGTTGTTGTTTATCAATCGTGGCAAACGCTAGGTTGATTTGCGGCAATATACTGTCAGCTATGGGTTGTATTTGCTTTTCGATATAGTGCTCATAATCGATGGGGCTTTGCTGATGCTCGATGGGTTGAGGCCCGTTGGTCGTCATAAGATAGCGAATAGTCCCTTTGTTTTGATAACGAAGCGGCCTGCCTAGCTTGTGGTTGTGTTCATCTGCCAACCTGGCTGCCTTAACATGCGGGGGAACGGTTTTGGTATAATGGCTCAAGGGTTTCCTGAGACGACGACTGTAAACTAGATCACTGTCTAACTTTCCGGCGCGTAGCTGTTTGATCACCTCAGTGATATACGCATTGACGTCCTGATCGTCAAAGATCAATTGATAAAGTGTTTCTTGAAACTGCTTTGCCAGTGGTGTCCAATCGGAGCGCACGTTTTCTAGACCTTTGAAAACCAGCTGTGTGCTACCCCCGTGTCTTATTAGGCCCGCATAGCGTTTTTTACTGCCCATTTCAGTGCCTCGAATCGTGGGCATAAAAAACTTTTCATAATGCGTTTCAAATTCAATTTCGAGATGACAAGTTAAATCAAACTGGCTTTTAAGTGTATCTTGCCATTTCTGGTTTATCAGGTTCTGCAATCGTTGGCCAATCGAACGCACGTCTTCACTACTTGCCACATTGGCAACATGGACGAATGTAGAGTCGGTGTCTCCATAAATAACATCAAATCCTTCACCTCTAATCCAGTCTGCTGTCTGTTGCATGATGTCGTGACCACGCATGGTGATCGAGCTTGCCAATTGCGGATTGTAAAGAGGGCAGCCACCTGAACCCAACACACCGTAAAAGGAATTCATTAAAATTTTGATAGCTTGCGAGCGGGGCGCATCTTGTTGCCGTTTGGCTTCGTCTCGCTGTTCCCACAGCGAAGTGATGATGTCTGGCAAAAAGTGTCGATCACGAGAGAAACTCGCTCCTTTAAACCCTGGTATGGCAGTGTCTGGAGACAAGGCTCCCTCAGCTAAACCTAAGGGATCAATTTTGAAGGTGCGGATGATGGATGGATACAGACTTTTGAAGTCTAGCACCAAAACGTTGTTATACAGCCCTGGTTTGGAGTTCATCACGTATCCACCTGGACTCGCCAATCCACCATTTTCAGGGCGATTATTCGATACGTAACCGGCCCGATGTAACTTGGGTAAATAGACATTCAAAAAGGCCGCGACACTGCCTCCGGGTCGGCTCATGTCCAGTCCCGTTAGTCTGGCACGTAGCATCAAAAAGTCGATGAATTGGGTCTGGTCTGCTATTTCATTAACGAGGATGCAATCTTCTAAATTGTATCGCGCTAAATCCAAGGGTGCCTTTTGATACATAGCTTTGATAGTGGCGAGTTTATCCTCGGTATCATCAATAAGTTTTCCTTTGCCAAGTAAGGTATTGGCCACAAACTCCAATGAAAAGCGTTCAAAACTGTATGTCATGGTTTTCAAGGCGTCGATACCATCGATGATACAGCGTCCGGGTATCTCCGCGATGACTTGACCTTGCTCCCACTCTCTCACACTTAGCGGCAAGTTATCTCGGCCAAGCAGTAGGCTAATACCTAAAGATTTGGCTTTGCGTTCTAACACTGCAAAGTCAAATTGCTTCACATTCCAACCAAGAATAATGTCGGGATCAATACGTTGAATATGCGCAACAAAGGTATTGAGTAGCGCTACCTCATTATCTACAACGATAAGCGTATATTCGCTCGCCTTTAAGTTGTCATGGGCTGAATGGAGCAACACCACTTTATCCTCTTTACCTGCAATGGCGATAGAAAAGAGGTTGTCGTGCTCATCGCACTCAATGTCAATGGACACTGACGATAGATGGGGCTTGTAGTCTGCGCTCTTTAATCTGGCATCAATAACCTGTTGTCCGTTGTGACGACGTGTCCCTTGAAAGAGCGTTGAACCATAGACAAATCGCTCCATTAGGTATCGGTCGGACAGTTTAATATCTGCTTCCAGTGGATCGATACCACGGCTGAGTAAGGCCCGGCGCAATTGAAAGTGAGTCGTTTCGTCACGGCTTTTGAGTACACTAACCTGATCTTGCTGGAGTGTTTTTAGTTGTGACTGGCTGAGTGTCACGGATAAATGTTCAGATTGGATAATATCCCGAACATCATCGGCTTGATGAGCGAGAATAAAACACACAGGCTGTTGGGGTTCAGTGAGCAGTTGTACGGGGCCGCCTTCGGTTTTTACCCAGATCTCTACGAGGCTTTTTCGTTGTTGTGAAACAACCCGCCGCGAGAGAATGAAACCAATGTCCTGCATACTTAAAACGGACCCTACTTTGACCAAGGAGAAAATTATATCACTTGTATCAATAGTTACCTATTCAAGAGCTAAGGTTGCCTATCCTATGAACTGCCCACTAGGATAATACGTGTAATGGTAATGTCTGAGGAACTGAGATGAAAAATTACGCTGATCTTCCCCTTCCAGAGCCGGGTGAACTTACTCAGGTAGCATCAGGTATTTTTTGGCTCCGAATGCCTTTACCTTTCGATCTCGACCATATCAACTTGTATTTGATCGAGGATTCCGATGGCTGGTTTGTTATTGATACTGGGTTAGGTACCGATACGACAAGGGGACATTGGGAAACTATTTTCTCTCGACTCGATAAACCTGTGAAAGGGGTTATTGTGACCCACATGCACCCTGATCATATTGGGTTGGCAGGGTGGATTACTGAAAAGTTCAAAGTACCGTTTTATATGACCCGAACGGAATATTTTGCAAGTCGCGCGCTGTTTTCAGGCTCCAACGGTGCAGACAACTGGACAGATCGCGCATACTTCACTGCAATGGGCATGCCTCAGGAGCACGTTGAACGTGCGGTGTCAGGCAATAAAGGATTGAGCTCGGTCATCAGTCCAATTCCGTTGAGTTACAAGCGCTTATACAATGGTTTAGTACTGCCTATAAATGGTGAGCATTGGGAAGTGATGATAGGTTCTGGGCATTCACCAGAGCATGCATGCTTGTACTGCCAAGAACGACAAATTCTCATTGCGGGTGACCAAGTGCTTCCTGCAATATCTCCCAATATTGGTGCCTATAGCACTGAGCCAGATGTAAACAGCCTAGATGACTATTTAAAAAGCTTATCGATGTTAATGCAACTCCCTGCATCTACTTTGGTACTCCCCGCTCACAATCAGCCGTTTTATGAGTTACACAACCGACTTGCCGCACTTCGGCAGCATCATCAACAACACCTCAATGCCTTGGTTGAAGCGTGTAGAGAGGAACAGACCGTGATGTCTTGCTTACCTGTGTTGTTTAAGCGCGAATTGTCCGGTCGCAATGTCTTTTTTGCGGTGGCGGAATGTTTGTCTCATCTCAATTATTTGCGATACGAAAATTACATCGAGCGACGTCTCGATGAGAACGGTGTATGGCACTTTAAGGCCGTGAATTGTGAGCAGGTGGACAGTGTCGAACCGGGCATGGATTTTTTGCGTGTTTGACCGATACCTATCCGCATTTAACTTCACCGTTGCGTTGGCCCTGCCTTGTTTTGTAAAAGATCACAGGCCTGTTTATTTGCCGCATTGAGCTGGGCACAGATTACAGGCTACAGTCTTGAACTTGCTTTCTCTGCGCGTATTTTATCCATGATTGATGGTGAAATTGCTTCCAAGGGGAGCTCTTCACAAACCGCGCCTAGTTTCTTGGCCACCTTGGGCATACCGTAGACAACACAGGTTTTTTCGTCTTGACCAATTGTGAAGGCGCCGGCGTCTTTTAACTTTCGCAAGCCTTGCGCACCGTCTTTCCCCATCCCTGTCAGTATGGCTGCCACGACATTGCGTCCGGCGGTCTGCGCTAATGAAGACATCATTACGTCAACTGAAGGCTTATGACCAGACACGCGCTCGGTGTCTAACAACTTAATACGGTAATCTGCGCCACTTTTGACGATCTCAATGTGCCTATCTCCTGGCGCTAGGTATGCGGTACCGGGCAGAAGACGTTCATCATTGGCCGCTTCTTTAACCCTAATTTGGCACAGCGAGTTGAGTCGTTCGGCATAGGTTTTTGTGAACCCCGGGGGCATGTGTTGTGTAATCACAGTGGCAGGGGCATTGGCAGGAAAAAACTCCAGCACCTCTCTGATGGCTTCAGTACCACCCGTTGAGGCGCCGATGGCAATGATTTTCTCAGTACCTGAATAGTGTATGGTCGACATAGGCGTTATTGTTTTTGTTGTTTCGCGTAGCTTCGAACGTGATGCTACGCGAATTTTTTCAAGTATCAATGATTGATATTTTTCAATTCCCAAAGCAACACCCACTTTGGGCTTGGGAATAAAATCTACCGCGCCAAGTTCAAGCGCGCGTAGAGTCGGTTCGGCCCTTTCTTCCGTTAGTGTTGATATCATAATAGTGGGTGTTGGCCGCGCTTTCATCATGACTTCAAGAAAACGCAGTCCATCGACTTTCGGCATTTCGATATCGAGTGTGATCACATCGGGTTCAAAATCCAAAATCATTTGTTTCGCCACAAAAGCATCTGGGGCGGCACCGACAACCGTGAGGTCTTTCTCGGATTCAATCATTTCCTTTAAAAGGCTGCGGATGAGAGCCGAGTCATCAACGATCAAGACTTTGATAGGGGTGTTCATACTACTTCTCCACCGTTCGCCATTCTTCATCTGTGCTGAGTTTCATTCTGTATGCACTTTCGCGCTCAACAATCGTAGTATTGTTGAGTTGTTTAATTTTCTTCACGAGTACTTTGCCGGTTTTGGGGAAAAAGTAGACTTTACGAGGATAGATATCGAGCAAATCCTTGGCGGCAACGGGGATATTCACCTCAGACAAATACTGCAATACAAAATCAGCGTTCATATCACCAATATTGTTTACAGTCAGACCCTTCAAGACATTACCACCGCCAAACACTTTGGCTTCTAGTCGCGTTCGCACAGCGCCTAGTTTTTCAACTTCGCTGATCAGTAAGTCAATAGCATGCTGCCCATAGCGCGCTGGTCGACCGAGATTTTCTTGGTGTTTAGCAGTATCGTTGGGCAACAAAAAGTGATTCATTCCTCCGATTCCCGCGAACGGATCACGAAGACAAACGGATACGCAAGACCCTAGTACCGTGACTATCATGACGTCATTACTGGTCGCAAAGTACTCCCCGGGCAAAATCTTTACCGCCTGCTTATCGAACCGAGCGTCATAGTAACTGTTTGGTTCGTAAGGCTCTGAAAAAGGGGCGTCTCGGTATGTCGTCATATCATCCTTTAACTGGCCGATAAGTGGTCTTTCCCAGAGGCTTCACTAAGTTCGGCTCACTATTAAAGTTTTCGGAGTGCCCCGCGACGTAGAGTCCGTCATGCGGCATAAGCTGAACCATTTTTCCCAAGATAGAAAGCTGTGTTTTCCTGTCAAAGTAGATCATGACATTGCGGCAAAAAATAATATCGATGGGGCCACGGATAGACCATTGTGAATCGGTGAGGTTGATTTGTCTGAAGCTGATTAATTGTTTCAGCTCATCGACTACTTTCACTTTGCCTTTGTGTCGCCCTTTGCCTTTGTATAAGAACTGCTTACATTGTGCGGGCGTTAGTTTCTTCGTGATATCCATCGGATAAATACCGGCTCTGGCATAGTTCAGTACATTGCTGTCGATATCTGATGCGATAATGTTTACCGGTACGTCGAATCTGCCCAGCGTTTCTACGACTGTCATTGCAATCGAGTAGGGCTCTTCACCTGAACTACTCGCCGCGCACCAAATAGTGATTGGACGTCGATGTGTGCGTAAAAAAACCGCGAGTTCACGGAAGTGGTGAGGCTCGCGGTAAAACGCAGTCAAATTGGTCGTCAATGCATTTACAAAAGCTTGTTCTTCCTCCGGTGTAGTTTGCAAGTACTTCAAATAAGCATCAAAACTGGTTAGGTTTAATGCTCTGATCCGTCGTGCAAGACGACTGTAAACCATAGAATCTTTGCTTTGCGCCAGATGAATGCCGGCTTTTTGGTAGATAAACCGGCGAACGCGTTCAAAGTCTTTTTGCTTAAACGCGAACTCATACTGGTTTTTTGGCAAGATAGCTGTGCTCATCGATTAAAAGCTTTCCCATTCATCAGAATGAGGATCCGATGCCCTTACAATCGGTTTACTGCCATTCATTGCTCGCGCATTGGGTAACGCCGTTACCGTACTCGAACGATGTTCAATTCGGTCAGTTGTGCGGCGACTTAACATAGATTCATCAAGTTTAAATGTCGCCACGCGCTCCGACAATTGACCGGATTGTTGTTGGAGGCTCTCAGCAGCGGCCGCCGCTTGTTCAACCAGCGCCGCATTTTGTTGGGTCATTTCGTCCATCTGACTGACGGCTTTACCGACTTCATCTATACCTGCGGATTGCTCGGCAGAGGCCGCAGCAATCTCTGACATAATGTCGTTGACCCGTTTGATAGAGGTCACGACTTCTTGCATGGTTTCGCCAGACTGATTAACTAGCGTATTGCCGCTAGAGACTTTTGCCACCGAGTCAGAGATAAGTTCTTTAATATCTTTCGCGGCTTCTGCCGATCGCTGTGCAAGGGTACGTACTTCAGAGGCAACAACGGCAAATCCGCGTCCTTGCTCTCCCGCACGAGCTGCTTCAACCGCGGCATTCAACGCCAATATGTTTGTTTGAAATGCTATGCCATCGATGACACCGATAATGTCAGATATTTTTTGAGCAGACTCATTAATCGAAGACATGGTTGATACTACGCTTTGAATCATGTCACCGCCTTCTATCGCTATTTTAGAGGCTTGCGAGGCCAAGCTATTTGCTTGCTCGGCGTTTTCTGCATTCAGCCTAACTGTACCTGTGATTTCCTCCATACTCGAAGCGGTTTCTTCCAAGCTTGACGCTTGTTGTTCCGTGCGGCTTGATAAGTCGGCGTTACCTGATGCAATTTCACTTGATGCGCTATTGATGGTTTCTACAGCTTCATTAATACTGGCAATGGTGCCACACATATCATCAATAAACTGGTTGATAGATTCTCCGACAACTTTGAAGTCGCCTTTAAATTCTTGTTGAATCTTACAGGTAAGATCACCCGTCGCCAGTTGTGTCATTGTTTGCTTAATGGTGTTAACCGCTGTGGTTCTATCCGTGATGTCCGACGCGTATTTGACCACTCTGAACGTCCGTCCATTCTGGTCGAGAATGGGGTTGTACGTGGCTTGAATCCAGATGTCTTTTCCACCTTTACCGATGCGCTTATACTCGCCGCTAGAGTGCTGACCTTTGGCGAGTTGGTGCCAAAAATTGCGGTATTCTTCTGAGTTCTTAAACTCGGTTTCAACAAACATGCTGTGGTGTTTGCCTTTAATCTCATCCAGCGAATAGCCCACTGTGTTCAAAAAGTTGTCGTTAGCATCCACAATGGTGCCGTCGGGTTCAAATTCGATAACTGCTTGAGATTTATTGATCGCGGAAATTTGTCCTTCGAAGTAAGCGCTTTTGCGCTTTTGCTCGGTAATATCAGACGCAAATTTCACTACTTTAGTGACATTACCCGCACTGTCGAAAATTGGGTTATAGGTGGCGTGAATCCATACTTCTTTGCCATTGCGTCCAATGCGAAAAAACTCCCCTGATTTAATTTCGCCATTTTTTAAATCGGCCCAAAACTGACGGTATTCAGTCGAACGAGAATGCTCCGGCTCGACAAACATACTGTGGTGTTGCCCCTGAATGTCAGACAGCCGGTAATCCATCGTATTGAGAAAGTTGTCGTTGGCAGTTTGTATGATGCCCTCAACGTCGAACTCAATGACGGCTTGCGAGCGGTCCAGGGCATCTAGCATTCCGCTTTTTAGTAACAATTCACTTTGGTCAATCCACTCAACTGTGGTACCGATGTTATTCCCATCTAAGTCGAATAGCGGCGTGAGATGAAGTTGAAAGTTTTGCTTTCCGACCACAATTGACGACGACATTTGTTGACGCAAATTCCCCAAAATATTTCGCTGGTGATTGGGATTTTTGTGGAACTGGTCGATGCTTTGGCCAATTAGGTTATCAGCAGAAAATTGAGGTAATACTGCTTGAATATCACTCTCCGCTTCTTTGAGAAGTTTCTTTACAGAATCATTGGCGTAGACGATGGTTCGATTCGCATCAGCCATCATGATACACGAGCTAATGCCATCAAGTGATTGGGCATTGCGCAACTGCTGCAAATCTTCTTCATTGGTTTGGGATGGTTTGAACCAGGGTAGTATGCTCATCATTTACTCCACTTCAGTTGCGTTGCTGTTATCAAATAAGCACAGTTCCTCACTGGAAATCAGGCT
>CAWUJV010000121.1:0-8091 GCA_963922845.1 uncultured Alteromonas sp.
TTCAACTTTAACCAGTGGTTGGAACAACAAGCAGAAGATGCGCCCAGTGTTGACGACATCTTGGCAAAATCGCCACTGAAAACCACAGCCGCAATTGCTGATGCTAAATCGACTTATGAAAAGTACGGAGATGGTCTGAAAGAAGACTTTGATGCCTTACCTAACAAAGAAAAAATTGAACAATACAAGAAGGAAATAGAAGCCTTAAAGGATACGGATTATCGCAACCCTGAGGCTTTGCTCAAAGCAAAAGAGACCTTAGCTAAACTCAAAGATGACATGCTTGCCGACAAAGAAGCCATTACCGCCTTTTCGGAGAAAGCAAAAGCGGCAAGCGGAGAGCTTCAAGCTAGTGTGAGTGCGCTGAAAACGGCTCCCGCTGAAGATTATGATTTACTCAAAGGTTTAGTGGCAGGAGACCAACAAGCTATCGAAGCCGTGACCTTGTCTGTATTTGGCGAGCAAGCCGCGGCCTATACCCAGTACATTACGGCGGCGGTGCAAATGGTTGGCCCAATGTTGGGCGGCGAATCCGTCCAAACCCAAGAGGACACGACGCCCTCTGACCCAATGCAGCTTTTAATCAAGAAAGCCAAGGTATCGGTCAACTGGGAAGGTGAGCGCGTTGAAAGTGAGTGGGACAACATTACTAATGCCCACACCGTGTTTGGTAACCCAACCACGTTTTTATTCAAAGGTGCAGGAGAGAAACTCGCAAACTTCACTTCCAATGGCTCCTTGTGGATTGACGAACAAGGCTTGGATGCACAGCAAACGTGGGAATTACTCGGAGCCGGTCTTCAGAACCTAGCGCTATCCGATTCACAGCGATTCAGTGCAAGTATTACTGATGCGGTATTAAATACCATTGGCAGTGTCCAAGTCACCGATAACCAACTGTCAGGTAGCAGTAAAATCGACTTGACCTCTCTTGCCATGGAAGCTGCGGGCAATGACAAGCTCACGTCTATTATTGCAGATACACTTGGGGACTTAACTGAACTCGATATGCAAATTGACTTGGATGGTGCGATAACGGCGCCGGGTTTCAAACTTACATCAGATTTGGACAGCATGATTGCGCAAGCGGCCGTTGGACAGCTTGGTGAAGCGCAACAAGCCAAACTGAACGAACTCCAACAAAAGCTCAATGGCATGGCGGCTGAACAGCTTGGTACAAATGGCGAACAACTTGCTGACATCAAAGGACTACTGGGTGCCGCGCAGAGTGATTCAGGGGAGCTTGACGAGTTGCTTCAAGCACAATTGACCAATGTAATCGAAAAAGAAAAAGACAAATTAATCAACAAATTGTTCAACAAACTGAATAACTAATCCCTGTTGATTTAACAGCGCCATCCCGGTGGCGCTGTATGCTTTTTGCCATTTTTATCAATGGCAATGCCGCATTTGGTGATTCACTTCAATCGACACGCGGCGCGCTATCCACCAATCACTTAACCTTGTAATCAATGACCCTCCTTGTTCGCGTGTAAAAAGTTTGCACAAAAAACAAATGCCATCACTTCAGACCTAGGCAAAAACTCTGCTAAGCGGCATAATAGTGTCCAACAATTTATGATAGGTATTTGCCGGTGTGGCGAGATAAATGGGTAACAGGTGTATTATTAGTATTGCTGGCAATGCTGCAATATCGCCTGTGGTTTGGAAAAAACAGTATCCCCGACTACCTAGCTCGCCAACAAGAGGTCGCTAAGCAAGCGCAACAAAATGCTAATCTGGCTCAGCGCAATGCGCTACTAAAAGCAGATATCAATGACCTTACAATTGGTTTAGAGGCCATTGAAGAGCGAGCGCGAAACGAACTTGGCTTGATCAAAGAAGGCGAAACTTTTTACCGCATATTGCCTGCTGAACAAGAATAATGACAACGAACAATATCGTAGCGGTCGTACCTGCCGCTGGCGTAGGTAGCCGCATGGGCGCCGACCGTCCAAAACAATATCTCAAACTCAATGGAAAGACGGTGATTGAGCATACTTTGTCTCGCCTTGCCGCTCATCCACTAATACACCGTGTTGTCGTTGCACTGAGTCCTAACGATGACTACTTTGACAACCTCCCTATTGCCCAGGCTGATTGGCTTACACGAGTCGATGGCGGGAAAGAACGAGCCGACTCAGTACTCAACGCCCTTCAGACCCTTGGTGATAACGAGTGGGCACTGGTCCATGATGCCGCACGACCTTGTGTGCTTGCCACCGATATTGATCGGTTAATTCATCTGGCGTTGTCCGATGATTGCGACGGCGGCATTCTTGCTAGCCCAGTCAGAGATACCATGAAACGTGCCACGCAAGATGTATCGACTACCTTGGTGAGCCATACTGAATCAAGAGATGCATTGTGGCATGCCTTAACGCCACAGCTCTTTCAAACCCAGCCATTGAAGCTTGCTCTTGAAGCAGGTCTGAAAGCCGGCGCGAACATTACGGACGAAGCCTCGGCCATGGAAATAGCTGGCTACCGCGTCAAGTTGGTTAATGGCAACCCTGGCAATATAAAAATTACTCACCCTGATGATATGCCACTGGCATCGTTTTATCTCACTAACATACAGGATTCACTATGCGAATAGGTCACGGCTTCGACGTTCACAAGTTTGGGGGCGAAGGTCCGGTTATCATTGGTGGTGTCAGTATCGAACATGATTTAGGTTTAGTAGCGCATTCAGACGGTGATGTGGCGTTGCACGCACTATGCGATGCTATTCTCGGAGCCTGTGCACTAGGCGACATTGGGAAACACTTCCCGGATACGGATGATGCCTATGCAGGCGCGGATAGCCGCAATTTGTTGCGACATGTGATTGGGTTGATGCAACAAAAAGGACTGAAAATCGGTAACGCAGACATCACTATTATCGCACAGGCACCCAAAATGGCACCGCACATCGACGCCATGCGCCGCGTCATTGCACAAGACTGTCAGACCGACGTAGATAATATTAATGTAAAAGCCACAACAACCGAGAAGCTTGGTTATGTCGGTCGTAAAGAAGGCATTGCCGTTCACGCTGTTGTGCTGTTATTGGCTGAATCAGCATGACGACACTCGACATCACGCGCTGGGCCTATCTAGGCAACGCACCAAAAGGGTCTGGTCTATTTAAGTCGACACCAGAAGATTTTGTGGTCATTGAAGACCTCGGCTACGGTTTTTCAGGCGAAGGCGAACACATTTATGTGTTTCTCGAGAAACGCAACCTGAATACCGCTTTTGTGGCAGAACAATTGGCAAGTTTTACCCAATTGCCGCTTCGGAATATCACCTATGCCGGTCGCAAAGATAAATACGGCGTATGCCGACAGTGGTTTGGTGTTCATGCACCGGGTATCGCGGAGTTTGATTGGAGTCAATGTCACATTGACGGCGTAAATATTGTGAAAGTGGCGCGTCATCATAAAAAACTCAGAACAGGCCAACTAAAAGGCAATACGTTTATTATTCGACTTAGAGATGTCACAGATATCGATGATGTCACCACCAAGCTCGATGTCATCGCGCAGCAAGGTGTCCCAAACTACTACGGTGAACAACGATTTGGTGTGCAACGCATTACGGATGATGGGTCAGTCAGTAAGGGCGGCAACCTTGCCCTCGCTGAACGAATGGTTCAAGGTGAGGTAATAAAAAACAGAAATCGTCGCTCGATGGCTATTTCAGCACTGCGCAGTTGGTTGTTCAACGAGGTTATCTCAAGACGTATCGAACAAGGCCTGTTTGAACAAGTACTTGACGGCGATGCGATTGGCCTCACTGGGTCAAACAGTTTTTTCATCAATGATGGAAGCGACACCAGCCTGAGTGACCGATACAAGGCGGGTGATGTTTGCCCTACGGCGCCGCTGTGGGGGAAAGGCAACACCATTGTGCATAGTAATGCATTGGATTTGGAAACCTCTGTCACCAAACACATTACCAGTGTGACACAATGCCTGGAAGATGTCGGCCTCAAACAAGAAAGACGTCAAATTCGGCTGTGGCCTAAAAATCTGACTTATCAACAGCAAGATGCAGACTTAGTGGTGACGTTTAGTTTGCCATCAGGGTGTTTCGCGACTTCGATACTGCGCGAATGTATCAATACCATTGAACAAGGTATAACCGGAGAATGACATGAAGGTGTTACTGAGTAACGATGATGGGGTGTTTGCCAAAGGTATAGCGGTATTGTTTGAACATCTTTCAGCTCAACATGATGTGACCTGTATTGCGCCTGATCGCAATTGCAGCGGCGCAAGTAATGCCTTATCACTTCATCAACCTTTGCGTGTACAACAAATGGAAAATGGCTTTTATGCCGTCAACGGTACACCTTCTGATTGCGTTCACTTAGGTTTAAACTGTTTATTGGACGGCGACCCCGATTTAGTCATTTCGGGTATTAATCACGGGGCTAACCTCGGCGATGATGTTATTTACTCCGGTACCGTTGCAGCGGCGACCGAGGGACGTTTCATGGGACTTCCCGCCATTGCGGTGTCTTTAACGGCGAAAAACAGCGAAAATTTTGACACAGCGGCGAAAGTTGTATTGGATATTATTGCGCAATTAGCCGAGCATCCTTTACCATCTAATCAGATTCTCAATGTTAATGTACCCGATTTGCCTTACGAGCAACTTAACGGGATTCAAGTCACGAGACAAGGTAGTCGTCACAGAGCTGAGTCAATGATCAAAGCTCAAGACCCGTTTGGTCGCGACATATACTGGTATGGACCTGCGGGTAGCGCACAAGACGCGGGCCCAGGTACTGATTTTCATGCAGTAGCCAATGGTTATTGCTCAGTGACACCTTTGAGTGTTGATATGACAGCTCACCACTCTCTTGAAGAGATGGAATTGTGGTTAGCCAAGAAAAGCGAAAATAAGATTGACAGGAATTAGTACACACACATGAGAGTTTCACGAAAAGGCGACGCGTTAGCTCAATTAATTTTCGAAGAAGGTGTACGCGACCAGAAAGTACTTAACGCTATTGCAAACACGCCAAGAGAGGGCTTTTTGCCCGATGCATTGAAGCACAAAGCCTATCAAAATACGGCGTTGCCAATTGGCCAAGGGCAAACAATATCTCAGCCCTATATTGTCGCCAAAATGACTGAATTGCTGCTAAAAGCCGACAACCAGCCGCAATCGGTTCTCGAAATCGGCACAGGTTCTGGCTATCAGACGGCGATACTTGCTCAACTATTTAGACACGTTTTTTCCGTAGAACGCATCAAAACACTGCAGTTCCAAGCAAAACGCAGAATGAACCAATTGGATCTTCACAATGTCTCAATGAAGCACGGTGACGGGTGGCAAGGCTGGGCGAGCAAAGCGCCCTTTGATGCCATCATAGTGACCGCTGCTGCCGCGAGTACACCCCAAGCGCTGTGTGAGCAATTGAATGAAGGTGGTCGACTCATTATCCCTGTGGGTGACGAGCAGCAAACGTTGAAATGTATCGATAAAATTGATGGCGAACTGGTTGAGAAAACAATTGAAGCCGTTAAGTTTGTCCCGTTAGTCGCAGGAGACTTGCTTTGAAGATTTTCCAGCCCTTGTACGACCTCGCGCTGCGTTGGGCCAAACACCCTCATGCGAGCAAGTATCTGGGAGGGTTGAGTTTCGCGGAATCCGTCTTTTTCCCTATCCCGCCAGATGTTATGTTGGCCCCCATGTCATTATCGCAACCCAATAAAGCATGGAGGTTTGCGTTGATCACAACAGTAGCCTCCATAATCGGCGGAATTGTGGGCTATTTTCTGGGTTTTTATGCATTTGATTTATGGTTGGCGCCACTCATAGAAAGCTGGGGATATACTGAAAAACTTGAAAAGACGATGGGTTGGTTTGAACAATACGGCATATGGGTTGTATTTCTCGCTGGCTTTTCCCCCGTCCCCTATAAGATTTTTACGGTCAGTGCTGGCATATTGCAAATGGCCTTTATGCCTTTTTTGCTCGCTTCAGCGGTAGGCAGAGGGGCAAGGTTTTATATGGTCGCGGGGTTAATGCGATTTGGCGGCGCACCAATGGAAGCGAAATTACGCCAATACGTCGAAGTCCTGGGATGGGCTGTTGTGGTCCTCGCGGTGATAGCCTATTTTCTACTACGTCATTAAACGGAGGTAAGGCGTGCAGTTTGGACGCACCATTGTCGTCATCGCTGTATCAATCATCCTAGCAATCACAACAGGATGTAGTGGACGATCCTCGCCTGCGCCTGTCACCTTACTCAACAGCCAAAAAGCGGCTGACGACAACCCATTTGAAAAAGCAACATACACGGTTCAGCAAGGCGATACGTTGTTTGCTATTGCCTGGTACAGTGGTAACGATTACCGGGATATTGCCCGTTATAACAATTTATCGAAACCCTATACGATTTTTCCTGGGCAAAACTTGCGACTTTCTGCTCCACCGGTAAAAACGAAGCCGAGCACAAGAAAATCGATTAAGTCAAGCAGCACTGGTCTTACCTCAAAAAATAAACCGAAAGATCCTGTTGACCATCAAAAACAGCAGGCGTATGGTGAAAGTGAAAAAGATGTTAACAACCAGCCTGTTAAGGGGTCTAGCAAGACATCTAACAAAAGCTTTCCAGCCCGCGTATCACGCTGGGTCTGGCCAGCCAAAGGCAAATTGGTTGCGACATTTAGCCGCGCTGAATCAGGCAATAAAGGCATTGATATTCAAGCAGCAAAAGGCACTCATATAGTGGCGGCTGCGGAAGGCAAAGTCGTTTATTCCGGCAACGCACTGAGAGGATATGGCAACTTAGTCATCATTAAACATAGTGATAATTTTCTCAGCGCCTATGCCCATAACGATTCGGTAATGGTCAAGGAACAGCAATGGGTCAAGGCTGGCCAGCAAATTGCGGCAATGGGAAACAGTGGCACAGATTCGGTCAAACTTCATTTTGAAGTAAGATATCGGGGAAAATCACTTGATCCACTCAGATATCTGCCAAAGTAACAATCAATAATAATAACAAGAAATAATAATAAGAAACGTACAGGAGCGAACATCATAAGGTAACCATAGAAAGCAGGAGATGCAGTTATGGGTGAACATAAAGATACTGTGATCGAAGCAACATCTCGCGAAGATATCGAAGAGATTGAAGTCCCTACTGATATCAAAGACGAGTCCAATACGAATGATGACGTCGAAGATGAAAAATTCGACGATTTAATTGCAAGCCAAGAAGACCTTCCAAAAAATCTGGACGCGACCCAACTTTACTTGGGCGAAATCGGATTTTCTCCATTACTTACTGCCGAAGAAGAAGTGTATTTTGCTCGTCGAGCGCTAAAAGGGTGTGAAGCCTCTCGCAAGCGCATGATCGTCAGTAACTTACGCCTCGTAGTTAAAATAGCAAGGCGATATAACAATAGAGGTCTTGCCCTGCTAGACTTGATTGAAGAAGGTAACCTGGGCTTAATTCGCGCCGTCGAAAAGTTCGACCCCGAGCGAGGCTTCCGCTTCTCTACCTACGCCACATGGTGGATTCGACAAACCATCGAACGCGCCATCATGAACCAAACTCGCACCATACGATTACCGATTCACGTTGTAAAAGAACTCAATGTGTATCTGCGTGCAGCCCGGGAGCTGTCGCAAAAGCTTGACCATGAGCCTACCGCAGAAGAAATCGCAGAGGCCCTAGAAAAACCGGTATCAGAAGTCAGTAAGATGCTGCGTCTGAATGAGAGAATTACGTCTGTTGACACGCCAATTGGGGGTGAAAACGACAAGGCCTTATTAGATATCTTGGCCGACGAAACAGAGTATGGTCCCGAAGAAAATCTGCAAGATAACGATATCAAAGACAACATTGTCAAATGGTTGCAAGACCTCAATCCAAAACAAAGAGAAGTACTAGCTCGTCGCTTTGGGCTAATGGGGTATGAGCCATCGACACTTGAGGATGTCGGCGCAGAGATTGGCTTGACTCGAGAACGAGTCAGACAAATCCAAGTTGAAGCGTTGCGTCGCTTGCGTGACATGCTCAGCCATCAAGGCCTTAACTTAGAAAGCTTGTTCAATAAACTAAGTTAAACGCAGAGTGTGAAA
>CAWUJV010000122.1:0-7876 GCA_963922845.1 uncultured Alteromonas sp.
TCACCCCCGAGTCGAAGGGTGGATAGATAGGTTACATGTTAGCGCCCGCGGCGAGCGGGTTGCCAAAGGGCAACCGCTCTATTCATTGTATTCGCCTGAACTCACCAATGCGCAAGAGGAGTTTTTACTGGCGATGCGAAATGGGTCAAACACGTTAAAACAAGCAACCAAACAAAGGTTGCTCGCCCTCAGTATGCCCGAATCCGCATTGCAACATTTAGAACGCACAAAACGCATTCAATCGTCTGTTACTGTCAATTCACCAATCGACGGTATTCTGGAAATGTTGCCAATCCGAGAAGGGTTCTACGTTAAGCCTGATTCAACGGTAATGTCTGTCGCTTCTCTCGATACTATCTGGGCCGAGTTTGCGATCCCCTTGCGCTTTGCGAGTAAAGTCCATGTCGGCCAGCATATAGACCTTAGCGATGCCAATCAGCCCGCTATGAAATGGCGTGGACAAATTGACTACCTCTACCCTACTGCGGACAAACAAACCCAAACACTTACCGCGCGAGTGGTGATTAATAATGACAATCATGTGTTAAAACCCAATGGCTTCTTGGTTGGCGATATTCAAGTGAGTGATGAAGAATCACAGCTCTTAGTCCCGACGTCTGCCGTAATAAGAGATGGCCATGATAACCGTATCGTAGTGCGTGACTCTCCCGGTCGTTATCGCGTTGTAAGCGTTGATATTGGCCAAGTGACATCAGAGCTAACAGTGATTCGAGATGGCCTAGAGGAAGGCCAAACCGTCGTGACATCGGGTCAGTTTTTACTGGATTCAGAATCAAACGTCGCCGCAGGAATGCGACAACTTAATCAGCAGCCTCACGACGACCAGCAACACAACACTGCTACCGTTTCAGGCAAAATCGTGGCCATTGACCAAGGCGTTTTTACGATCGATCGCGCCGCTGTTAGTAAATGGAACCGAGGACCGGCTCGGGTTGACTTCACCGCGTCCCCCGAATTGTTTCTGCCACATTTACAGGTAGGAGATCACATTCTCTTCACCTTCTCAGTTGACCAAGGTCAATTTGAGATCGTTGATTTGATAAAGCTGCGCGCACCACACAACCAAGCGAAGACTGAGGTGATGACTCATGATCACTGAAATTATCACTTGGTCATTGCGTCATCGGGGGCTGGTATTACTCGCCAGTTTACTCACAGTGATAGTGTGTATTTTTGCGCTAAAGCAAACTCGCATCGATGCGATTCCGGACTTATCCGATGTTCAAGTGATTGTGAAAACATCGTATCCGGGCCAGTCGCCGACTGTAGTTGAAGACCAAGTCACTTACCCTATTTCAAATGCCATGCTGAGTGTCCCTGGAGCCCAAACCGTTCGTGGGTATTCTTTTTTTGGCGATTCTTACGTGTACATCATATTTGATGAAGATACGGATATGTACTGGGCCAGAAGCCGGGTATTAGAGGTGTTATCACAAACTGAGCGCCAACTTCCACCTAACGCTTCGCCAACATTAGGACCAGACGCAACGGGGGTCGGTTGGGTCTACGTTTATGCGTTGGTCGATGAATCAGGACAGCGAGATGCTGCTGAATTGCGCCGCCTACAAGACTGGTTTGTAAAACTCGAATTGCAAACCGTTGATGGCGTGGCGGAAATCGCCTCGGTAGGAGGCATGGTAAAACAATACGAAGTCGTACTCGCGCCTGAGTTGCTGACGGCCTACGGCATGACTCCTCAAGATGTCGCAAAGGCAGTTCGTCAAAACAACAGTGAGACGGGTGCTTCGGTTATCGAATTGGCACAAGCCGAATACATGATTAACGTAGATGGTTATATTGCCCGTCCTCAAGATATCGAAAATATCGTGCTGATGAGCAATCAAGACGGTACGCCGGTTTTGCTTCGCAATGTCGCCAGTGTGAGAATAAAACCTGCGCCAAGACGAGGAATCACTGACTTCAATGGCATGGGTGAAGCACCGGGTGGTATTGTGGTGATGCGCTATGGTGAGAACGCCGTAGATACCATCGATGGTGTTAAAAAGAGATTGGCGGAGATTCAGACTGGTTTACCCGATGGCGTTAACATTGTTCCCGTTTATGACAGGTCTCGTCTTATCACCCAAACCCTCGATAATTTGTGGGATAAACTGACTGAAGAACTGCTTATCGTTGCATTGGTGTGCGCCGTGTTTTTACTTCACCTTCGCTCGGCGTTTGTGGCGGTTGTGGCGTTACCCATTGGCATGATAGTGGCGATGGCGATGATGCACTGGCAGGGTATTACTGCGAATATGATGTCACTCGGGGGTATTGCTATCGCACTGGGTGCGATGACAGATGGTGCCATCGTGATGATAGACAACTACCACAAACACCTTGCCAACTCGACAAACCGACACGTCAACAGGTGGCAAGTATTATCGACCTCTTGCGCGGAAGTCGGCCCTGCGGTGTTCTTCAGTTTATTGGTCATTACTGTGAGTTTTATGCCGGTTTTCATCTTAGAAAACCAAGAGGGAAAACTGTTTAAACCCTTGGCCTACACTAAAACATACGCCATGGCCGCCGCCGCGGTATTATCAATTACGCTCATCCCCGTGGTGTTGGGCTACAGCATTACTCGCGCCCCAAAATACACCGATAAAAATCCCTTAGTTGTCGGTCTTCACTTCATTTATCGTTCTGCGCTTAGTCGAGTACTGGTCTACCCCAAAATCAGTCTTCTGGTGTTACTGGCGCTGGCATCGTCCGCCATTGTGCCATTGAAACAACTCGACACTGAGTTTATGCCAGATATCAATGAAGGTAGCTTGATGTATATGCCATCAACTTACGCTGGCGTATCAGCTGCTCAGGCTCGCGATATTCTTCAAACAACAGATTCACTCATACTGTCCTTACCAGAAGTTGCCACCGTGTATGGAAAAATTGGTCGCGCAGAAACAGCAACCGATCCGGCGCCATTTACGATGATAGAGACGTTTATCGAGTTAAAGCCAGAGCATCAATGGCGAGCCAATATGACGATGGACAAAATAAAGGCCGAACTTGAACAACTCGTCCAAATACCCGGTTTAACCAATGCTTGGGTCATGCCGATTAAAACTCGAATCGACATGCTCTCCACTGGGCTAAAAACACCATTAGGTCTCAAGGTGTCAGGAAACGATTTAGCGCAGCTTACCGAGATCAGTGTTCAAGTCGAATCGTTACTAATGGGTTTACCCGAAACGGTATCAGCTTATGCTGAGCGTGCCGCGACTGGTCGTTATATCGATATACAAATACGTCGCCAAGATGCGGCTCGGTACGCGCTTAATATTGAAACCATTCAACAGTATTTGCGATTGGCCGTTGGTGGCGCACAAGTTTCACAAACCATAGAGGGCCGAGAACGCTATGCGATATCGATGCGTTTTCCTCAAAGATACCGAGATACGCCGGAACAACTTGCGGCCTTGCCAATAGTGACGCCAACCGGTGCGCACATCGTCTTAGCCGACGTCGCAGACATTAACATCGACACTGGTCCGGCAGCCATCAAAAGTGAGAATGCACGACAAGCCAACTGGGTATACATAGATACGGGAGACGCTGATATTTCTGAATACATTGCCAACGCGTCCACCCGCTTGGAAGGTGACCTCACCTTACCAGCCGGTGTCACGTTACAATGGGTCGGTCAGTTTGAGAGTATTAACCGAGCCAAATCGACCCTAGCCTACATCATCCCTATCACCCTGCTAGTAATTGGTGCATTAATCTATTTGAGTTTTAAGCAGCTCACTGAAGTGTTTGTGATCATGGGTACACTGCCACTGGCGCTAGCGGGCGGCATTTGGTTGCTGTATTTGATGCAGTATAAATTGTCAGTCGCGGTTGTAGTGGGATTCATTGCTTTGGCGGGTGTGGCAATAGAGATAGGCGTATTGATGATAATGTATCTCAACCAAGGCTACACATCACTGCATACGAAAGGCTCGCCTATCACTTACGCTGCTTTTATCGATATGGTGGTTCGCGCAAGTAGTCAACGACTGCGTCCCATTCTGATGACAACGGCCACCATTATTATGGGCTTACTTCCTTTGCTGTTTGCCGACGGCTCGGGGGCAGAAGTAATGCGCCGCATTGCCGCTCCTATGGTAGGTGGCATGGTATCAGCGTTGCTGCTCTCATTGTTTGTTTTACCGTTGGTTTATGCGGTTTGGCGTAAACCTCGCTGAGTACACGTCAGGCAGGTTCGTTACAGAACCTGCTTGGCATAACTTGGCGTATCCATATCAATAACCTCAACGGATAGGTCAACACCCTGAGTAAAACAAGAAGCCAACCCTTCAAGCACAGCCTGTGACAACGCCTGCTTTTGTTCCGCCGTGCGCCCGGCGAGAATTTTAAGCGCAACATGTACAAAGCCATTGTTGCCGCTGCCAAGGTGGTAATGCGCTATGGGTATTGCGCGTGTTTTAATCGATGTTGGATTGAATAGTCCACTTGCTTGGGCTTTAGCATAAACGGACTCAATGACAAGGTTCACATCTACATTTTGTTCAATAGACGTCGAGTACTCAACAATGCAATGTGGCATGGTAACTCCTCACTAAACGAAAGCGTCACTATACCTGTTAATCAGAGTGTAAGCCCGTAAAATAATATGACTATCAATGACTAATGTGAACATTTGCCCCCGCAATCGACGTTTTCTTCAACGGTGAGACTAAATCAAACACTTGCCCTTCTAGGCCCTGCCCTATGGATTGTGGTGAGATCTTAGCGGTAGTCGCGCTCAACGCCACTACATTAAAACGAGTATCATTGTGCAAACTGAGAAACTGCTGAGGTGATGCCGCTCTAACTCGGTAGTGTAATGGTTGATGCATGGCAAACCCATCCCCTATTTTAAGGCCATCATGTTTGCCCAAATTAATGATGAAACCATCTGTGTGACGCGCGATAATTTGGCTAAGTTGAGGTTCGCATTGCATCTTGTCTGTCACATCAATTATTGCATCGGCAATACTGCCTAACACATTTCTTCCATAACTTGATTGCCAGAATAAACTACTATTTAAATCAACGGGTTGATATAAATCGAAATCCCAATCAGCCTCAATATGGTAGGACTCTTCCATGACCACTCTAGATTGAAACACGTCCATCACGTACAAACGCATGGTAAAATTGCGTTTCATTTGGGTTTCGTCACTTAACCATTGTCGCTCAGTTTGATTAAATAAACTGATATCCCTTAGATAACCGAACAATACATACTGAGTTCCGTACTCTCTCGCCAAGAACTCTGCTTTCGCCGTTAGCATTTGTTGGTCAGCAAGTTCAAAAGGTGGCTTTTGCAATACCGCTTGGCCAAGTAAATGCGCTTTAAAACCGTAATTCGATAGATTGATTTGTTGTTCGAAGCGTTTACTGACATGTTGACCAAATGCGACTAAACCGCCCACTTTAGTATGATGAGGATTTTGAATAACAAAAGGACTGACAAGTAAGTGACGACGATACTGTGATGGTTCACACTGAGCAAAAGTGGCAAGGTCTACGTCGACAATTACGGTGAGCACATCATCTTGAATTTGTTCACTCAACACTTTAACCCGCCGCACAGCCCCCTGCGATTCAACCAATACTTGGCTGCCCACAATCACGCCATTTAACGACACCTCTTCTGCGCTGACCATGGCACCTGCCATGTAAGATGCATTGGCGATGGCGTTCTTAATAGTTTGCTCACGGATTTGTTCCAGCGGTGCATCGCCAATTGGCATACTCGCCTCCCCAGTAAACCACTGTGATGCCATGACATGATGAGAGAATAAAAGTAAAAACCACCAACGCATCATTGTCTATCCGAGAATCGATAAGATTTTACTGATCAGCGACGGCTCTTGATTGTCTTGTTGACGCCCCGCACCACTGTATTCAATTCGAGCATTACCCAACTTGGTTGAGCTGATCGTATTTTGCGGTGTGATATCTTGAGAGCGCACTTCGCCTGTGACACGGATGAACTCTTGCCCTTCGTTCAGCGTGATCCATTTTTCACCGGCCACTATTAAATTGCCATTGGCGAGGATGTCACTAACAAAAACGTTGATGGTGCCGACCAGCGAGTTCTGTTGGCGAGAATTAGAGTTGCTCTGAAACGCACTGTCTTGTTGATGGTCTAATTCGACATCGCCGTTATTAATGCGCAGTGGCCCCGCAGCCAATGTCAATGGCGCCACATTGAGTTCAGCGCTATTGGATTTATTGAGCTCTTGCTGTTTCGTTGCACTGGTTTCCTCTTCCAAAACAAGCTGCACCATATCACCAATTTTGTAAGCGCGATTTTGTATCAAAATGCCAACAAAATTGTTTTCGTCAAACAACGAGCCAGAAGGAACTCTCAGCACAGGTGTGGGCGTGGTTCTAACCGGCGCATATTTTGGGTGATCGGGTAGAATTGGCGTCGGCACCTTTTCAATTTTTGTCAGCGTTTTCTCCACATTGGGATTGGTGGGTAAGGTATCCACCACCGAAGGCGATTCTTTAATAGGAACAGCGCACCCTCCGATGGCGAAGCACAATACCAAGCACGAGCACATTAACCGTCTCATCGCACGCCTCCATTGTTGAGCGTAGCAGAAGACAGCCCTGTGACAGAGGTATCCGGTTGCGTTTCGTTCGATGCCAGTTCGGCATCAGTAGCCGTATCGTCAGACATCATTGAATTAAACAAATCGGTTGCAAAATTGACCGCATTGCCTACCAAGGATTCACCGGTTAATTGTTCAGTCGCAACATTAACGGCAGATAGCGCCAAACCAGCAGGACCGTAGAGCATAAACCCACCCGCCAACGATGAGAATGCATCAACGGTATTTTCACTCACTTCTTGATAAATATCCGACACAATAGGGATATGGTTTAGCACGTTGACGGTGTCAAACACATCGTCCATACCAAACCCGTCATCACCAAAAGATACATCTAAAATCGACGCCCCCAAGCTTTTCTCAGATGCACTGTTTCCCGCCACTGTATCATCAATGGATACAAGATCCGTTTGAGTTTGTGCTTTCGCACTTTCTTGCGTCGTCGCTCCCGCAGGCGCTTGATACAAAGACGCAGTGAGTGCCTCTAACAAGCTGTTTTGAAACAAGTTAACCAATTCTGGCGAAATAGCTTGATCAGTAGGTGTACTGTCGAGCGCGGTTGAAATAGCGTGATTCACAATTTTTGAAAGCGGGGCTTGCGCCGTACTATCGGCAGTAATGGTCGATTGCGTTTGGCCACTCCCCGCTGCTACGTCTTCACTCCCCGGCTCATCAGACGTAAATTGAGAGAGCAGATTTGTAAAAAAGCTCTCCGTTTGCGACGGTTTGGGCTGCGCTGCAGACACCGCATTGTTGGTTTGATTCGTCGATGAACTGATCTCCATGACACACCTATTCGTTGGCTATTTGCCAATCAATCTAGCGCTAAAGTGTCAATTAAGATGTATGGGATTTGTGATCTTGGTGTTTTGGAATTCTTTACAAGACCCCTTCGAAGAGGCGAAACATCTTGCCTCTCGATGGGTACACAATCTGCGCAAATACGTAAGTATTGTGTAAGCCTTATTGAGTTGCGTAACACCAGCTGCTAGTCTTGGTGCCTGAGGGTATAAGGCGTCAGTTACATCACGGTATTGAAGTTAACTTGTCGTTTGGTAGTGAATTTTTGCGAGTAGAGGTCGCAAAACAAAAAAACAAATTATCTTAGTTAAAAAGGTTATCGGAACGACCTTGGCAAACTTTAGATTTTTTTGATCCAACACGGCAAAACAGGATGTTGATGCTAAGTTGAATATTGACTACATGACCTATGACCCTTGACCAATTGAGGGCGTTCGAAG
>CAWUJV010000123.1:0-7863 GCA_963922845.1 uncultured Alteromonas sp.
AAGCTGTGGTATATAATCCTGACGCTTCAATAACGGATTATATTGCATGGGCCGGCGGTTACTCTGAGCGAGCAGATGATGATCGTATGATGATTATCAGAAACAACGGTACAGTCGTGTTCACAGACCGCGCCACTCGCTCGTGGTTATTAGGGAAAAGTCATGTTGAATTGTATCCCGGCGATCAAATCGTTGTTTTGCCTAAGGTAGACGCGAAAACGATGCAAGCGGTCAAGGATATCACACAAATCATATTCCAAATCGCTGTGGCAGCAAACGCTATTATTGATTGATATGGATACCTTTCAGAATCAAATAAAAGCGTGGAAAAATGTGCTATTCGCGCTATTCCTTCGTGAATTACAAAGTAAATTTAATGACAAGTTCGGCATGAGTTGGGCGCTTATCGAACCCTTTATGTTTATTTTTGTTATCGCATATGGCAGAAGTTTGATCTCGGGGGACGACGTTCATACTGTTCCGGTATTTATGTTTATGTTTATTGGTTTTCTAAATGTCATGACATTTACAACACTAATAGCACAAGCATCAATGTCTATTCGAAAGTCCAAACCTCTTTTCGCATTTAGGCAAGTACAACCAATAGCACCTGTTATAGTAACGACTACTTTGGAGTTTGCTATCAAAATAGGCGTTATTTTACTTGGTATACTCGCAATGTATCTGGGGCATATTGAAGGTCAAGTAAATGACCCTATTCTTTTGCTCACACTGTTGCTTAATTTGTTTATTTTAGGTTTTTCACTTGCGCTCATTTTTGCTATCGCCGCAAGCTTCGCGCCCGAAATGGACAAAATAAAAAATATGCTTACACGGCCACTTTTGTTTATTTCTGCGGTTTTTTTTAGTCTACAAGACTTACCAAAGGAGTTTTGGAAGTATTTCACTTGGAATCCACTTCTGCATATCAATGAACTTGCGAGATACGCTTGTTATCCAAGCTATGGAACAGATGGAGTGTCTTTTGCTTTTGTACAGCAATGCACAATATCCCTTCTGTTTTTAGCATTAGCGAGCTATCACATCTCATGGAAAAGTGTGTTAGCTAAATGATTAAAATCAGAAACCTCGCCAAGTTTTACCCCAGTAATATGGGAGATCAATACGTCTTTAAAAATCTGACCGTCGATATACCAACACACAAGAACTTGGCAATATTGGGGAAGAATGGAGCGGGAAAATCGACGTTGTTTAGGATGCTCGCTAAAAGCGAGTATCCTAATAAAGGCAAAATACTAACGACCAAGACGATGTCATGGCCTGTAGCACTTACTACGGGTATCCATCCTCAAATGACCGGTCGAGAAAATACACGCTTCATTGGCAGGATTAATAATGTCCGCTCGTTAAAACAATACGAAGAAGCCGTGCAAGAATTTGCCGAAATAGGTAAACGCTTTGACTTGCCTGTTAAGACATACTCGTCGGGCATGCGCGCAAAGTTAGTATTCGCATGTTGTGTCAATATCGACTTTGACCTATATCTTATCGACGAAGCAACGTCTGTCGGAGACGCATTATTTCGTAAAAAAGCGCGTCAAACACTAAAAGAAAAAAGTGAATCAGCTGGTATCATCATGGTCAGCCATGAAATGGACCAGTTGAGAGAATTTTGCAGTGCGGCGGTCTTAATCGATAATGGACAACTCACCTATTTCGACGATCTAGAATCAGCTATTGAGCGATACAATAAAACCTAAAAGTTCAGGACAATTTTTTCATGACGTTATTAAAAAGATATATAGATTTCATTCGAAAGAGAATGATTCTTGTTGTTGTTATTCCTTGGTCTATCTATGCGTTCTACCTGGTCTTTATTGCCTCAGCCCAATACGAAAGTACTAGTCAATTAATTGTTAAATCATCCAGTACCGGAGCTGCATTTGATCCAACCGCACTAATTTTACCAGCTGTCACTGGCTCATCGGTAAGCACTGAAAGCCACCTTGTTCAAGCATTTATTGAATCTAATGATATGCTAGCTTATCTAAATGAAACGCTGGGAATTTCTGATCATTACACATCATCTGATGCGGACATTTTCAGTCGTTTGAGCTCAAGTTACAGTAAAGAGGACTTACTTGAATTTTACAGGGAGCATATCCTTGTCGAAGTTGATTCGACCTCTTCAATAATTACGCTAAAGACAAGAGCGTACTCCTCTGAAGTCGCACAAAGCATTAACCGTGCTCTAGTTGAACGTGCAGAGAACTTCATTAATGAAATCAACAACCAAGTAGCCGAAAGTCGATTAGAGTTTGCGCAAAGTGAACATGACATTGTCGAAAAGAAACTTCAAAACGCTAAGTCCGAACTGCTTGCCTTTCAGTCACAGTACAGTGTACTTGATCCTACGGCTGAGGGTATGGCTTTTCAACAAATTACGTTCTCTCTGGAATCGGCACTTGCTCAGAAAAAAGCGGAGCTGACGGCGTTACGTGCATCAATGTCTGACAATGCCCCAGAGGTATTGAGTGTGCAGAGGGAAATAGCTGCACTTGAATCTCAGATTATCTCAGAAAAACAAAGAATCACCGATAATGGGTCCTCTTCAGAGCTCTCTGTTAGTGAACAAATGGCCAACTATAGTAACTTACAAGTACAGTTAGAGTTAGCCATTCAAGCCTACTCAGCATCGCTAATTACATTGGAAAAAGCACGGGTTGAAACCTATGAACAGCTACAACATTTGGTCACGGTGGAATCGCCTACCTTGCCTGAAGATAACGCCTACCCAAAAGTCATATACGATCTAACCGTATTTGGTGTTTTCGCTCTTTTGCTTTATGGCATCGGTAGAATCGTTATCGCAACGATAAGAGAGCTGGATTAACGGATAAGAGAAGTAAACGCGATCAAAAAAGCCACCTAAACAACGGTGGCTTTTTTATAGTCAAAACCCGCTTAGAAGAAACTATAGACTAACGTTACCGCTGTTTCGGTATCTAAATTCTCTACACCGTCAGCGACATCAGTGTTGTGATCAAGTTTAATCGATAGCTTCATCGACAATCCGCCAGCAATTGTAGCACTGAGCGCCGACTCGGCACGAGATTTGGTATTTTCTGAACCCACTTCCGTACTGAAGGTTTGCGCAAATTTAGCCGTTTCTGAAATTCGCCATGTAAATCCGGCTGATCCACGAACGATGAAACTATCTAAATCTTCACCTTCATTAGATTCGATAAATGAATAACCAGGACCAATACTGTACTCAAACGACGTATCGCCATCATTCCATACCTTTTGGCTCCAACCGGCTGCGAGAGTCGCTTGGTATTCGAAGCTATTGAATCTGTCATCTTCATAAGATGCAAAGCCAAACAAACGATGATCTGGGTTTTCCAATTTATAATTGGCCTGGGCCGAGCCAAAGAATTTCTGTGCAGATGTCCGTTCTAATTCATTTCCTAGCGCATCTTCAACAGTTTCTCGCTTATACAAGCCTTCAAGTACGAAATCATTGCTCCAATCTGTCAATTCTTGATGGGCAGTCAGACCAGCATTAAATGAAGTGGTTTCGGTATTACCAGAGGTGAAAATAAAACCGAATTCTCCGTCCAATGTGAACGTTTTTATCTCTTCTTCGGCTAAACTCGGGAAAGCCAATAACAATGAAGCGCTCACTGCGGCTAGTTTAAAAGGTGTGTGTTTCATGGTTCGTCCTACGCTGTGTTTTTGGTTCCGCTGGTCGAATCGACTGCTTTGTCGAAAGTCTCTAGCAGCACCGAGTATTCCCTTACCGCCAGCTTGTGATATGTGTTGTAGTCTAGCGCTGTACCTGTATCAGTCAACCATTCATACGGCTTCTCTAGCCAAATATTCGACTAAAGGTTAAAAAAAGTTGTATACCAGCGCTAAAGACGTTTCTGTGCTCAAGTTTTCTGCATTTTCCGTCGGCGAAGATTCATGACTCAACACAAACGATAATTTCATTGCAAGTTTACCCATGATTTTTGCAGATAGTGCAGTCTCTGACCTCGATTTAGTATTTTGGCTTCCCGCTTCAGTCGATACAAATTGTCGTAGTTTTGCGCCCGATTCCCATTGATATCGATACTCTGCAGAAGCCCGTAAAATAAAGCTACTTGGAGGCGCATCCGTATCAACCTCTGCTTCGACAAGAGAGTAACCGGGACCTACACTGTATCTAAAGTCGCTTTCTCCCTCTAAATCAAATTTTTGCGTCCAACCTGATGCAAGTGACGCTCGGTAGTCATAACCATTAAATCGGTCGTTTTCGTAGTCTGTATAAAAGAATAAGCGCCGATCTGTTTCTTTGAGTTTGTAGTTAAACTGAGCCGATCCGAAGAACCGTTGAGCTGTCGTTTGACTCTCATTTTCTCCGTCAACTTCACTGGTTTTGTATAAAACCTCAGCGAAATAGCTGTTACTCCACGACAGCATTTCATGCTCGGAAGTAATGCCTGCCTTCAATGAGGTTGCCTCTGTATTACCCGTCGACATTAACACACCAAACTCGCCGTCGAGCGTTAATGGCTTTTTGTCTTCTTGGTCCGCTTGTGGAACGTCAAAGTCTAGCTTGTACAGTGAATCAAGGAGTTGATCGCGATTACTACTCGCGTTTGCGGTTATTGAAATCATGCAGCAACATACCGCACTGACTTGCAATCGAAAGGGAAGCTTCATTACTTTTCTCGTTATTATTTATCCCTTCAGTAAGGGACCTTATTTTATATAACTCGACACTTTCCCTGTCTCGTTTTGCGCGTATGTTTCGGCATTGCCAAATATTTCCGCATCTAGCTGTAATACACTTGCTTGTGCTGAACTGACGGGTTCTATTGCCCCGTAATGATCTTGCTCTAAAGACTTTATCGTTAACCGACTTGCACAGGCTAACAACGCCACATCAACATCGGAGGCTTGTTTCGTCACATCATGCAAATTAGTTACTGGATAGTACAAGGCCATGGGCAAATTCCATGCCTGCATAATCGTACCGCTGCCTTGGGCAAAGGTAAACCCAAAGTGTTTTGCTTGTTTATCCCAGGGAAGCTGGTTGGAGGTGTCGTCAACATAAGCACGATATTTGGCCGGGTCAGCTTTAGCTACAACAAGCTCACAGAAGTTACGTAAAATGCCCATTACGAAAAAGCGCTCTGTTCCTCTGAGTTTCAATTGCTGAGCTAAGTACTTGGCAATCATGCCGCCAAAGACCGATCTCTCCCAATGCGCCTCGACGCTCAACAACTCATTGCCAAAGGCTTTGAATGCTGCTGACGCTGTTTCTGCTAATACTAAGTTGTACAACGCCTCACCGCCGATGATCATGACCGCCTTATCGACTGACGTCACTTGAGAAGGAAAGCGGAACAATGCACTGTTAGCGAGTCTCAATATCTTACCACTCAGAGACGGGTCAACACTGATCAACTTCCCTATGTCACTGACATCACTTTTGGGATCATCAAGTACACCTCTCAGACGAATACAGATATCAGGCATAGTGAAAGACTGAGTGGCCTGAGCTACATACTGTTTTAATGACATGGAGGTCCCTTGTGGATCGAATGACTACATCAATGGCAAAGTATATCAGCCTCAATAAAAATAGCAGCTCGTTTCGGAAGGATTTATCGGGTCTAAATGAGGTAAAAATAAGGCGCTAGAACAATTCTCTTTGCGTATCCTGTCTGTCGTTGTCATCTATTTTAATGGCTTTTTTTCGTGTAGAAGCGACTTTTCGCCGATGGCACGCTGCGACTATTTTTCGTTTCGTTGGATCATCTAACTTGAGCCAATAAAGGCGCTCTTCCCTGCTCCTAAAGCAGCCTTTGCAAAAACCTCTCGGTCCGCTTTCACAAACACCGATACAGGGGCTGGGAACTTCGAACAACTGAAGCTGGGCTGGCGGTGCTTTTTCTGTCATTGATAGTTAACCGCGAACGAGTCGTTTCAAAACATAGGGCTTTATTACCCTAAAATACAAGAGTAGCAGACCAACAGAGACCATCAATAGAGAAACCGAAGCGGCAAAAATAACCAGAGGATTATTAAAATCATCTCGATTTTTATAATCCATAATATGAAGCATCCAAAAAAAGTCGTAGAAGCGCCAGATATCCGTCCTTACCGACTTTATGTTCCCTGATTCTGGCGAGACGTAAAAGGTGGTATTCTTCCAATCGTCGAAAACCACTTTATAGAGAGGTAATCGCAAATGACCGACTTCTCTTGGCAGTGTTTCAAGTACGGTAGTGCCCAATATAGCCGCATTTCCAATAAAGCGACGTTCAGCGAGCTGATTAACCTCTGGCACTGTCAACATTGGCATAGCTTGCAACGTATCAGCTGACAGGTAATGAGTCTGTCCCTGCCAATTCGTTACTTGCAAAACTGTTCGGTCAAAACGATAAACAAACGCCAAAGTACGCCATCGTTCGTCATTGACAAGATTCAAAGTGGTCGGTTTCGCGGGTGTTTCTTCTACAAGAAGATGACTACCACGAACGATCTCAATCGGGATAGCACTCATGACCAACCCACCGGCTACCCAAAGACAAATTTGAACCCCAACAATGACGCCTAACCAACGGTGTATAGCATAAGCATGTTTGCGAATTGACATAAGCCTCTAATCTACAAGGTTATAATCGATTGTAGAAACGACTCTAACACGTTTTATATGCGGATGCTGGCTGTCTCTGCTCGCGATAGTAAAGCGGCCTTGATTCGCTCTGCGAATTTTACCAAGGCGGCTACCAGAATCATTTGCAAATTTCTCAGCGACTTGACGAGCATTTACTGTCGCTTCCTCTACCATTTCGGGTTTCACTTCATTAAGCCGAGTAAACAAATATTGGGTGTACGACGCATAGTCACCTTCGCTAAACACCACCCCCTGCTTGAGTAGTTCAGCCATCCTTTCCATTATGCTCTGTACTTTGTCTACCTCTCCTGTGTAAACCGTGAGTGTTTGAGAAGCCTGATAACGAAATCGCGCTTTGTCATCACCGTATCGCAAGGCTAGTTTATCGGTGACATTGGGGGAGGACACTGAGATGTCGGCAGTATCAATACCATTTTGAATCAAGAACGCCCTCACTTTTAACGTTTGAGAGGCAAGCGCTTCATGAAGCTCACTAAGTTCATTAGCGGCGTAGTTGTATGAGATAGGCCAAATCACTTTATCGGCAATGTAGTCTCGCTCGCTTAAACCTTTGACGGTCACAACACGGTCGAGCGCTTTAAAAGAGATGATGCCATTGGCCAATATTGAACCGAGAGCGATGGCAGCAACTATGGCTGAAATAGCGTAAATAGAGTGAGTTTTAGTATTCATCAAAAGTACCTGTAGAAATAACGAATACAGGTAGTTTGCGAAATAATTTAAGCAAACGAATAACCAAAATCTGACATTATTATGGTCAATTCACTCGCATTTATGGCAGGGCCTACAAAATGGCAGGTCTTCGACAGATACAAAAAAGCGAGGCATTGCCTCGCTTTTGTTATGAGCTACCGCTTACTTCTTCTTTTTAGCCTTTGGGTTGGGTAAATCCGTAATACTACCTTCGAAGATTTCTGACGCTAGACCGATCGACTCGTTTAGCGTTGGGTGAGCGTGAATAGTCAAAGCAACATCTTCCGCATCTGCGCCCATTTCAATCGCTAGGCCAATTTCACCCAGCATCTCACCAGCGTTGGTACCCACCATTGCACCACCGATAACGCGACCTGATTCTTTATCAAAAATCATTTTAGTCATACCATTTGTGGCATCAGACGCGATTGCACGACCAGAAGCAGCCCATGGGAATACCGCTGTTTCGTAGCTTACGCCCTGCTCTTTCGCTTCTTTTTCAGTTAGACCAACCC
>CAWUJV010000124.1:0-7366 GCA_963922845.1 uncultured Alteromonas sp.
GTGGTCTACAGAGGATTATGTCTTTTTAGAGGGGAAAATCCCTAGAACCCCTAAAAGAAACCCTGATGCTGTTTTTACAAGCAACGCCAGATGAGGAGCAAATGTCAAAAATCCGAAAAGACTTGCTTGCAAACGACAAGGTAAGCGACCTCCATCATTTTCATATTTGGTCTTTAGACGGAGAGCGCAATGTGATGACCGTCCACCTTGTCTTAAAAGGAGAAGTTAGTGTTGAACACATTCAGTCATTAAAGGAGAGCATACAAAGCTCATTAGCAAAGTATCATTTTGAACATACCACAGTAGAGCTAGAATTTGCCAATGAACAATGTCGTGACGAAGTGAAATAGACTTGGTAGACTCACGCTTATGAAAAATTTAAAACGAATAAGTTACATCATGATCTCGCTGATACTCTTTCAGTCGTTTTCTGCTGTGGCCAATTCATTAGATTTTCATGCAATAGATACTCAACATTTGCAACATGAACACAATCATGCTGAGCATGATAAGAGTTTGTCATCAACAAGTATTCAAGATGCAAGTACCGACCAAGTAAAGGGGCAGCATAACCCAGCCGACTGTCATCACTGTGGTCATTGCCATGGTACACATGTTCAGTGGGTCGGTCATGACAGTATCAGTAAACACCATCACGTGGTGTCCAACCACAACTTTAACTATCTAGATGCTCTTATAGACGCACCTATCAACCGCCTACTGCGCCCACCTAAGCAAAAATCCTAAATTCTGTTTAAAGCTCGTCGCGATAACCTTAAACGCGACGTCCGTTATTATTTAATTTTAGGATTATTATGAATCTCACTCATTTTATTGGGCGTGACCTGCATGTCAGGCCGCCACTGCTATCTGCGTCTTTTAAGCGTATTCAAACAACAAAAGCCACATCATTGAGACGGCTTAGCTTACTTACATTTAATGGCACCAAACTGCTGTGCACTTGCTTATTGTTTGTACCGATTTTTGCTCATGCGCAAAATCAGAACTGGGAAAGTTGGTTCTCTTCACAGATAAACAAACATCCCGATATTGTCGCGGCCAAAGAACAATTGTTAAGCACAGGTGCGCTCGCTGATGCTTCTGAACGAGCCCTTTATAACCCTGAATTGTCAACTGACTATACGCGTAATGGCGATAACAATGACTACAGCGTGGGTGTTGAACAGACAATCGACCTTTGGGACAGGCAAGGCGCAAGGCGACAAAAAGCGGGTTTTATGCGCACTGCTGCACAAGCTCAATACCAAGAAGTCGTTTTAAACAAATCAGCTGATGCTATTGATGCATTAATCAATTGGCGTGCAGCAAGAAGTGCCGCTGTAATTGCAAAATCACAACAACAGCAACTTAATTCGTTACTTGAATTGGTCGAAATACGTCAAGCGGCTGGTGATCTAGGGAGTATCGATGCAGAGCTTACCTTTTTGTCGTTATCGAAACAATTTGCTCAAGTGGCGGGAGCAGAGGCTCAACTTCAAATGGCCGAAGCAATGGTGCGGGAGTTACTTCCTGATTGGGAGCCAGAGCGAGGGATTATACCCGACGACTTTTGGCCTTCTAATGCTACATATCCGTCTGATGAAGAATTACTAAAACACCCAAAAGTAGCAAGCGCTTATGCGCAATGGCTCACGCAAAAAGAAGAAGCAGAAGTCACTAGACGTAGTGCAAAAGCAAATCCTACTTTTGGTATTAATGCAGGGCGGGAAGAACGAGAAAACACCGTTGGGCTGACCTTTTCCATACCGTTAAACATTCGCAACAATTACAGTGCAGAAACTCGCGCCGCAGAACGCATGGCGTTAGAAACTGAAGCACGTTTTAGAGCGCAGTATCGGAAACTTCGTTTCGATTTAAAAGGAGCGTTTGGCGCGTGGCAAAGCTACAACCTACAGTTTACGCAATGGCAATCATTGGTAAAGGGTCGCATCGAGAGTAGTGGTGATTTGTTAGAGAAGCAGTGGCGCAGTGGCGATTTATCAACGACTAACTACCTTATTGCACTGAATCAACGCGCAGAAAGTTTACTGTCTGGCATAGAGCTCGAAAAGCAAACGCGCATAGCATTAAAAAATCTCATGCTGCAATCAGGTCGTCTTATCGACTTGCCCCCAGTTCAACACGATTTCTCAATTGAGTAACAGGATTAACAAAATGAATAAAACAGTATTAGCAGTTTTCATCGCCACATTTGTCGGCGCTGCACCAAGTTTCGCACAAAAGTCTGATCAACAGCATGCTCACAATGAAACGGTAACAAGCATCGATAAAAGCATAAAAGATAAACATGACGAACATACTGATGATGGTCATGAAGAACATGAACTACAAGATGGTCAAAAGCTTGATGAGCATGGAGGCGAGGGTGCCGATGAACATGATGATCACGAAAGCGAACATGCTCATGATAAAGGTGAAAACGAGGATAAAGATGATGAAGAGCATGATGAAACTGCTTCTGCATCGTTAGACTCCAATCAAATGGCATTAGCCAACATTAAAGTAAGCACACTAAGCCCCAAAATTGTCAATTATACTTTGTATGCACCGGGTGAAATATTTTCAAACGGCTATAGCAGCTATAGAGTATCACCCAGAGTGGCATCCGTTGTCACGCGTCGTCATGTGGCATTGGGAGACAGGGTAAATAAAGGCCAAGTGCTTGTCACGCTTTTTAGCGAAACCGTTGCGCAAGCACAAGCCAATTACCGAACAACATATCCAGAATGGGAAAGAGTAAAAGGACTTGGTCGAAAAACTGTTGGAGAGCAGCGCTACATTGATGCAAAAGCTAATTTTGAAGCGGCTAGTGCAGTATTAATCTCATATGGTTTATCCGATGCAGATTTGAAAACGCTCACCTCACAGCAATCAATAGCATTAGGAGAATATAGCTTACGTGCTGAAATTGATGGCGCGGTACTCAGTGACTCGTTTGAACAAGGTCAGCGTATTGATGCGGGAGAGCCGTTGATCTCGTTGGCAGATGAAAGTGAACTTTGGGTAGAAGCGCATCTACCATCGAATATTAACCTGCGGTTAGGTGCAGGTTCTCCGGCACAAATCAAAGTGGGAGACTTCACAGTTGATGCAACGGTTACACAAGAGGCACATACCATTGACCCAATTACTCGAACGAGAACGGTTCGGCTATTAGTGAGCAACCCTGAACATCGTTTGCATCCTGGTCAATTTGCCGAGGTGTATTTCCGTTTTCTGACAAAAATGCCGGTAATGGCTGTTTCAGAAAGTGCGCTAATGCGAGGGCCCGATGGAGACTGGATGGTATTTGTAGAAGATCATCCCGGCGAGTTTTTACCCGTCGAAGTTGAACTTGGAAGAGCGCTTGGTGGCTTGCGGGAAATAACCGGTGTAGAGCCGGGTTCTCGCGTAGTAAGCGAAGGTGCTTTTTTTGTCGCTTCACAAATCGCTAAAGGCGGTTTTGACCCACACAACCACTAATTAGGAGGAGTCTTTATGTTTAATAAATTAATTGATTGGGCTGTTACTAATCGTTTGTTAGTGGTGATTGCTCTGACAACGTTAATAGTCAGCGCGGTTTTTGTTATTCCAAAACTGAATTTGGATGCATTTCCAGATGTCACCAACGTGCAAGTATCTGTCAATACAGAAGCACCGGGGTTAGCTGCCGAAGAAGTAGAGCAGTTAATTACTTATCCAATAGAAGCGGTGATGTATGCCTTACCGGATGTGATGGAAGTGCGCTCTATTTCCAAAACAGGTCTTTCAGGTGTGACCGTTGTGTTTAGCGAGGACACAGATATCTATTTTGCACGTCAATTGGTATTCGAGCGTCTGCAAGCGGCTAAAGAGTTAATTCCCGAGGGCGTCGGTACGCCAGAAATGGGACCCAACACATCAGGATTGGGGCAAGTGTATCAGTATCTATTGTTGGCTGAGCCCGATTCAGGCCTAGACGCTATGGCGTTGCGTAGTTTAAATGATTGGGTGGTGAAATTGCTGCTGCTTCCTGCCGATGGCGTAACGGATGTGCTCTCTTTTGGTGGGGAAGTACGCCAATACCAAGTTAACCTCAATCCATCTCAATTACTTGGATATGGCTTGACTCAAGATATAGTGATGGAAGCACTTGAGCGGAACAATACCAATGTGGGGGGTTGGTATATGAACCGAGGGCAAGAACAACTTGTGATAAGAGGCACTGGCTGGATAGATCATGGCGAGGAAGGGTTAGAGCAATTACGTCAGGTACCTTTAAAAACCGTAGACGGAACAACGATTACTGTATCCGATGTGGCGAACGTTGAGTTAGGTAGCGAAATTCGTCAGGGTGCTGCCACCATGACCAGAAAAGACGCCGACGGTAACATTCAAAACTTAGGTGAAGTCGTCTCAGGCATTGTACTTAAGCGCATGGGAGCTAACACGAAAGCCACAATTGATGGCGTCAATGCTCGTATTCAGCGAATTAACCAAGCATTGCCTGATGGCGTGAGTTTTGAAGTATTCTACGATCAAGCTGACTTAATTACTCAAGCCGTGGATACGGTTGTAAATGCGCTAATGTTAGCGTTCGTATTTATTATTGTTATTCTAGCTTTATTTTTGATGAATCTACGAGCCACGTTTTTAGTCCTGATTTCGATCCCTATTTCTATTGGTATTGCCTTAATGGTCATGTCGTGGTTTGGACTTTCTGCCAACCTTATGTCGCTTGGGGGCATTGCAGTGGCAATCGGCATGCTAGTAGATGGCTCAGTGGTAATGGTTGAAAACATGTTTAAACACTTGACTCACGCTGATGCTGAGCATGATCACAAGAGACAATTGGGTGAACATGTTGAAGATGATGATCCATTAGACTCGTCCCATGATACGCACGGTATCGCTTTGCGATTACAAGAAGCGGGCAAGGAGGTAGCCCGGCCTATCTTCTTCGCAACAGCCATAATCCTTGTGGTATTCATGCCTTTGTTTAGCTTTGAAGGCGTTGAAGCAAAATTATTTCAACCAATGGCTATTAGTATTATGTTGGCCATGCTTTCGGCGGTATTAGTTGCACTGATTATTGTACCGGCATTGGCGACGTATCTATTTAAAAAAGGCGTGAAACCACGAGAAAGCGTTGTGTTGAAACCTTTAGACGCGGGGTATCGCAAAGGGCTATCGTGGGCAATTTTGCATAAAAAAGTAGTGATTGGAATTGCTGCAATTATGGTAGTCGCTGCTGGTGTAGTGCTTCCTCGGCTTGGCACAGAGTTTGTACCAGAACTGGAAGAGGGCACCATTAACTTGCGTGTTACTTTAGCGCCTTCATCTAGTTTAGATACTGCCCTAGAGGTCTCCCCTAAGCTTGAGAATATATTAATGGGGTTTCCAGAAGTCACCTATACATTGTCGCGTATCGGTCGCGCCGAAATAGGAGGCGATCCTGAGCCTGTAAACAATATCGAAATTTATATCGGGTTAAAGCCAGTGCCTGAATGGACAAGTGCAAGTAACCGCTATGAACTGCAAGCGTTAATGGAAGAAAAAATGGAGCAACATCCGGGTTTGCTCTTCAATTTTTCTCAACCTATCGCGACAAGAGTGGACGAGTTGTTATCGGGTGTAAGAGCTCAACTTGCCATTAAATTATTTGGACCTGATCTTGACATCTTGGCTGAAAAAGGCCAAGCCATTGAAGCTTTAGTAAAAGAAGTTGAAGGTGCAAGAGATGTTGCTATGGAGCAAATTGCCGGTGAATCTCAACTGATTGTGACACCGAATCGCCGCGCTCTGTCGCGCTATGGGTTGGCCGTGGGTGATGTAATGGAGCTCGTAAGCGAAGGTTTAGGTGGAGCCAGCGCTGGCCAAATCATCAATGGTAATGAGCGCTATGATATTTATGTCAGGCTTGCTGAACAATTTCGAAATAACAGTCAAACGATAGCCGACTTGCGCTTACAAACTCCGTCAGGTGCATGGGTTCGTTTAGGAGATGTTGCAGAAGTGACGATTGCTTCTGGTCCACCGCAAGTCAGACGTGATGACGTACAGAGGCGAGTTGTTATCCAGGCAAATGTTCAAGGTCGAGACATGGGTAGCGTGGTGGCAGATATTCGTCAATCTATTGATGAGCAGCTAGCACTGCCTACTGGCTATTCAGTGGATATTGGCGGGCAATTTGAGAATCAACAACGGGCGCAGAAACGATTATCACTAGTTGTGCCGCTTTCGTTGGGCTTAATTGCATTACTACTGTACTTTGCTTTTGCTTCGTTTGGTCAGGCAATGCTGATCCTCGTGAATGTGCCTCTAGCTGTGATAGGCGGAGTATTTTCACTTTGGTTATCAGGGCAATATCTTTCTGTACCGAGCTCCGTAGGTTTTATTACCTTATTTGGAGTGGCGGTCCTAAATGGGGTGGTGATGGTAGAAAGCATCAATCAGCGCATTGCAGACGGATTATCAGTATCTGACGCTGTATTCGATGGTGCTACATCAAGACTTCGGCCAGTGTTGATGACGGCGATTACATCTGCGCTAGGGCTAATTCCAATGTTAATGTCTAACGGCGTGGGTGCTGAAATCCAAAAACCGTTAGCAAGTGTTATTGTAGGCGGCTTAGTAACCGCGACATTTTTGACACTCTTTGTACTACCTGTGCTTTTCGCCTGGTTTTCAAAAGGGAAGTTAAAAGATATGACAAGAGCATAATCTTAATTTGAGCTGGCCTGTTGCATGCGATAAGCATCGATAGGCTAGCATCAAACCTTATAGGAGTAGATATGAAAAACTATCAAAGGCTACCAAAAAATATTACATCTCTTTTTTACATTGTCTATATCCGCTGGAGTAGGTTTCACAGCGCTATCTGCTATTGCGGCGTTATACGGGCTGGTGATGATTTCGTTTATTAAACAGCAGTTGGAGGAAACAGATGATTAGATCGAATCGATTGTAGAAGGTGCAATCACTAGATTTCGCCCTGTGTTGATGACAGCGCTCGTTGCGAACTTGGGTTTTATTCACATGGAGTTAAATGTGGGTACGGGTACTGAAGTTCAAACGCCTCTGGCGACAGTGGCCATCGGTAGATCAACCTTACTAACCCCTTTTGTGATGCCAGTGCTGTATCGAATGAATGGCTCATGCTAAAAAAATGAAATAGTCAGGAAACCTCGGGGCGTCAAGACGCGAGGCTCTTTTGCAATCAATGACTTAATCTCTTCAAAGGACAGTAAATTATGAAAAAATCATATACATTGAAAAGATGGGCACTCCTAATAGTCCTGACGATGTCTGTCGTGGCTTGCAGCAGCTCACTTAGGGGTTCTAGGGATTTTCCCCTCTAAAAAGACATAATCCTCTGTAGACCACA
>CAWUJV010000125.1:0-7288 GCA_963922845.1 uncultured Alteromonas sp.
CTACCAGTAAACATAGTCTCTCCGCATTTTGTGAGCGCACATATTAGAGTTGTATTAGGCCAAACTCAAGTAACCTTTAGAGTTAAACGGGTATTATTTTAAGTTCACTGAAAAAACGCCGATTTGAAGCCATAATTTGGCGATTTAATCACCATTTTGAGAGACTATTGGCGCAAAAACATGATTTTCACAGGACGGGCAAAATGACAATTTTTAGTCAACCATAGCGAAAACGCGCAATTTGCCTTAATATGCGCCGCTTTATCAAAAATAGTTGACGTTAACGTCCACGATCATTGAGGGTAAGTATGGCACAGCAACTTATTGTGACGATTCTGGGCACAGATCAAACGGGTATACTGAGTGAAATTGCAAAACTCGTTTCTGAAAACCATTGTAATATTCTCGATAGCCGTCAAGCGGTTTATGGCAAGGAATTCAGTTTGACGATGATCATCGAAGGCACACAACCAGCTATTACTCGAGTGGAGTGTTCTGTCCCTGCATTTTGTCAACAGTTTGATCTGCTCTCAATGATGAAACGTACCAGCCAGCACGAAAAGCAAAACCTAGAAGTATTGTTGGACGTCGAATTTAGCGGCGTCGATGCTGCAGGCCTGATATCAACAGTATCGCGCTTTTTTGCCGAACGAAGTGCATCAATAAGCGCGTTTAGACAAAAAACCTTTCCTTGTCCAAGCACGGGCAATGAGATGATGCGTTGCAAGCTAGTGGTGAACATCCCACAGAAAGGCAACGTCGAAAATGTTACTGACGAATTTACAGACCTTCTAACCACATTGGGTTTAGACGGTAAAATAACGGTTAAACATCAAAAGGATTCACATGAACATGCTACAAGCTGGTAACCCTGCCCCACAATTTAGCCTACCTGACCAAGATGGTAATCAAGTCGCGTTGGCTGACCTTGCGGGTAAGAAAGTCCTTGTCTATTTCTACCCTAAAGCGATGACGCCTGGTTGTACAACTCAGGCCCAGTGTTTAAGAGACAGCAAAGACGCACTGGACGCACACAATGTCGTTGTACTTGGTGTCAGCCCAGATGCGGTAAAACGCCTGCCCAAGTTTATCGAGAAAGAAAGCCTAAACTTTACGTTGTTGTCTGATGAAGACCACGCCATTGCCGATGCCTTCGGTGTATGGGGCCCAAAGAAGTTCATGGGTAAAGAATACGATGGCATTCACAGAATCAGCTTTTTAATTGATGAAAATGGTCAAGTGGAACACGTATTCAACAAGTTTAAGACCAAAGACCATCATCAAGTGGTGTTGGATTATCTAAACGAGCAATAATCAAACGCACAAAAAAAGGGGCAAAAGCCCCTTTTTTGTTGTCTTGCATTCACCTTACGCAGTTTGTTGCTCGGGAGGCGTTGACGACCACGCCGTCACTACCGCTTTAACCAAGGTTGCGAGAGGAATCGCAAAGAACACCCCCCAAAATCCCCACATACCACCGAATACAAGCACGGCGATGATAATGTAGAGCGGATGCAGACTGACCGCTTCGGAGAATAAAATGGGTACCAAGACGTTACCATCCAACGCCTGAATGATCCCATATGCAACCATCAAGTACCAAAACTCAGAGGTAATACCCCATTGAAACATTGCCACAACCGCTACCGGAATCGTCACTACCGCCGCGCCAATATAGGGGATCAGCACTGACATGCCGACCAATACGCCAAGTAACAGAGCGTAACGCAGATCCATCAGAGCAAACGTAATACACGACACGGCGCCTACGATGACAATCTCGATAACTTTGCCTCGAATATAATTGGCGACTTGGGCGTTCATTTCATGGCCAACTTGTGTGATCAAGCGACGCTCTTTCGGCAAAATTCTTGAGATACTATCGAAGAAATACGATTTATCTTTGAGCATAAAGAACACCATAAGCGGTACTAGAATAGAGTACACCAATAGCGCAGCTAGGCCACCAATCGAACTGAATGACGCGGAGATGATTTGCTCACCTAACACAACCATCTTATCGTTCAAACCACTCATCATCTGTTGAATTTGATCAGCGTGAACATAATCGGGATACTTGTCCGGTAACGTCGCTACCCATTCTTGTGCTTCTTGCCAGATTAAGGGGGTCTCTTGAATGAGATTAATACTCTGTTTCGACATGATGGGAATAAGCCCCACCAAAATGAGGGTGACAACCATTAAAAAGCCAGTCAACACAAGGCCGCATGCGACGCCCCGCCCCATTCCAAAACGACTAAGTTGACTTACTGGCCAGTCGAGCAGATAAGCAATCACTGCGGCGACCAAGACTGGCATAATCAGTTCGCCCCAAATTAAGACGATGGCAGACGATACGGTGATTAATACGAGAAGCATCGCCGAGTCGGGGTCAGAGAATTTGCGTCGGTACCAACGACCAAACACATTGAGCATATCTACTTCCTATCTATTTAAATTATAAGCACATTTGAGAACTTGCATGATAGGTGAAATCGGCTTTCACACCAACACTTTCCCATCATATAAACGTATTTGAAATTACAACAAAGACAATAAGCGGCGAGTGCTCGCTTGTAACAAGGTGTGTCGTCTATAGATTCGCCTCGGTCACGCTACGTTGCGCTGTAACCCAAAGGACAAATTGATAACACACTTTATTTGTGTGACATTATCCACGAGTAAGTGTTGAATTTATTACAATTTACCCCGACATACAGTGTAAAGGGGTAAAAAAATACAGTATCTGAGACACAGTGTTGAAATATTACGATAAAAAATGAAACTCAGTGGTCTAAGCTTTGCTCTAACTAGGTGAATCTGTGCAGTTTAACAAAAAGACTTCAATGACATTAATCAAACCTAACAAGAAAAAGATACTCGCACTAGTGGCCGCCATGTCCTTTTGTGTCTCAGCGCAAGAGTCAACGTACAATGATAAAAATGCCCTTCCTGAAATCGGCGTGGTGGCGTCAGAGGCAATATCATTAGACAAAGAGATGCTGATCGGCGATGCGGTAATGCGCCAGATGCGCGGACAATCACCTATCGTCAACGACCCGGTATTGACTGAATATCTCCAAGATTTGGGCAATCGATTGGTGGCCAACGCGGATAATGTAAAATTTCCTTTTGAATTCTTTTGGGTCAATAACAAAGCAATTAATGCATTTGCGTTTTTCGGCGGTCATATTGGTGTGCATACGGGGCTGATCTATCGCTCTGAAAACGAAAGTGAGTTGGCATCCGTACTCGCTCACGAAGTGGCTCACGTCACGCAAAGACACATCGCTCGCCGTGTGCTCGCACAGCAAAAAGCCTCACCGCTACAACTCGCATCATTGCTTGGTGGCTTATTAGTTGCCATGGCTAACCCACAAGCGGGTATGGCTGCCATTTCTGCGGGGCAAGCCGCGGGAATGCAAATGTCCTTGGATTACACGCGGTCAAACGAACAAGAAGCGGATAGAATTGGCATCGCGATGTTAGCCCGCTCTGGTTTTGATCCAGAAGGGGCTGCAACGTTCTTTGGCACACTCGCTGAACAATACCGCTTAGTGTCTAGGCCCCCTGCTCGGTTATTGTCTCACCCCTTAACCGAGACCCGTATCGCGGATGCGAGGTCGCGTGCTCGTAGTTTCAGGAAGGTTAATCTACCGCCAAGCGAGGCTTTTCACTTAGCCCGCGCACGAGTAAAATCAAACTATACCTTCAGTCCCAAGTATGCGGTTGAGTACTTCGAGGCAGCAGTCAAATCGAAAAGTTATGCTATGCCACAAGCCGCTCAATACGGTCTTGCTGCGGCCTATCTAAAAAATGACGAGCCAGAAAAAGCAGAAGCGATAATCAACACACTGCTTGAGGCATCACCTGAGAATTTATTTTATCTCGACACAGCGACTGACGTGTCGATTGCATTAGAAAAGTATGATGAGGCAATACAACGGCTACAAGCCCCTCTCGCATTAAAACCGAGAAACAGTACGCTAGTACTCAATTTATCAAATGCCTATATCAGTGCCGAACGATACCAAGATGCAATTGCAACGCTCAAAGATTATATATTGGTAAAAAAAGACGATATGCTGGCCTACCAACTATTGTCAGACGCTTATAAATTTTCACAGCAACTCCTCGATATGCACCAAGCGAATGCCGAAGTGTATGCGTTATATGGGGCCTATGGACGCTCAATTGATGAGCTTCAACACGCTTATAACTTTACCGGTGATGATCACTTAACCAAGCAGCGTATTCGCGCCAGAATCAAACAGTTTAGAGACGAGCAAGAGCGACTTAAAAAACTGTAATTAGATTTTAGCCCCAGCACAATCAACTGGATTGTCGTTGTCTCAGTTCCTCAATGATTTGAGTAAGAGATTGTGCTGTCTGCTCACCAAACAATTCTGCAGCGACCTCACCTTGAGGGTTGACGATATAGGTGGCGGGTAGAAACCTTGGATGTTGATTGGGCATAGCAAGGTCTGGGGTCGAAACGATAACGGGTACCTTAATATCGTACTCTGTCACAACGTCACTCAGCTGTGTTTCCGATAACGGATCATAACTCACCATAAACATCGCGATATTTTGTTCTTGCACGGTCGTATAAAAACGGTTGAGTTCAGGTACCTCTCTAAGACAAGGGGCACACCATTTAGCGAAGTAATTAATGACAACCCAATCTCCTTTTAACTCGCTCCAACGATGCTTTTGATCATCTAACGTATGAAAGTCGTAACTAGTAGCACGATAAGTAAATAGTCCGGCTAATACCGCTAATAACAGTGTCGCCAAAACCATCAATGTGCGCACATTCCCGTTTTGGCTACGACTAAAATGCTCAAACGTTGTGTTTTTCACTTGATAAAACCTATTATTTCTGGATTATACGACCGCGAATATAACAACATAATGAGTAACCTTATGTCTAGCATAACGATTCTACATAACCCACGATGCTCAAAAAGCCGTCAAACCCTAGCCCTGTTGGAAGAAAATGGCGTAGATGCAACCGTCGTTGAGTATTTGAAAACGCCGTTGTCCAGAGTCGATGTAGAAACCTTATTCACTCAGTTATCCCTGCCATCGGCCTATCATATGATTCGCCCAAAAGAAGCGGAATTTAAAGAAGCTGGCCTGAGCAAAACCAGTACAAATGAAGCAATCTTCGACGCAATTGCGCAGTATCCTAAATTGCTTGAACGCCCGGTTGTCATTAATGGCGATAAAGCGAAAATTGGCCGTCCGCCAGAAGCTGTATTGGATATCCTTTAATGCATCCTGTCTTAGTGCTGTATTACAGCCGAAATGGTTCAACGAAACAGCTCGCAGAGCACATCGCCAGAGGAATAGAGTCGGTCGGAGTCGAAGCGAAATTGCGAACCGTTCCACCGGTTTCGACAGGGATTGAAACACATTCTTCTGTGCCTGAGTCGGGTGCGCCTTATGTATCCCTAGACGATTTGAAAGAATGCAGTGGTCTAGCGCTTGGCAGTCCAACGCGTTTTGGAAATATGGCCTCGCCACTCAAACACTTTCTTGATACCACGACAAAAGAGTGGTTAGCCGGTACTTTGATCAATAAACCCGCCTGCGTATTTACCAGCACTGGTAGTATGCATGGTGGTCAAGAATCAACGCTTTTATCCATGATGATACCGCTACTGCATCACGGCATGGTCATTATGGGCGTCCCCTATTCGGAGCCCGCGCTTCACTCGACCACAACAGGCGGCTCGCCTTATGGTGTGTCTCATACCGCGATCAATGATGTTGTTGGGTTGTCTGACGATGAAAAACAACTTTGTATTGCACAAGGCGCCAGATTAGCTGAGCACGCACGTTCGGCGTTCGCAACGAAATTTTCTGTATAGGATCTCTGTCATGTTTAAAGACGTATCATTTTATCGATATCTAGCGTTAACGGGGTATCTGGGGCTATTAGTTTGGATGACGTTATGGCAATTTGTCTTCGAACACGACCCTAAATATGGTGTTTGGCTCGGTGTAGTGTTTTACGTTGTGCCTCTATTATTCCCGTTTGTGGGCATAATCAAGGGCAAGCCCTATACCCATGCTTGGTCAAATTTTATTGTTTTGCTGTATTTTCTTCATAGTTTAACCGTGATGTATGCGGAACCGAGTGAGCGTCTATACGGTGCGATTGAACTCATACTCGCCGTAATGATGTTTGTTGGATGTAGCCTGTACGCTCGCTTGAAAGGTAGAGAACTCGGTTTAGGATTGAAAAAATTAAAGGAAGAAATGGCGGAGGAAAAGCAGCACTTTGAGGGGAAATAGTGATGAGACGAGTATCTGTGGTGACGCTTTTACTGCTAGGTTTAATGGCATGTGATGGAGGCGGCAATTCCACCACAAACTCCCCCACCACTACACAACCTAATCCACAACCCACAGATCCTGTTTCAGGGGATGGCATAACCACCCCCTTAATCTCGCAATCGGGGCTAGCCTTGTACGGACAAGGCTCAGTCCAAAGTAATCAGGCTGCTGGCTTTGCCATCAAAACAACCAACGGCGTCGCTATTTCAGACGTCACATGGACAACCAATACACCCGACCTTGACCTCCTTGCCTCTCATACTCAGGCCATCGGTTTTAATGCGCCAAACGATGGGACGGTGTCTATACAGGCTTCAGTTACACTGGCGACGGGAGCCAGACAAACCATAGAATTTGAATTGTCGGTTGTCAGCCCTAGTGAACCAGTCGTCGACGTTCGTTTGGACCATGCTGCGAGCGAAGGTGGCCGCGTGTCGTTGCGTGCAGATAGTCAATCTACCGCCCAAATCAACAACATAACGTGGGAGCAAATCGCAGGTCCAACATTGTCTGACGTTAGGTTAGGACGAGACAGTTCAGATGGCCCCACTCACAGTCTGTTTTTTGACGCACCAAGGGTCACGCAGGACGAAGTCATCGTTTATCGCGCTACTTTCGAGTTCGACGATGGAACAAGTGGTTCAGATATCGGATACGTGTTGGTCAAGAACACGACGATTAACGAAGATGGCTTTTTTCCGAGTGCCGCGAGCAATATCGTCACCTCAGATATGATTCCGTACAACAGCGACAGTCCTTATGCACAGGCATTACTTGATTGCGTGTACAACAACCAAATCGAACAGACCTGCACCTTTGGAACACTTCCCCTTATTGGTCAAGTAAGCTCGACACCGACCATCGATGACATATTAGATAGAACATTGGTCTCTCATCCATGGATGGGAGATAGGTTCAAACAGTTTCTCGAAACATCAGCAAC
>CAWUJV010000126.1:0-7274 GCA_963922845.1 uncultured Alteromonas sp.
TCTACCCCTTAATCGTTTCTTATGTATGCAATAGCTGTGTGATTATGGATAGATCGGTTTCGACAGTTTCGGCTAGCCTAATACTTTTTATCGGATTACTAGTGATAGGCGGCTGGTTGGGAGTGACTTTCACGGATTTGCAGTTACCGCCAAGCTTCTTTCTCATGCAGTTCTTAACCGCTTTTCAATTCGTGCTGTTAGCTCTGGCTGCCTTTTCCAAGCTAGCAATGCTTCATCGCACCTCTTTGACCTTATCGCTGGTCTGTGGAAGCTTAGCGGTTGTCGCATTTGTTGACTACGTTACGGGGCTACGCAGTAATGTAGAGTCGCTATTTGGATTGTTACCTATGGGTAACGCCAATGTTTTTGTAGACCAAATGGCGCCCACCACGGCTGTGTGCTTCATTCTTTGTTCTGTTATCAACAGTATCGGTTTCTATCAAACCAAACGCGGCTTACTCTTGAATATTCGTGCGTTATGGCTCGCACTAATATGCATTTCTATCTCTATTGTCCCCTTAATTGGCTTGCTATTTGGCGCTGAGTTTAGGCTGTACTCAGGAAGTTGGGTCGGGATGTCCGCTCAAACGTCTTTAGGTTTTCTGCTCTTCTCGGGCGGATGTATTTTATCTTATTTTAATCAAAAGTTGCTCCCTTCCTCTTCCTTTATCAAATTTAGTGCAGTCATCGTCGCCAGTGTTTCTTGTGTGTTTGTATGGCAAGCGATGATTCAATATGAAGCGAGCAACGCCTATTCTCATATGACCGATAGCATGAAAGAAATAGTCTTGGAGAGTAATCAACATTACGTGCGGTCTATGCAGGAACTCAATCGGATGGCGTCTCGTTGGGAGGAGAGTGAAGGGGTATCATTGAGCAGTTGGCAAAACGACGCTCGAAACATGGCAGAAGATATGGATTGGTATCGGGCTATCGAACGAGTCGATGCTAATGGCATCGTTAAATGGGTCGAGCCTCTAGAAGGGAATGAGTCCGCTCTCAATCTCAACTTGATGTTTGAGTCTAGTCGTCGAGAAATGTTGGAAAGCGCGCGGTTGGCAGACACCAACACGTTATCTGCGCCAGTCGATTTAGTGCAAGGTGAAAAGGGCATACTGATGGTGTCGCCCTTGTTTCTGAATGACAGAGTATTTGATGGCTATATGTTGGCTGTCTTTAATGTTGATTCGTTCTTTCGATATGTTATTGGTGACGTGTTCTCAAGGCAGTTTCGAGTAGAAGTTCAGTACAAAGGCGAGGTTATTTACGCGTCCGAAGTAGCGCCTGTCGACCGCCCTGTCTATGGTAAATCAGTAGATAGCTTGCTGGTGATGCCAGGCTATACAATTCATGTTTATCCCAAGCGCGAGCTGCTACAAGACTATCGTTCCAATCTACCTGAAATCACCTTATTACTCGGAATATGTCTCGCCATCTTACTCGGCACCACGCTACAGTACTGGGAGCATTCAAAGGTAAATTTGAGAGCGCTCAAAGCCAGTGAACGGCTGGCGGCAGATAATTTAGCCATGCAAAAAGCGCTGTTAGATAACTTGGGAGAGGCTGTGGTTGTTATCAGTAAAAAAGGGGAAATTCGACGTTTTACACCCGCAGCGGTAAAGTTATTCGGTTACAGTGAAATCGACGTTTTGGGCAAAAACGTATCTATGCTGATGCCCGAGGATTTCCGGTTGCAACACGATGCCTATTTAAACAGTGCGGACAAGCAAATTGAAAACCGTATTCTCGGTAAGATGCGCGAACTTGTGGCAGTGACAAAAGAAGGAACGACATTTCCTGTTACGATTACCGTAACTCACGTTGAGCTTAATACCGAGTCCTTGTACGTAGGCGTTATACAAGATATTAGTGGGTTGATCGACACGCAAAACGCACTGCGCGATGCGAAAGAGAAAGCGGAATTGGCGAATCGCTCCAAAAGTGAATTTTTGGCTAATATGAGTCATGAGATTCGTACACCGATGAACAGTATTTATGGCACGTTGCAGATTTTAGAACGCGATCATGACAGACAAAACACGAAAGATCTGATCGAAAAATCGATTTACTCTGCCAAATCCCTCATCACAATCATTAACGACATTTTAGATTTCTCGAAGATTGAAGCCAAAATGCTGGTGATGGAATCTGCCCCCTTTTCTATTCATCGAGTATTTGAGTCTGTGTGGCGAGATATCGCACCAACCGCTCACGCTAAGGGGATTAAACTGACCAAAAGAGTAGTGACAGATACTAACGAATACTGGCAAGGCGATGCCGTGAGAGTGAGGCAAATTTTGCTTAACCTTGCCTCAAATGCGGTCAAATTTACAGAGAAAGGTCGAGTTGATCTTCATATCGAACAGCACAATAACGACGGTGTACCAACAGTCAGTATGGTAGTACAAGACACCGGAATAGGTATGACACCAGAACAGATAGGGGGCTTGTTCGAACGCTTTGTACAAGGCGACAGTTCGACGACACGAAAACACGGTGGAACAGGTCTAGGGATGGCCATCTCCAAAAATCTTGTCGACATGATGAACGGTACGATTAGTGTCCACAGCGCCCCTAATTTGGGTACGCGGTTTGTTGTGAATTTACCCTTGCCCAAAGCCGAGAGAGCGGAGGCAACCAATACGCCCAGTCGCCCGACGGTACCAGATTTGTCGAGCTTTAAAATATTGCTCGTAGAAGACAATGAAATTAACCAAGCCATCGCGCAATCTATGTTGGAGCCAACGGGGGCCGCCGTAACGCTCGCTGCTGATGGATTAGAAGCGCTCCATTTTGCGATGCAGCAGCCATTTGATTTGGTATTGATGGATATCCAGATGCCTGTGATGGATGGCGTTGAATCATGTCAAAAAATAAAAGCGGCCTATCCGGATTGGCCGATCATTGCGCTCACCGCCAATATGATGGATGAAGATGTCAGATACTACCGCTCGGTGGGGTTTGACGCGCATCTGGGTAAACCTATCGAAATGGATAAGCTTTACGGCCTTATCGCTGCTACGCTTGGTGTGAATTGATTGATTCGAATAAGAAAAACACAGGTGTAGCATGGCTTATAAAGCAATTAATTTTAAAGAAAAGTACACTAAATTTGCGGACCAATGGTCGCCCAAAGTAGTGGCTGAAATGAACGACTACCAGTTCAAACTCGCTAAAGTTGAAGGCGAGTTTGTGTGGCATAAACACGATGACACAGATGAAGTATTTATCGTCATGGCTGGACAACTTCATATCACATTCCGGGACGGTGAAGTTACGGTAAATCCCGGTGAAATGTTTGTTGTCCCTAAAGGTGTAGAGCACAAGCCTTGGGCAGAGCACGAGTGTCAAATTATGTTGGTTGAGCCCCGAGGCGTGATAAATACTGGAGATGAACACAGCAGCCTCACCGCTCAAAACGATGTATGGATATAGGCCGTTTGCGGCGAATAGGCGCGGGCGACTCGTCCTGTTAGAATACCGCAAATTGTTTTCTAGTAGGTTACCGTTGAACGGTTAGCCTTACTCTCCCTGCACTAAACAAGGACGACTCATGATTGAATACGGTTCATCGGCGTATCGACGTGTGATTTACTGTATGTCGATAGGGTCCTTTTTACTGTTTTCTAACCTTTATCTTTTTCAGCCTATTATGCCAGTGTTGGCTGAAGACTATGGACTCATACCGACTCAGGTTAACTGGGTTTTTGCGTCGACCACGCTGACGTTGGCATTGTCTCTCGTTTTCTGGGCACAGGTTTCCGATGCTTACGGCCGTAAGAAGGTCATGTTATTGGGGTTGTACTTACCCGTTGTTATCCATCTTGCTTTGTTATTTGATGAGCGCTTTGTCTCGTTGCTAATCGCGCGTGCTTTGATCGGTGTTGCGCTTGCAGCATTTGCCTCCGTCGCCATGGCGTACATGGCAGAATTACTTTCCCCCACTGCGCTTGCCCGAGCTATTGGGGGATACATTGCCGCTAACTCGCTAGGGGGTATCGCAGGGCGCTTAACGGGCGGTATATTAACGGATTTATTCAGTTGGCAAACGGCTGTAGTGGTGTTGACTATTGCCACTTTAGTCGTCGCGCTGTTATTGCAAAAATGGTTGCCTGAAGAGCGAGATTTTGTCGCCAAATCGCCATCAATGCACAACCTGTTTAGCGAGCTTAAGCAGCACGTACAGAACCGAGTTGTCTGGTACGCCATGCTGATTGGCGGATTGAACTTCGCGCTTTTCGTCAATTTGTTTTCAGTGCTCGGGTTTCGGCTTACTCAGCCGCCATTTGACTTACCAACCAGTGTGACGTCACTGATTTTTGTGTGCTACCTGACAGGAACGGTTACTGCGAAACTCAGCGCCAACTGGACAGAGCGGTATCATGCTGTTTACGGTATTGGGCTGGGTGTAGTCGTGAGTATTACCGGTTTATTGCTGGCTTATTTTGACAGCGTGCCACTGATCATTATTAGTTTGTTACTCATTAGCGCAGGCGCATTTTTTATTCATGCCCTCGCCTATGCCTGGGTTGGCGCTCATGCGACTAGAGGCAGAGGTACAGCGAGTGCATTTTATCTCGTGCATTACTACGCAGGTGGCAGTGTTGGCGGCTTTTTACTGCTCAACAGTTGGACCGAACGCGGTTGGATGGGCGTTATCACAAGTAGCTTGGTTTTGTATATGGGAATACTTGTTCTTGGACGTTTATTGTATAAAAAATAAGGATGTATTTTTATGATGCCGGACTTTGATAAATACTCAAACCAAGACCTGCTCGACGTATTTGACAATATCGATCGAGAGTCATATCCCGACCGTTTTGAAAAACTTTATGCAGTTATGTTTGAAAGAGGATTGATAGCGGGTACCGAACAAGAGCCAGAGTTAGTCGAACGTTTAAGTTTAGATGATGATGATGAGACAAACGCGGCGTCTTATACGAGTAATGAACCCGAGCCCCAATATGATGATACTGGGAACTACATTCCAAATGACATTCCTGCGTCTACCCGAGTTTTTAATTCAATCATTGCACTGGTCGTTATAGTCTATGGTGGCTATGGTATCTATCACAATGAATTGCTGGTACCGCTTGGCAGAAATACAGCGGTTGTGATTTATGATGAAGCTGTGTTGTTATTAAGTGTGAGCATCGTTTTTATTGTCGGTCGGTTGGTAACTGAGATCGTTGACCACTATGATAAACGGGACAATGAATTGATGTATTACAAGCTGGCCAATGTATGCAAATATGTTGGCTATGGGACCTTTGCTATAGCCATTTTTTTTGGTTTAGCGACAGGTGGGCACTTCACTTAATTGAGACTGGGCAAAGGCGTTACCCTCTGCCCAATCATTCGTTTTTAGTGTGTCTCCCAACTTGGGAACGGATCGGGCAACGCTGCCCATGCTTCACGGCCTGCCAAGACTTGGTCTTCTGTCAATAAACAGGCATCCAAGCGCGCAATGATGTCTTCTTTGTCTAGACCTTGGCCGATGAATACGAGTTCTTGGCGCATATCGCCAAATGGTTCAACCCACTGTGACTGAATCGCAGCCAAGTATTCAGGATCATCAGGCCATTGATCTTTAGGCACAGCTTTCCAAAATAATCCCGCTGCGCCATAGCGAGCCATTCCGCCTGCTTGACTCCAACTACCCGCAAATTGAGGTCGCGTCGCGAGCCAAAAGAACCCTTTTGAGCGAACCAATTTACCTGCAATTTCCTTACTGTGTAAAAATTCATAAAACTTCTGAGGATGGAACGGTCGCCGAGCGAGATAGGCGAAACTACTAATACCATATTCTTCGGTTTCAGGTACGTGCTCACCGCGCATCTCTTTTAGCCAACCTGGAGCTTGTTGCGCTTGCTCAAAATCGAAGCGGCCTGTCGCGAGTACCTCCTTCAGTGGCACTGCCCCATTTTGAATGGGGATTTGTACAGCATGGGTATTGAGCGTAGTTAAAATGCCTTTGAGGCGGCCTAAGTCATCGTCAGACACAAGGTCAGTTTTACTAATCAACAACACATCGGCAAATTCAACTTGTTCGACAAGCAAATCCGCAACACTGCGCTCGTCCTCTTCACCTAAACTTTCACCGACGTCTTGCAGCATTTTGGCTTCGTCATAGTCTTTGAGGAAATTCAGCGCATCGACGACCGTCACCATGGTATCAAGTGTCGCAACATTAGAAAGGCTGACACCTTCCTCATCGGCAAATGTAAAAGTCTCTGCAACAGGTAAGGGCTCGGATATACCGGTGGATTCAATAACTAGGTAGTCATACTTCCCTTCTTTGGCCAGACGATTGATCTCCTCGAGCAAGTCCTCTCGGAGTGTGCAACAGATACATCCATTGCTCATCTCAACTAGTTTTTCTTCCGCGCGATTTAAACTGATTTCGTTCTGAACCGTTGCCGCATCAATGTTGATTTCGCTCATATCATTAACGATGACAGCAACTTTTAGGCCTTCTCTATTGTTTAGAATGTGGTTGAGAACCGTGGTTTTTCCGGCGCCTAGAAAGCCAGAAAGCACGGTAACCGGTAATGTGTGGGACATGGTTACACTCGTCGACTTAGGATTGAAAAGTGACAGCTATCTTTCCGGCCTGACGGAAGACAAACTATCGCAAAGCCACAGTATAGCGCATTTTTAAAAATGTTATAATGTATCATTTACTGATGTGGTTGCTGATATAGGCCAGAGATATCGGGTTTACATATTGTATTTATTTTGAGATAACAGACGCTTATCGGAATACGGTCATTGCAATTGACCGATTAAACACGGACGTCCAATGGTTCAAATCGCTCTCGCAGCTTTGCTAGTCTGGTCGCTTTTTCGCCTAATAGAAAAAGATGGTCCCGTTGACGGTTTTACCGCAGCCGCATTTGTTGTTGCCCCTGCTATCTTTAATCTCATTGTGTCAGCGGTTGCGCTGGCGCTAGAGGGGCCCATTTGGATAGGCTTACCGCTAAATTTAACTTACTTATTCTTCCCCTACTTCATGTTGAAGCAGATCAGCGAATACTCAACGCGTAAGGTAGCGTTGTTGTCATTTGGTGTGCTCAGCATTGTTGTTGTGAGTCAAATTGTTATGTCTCTGATTTTTGGTCAAATAACTTGAAAAGTGTGGAGTTAAGGAATAGTGAACATCAAGCTGTCTCATATTTTTTCTATCTCAGTGTTGGTGCTTTGGGGCCTCGTTACAGATTTGGCAAAGGCAAGCGATACAAAGGACGGTATGCAGAACTTGATGCTGGTGGTTC
>CAWUJV010000127.1:0-7196 GCA_963922845.1 uncultured Alteromonas sp.
TTGCCACGATTGATAAACAACAACTATCGTTATTTGAGCTCGGGCCTCCGTGATCAATAGTACAAAGTAACAAAGCGATGTTAACGCGTTATCCACACCGCGCTCAGTTACGCGCGGTGAACGAGTCTTGGTCACCAGAATAAGTGACCTTTTGTCCCGGTCTTAAGCGTTCTGCACCTCTTACAACCACGACGCCCTGCTTTGTTAAGTCGCCAAACACTTCAATTCTCGAGCCTATGCCGATACCCGTTTCAACCATAACCTGGCGAGCTTCCATATTGTCATCGACTTGGTAAACATAGACACCTGATTTTCTCAGCACCAAGGCATCACGCGGTACCGTGGTACCTTGATGAGTTTCACTGTGAGGCAACGCGACGCGAACCGCACTGCCAATCGCGAAGTCGCCCGGCTCTAATGCAATACGTAATTCCATCATGCGCGAGTTCTGATTGCCGACAGGTACGATTGTTTTTATCGCTTCACCCTTGCTGTGGACTTTGTCTTTGACCGTCACAGACATACCACGCTCAATAAAAGGAATCACGCTCAAGGGCGCTCTGACGCTGGCCTCAACATTGGTGGGATCAACCACGCGAATCAAATTTTGGCCAATAGAGGTATACTCTCCCGTAGATTGAATTCGCTCGACGACCAAGGCATCAAAAGGCGCAACCACTTCACTTTGTTGTAACTGATACGCCGTCATATCGTAAGTCAATTTAGCTTGGTTTAACTCTTGGCGAGCAATTTCCAGCTCGGAAGCAATTTCGTCCAATTGGTCTCGAGACGTATTTTGTTTAGCTGCCATTGTTGAGAAGCGCTTAATGCGCTTATCCAACATAGTCACGCGCGCTTCCCATTTGGCTATATTCGCTTGCTCTTGCCCAAGTGCAATTCTCAAGCGCTGATCATCTAACTTGACCAAACGCTCGCCTTGTTTAACTTCTGCACCAACCTCCGCCATCCAAACAATTCGCCCGGCAACTTCTGATGCCAATTCTGAATCCGTTTGACTCAGAACCGTACCCGGCACCCATACTTGCTGAGCGATCATCTCCGATTTCACTTGCCCCACTTCAACCAAGGCTGGCGGTGTCTCTTGCGCAGGCTGTTGCGCATAGCTACCCGTGGATATGACAAACAATGAAACTAATGTACATGCAACTTTGCTGATTTTCATAATAGGGCCTTATACCTGATTACAGGTGTTTATTAACTTTATTCTGTTTTGATGAAGACAAACGCTGACTGAGTTGTCCTCCTGATATCGCACTTTTACCTAACGAGAGGCGCGGCAGCTGAATCTGAAGCAATGTGGGCAGTAAAATAAGCGTAAACACCGTACTGACTGTCATACCACCAACTATAACGGCTGCCAAACCACGGTAAATAACACTGCCCGCACCGGGCATAAGCAACAGAGGCAGCATGCCGAAAATCGAGGTCAATGTACTCATAAAGATAGGTCTAAGGCGCAGTAAAACGGCTTGATACACAGCCTCTTGTCGATTAAGCCCTTCTCGTTCTCCATTGCGGGTTTGATGTACCAATAAAATGGCGTTATTCACAACTAGGCCTAATAAAATGATAAAGCCAATCATGGTGAGCAAGTCCATTGGTTGGAAGCGGATCAAATTGAGTATCTGAATTGCCGCAACGCCGCCAATTGTCGCCAGCGGGATAGATAGCACCACCAACACACTGTCTTTAAGCGACTTGAATAAGCCCGCCATTAACATCAACAACAATCCCATGGCCAGTAAGAAGTTTTTACCCATAGTGGCCACCGCAGATTTGAGGCTATCTGCACTGCCTCCATAATTGATTGCGCCATCCACAGGCATTACAGCCATTATCGCGGGTTCGACTTGCTCTTTGACCAAAGACATGGCCTCTTCAAGTGTCATACCCTCAGGAGGATTAAAGTTCAGTGTTAGCGTACGGCGGCGATCGACGCGCTGAATTTGTGATGGGCCTACGGCGCGCTCTACTTGTACCAATTCTCCAAGTTGTACCAGCTCACCACTCGGCGTCATAATGGGCGTTGCAGACAGGTCTTCAGGGTTTTCCCACGGTTCAGAGCGGAAAATAATATTCATACGCTTAACACCGTCAAAGTACTCTCCCACATACATCCCATCGCCCAAAGTACGTACTAAGTTGGCCACTTGTGGGCGACTATAGCCGACTTCCATCATACGATTATCGTTGGGATAAAACTGCAATTCAGGCTCCGCTTGTTCCAACGAAGGATTGGCTCGGGCATTGGCAGTGGGAAATACCTCCCTGATTTTATCCAATCCTACCTGAGCGGCCGCCACTAGCCCCTCTTGATCGCGGCCTTGTAGCAAGATATTGATAGACCGGCCATTGCCAAAACCACCAAAAAGGTTTCCTTGCATGGCAAAGGTTCGGGTATCAGGTAAATCCTTAAGAATTTCATCACGTACAATTTGCTCAAGCTCTTTTACCCGGCTTTGTTCTTTGGCGCGTACGCCCAAAGTCCCACCATTTGGCCACGTAATAATGTAGTAATTTTTAAGCGCAGGTGATTTTTCGCCATCCATATAAGGCTGTAACCGCTCAACTACAATAGGCATTACCTCTTCAGCAACAAAATTCTCGCTCGCCCCTGCAGGTAAATTGAAAAAGGCATCGACGGCATCGCGTTTTACCGGCGGCAAATAATCCAGTTTAGGCATCAGAAGATAGCTACCAACAAGTGGTAGTGACATTAACACTACAACAATGGTTAACCTGCGTGCGTTAGTTGACGTCAGTCGCTTGATACCATCGGCCATTGATTTCCAAACCGAGGTCATGTCTTTACCTGACTCATCCGTAGGGAGCCAACGACTCGCAACTACGGGCAATACCGTTACAGCAACGACCAAAGAAATGGTGACAGCAATAGCAATGGTCAACGCCAAATCTGCGAAGAGCTGCCCTTCGACATCTTTCAAAAACATCACGGGAATAAAGATCGCGACCGTCGTAGCCGTCGACGCCATCAATGCTCCAAACACTTCTTTTGTAGCTAGATAAGAGGAAGCGTTTAGATCGTTGTTTAGCTTTCTATGCCGGACAATATTTTCTAAAACCACGATTGCTGCGTCCAGTACCATACCAACAGCAAACGCCAATCCAGCCAATGAAATGATATTTAGTGAGCGTCCCGTGATATACAGTACAACAAAGGTACTTAACAAAGAGATGGGAATGGCGAGCGCAACAATTAACGTCGCTCTCAATTGACGTAAAAACAACCACAAGATGCCAATCGCCAGCAGCACCCCTATCACTAAGTTGCTCGTCACTAGATTAACGGCGCGATAGATAAATACAGACGCATCGAAAGACTGCGCCATTGTGAGCTGCTCGGCGGCAAGTACGTTGATGTTGAGTTCGTCGACTTTGGCTTTGACGGCTTCAAGTGTTGATAACACATTAGCGTTGTTTTCTCTGTCAACGCGGATAGAGATAGCGGGGTTACCATTCTGAACACTGTAGTTGGCGCCGTCAGCTCTCTTAATCTTGATTTCTGCGATATCACCAAGTTTGACGGGGCTACCATCTCGCCATTCTAAAATCATGTCACCCATGAGTTCCGGCGCATATTTACCTTCAAATCTCAGGGTATAACGTCGTCTGCCCACATCGACAAAACCGCCAGACACATCGTTAGCACTACCTAATACATTGGCAATATTGGTAAGGTTGATACCCAGTTCCGCTGCTTTGTAAGGGTCAAAAACGATTTGAAATTCTTCTGCACCACCAATACCTGATTCCATACGAACTCTAGCGACGCCGGGAATCGACTCGATTTGGGGACGAATAACATCCTCAAAATACGTTACATAAGTATTGATTTCGTTGGGGTTTCCAGGGAGACGTTGCAAAAAGAAATACGTTAGCGCGGGAGCATCGCCACCCCGTCCTCCCATCATAATGTTTGGCGACAATGCATCTCGGGGCAAAGGTGGTAAGCGATTCATACGGCTAATCACTTCAATGATGGTCTTTTGCATATCCGTCTCAAGGCCAAACTCTAGGTTAATCCAAGCATTGCCTTGGTTAGCCCAGGCGTTCATACCTTGTAGTCCGGGGATACCTTGCAGCACCTCTTCTTGAGGTTCCAAGATCTCCGACTCAATTTCTTGTGGTGAGGCGGCACGCCAGAATGTTTGGATTGAAATAGAGGGACGTTCGATATCTGGAAACAGCTGAACAGGCAGACTAAGTAAACTATAGAGGCCAAGGGCGGCGATGATGGCGACAAAAATGCCCACACCTGACGCATTTTTTATTGCAGAACGTGTAATGTCCATGTCCGTTTACCGGTCTAAATTTGAGTGTGATAACTATAGGTCGAAGTCATGACACAAAAAGTTTAAATCCGCCAAACAGGGGTTTATTCAGGTGAACGGCTGAACTTTGTGATAGTTGTTACAAAATGTTTCTGGCCGTAGATTATTGGTCGTAAATACCTGCAATTCAACGCAGTGTGTAGAGAGACTAGGCACTCAAACTAAACGACTTTCTGCCAAAAAATGATAACGCGGCCTGCTTGTCAAAATCGATATTGATTGATGCAATATGCTCAAGGGCCTCTTCAATCGAATCGAAAAAACCGTAATCAATACCCGTTTCTTCATACCCCGCTGACAGTTGGCTTCGGATCGTAAATTCAATGTCTGAATCTTTAATGACCACAGCCAAAAAACGAAGGCCACTCTTTTTTCTTATGGCGGTGTGTTTAGTGAACCCTTTGAATACAGAAGGAGGCATTAGGCTTTCCCCGTACAAACAACTCAATTGCGCCCAGGGTCTGTGAATATCGGCTTGTTTAATCAAACCGCCTAACTCTCTTATTCCTCTTGAGAATGTTTGATCGTTCCATGGTCCCTCTGCAGAAAACATTAACAGCTGGTCGTCTTTACCTGTCTTGAAGTGACCATGCTCTGCTGCACCTACCATGTATAACCCCTGTGTATTCAATAGATGCGGAATTATATAATTATAGATGAATATTTAAACTATGCTTTAGTATAAAAATTGACCAATTGGTCAGGTTTTATCGATAATTCAGTTTTGTAAACTACCCTGATTTGACAAAAAACGCACAAGCCCTTCACAATGCTATTGCCTAATAAAACAACAAAAAGAGAATGTAATGGAAGACGTCAGCACACACACAGCGGTGGAAGATGAGCGCAACGAAGACATTAAGATCTATGTAAACGGGGAGATTGTACACCGCAGCCATGCCAAAGTTTCAGTCTATGACAGTGGCTTCATGCTTGGTGATGGTATCTGGGAAGGGTTACGCCTATACAAAGGGACATGGGCATTTTTAGACGAACATATCGACCGATTGTTTGAAGCATCCCTGGCAGTGGATATTGACTTGGCTATGACCAAGCAAGACGTCATCGCCGCTTTGGAGCGAACACGTATAGCTAATGACATGCATGACGACGTTCACGCTAGACTGATGTTTACTCGCGGTATTAAAAGCAAACCATTCCAACATCCCAGTTTATCAAAACAAGGTCCTACGCTAGTTATCATATGTGAACACTCTAAGGCATCCATCGCGCGTCCTATCAAATTAGCAACCGTACCCCATCTGCGGGGTTTGCCGATGACACAAGATCCGAAACTGAATAGTCATAGCAAGCTCAACTGTATTCTTGCCTGTATCGCTGCGGAGAAGTGCGGAGCAGATGAAGCACTGATGTTAGATGTAAACGGCTTCGTTAACACTACCAACGCCTGTAATTTCTTTATCGTGCGAAAAGGTGAAGTGTGGACCTCAACGGGTGACTATTGCATGAACGGTATCACCAGACAAAAAGTCCTAGAGGTTTGTCGAGCCAATGGAGTAGTGGTAAAAGAAAAGAATTTTTCACTAGTAGACACGTATGGTGCCGATGAAGCGTTTCTCACGGGAACGTTTGGTGCTCAAACACCGGTTTCTCATATAGACGGCCGCCAAATAGGCGAATCATATCCAGGCCCAATGACCCAAAAGATTAGGCAATGGTACTTTGATTTAGTCAAACAAAGTTAAAGGAGACAGTAATGCGCATCGCAATGTGGTCTGGCCCAAGAAACCTATCTACAGCCATGATGTACGCTTTTTCAAGTAGAAGCGATAGTGTGGTAATTGACGAACCTTTTTATGCTGCCTATTTACATTCATCAGGTTTAATACACCCTATGCAAGATGCAATTCTTGCATCGCAGCCAACGCAACCGGATGTGGTCATTGAACAATGCCTTGGCGAAATGCCTGACGGTAAATCACTGTATTATCAAAAACAAATGACACACCATATGCTGCCTACGTTCTCCCTAGATTGGCTGAAGGAGGTTAATAATGTATTTCTCATTCGTCATCCAGCACGAGTAGTGGCCAGTTATCAACAAAAACGTGAAAAACCAACGTTGGAAGATATTGGCTTTGTGAAACAATTAGAAATTTTCAATTATGTTAAAAAGATCAGTGGCACGATACCTGTAGTAGTCGATAGTGATGACATTCTTGAAAATCCAGCACAAGTTCTACAGACACTTTGTGAAGCGATCGGTATTGAATATCAATCCACTATGCTCTCATGGACCGCTGGAGGCAACCCAGCAGACGGTGTGTGGGCACCGCATTGGTACGAGTCGGTATGGAAAAGTACGGGCCTTAGGCCCACAGTTAAAAAACCACTGCCCGAGTTACCATCTGAACTAAACAGTATTGCCAACGCTGCAATACCCTACTACGAAGAGATCGCTAGGCATAAAATCACTGTCGCTTGAGTTTTTCACTGAAAATCTTAAGCCAATATCCATCACTAGTTGCGCTCTTCACAGACCGCATAAAGCGTTAGCTCAACGTAGTGTCCAGAATAATACCAACCCACAAAGATAAGTGATCGATCAAATGTGTTGTCCATAAAAGCTATGCGGTTAGGTTCATAGGAGTGACGACGCTCGCATAGTTAGCGCCAGTGAATACAGCGAAACGAAAACAAGGAATGGCCAGTAGCACGTCAAGAATAGAAATGGGTCTGGTATTAAGGTCGCACATTTTTATGGCGCCAAAACGAAAAAAGCCCACTCAATCGAGTGGGCTTTTCGGAATACTCGCCCCGTACCGGCGAGGGACGGTGGCGACACTCACATGGCTCGAATCG
>CAWUJV010000128.1:0-7134 GCA_963922845.1 uncultured Alteromonas sp.
AACCCCAGTTAATCCCGTAACGACAAAACCTAAACCATCCCCATCCCCCCCCCCCGCTCCTGAACCAGAACCAACCGGATGGCAAGCTGGTGTCTTCGCTGACGCGAGCGAATTTGAAGCGAAGTGTGAAACGCCTCGTACAACGCTAGATATCAATGGCCAGCCTTATCCCGATACGCAGGGTACGGAGTTTGACGAAAAGATGTGGCTTCGCTCTTGGAGCAACGACACCTATTTATGGTATGACGAAATCGACGATGTTGATCCTGATGGGTTTGCGTCACCTCAAGTCTATTTCGACAATGCACTTTTAACATCAGAGCGTACTGCATCTGGCGCAGCGAAAGACAACTTCCATTTCTTCCAATCAACAGAAGAATTCGAAGCATTTTCTCAATCAGGCGCTTCAACTGACTATGGTGTAGAGTGGGTGTTATTGCGTTCGGCGCCTCCACGCGAGATTGTTGCAGGCGTAGTCCAACCCGGTTCACCCGCGGCTGAAGCTGGAATCGAACGCGGCGATCAGATCTTAACAATCAACGGCGATGATGTGATTAACGGCAACAACGTTGATTTGTACAATGCGGCATTATTCCCCTCTGAAGAAGGTGAGACGTACACTTTCGTAATGGAAAAAGCAGATGGGTCGCAAGTGACCGTCAGCTTGACATCAACGACTACAGTTCAATCGTTCGTCAACAACGTTCAAGTTATTGATACAGCGGAAGGGAAAGTCGGTTACATGCGTTTTGACGGGTTCCAACGCCCCGCACAAGCGCCGTTGATCGCCGGATTCCAAACGTTTGTTGATGAAAACGTCACAGACTTAGTACTTGATTTGCGTTACAACGGCGGCGGCTTGCTGGCGATGTCTTCGCAACTTGGCTACATGATTGCAGGTCCTGCACAAACCACCGATCGTACGTTCTCGCAAACCCGTTGGAACGACAAACACACAACTTCAGACCCGGTAACAGGTCGAGCGCTTAGCCCTACCCCGTTCTACGATCGTGAGATCGACTGGGAAGCAGGCGTATTCACTGACAATACGCTGCCTAGCCTGAGCTTAAGTCGCGTATTTGTGATTACTACAGATAGAACCTGTTCAGCCAGTGAATCGCTAATCAATGGTTTAGAAGGGATTGACGTTGAGGTAATTCAAATCGGTGGCACGACATGTGGTAAGCCTTATGGTTTCTATCCAACGGATAACTGTGGAACGACGTATTACACTATCCAATTCCAAGGGGTAAATGCAAAAGGCTTCGGAGAATTCTCTGACGGTTTTAGACCGGTTGCCTCACCAACACAAAGCGACCAACTGTTGGGTTGTACCGTTGCCGATGATTACACGACGGCATTGGGTGATACATCTGAGGGTATGCTGTCAGCAGCCATTGAGCGTTTAGAATCTGGTAGCTGTCCTACTGCCGCTAAAGCACCAAGCTTTGACAGTCGTACGGCAACCAACAGTGACCAAACACTATTTGATTCGCGCTACCGTTCATTCCTGCAAGAAAACGCTATCTACTCTACAGTGGGTGAATTGAAGGAATAACAATGAAAAAAGTAATGGTCGCAGCGGCTTGCGCCGCAAGTTTGACAGGTTGTCAATCAACAGCCAAAGACAGTGCGGTGCCCGCCGTATTATCTTCGAGCACCAAGGCGCAAATTACCGCGGTCGAAAATGCGTTGTCAGAATTGATGTTTAACCGCAAGGTAAACATCGCTGACACGGCTTTTTCTGACAGCAACAAATTGACGTTAGAGAATGACATGCTTAAAGAAGTTCAAGGTATCGTGACCGAGAACTTATCTGGCAGTGCATTTAGCTTTTCTATGATGTTGCAAGATGGCAGCTGTTGGCTTCAGCGTAATGACACCAAACAAAGGGTGCCATTACCTGGCGTAACGTGCGAGCCAATGGAGTAATTCTTCACCATCGTTTTATCCATAAAAACGCCCGATACAATGTCGGGCGTTTTTGTTTCTACCACTCAGTGAGATAGGGTTTAAGCGTAAACCGGGAAGCGCTCACACAATGCGGTAACGTTTTGTGCCACAATGGTGGCGACCGATTCGTTGTTGATATCATCAAGCACATCACAAATCCATCCGGCCAGCTCAGCGGCTTCGGCGTTTTTAAAACCACGTGACGTAATGGCTGGCGTACCAATTCGAATTCCACTGGTGACAAACGGTGATTGCGGATCATTCGGCACAGTATTTTTGTTCAGGGTAATGCCCACTTGCTCCAGCGCGTGGTCCGCTTCTTTGCCCGTCAAACCTTTATCAATGAGATCAACCAAGAACAAATGGTTGTCAGTTTGACCCGACACAGTGTTGTAGCCTCGCTGAATAAACACGCCAGCCATCTCACGGGCGTTTGCAATGACTTGCTTTTGATATGCTACAAACTCTGGTGTCGCCGCTTCTTTTAGCGCCACGGCTTTTGCAGCGATAACGTGCATCAAAGGTCCACCTTGAATACCGGGGAAGATCAACGAATTGAATTTCTTCTCTAGCTCTGGGTTAGATTGACACAAAATCAACCCTCCGCGAGGGCCACGCAGTGTTTTATGAGTCGTAGTGGTGACAACATCAGCATGAGGAATAGGATTCGGGTACAAGCCCGCTGCCACTAAGCCTGCAACATGTGCCATATCTACCAACAAATACGCACCGACTCGGTCAGCGATTTCTCTGAATTTAGCCCAATCCATCACTCGAGAATACGCAGAGAAACCCGCCACAATGAGCTTGGGTTTGTGTTCTAGTGCCAGATATAAAATCTGTTCGTAATCTAACTCTCCTGTCGTAGTATCAATACCGTATTGAACTGCATTGTAGAGTTTGCCAGAAAAGTTTGGTTTGGCGCCATGCGTCAAATGCCCACCGTGATCAAGGCTCAACCCCAACACCGTATCGCCGGCATTTAATAGTGCCATGTACACTGCGGCATTCGCTTGTGAGCCAGAGTGAGGTTGCACGTTTGCGTAGTCGGCATTAAATAATGCTTTGGCGCGATCGATGGCCAGTTGCTCGACGACATCCACATGCTCACAGCCACCGTAGTAACGTTTTTGTGGGTAACCTTCTGCATACTTGTTGGTTAACTGACTGCCTTGCGCTTGCATGACGGCTTTGCTGGTATAGTTTTCCGAGGCAATCAGTTCAACACAATGTTGTTGTCTGTGGTTTTCTTTCTCTATGGCTTGTGCAACACAAGGGTCAACCTGTTGTAATGTATTGTTGAGGTTGTTCATGGTTCTTGCTCCGATTTTTCACACTTGTGATTGAAGCATAGCGCTGGATTATCTATTATTTAAATTAATAGATATTATCGACTGAATTAAAATACTTAATAGCAAAGCGTGATGAAAAATCTCCCCATTGATGTTCTTCGCTCTTTTGTGACCGTGTGTCAGGTAGAGAGCTTTACGTTAAGTGCGCAGCAGTTAGGCCGCACACAATCCGCCATTAGCCAACAAATCAGGAGATTGGAAGACCGCTTTGATCAGCAGTTCTTCGTCAGAAACGCCAATAGCTTCAAACTGACAGAACAAGGTAAGCGACTTTATGAGTACGCGGTTGAAATCTTGGCACTGAATGATATGGCGATTAAAGAATTCGATAAGGAAGGTATTACAGGCAGTGTAAAACTTGGGATCCCCAGTGAATTCGCTACCGCGATTATTCCCAAAGTTATTCACGAGTTCAGGCAAACCCACCCGCAAATTTCACTTGAAGTCGTCTGCGCCCTCAGTAAGACCCTGCTACACGAGGAAAATAAATTAGAGAGTGACTTTGATCTCATGTTAGTACTCAAAGAGCCAGTTCAACCTGAAGACAGCGACTTCATCAAAAAAGAACCGCTTATTTGGGTCGGCAGCCCGCTGCATACTCTAAAATCTGTTGACCCTATTCCATTGGTCTTGGCTCCAACACCATGTATTTACCGCAAGCGTGTTGAGACCAAGCTGAGACAACAAAAAATAAGTTGGAACACCATCTACACAGTGCAGGACTTATATGGGATTCAATGTGCAATTGAAGAAGGCATTGGCTTTACTGTGCTGGCGAAATCTACGATGCCAAACAGTCTAGTTGAACTGAAAAATGATGACCGATTGCCCGAACTCGGTGACGTCGGTATTTACCTCAAACACATGAAAACAACACCCAACGAAGCAGCATCTTTGTTAGCTGAAAAAATTCGCCAGCGCTTTGTTTAGGCTGTAGGGCCTGATTTGTGGCACAAACGAAAACGCCCCGATTCTATCAGGGCGTTTTTCTTAGGTGATATCAGACTTACGTTGCCGACGTATCAATCGGCAAGCTTCTGTGGCGTTTACCCGAAGCTTGGTACAACGCATTAGCGAGTGCCGGTGCAAACGGCGCCATACCCGGTTCGCCTAAACCTGTTGGACTGGCGTCAGACTCAATGAAATGAGCATGCACTTCTGGCATATCAACGATTCGCATAACGGGATAGTCGTGGAAGTTACTGTTAACCACAGCACCATCCTTAAACTTGATTTCACAATACTTAGATAGCGAGATCCCCATTGCCACGGCACCTTCTTGTTGCGCTGTGGCACCGTCTTTGTTGATCACCTGACCACAGTCAACGGCTGAATCGACACGCACCACCTCAAAGTCATTGCCTTTCATGCGAACATGCACGGCCATTGCCACGTAAGTTTGGAAGCTGTAGTGCACAGCAATACCGATGCCCTCACCTTTTGGCAATTTCTTACCAAAGCCTGATTTTTCAGCCGCTAACGCCAATACCGCTTTTGAACGCGCGACTTGCTCAGCTTGTTCTGGGTTCTTGTTGTTGTCGTAGATGCGGTTGAGCATAGTGACTGTGTCTACGCCCGCTTTTTCGGCAAGCTCATCAGCAAATACACCAAAACCAAAGCCATAGAAAATCGCATACACCGCTCGGTACCAACCAATACGCGTGTGTGCTGGTGCAAGACCTGATTCACTGCGCAGATTAGCGATACCAAAGGGGTGGCTATCAATTTCACTGACCGCGTTAGCCGGAGCAAATTGAACACTTGGATTGAATAGCGTGTTAATCGAAGGGAACGCAATACGATGTAGCCACCCTGTTACGTTACCCTCACTATCCAATGACGCTTCAATGTGTTGCGCGCTATTGGAATGATAGTAACCAGTACGCGTGTCTTCTTCGCGTGTCCAAGTTAGCTGAATTGGCGTACCAACCGCTTTAGAAATTGCCGCCGCTTCGTGAACATAATCACACTTAAATTTACGGCCAAACGCGCCGCCTGAAATCATCACATTGACGCGAACGTTCTTTTTATCGATACCCAAGAAGCCCGACAAGACATTTTGAATATCATCAGGGCTTTGTGTCGACGCCCACACTTCACAAAAATCATCTTGTACTGAGACCACACTGGCGTTGGGTTCCATTGGCGCATGTACCAAATGACCTTCAGTGTAGGTTGCGGAGACAGTCTGACTGGCATTGGCAAACGCATTTTCGACATCACCGCGTTCTGCAATCTTGTTTGCTGGCTTTTCTACGTTGGTAACCAACTCTTTCATATACACATCAGTATCGTAACTACCGTGTGGACCGCGATCCCATTCGACCTTAAGCTTATCGACGCCTTGCTGCGCTGACCACGAGTTATTCGCCACCACAGCAACCCCGCCCAAAGACCCAAACGGGACTTTTAGCGGCGCGACTTCGACAACTGCCGTCACGCCGGGTACCTTAAGTGCCTCGGTTTTATCAACCGATTTTAAGCTCCCCCCCATTACGGGACAGTGCACAATCGCCGCGTACTGCATACCTGGGACTTTTGTATCGACACCATAAGTACGTTGTCCTCTAATTACCTTAGACACATCGTGGCGAGGCAATTCTGAACCGATATACCGGAAATTCGATTTTGCTTTAAGCACAGGTTTTTCGGGTACTGGCATATCGGCGGCTAAACTTGCCAACTCGCCGTAGCCGAGCTTCTCACCGTTGGCTTTGTTGATAACAAAGTGATTCTCAGCGTAGCAATTCTCCGCTTGCGTATTCCATACTTTGGCCGCAGCAGCGATAAGCATTGCTTTGGCGGCAGCACCAGCGCTGCGCATAGGTTCGTACATCGTTCGAATACTTGCCGACCCACCAGTGGCTTGGCTACCGTATTTATCTTGATCGCCCTCGGCTTGCTCTACACGCACAAAACGCCAATCCGCATCCATTTCGTCTGCAATAACCGATGGCAATGCGGTGCTAATCCCTTGGCCCATTTCACATCGACCACAGTAAATCAACACGTCACCGTTTTCGTATAGATGAATAAAGGCGTTAGGGTTAAAGGTCGCGTTTTTGTCTTGGCCGCCCGCACTGGCCAGGGTTGGCATAGAAAACCCAATACAAAGCCCACCTGTGCTCAATGCGCTGACTTTCAAAAACTGCCTGCGGTCTAGCGTCATTTCGCTGAGTTGACTAACAATAGACGCCGATTGTTTTTGACGCTCTTGTTGTAGTAGCTGTTCGATATCTGCGCGCATTATGACACCTCTTTAGCTAATTCATCTGCAGCCATACCAATGGCTTTTTTGATTCGCTGATAGGTACCACAGCGACAAATATTGCCGACCATCGCACTTTCAATTTCTTGCTCTGACGGACTTGTGTTGGTGTTAAGTAGGCTAGCCGCATTCATTATCTGCCCGGCCTGACAATAACCACACTGGGGTACGCCCACTTCCAACCACGCTTTTTGTAAAGGATGATCGCCGTTTTCAGACAATCCTTCGATAGTCGTGATGCTTCGACCAGCCATCGCGCCAACCGGTGTCACGCAAGACCGCACCGCTTGGCCATCAACGTGAACGGTACACGCGCCGCATAATCCTTTGCCACAACCAAATTTAGTGCCTGTAAATTCTAGCCTGTCTCGTAAATACCAAAGTAAAGGCATGCTTTCAGGCACGTCAATATCATGGTCAACCTTGTTAATGGTGATCTTTTTATTCATCATTTCTCCGTGGGATCGGTCTTTGAAAACGATTTAATTAAGTTAGCTGTCAAACGCCATTAAGCCAACTTTATTCAACCCGTTATAATGTAGTTGGACGCGAATAAAAAGC
>CAWUJV010000129.1:0-6454 GCA_963922845.1 uncultured Alteromonas sp.
GTGCAGCTAAAAAGCGGTAAAACTACTAAAATAGCTGTTAAAAGAAATTTGTTGCTCATCAAAATCAGTACAATGTCGGAACATCAATACACCGTCTTAATACGGCGTGTCGTTTTTCTATTTGATGTCCAATCCTAACGTATTGGCCGTGCATATCAACCCGAAGGATATTTTATGTCTGTTGCTTCAAAGATTTCTCCACTGGTTATCGGCGTGGTGTTGCTAGGCGGTTTTATTGCCTATCTCAATATGCCGGAAGAAAAGGCGCAGGGGCGTCGAGGGGGCGGAGCAACACCGGTGAAAGTGGAAACCGTTCAACGCCAAATGTTTCCCGTTACGATCGAAGCGCTTGGTACCGCCAGAGCAAATGAATCCGTGACCTTGACGGCACAAGATACGGAAATTGTATCTGCGGTAGGGTTTGACGATGGCGAAGTGGTAGAGAAAGGTCAATTACTGGTACAGCTCAATGATCGAGAAGAGCAAGCCAGAGTCAACGAATTAAACGTGAGCTTGGTAGAAGCGCAGCGTCAATTAAAGCGAATCAAAGGATTAGCTAAAGAAAATGCCGCTTCAGAGCAGTTGCTCGATGAGCAACAAGCCAGAGTTAAAACCCTTGAAGCACAGTTAGAAGTGGCTAATGCACAAGTGAAAGACTTGCAAATTCGCGCACCTTTTGCAGGACGATTGGGGATTCGTGAAATCAGCGTAGGGTCGTTAGTGAGACCCGCTGATACGATTACCACGTTAGATGATATTAGCGCAGTGAAAGTCGACTTTAGTGTGGCTGAAACGCATTTGGCTAGTTTAGGCATGGGGCAAAAAGTGACAGCATCATCTGTAGCCTATCCCGCACAGCAATTTACAGGTGAGATCAGTGGCATAGACTCGCGCATCGACCCCGTTACGCGCTCCATTTTGGTCAGAGCAACGATTAACAACCGCGAGGAGTTGCTGCGCCCGGGTATGTTGCTTCAAATAACATTAGAGAAGCAGGTACTCGAAACGTTGGTCATTCCAGAGAAAGCCTTAGTTCCTAATCAGGATAAACAGTTTGTATTTGTTGTCGAGGATGACACCGTACGCCAACAAGAAGTCGTCATTGGCGCGCGACGACCCGGTAAGGTCCAAGTGCTTGACGGTTTAGTGGCGGGCGACAGAGTTGTGACAGAAGGTACCCTTCGCATTCGAGATAGCTCTAAGGTTCGCGTCTTAGAAGAAATCGCTAAGGGGTAAGCTATGTTACTGTCAGATCTATCGGTCAAGCGTCCTGTCTTTGCGACGGTCGTCAACTTACTGCTTATTATTTTCGGCGTCGTGGCTATCGGTATGCTATCGCTGCGTGAATACCCTGATATCGACCCACCGATTGTATCCATTAATACGACTTATCCAGGCGCATCGGCGAATATCGTCGAAACCCGTATTACTCAACTATTAGAAGATAGAATAAGTGGTATCGAAGGGATTAAAAACATTACGTCTACAAGCCGTAATGGACGCTCGAGTATCTCTATCGAATTTAAACTCTCTCGCGATATTGATGCCGCCTCAAATGACGTACGTGAGCGTGTTAGCCGTGCACTGAATAATCTACCGGATCAAGCCGATCCGCCTGAAGTGTCGAAGTCGAATTCTGATGAGAGTGTCATTGTTTGGTACAACCTGCGCAGTACCAATCTCAATGTTATGGAACTAACGGACTTCGCTGAACGCTTTTTAGTAGACCGTCTATCTATTGCCGAAGGGGTTGCGCGTGTGCAAATTGGCGGTGGCAGAACCTATGCGATGAAAGTGTGGCTTGATCGCAACGCGATGGCAGCGCGGGGAATTACCGTTGCTGATGTCGAGCGTGTCATTCGGGCTGAAAACGTGGAGTTACCCGCTGGTGAAGTGCAGTCTACGGATAGAAACCTTGAAGTTCGCGTAGCACGCAGCTTTCTTACGCCGGATGATTTTGCTGCGCTGACCATAGCGGTAGGTGACGATGGGTATCTGATTCGCTTAGGCGAAGTCGCCCATGTTGAACTTGCCGCTGAGGATGATGAAACTGAATTTCGCGGTGATGGCGTCAATATGATTGGACTGGGTATCGTCAAACAGTCAAAAGCCAATACGCTTGAAGTGGCCCGCGCCGCTAAGGCCCAAATTGAACGCATTGAGCAAACGCTTCCGGACAATATCTTTATTGTTCCGAGCTACGACTCGTCGGTATTTATCGAAGAATCGATTAATGAAGTTTATAACACCCTTGGAATCGCGATGTTCATGGTTGTGGTGGTTATTTACTTGTTCTTGGGAAATATTCGCGCCACTTTGATTCCTGCTGTGACGGTACCAGTGTCATTGGTCGCGGCTTTCATTGTCATGTACGCGCTTGGCTTTTCTATCAACTTGCTGACACTTTTGGCGCTTGTATTGGCCATTGGCTTGGTGGTAGATGACGCGATTGTTGTGCTCGAAAACATTTATCGAAGAATCGAGCTGGGCGAGCCGCCGATACTGGCCGCTTATCGTGGTGCCCGAGAGGTTGGGTTCGCTGTTATCGCGACAACTCTGGTACTTGTGGCGGTGTTCGTTCCACTTGTTTTCCTCGAAGGGAATATTGGCCAACTCTTCACGGAATTCGCACTGGCTATCGCAGCGGCAGTGGCATTTTCCAGTTTCACTGCATTGACGCTCTCGCCAATGATGGGGTCAAAACTGCTGAAAAAGCGCGAGCGCAGTTCAGGTTTCGGTGCGTGGGTGGACAAGCGTTTTCAGCAAATTGAAAAAGGTTATTACAACAGCTTAACAAAGACGCTTCATCAACCGATCATCATGATGATAATGCTCATTTTGTCAGTGGTAGTGGTCTGGCAACTTATGAGCAAGATACCGAGTGAATTTGTGCCTCGGGAAGATAGAGGCAATTTCTTTATTTTGATGCAAGCGCAAGAAGGCGCGAGCTTTGAAAGCAACGCCGCTAATTTGGAAAAAATTGAGGCTGTTTTACTCCCTTACAAGCGCGATGGCCGTGTAAGTCGTGTATTGGTTAGAACGCCGGGATTCGGTGGGTCTTCTGGTATCGCCATTGTGGGAAATGCGCCGTGGGACGAGCGCTCCGATTCTACCTTCGATTTGATGGCCGAAATAAGCCGAGAGCTCAATGAAATCCCAGATGTACGCGCGTTTGCCATTATGCGAAGTGGTATCGCTGGTCGCGGGTTTGGGCGTCCAGTCCAATTTGTACTTCAAGGGGATACTTACGAAAACTTGGTAGCATGGCGCGATACTGTGTTGGCGAAAGCCGCCGAGAATTCTAAATTGGTGCGATTGGATTCTGATTACAAAGAAACCTCACCGCAGCTATTAATTAAAATAGACAGAGATCGCGCCGCTGATCTAGGGGTTTCTATCAGCGACATCGGTCGAACATTAGAGGTAATGTTGGGGCAAAGACGAGTGTCTACGTTCTTAGATCGCGGTGAAGAGTACGATGTTATCTTGGAAGGAATCGAAAGTGACTATCGCAGCCCGAGCAGTATCGATAACTTGTATGTCAGATCTCAGCGTACCAATGAACTCATTCCTATGGATAATTTGCTGACCTTTACTGAAGGCGCAACATCAGCTCAGTTGAATCGCTACAACCGCATGCGCGCAATTACAATATCTGCCAACCTAGCGGACGGCTACACTGTTGGTGAAGCACTGACCTTCCTTGAGGGGATTGTCGCGAGTGAGCTTCCGGATACCGTATCCATTGACTACAAGGGTGAATCCCAGCTTTATCACGAGTCTGGCAATTCCTTTGTTTTTGTCTTCATGTTAGCGCTGGCAGTGACATTCTTGATATTGGCGGCTCAATTCGAAAGTTGGGTTCATCCCTTGGTCATCATGTTGACGGTTCCTCTGGCATTAGTGGGCGCGTTTGTCGGTCTTTATCTGGGAGGGATGTCGCTTAACATCTACAGCCAAATTGGTTTGGTAATGTTGATCGGTCTTGCTGCGAAAAATGGGATTCTTATAGTTGAATTTGCCAACCAGTTGCGAGATGCAGGCACGCCGTTTGAGGAGGCGTTAAAACGCGCCGCTGCTCAGCGACTACGACCTATCGTGATGACGGGCTTCACCACCGTTTTTAGTTCTTTACCATTGTTAATGGCGGCTGGTCCCGGCGCGGAGAGTCGTATGGTTATTGGTATGGTGATTTTTGCAGGTGTATTGGTTTCCGCTTTTATGACCTTGTTTGTGGTACCCACAGCATACAATTGGCTTGCGATTAAAACTGGGTCGCCGCTCAAGCGTACACAGACGATTGATAAACTCGAATCGGATATTCCCTATACCAAGGGTGAATTGAGATAAGCGTGACGCAAATGAAAAGGAGGCTTTGCCTCCTTTTTTTGTGCCCGTTTATGTTGACAGCCGCCATTAGTTACACCAATTCGCATAGACAAATTGTCGCTCAGCGTGAGTATTCAAACAGATGGCAAGGCGCTTCTATGATGCACATGTTGCGCTAAAAGAAATAGCTGAAACACGGTCTGCTAGTTCGACGTTCACGCCCTCAGAGCGTGCTTAGGCCTTTATCTGTGTGTTTCGACTTAATGCAATGGTGGGCGTTGAGCTAAAGCGCTATAGATCGGTGGCGTCGTTTGGCAGTTTAACGTTACTGGAGTGGCCTGTTTAAACGGCGTGGCATACTTTGTCTTAGTTGGATTAACCTGTAGATCTTAGAAACTAAAACGCCGCTCAGGGAGCGGCGATTATTCAGTCGAAGTGCTACTTACAAGTCAACTAGGTTAGGGTAGTGACCGTCTGCTTCTTTAATGAATTGTTCCATGTTTGAACGCCATTCTTTCATAACGCTCATGCTGTAGTTCAGATACAGTTTGCCATCAATAATGGTGAAGGCATCTTCATCTATACCGACCAAACGACCATCAGACATCGCGTAGGCACAATAACCACCGTATTGTGGCGCATATTTTTCCGGATTACCTACAAACAACGCTTTGTGTTCTTCATTGGCAAAATGCCATAGCGCTCCGCGCCATTCGTGAGTAATTTTTTTATTCCCTTTTACAGCTTTGCCTTCAGTGAAATAGGCAACAGTATCGTAACCATAAATCGCATTATTGTTGAAAGTGCCTGTTTCGATGGGATCCGCAGCGAAACTTGCGCTCGCCCAAAAAAAACTAAAGATAACAGCGGCAAATTTTACGAACTTCATTTTGTTTCCTCATAGCCCGATGGTGGACGTAGTTTGTACAATCAGTATCGATATAAACCGCATATTTTGCGAAAAAATTTCACAACAAATAAAAAAGCTGAGCGTTGATGCTCAGCTTTTAGGATTGAGAGGACTTTATAAGTTAAGCCTTACGCAACCGAATAGCTAACAATCCAAATGCCAATAAGCCGAGAGAGGTGGGTGTCGGTACCGGTGTGGTAACCGTTGGTTGCAATTTACTAGCAACATCTCCATCACGGACAGCCCATGCATATCTCAGGTTTGCTTGTTGTGATTGGTCTTGGTAGCCCAAGTTAGAGAAAAATGCCCAGCTTCTAAATGTAGGGGCGGGGTCATATGCTGTATCTGTCCAATATCCGCCACGGATATAGTTCTCAAACGTGTACGTCAACCCAGTGTTTGCATCGACGAAACTTGAGTTAACGTTCTCGTAACCCGGCGTTGGGAATGAGCCATCCGGTGCTACGCGTGCGATGTTTCCGAGATTGTTAAAGTACATGTGTGACAATTCTGAATTGGCCGTATTCGGGTTATAACCGCAGTCCGCAGTACCATCATTGGCTCTTACACAGCCACCTGATATGTTAACGGTAGGCAAGCGCCAGTCGTCATAACCACCGAATGACAAGCTATCTGCCCAAGCGACGGAATCTTGCCAATTCATCAAACCGTCATTGTCAAAGCCCGACGTAGCGGCATAATTGGCATCAAGTAACCATGTGATGTCTAGTACATCGTCGTATACCAATTTGTCACCGCGGTAAATCAATCCAGCAGAGCTACTGAACGATGTGATGGCTAAACAAGTAATTAGTATTCTAAAAAATAATGTTTTAATTGTAATAGTTTGCACTGTGTTTCCCCTCAACTACTGCTTTCCTCATGACTCACGTCGCGCGGATAATTACACGGAAAATCAACAAAATACATGCGTCTAAAGTCGTAATTTGGGATAGAAATAGGCAAATTTAGACTAATTGATAATAAAGAAATAGAATAAAAGGAGAGCTTTTTATACTTTCGTATAAGCCTGAATTTTCGGTTTTATTTATTTTTTTAAATAAAAAAAGCCGCGTTATAGAAAGCGGCTTTTTCTCGGAAATGAGCGTTATTCGTCTAAGAAACTGCGAAGTTGCTCAGAGCGACTTGGATGTCTTAGCTTGCGAAGTGCTTTCGCTTCAATCTGACGAATACGCTCACGGGTTACGTCAAACT
>CAWUJV010000130.1:0-5984 GCA_963922845.1 uncultured Alteromonas sp.
ACAGCAGATAATAACGATAATGATTGCTCCACACTATGCTGGCTCGGCCTACACTTTTTGATTTTATGCCTTCCTTAACCCAAACCTTCTTTGCGGTGTTGATAGGTTGGTGTGTAGTGTGGGGACAGCCAGTCTATGCTGATAATTCAGCTACCCCACAAATTGTGATTATTTTTGATGACCTTGGCTATCGCGCTAGTGACAAAGGGGTGTTTCAATTGCCCACACAAGTCGCGATTTCGGTGTTACCAGACACGCCTTTTGGGCGAAAGTGGTCGCTGAAGGCCCACGCCGAGGGCAGAGATGTAATGCTTCATTTACCAATGGAAGCGAAGTCCGAGAATCGCTTGGGGCCTTTGGCGATTACCTCTGATATGTATCCTTATTCGATAGAAGAATCACTTGAACAAGCGCTAAAAACAGTGCCATATGCGATTGGTGTCAATAACCATATGGGCAGCAAATTGACCGCAGAGCCACAACCAATGCGAGCGTTGATGTCGGCATTGAAAAAGCGACAGCTATTGTTTGTCGATAGTCGTACTACGCCACTCTCTGTTGCTGAGACTGTCGCTAAAGAGAAAGGACTCACAGTTGGACGTCGCCATATCTTTTTAGATCATATTCAAACGGAAGCTTTTATTACTCGACAATTTCAGCGCTTAAAAATGATGGCGAAGAAGCGGGGTAAAGCGCTCGCCATAGCCCACCCTCATCCACTAACAATAACAGTGATAAAACAGCAGCTTAGCGAATTAGATAGTGAACAAATTCGACTTGTTGGTGTAAGTGATTACTTTGGCTTGAAGTCAGGTGTGTCAGGCTTTGTTGGCGAGATCGCTGACTAGGGCTTGCCATGCGTCATCGACAGTACTTTAGCCAAGTTCGGCATAGGTTATTCAGCTAAAAAACTTGCATATACTGAGCTGTGTTATATCATAACGCCGCTTCAATTCTGTAGCCTATCGAGTACTGAAATCAATGTCTGAACCATCTACTACCATGGACAAAATGGGAATCTGGATCTCCAGCTTGTGCGCTGTGCATTGCCTAGCGTTACCGATTCTACCTATTTTGGCGACGACGATATTTGGTGAAGTGTGGTTTGAACGCACGATATTATCGATCTCTTTGGTAATCGGCATGGCGTCTTTACTGATGGGGACGATTCGTCATCACGGCAAATACTACCCTTTCCTGTTTTTGATATCAGGTGGATTGATTTATTGGAACAAGGGCTTTTTTGGCGACGATTGGGAGCCAATCACGGTTGCTGTTGGTGCGGCGCTAATTATTGCTGGTCACTGGATTAACTTGCGTCTGTGCCGCCAATGTCGTTGCTGTCACAATAGCTTGTTTGATAGTACACCGTCTAGCATCGCTAAATAATCGATTTTTGCAATGTTGCGGCGGCAACGTCCGGCACATTGGTAAAAATCCCATCTACTCCCCACGACGCCAGTAACGCAATATCCTGAGGTTGGTCAACCGTATACACCATGACTTTCAGTCCATTGTTGTGGGCCTGAACGACAAACTCATAGTCTACGACGTCAAGCGCAACGTTGGCATAGTCCGCATCGATGTCACTGGCATAGGCAGTAGGGTTATGACTGTAGCTCGCGGTTAACGCCCCTATCTGCGTGTTTGGCATCAGCAGCTTGAACTGAGTCAGCCAGTTGTGGTTGAACGATGATATCAATAAGTGTCTCAGTGGAAACCCGTAGGCTCGACACGCAGAACGTATTTCCTCTACCAAGGACTCAATATCGTAAGCGTACTTAATTTCAATATTAAGGATGGCGTCTTTTGGCGCGTGTTGGATAACCTCTGTTAGTAAAGGAATAGATTCACCGGCCCCGGCGTCAAGTGTGCAAAGATACTCGTGCGCTTGGTCGACGACTAATCCCGTTCCATTTGTCGTTCTATCCAACCACCTATCGTGGATGATGACACTGTTTGCTGGCATTTGATAGACGTCGAACTCGATACCGTCTGCGCCCATTTCATAGGCCAACGCAAAGGCTTTGTGAGTGTTTTCTGGTGCTGCTTTACTGGCGCCTCTGTGTGCAAGTATCAGCATGGTGCCCTCTAAGACTTATGCAGTTTGTGAGTATTGATTGTTTCGTAGATAGAAGCGGATGTCACCAAAATTCCGCCGAGCAAGGTTTTCCAACTCGGGCTCTCATCGAGTACGATTATTGCGAGAATGACACCATAAAATGGCTGCATACAGGCAATCAACGAAAAGGTTTTAACTTTTAGGTGCACTAAGCTGGCAGCAATGAGTGCGTGGGGTAGACCCGTAAAAATGGTACCGAGTAGAAACAATAGCCACCAAGCCGACGCATTGGCCTGTGGTAATTCGTCAGAAAAGAAGGGCAGTAACGTAATAAAGATGATTAGGATCTGCCACGCCATGGCTTTGGCGCCACTGTAGTGAGAGAAGTGCTTCCGATGCAATAGGTTTCGAAGCGCATAGAGTATTGCACTGACAACACCGACGAATACCCCTAGGCTAACATCATTGTTCAACGACCCTGATGGAACGATCAACACTATGCCAATAAATACGATAAGTGCGCTAAGAATGTCCTGCCAGACTAATTTTGACTTTTCGAATAGCGGTTCTAGCAGCACACTGATGACGGGAAACGTGAACAGCGCGATGATTCCTACTGAAACGCCTGCATACTGCATGGCTGCGAAATACGTGACCCAATGGGCGGACATTAGCGCGCCTAGGCCAATGGCGATCATGTAGTCTCGTTTGGAATGGAGTCGCCATGTTTCGCCCTTTAACGAAATAAACGCGAACAAAGCCAAACACGCAAACAACGAGCGCCCTAACGTAATGTCGGTAGCTGATAAGGGAATGATTTGAGAAAACAGTGCCGTGCCGCCCAATAGCATGACAGTGACATGCAAAGAGGCGAGGCTTCGTTTTACCGGATCCATGGGCACTAGGCGTTAGTGTCTGGTTTATTCAGCGTCAGCAGACGAATCAACCTTGTACGCGAAAGGCGTGCCTAAACGCGTTACTTGGCCGGGGGCGAGATCGGCAAAATCAATTGCGTCTTTTTCAAAACAGACCACGATTGTAGAACCGAGTTTGAATCGACCCATTTCCTCGCCTTTGTCTAATTTAACGCTGGCTTCGGTCTCTCGATCGTACTGCCAATGCTGCACATTTTTACCTGCTGGCGGGGTCACTGTGCCGGCCCAGACTGTCTCTATGCTGGCAACTATAGTGGCACCCACTAATACCATTGCCATTTTGCCTACCGGCGTATCGAAATACGCCACCACTCGCTCATTTCTGGCAAATAGACTTGGTACATTTTCAGCCGTTAATGGATTGACAGAAAACAGATCGCCCGGTACGTAGACCATATCAGTCAGAGTGCCTTCAATTGGCATATGGATACGATGGTAATCTTTTGGAGACAAGTAAATTGTAGCGAAGCGACCGCCTTTGAAGTCCTTTGCAAGCTCTGGCTTGCCACCGAGTAATGTCGTGAGACTAAAATGGTGACCCTTAGCTTGAAAAAGTTTATCTCCCTCAATCTCGCCAAACTGGCTAACCGTACCATCGACCGCATGAGCTAATACATTGTCTCTCTCATCGATAGGGCGAATCCCTGGTTTGAGAGGACGGGTGAAAAATGCATTAAAACTGGCGTAATCTGTGGGATGCTCTCGCTCAGCTTCGCTCATATCCACGTTAAACTGCTTAACAAACACCTTGATCAACCAATGGGTGAGTCCGCCAGCTTCTGCTTCGGCGAGTTTACCCACTAAGCGCGACAGTAGATGTTTTGGTAAAATGTATTGCAGGTTAACTTTGAACCAGTCCAGCACGGTTACGTCTCCATTTTAAAATAGCCGGCGAATTGTACCTCATGCCAAGCAAACTAGATACCTGAGGATTAATATGTATTAGTCGGCTTCGGTATAAGCGTATGTCTGGTTGTACATGATGGAGACCAACGAACGCAGATTGGCATTACAGCTGGCCTTTTACGAAACTGGGACGCTGCTCTTCCATTGACACTAAAATACGGTGATAACTCTCGTAGCGTTGCGCATCAATCTTTCCGTCTTCTACTGCTTGGCGAATAATGCAGCCGGGATCATTGAGGTGTTTACAGTCTCTAAATTTGCATCCACCGAGAAAGTCTCGAAATTCGATGAATCCCCATGTTACTCGTTCATGTGGCAGGTGCCACAGCGCAAACTCACGCACTCCAGGCGAATCGATGAGATCGCCACCGGTTGGGATGTGTAGCAATTTTGCTGCTGTCGTTGTGTGTTGTCCCAAGCCTGAACTATCTGATATTTCGCCCACCAACTCGTCGGCACCAGGTAATATTTGGTTTATTAGGCTAGATTTGCCTACACCAGATTGGCCAACAAACACGCTGATCTTGTCTCCGAGTTGTTCGCTTAATGCGTCTATGCCTTCACCAGACTTGCAGCTGGTATACATCACTTGATAACCCAACTTTTCGTAAAGCTTGAGTGCATTTTGTGTGTCGGCTCGTTCGGTCTCAGACATTAATTCGACTTTGTTAAGCACGATTACGGGTTGGATTTGAGTATCTTCACAGGCAACCAAATAACGGTCGATAATGTTAAGCGACAGAGTCGGTAGCACAGCACTGACAATGATAATTTGGTCGATATTAGCGGCAATGGGTTTGATGCCATCATAAAAGTCTGGACGGCTCAACAGAGAATGCCGGTCTTGTACCAGTTCGATTACGCCGTTCACCGCTGAGTCAGAATGGTCTTCTTTACTGAACATTACGTTGTCACCACACACCACTGAGTCAACAGTACGGCGGATATGACAACGAGTAATAACGCCATTGATGTCTTCAACGTCTGCGTGTTTACCAAAGCGACCTATTACGCGTCCCGCTAGCTGCTCGCTTGCTGCGTTTGTATCGTTAGACGGATTTTTTTTGAGTCGCTTGCTGCGGTTAGCCGCGATTTGACGTTTTTGTCGTTGCGTAAGTTTAGGTTTTTTAGCCACTTTGTATCATAAGTTCGCGTATACTAGTTTCAATAGTAACGTTTTCGCACTCAGTGTGCACGGCAAAAGCCACTATAAAGAGGAATTGAGATGACCAAAGACAACGCAAACTTGGTTTGGATCGATATGGAAATGACGGGATTAGATCCCGAAACCTGCGTCGTGCTCGAAATTGCCACTATCGTCACTGACCCGCAACTGAATATTATTGCTGAAGGTCCAGTGATTGCTGTTCATCAGCCAGATGAGGTGCTTGATAATATGGACCCTTGGTGTATTGATACACACGGTAAAAGTGGATTAACAGCAAGGTGTCGTCAGAGTAACATTTCGGTTGAAGAAGCATCGCAGAAAACCATCGCTTTTTTACAGGACTACGTCGATGCGGGGCAGTCTCCGTTGTGCGGAAACACCATTGGGCAGGACCGCCGCTTTATGGTTAAGTACATGCCAGAACTTGAGGCGTACTTTCACTATCGCAGCATTGATGTCAGTACAGTTAAAGAGTTGACTCGACGCTGGAAGCCGGAAGTGCTTAATGGTTTTAAGAAGAAAGGTACGCATTTAGCGCTTGATGATATCCGAGAGTCAATTGCTGAGATGCATTACTATCGCACTCATGTATTTACGATCTAATCGCACCGGGCTTGGTGAAGGCTGTGCTTTTGTTGAGTATTTGACCATATAAGCATCAATTAGCAAAAAAAATGCATTTAGTTGTTGCGTTAGGCAGTGATTTTTGTAAAATGCGCTCCACTTCAAACGAAGTGCCTTTTCAAGCAAATTGAAATGCGGGAATAGCTCAGCTGGTAGAGCACAACCTTGCCAAGGTTGGGGTCGCGAGTTCGAATCTCGTTTCCCGCTCCAATTTCTCTTCAACGCTTGAATCCTACGCGGGAATAGCTCAGCTGGTAGAGCACAACCTTGCCAAGGTTGGGGTCGCGAG
>CAWUJV010000131.1:0-5959 GCA_963922845.1 uncultured Alteromonas sp.
AAATCATTGCTTTAGTGTGATTTTGTTGCGAATGATAATTGTTGTTATTTATTTTTTTTGAATGTGCAATAAAAGTGGGGGGTTATTGAACGTTGATGGGATTTGTTTTTTAAATTGGATTGTTTCGAATTTAATTGGTGTCTACGGGGAGTTAATAGTTTTAATCTGCTGTGCTTACTTGCGAATAAAACATTCTGTCAAACTGCGTAGACGTAATGTTTGTGATGCGCAATAGTCTGTGTGTCGAAAAGAATAGTGGGTAATAAGTGTTCCCTGAAAGAATAAATTAGCCTCCCCATAAATTGGCCAATTTTTCTAGGTAGTGGTCAGGTTGTCTTAAGTTAAACTTGTCGTCAAAGTGGATATAATCAGGGTTGCTAAAGTCTCCACCCCATCGCATATGGCGTGAACTTTTTACATTTTCGATAAATCGACAAATAGGTAAGGGAATAGTATGCCTCCGCTTAAAAGAGAAAGAGCCGTAGCATCGTCCCTCGTACAAGAAATTCATATCCAGCGCGTGCCCAACAAAATGGTTGGATAGCTGTGCAGGACTAACGACTGCATTTTTCAACGGTTTATTAGGAGAACGTAGGGAACTAGTAACAAGGATTTTTATCCCCTGCTCCCTTGCGCAAGCTTCCATTTCTAAGACATGAGACTCAAAATCTTGATGAATTCTGATTGGTGCCTGGCTGACTATGTGACCGAATTCGGATCGGTATTCAATTATACCATCGGGTTGTGGGCTGACAGTATTATCTTCTTCAATAAAGTCTTTTAATACATAGCCAGTCAAGCCATCTGTTGTGGTTACTTTTACCCATGTTTGTTCGTCTATCGATTGAATTCTTGCACCGTTTTTTAAGATTGTAATAGTCTCTCCATCAAATGGAGAGTTTCTCAGTCTTAGGCCATTTGAACTTGTTGTTCTGTACGCTTTTTTCATAGGTTAGCCATCGAAGTTAGAGGATTGTCTTGGGCCAAGCTCCACAAAGTCAGCTTCAACATTGGGTTGGCTTAAAATGAAGAATGCGGGTGAACGCGCAACAGTACCCGCGCCACTCGTTTCGGTTGCGGTCACCTTTTGTCCTTCTATTTTAATAATAACGAACGATTGTCCCGCGGAATATTGCTCGACCGCTTGAATCAGTTGTACTTTATCACCTACCTCGGCGAGGCCGTTGGCTAACTTTATTTCGGATTTTTGCTTGGCTTCTTTTGGTCGATATTTTGAGAGTCGACGGGGAGTTGCCCCCGAAAGTCTGTCTGTTATTGACCGTACCATGACCAATACCCATTCTGAAGAGAATCCTGCAGCAAAGCCCACGGAAATTGCTGTGAAATCCGAGAGTAAATCATCACTCAAATAGCCATATGCGATGATACCGAGTATTGGAGCCGAGCAGACTTGGACAACTTGAAATAGAACCAGTTCTGGAATTTCTTGGAGCTTTAATGAGTCGAATTCTTCCCCTCTAAATTCGATTTTAGTGTCATTTTTATTGGCAAGTCTTGCTTGAAACTCGGGGAGTTTCCTCGCCATAGAAATAATTGCGCCTAATAGCGCACAGAATACAAAGTAGACTGGCACTACGATACCACCGACGATAAGCTGTCCCGTTAAATACGCTGGTAAAGACGTTGCAGTTTTTAAGTTATCTAATTGGTAAAGCCGTCTTGATACAATATCTTCTAGGTCTTTTAGCCGTTTGATGTCACTCTCTATTTGTTGAATTGCGATTGTTGTTTCAGTGCTGCCTGGATTCTTTAGTCTGCTAATTTCATACGCCTCTGCGTCTTGAGCCTTTTCTTTTATCTTTCTCTTTATGGTGTCTAATGCATTTTTGTTTGCACAAGGGTTAGGAGAAGTTGATTTTAAATTAACTATTTTTTCTATATCGTGCTCACAGGTCTTTAACGTTTCAACAAGCGACGTAAACGGGTTAGGGTTCAGTTCCTCTGGCTGACCAACCAGCTTGACAGGGCAGGTGCCGTTCAAACCACAGGTAGTTTGGATGCCGCCAATCACGATAAGGCGTTGGGGAACTCGATTGCCGCAATATTTTAAACCACTGGGAAGGTTCTCTGGTACGAGAATAGTTTGGCCTGCATCACCGTCATCTATGTTCGTTTTATCGATAGGTTCTATATATTCGCAGCCGGTTACCAGTAATGAGGGAGTCGGGTGATTTTTAGGAATAATTGAGTACTCAATAGGGGCAGGGTTCTCTATTTTTGACAGTAAAAGCCAAAATGCGAACCAAAGTGCAGCACACAAAAAGAGATAACCCAAGATGATTACGCCACGTGCTTGTCTCGCCATGGTGTCAGTATCATCATGAGCAACAATCTCACGTGTAAACAAAGCGACGACTAACAAGATCAACAGTGGAATTAGAAATAGCAGTGGGTTAAACATGTGGGTCAGTTTGTACAAAGCGACAAACACGACACAAAAGAACACGGGTATCCAAGCGTTTTCTCTAATGAAAATTCGAAAGTCTAGCCATATTGCTCTTAACCACACTTGATTGCTCTGAGGTTGTTTTTTATTTTGCTTATGACTATCAGAGCCACTGTTTTTTGTACTCTTGCTCATTGTTGTGCCCCATAAATCGAGAGGGCATCAGAATAGGCTTTTAGCGTTGTGCTAGCTTTAGACTTTAAGCGTTGTAATTCGTCTACAGAAGCTTTATCGACGCTATCAATTTCGGCTAACAGCGCACTCAGTTCTTTACTTAGGTTAGCAATGGTTTGCTTTTGAAAATTTATCTCTGTCACGACGGCTTTGTCACTTCTGGTTTGCGACTGCGCTGACTGATCGATTACTGGGGCATTGTCTTGTGTATTACTAATTTGGGGCAATGGGACCCCTGACAGCGCGCCAACAGTATCTATGGCCGCGTCTGTTAGTGCTCGTGAAATGATTAGCTGGTTCTGAGCGAGTACCGCCGGATTGTTCTGTGCTTGAGATGTTCGAAAACGAGTGGGATTGTCGCGTATAACGACAATCGAGGTTTCTCCATCTGCTTTAAACGACAATTTGTTTATATTGTTCCATTTGGCATCGTGTGACGCATCTGTAATCATTCGCCAAACTGGATCACCTGCATTTTGAAGTCTATCGATAACATCATTAAGCGCACTTTTGTTTTTCACTAGACCGGCTAATGCGGCCTGAGAACTCGCGGTCTCAGGTAAATCGTTGCGCAACGCTTCAAGTTCATTTGCTAGTTTTAAGCTCGAACCTTGTATAGAGGTATCATCAAACGCTCTAGACAACGTTCGGTGTTGTCCTTGGGTGCTTAGACCTGTTCGATGGTATAGAGCTAATATTTCTCTTTGTAAATTTCGACCAAACCTTTTCCACAGCTCCAACGTTTGTCGACGTTCCTTGAGCGATAGGTAAGCGATTTGAGCATTCAGTAAATGCTCTAAGCCGACCCAATTCACGTACAGCGAAGGAGCACTAATTCTCTTGTAGGCGGATACTACATCGGCGACCTTATCCAATGTGTCCACCTCAAAGACGACAAAAGGAATAAAATCTTCGGACGATTTGCAGGCACTCATAACATAAGGGGAGTGTGAAGCCGCTAAATAGGATGGTTGGTAACTTTCAAATTCCATTGACGCAGCACTAAAACAATAGTTTCTTAATCGGCTCATTACTGCGGTATGGTCAACAATATATGGTTGCTTTATCAATTCTGTTTCGTAGCGAGTCTCTCGGCGGTGTTTGGGATGCCCGCGACGAGCAGAGGTCACTACAGACGTTTCTTCAAAGTACTCAAAACAATCGGTTTCAAGCCAGCCCTGTCTATTACAAAGGAGTGTTACTTCAGCGTTGTATGCCATTTTATAGGCTTGAAGATATGACTTAAGTGCATTCTTTGCGATTTGATAACGGTCTTGAAAATGATCGTACTCCTTTTTCAAACAGCGTTCGTATTGCGCTAAACTGGATAGCTCTCGAAAATCATGTGGCTTTTCGAGATTGCGCAACATTTCCTCATCAACTTTTGTTGCCTTAGCTTCAGGTGTGTGTTCAGTTGAATCTGGTTTGGAAACAGTAAAAGAATATTGCGGACAAGTCGGTGCTTCGACCTTTAGCGAGTCTGTATCAAGCAAAAGCATGGCATCTTCAAATAAGCGAACAGATGTCGAGGCAAGTTCCGTTTTCAGTTTAATAGTTCGGTCCGCTGCAGCTTGCAGCTGTCCTAAATCTTGTAGCATTTCCTCAACTTTTCGCGCTGTTAGAGGCTGTTCTACAGCAGGCATTTTTTCGAAAATATCGACGTTAATATCGAGCTTAGCCGTAGCGCAACCTGTTAATGCCGAGATTGCGATGGCACCAACACCAAAGTGATAATGTTTCATTGCATGCTCTCCGATAGGGTTAACAGAGTTTGAAGGTCATTACGCAGGCGTTGTAATTCCTTCTCTACATTGGTTTCGCTTACTTCACTGTCGATATCGATGCTTGTATGAGCGGCATTGAGGCGTGTCGAGAGTAATGCGGCAAAACGAGATGCCGTTACTTTCTCAACTTGGATGACGTCAGAATCCTCTTTGTTTTGATGGACCAGTAGTTGCGATAGTTTGAGTATTGTTGCGCCTGTCTGCTTACTTTGTGCGACAGATTTTATGTTTTTTAGAACGTCATTAGGGTTAGATGTAAATGCAATGACAAATTTTTCCCCTGAATGGAGCAGCGTTCGGTTTGATATTGGATCATATTCAATTTCTTTGGCTCCAACAGGAAGTGGGATTCCATCCCCCGGTACGGCTCTCACGCGCTTAACTGCGCGAAGTAGCTTAGCTATCTCCTCTTCGCTTGTGTTTTTGTTCTTAGCTGCGTCAAGGTAAGCTTGGTAAGCATCTTTAAACGCAGTATCCATTGAATTGTTGAGGTTTTCTTTGATGATGTCTTGTTTAGGTGAGTCACTATTACCTGAGCCATATAACGAGTCTACCGCTTCGCTTGAAAACCATCCTGATTCATAGGCGGCAATACCCAGTACGCTGTTTGCCTTTACCGTGATTCGAAAATAGTTAGTATGCTCTCCGCTGGCTACTGCAATATAAAATACTTCTTCTAGTTTCATTTGCGCTGGTTTAAACCCGGCACAGCTCGACATCAAAAGACTTATAACTATGTAGACGAGACCTATCCTGGCTTGGCGAGGAAAAGCTTTGAGTATAGAACACAGGTGAATGCTGCATTGCACGCTATTCATAACGAATTCCATTTCATAATTTTTTGTTTGTTATTCAATCAACATTAGTGTTTTTTGATCAAAAAGTAAACGCCTCGACTCTTTCGCTTTTGAAATAGTAGGAACGCCAAATGGTTCTGAGGTATAGCTAAACAGCTAATGAAGACCTATGTACTGAGTTTATTAAATACTTAGCCAATGTGTATATCCTCGGTCGCGACGGTGGTGTTCCTTTGATGTATTCCGATAACAACGTAAGTGGCGACAAACGTTGGGGAGACTTGTACAAACGAGTTGATATCCAAAGCATGATCCCATTTCACAATGGGACACAAGGTCGTAGCATGCAAATCGTCGATAACAACGATTGTATTTTAATGTTTAAACGCGAACATGTCGGCGTGGCAGGTACTAACAAATGTAAGGATAGATAAGATATTTGGGTTAACAACGCCGAGCATCATCTTTGGTGGTATAGACACTATCGCGACACGTTGAGCAATGATGTACAGGCGATGTCTAGCCAATGGCATAAATTTTATTTACCGGGACGCACAGCGAGAATGTGGTTGATGGAATAAAAGAAGTTGGCACTGGCCACCTTTTTTTGTGCTCATTTACTCTGGGGTTGGTGCTATTGCCATATTCGCGTTATGGTGGGGAAAACAAGAATCGGAGCGGTACAGACGATGAGCGACAGTCCCCTAACATTGAAAGATTGGCAGAACAGCGGGCAG
>CAWUJV010000132.1:0-5899 GCA_963922845.1 uncultured Alteromonas sp.
TTGGCGAAGTGGTTGACGTTACTGGTTGGCTAGGTGGCTTTAACTTCCAGTGGGCATGGAGCAGTGGTTGGGCAGCAGGGCAGGTGGTTTAGAATGAACCGGCTTAACTAAAACGAAGACATTCTAGTATGAATAATTTTACTGAATCTCACATGGACTTTGCAAAACCCGTATTTCATCGAGATGTTTTTGATGTCTCGCGATACTTAACTACTGAAGAATTCGTGGTTGAGCCAATCATCTGGAAAGCCCATAGGAAATTTTGGCACTTCGGGATGAAGTGTAACTAGCGCTTTTACTTTATTATGCCATTGACTATCTGGACTAACCTGCCTCATTAGGTGACCTAACATAAGTAACACCATATAAATACGACGCTTAGGCTGAACTTGGCTGGGCTCAAGTCTGTCTGGCAACTGCCAATTATCACCATTTGGAATCTTAGGCTGAACAGACAATTCTCGATTCCAAAGTCGACTATGATGTGCGCAACAATTCCTCACAAAGTTTAGCGTATGCAACCAACTTTCAAGAACCTCTTGAGGTAAGTCAAATCTTCTAGCGATATCTTTACGGTCATTATCTTTTGCTAGCCCTCGATATAGGTGAGATATACTCCCAAGAGTTAATTCTTCCACCATCGCCCAACCTGGCATTAACTTAGGAGAATCATATGTATGTTGGTAGAAGCGGGCATAATTCTCTCGGACTCTTCTTTCAATCCGCCGATCTTTAACTTCGGCAGAAACGGAAGTTCGTTCAATCTTTTTTACATCTCTCTGAAGATCGTTGGATTCTTTTGATTGCTTATCTTCGATTTCTTTCAACAGTCGTTTGTGCTGGTATGAGGATTTAAATAATGATTCATTCAAGTACCAGTGGGAGCCACTACATATATCATCAGTTTGATGCTTGTTAGCCATAACGTTATTCAAGGTAGCTCGGATTGCAACTTCTACTCTCTCAATAGCGTCCATAATGAGCAGCCGCAATTCTCTATCAAAAGCGTACAAGTCCACTATTTGTTTAAATTCAGTTCCATCTTTGAATTGATGATCTACAACTTGTTCGTTTATATTCTTTTGGAATGGGCGCATATATGCGCTAAGGCGAAAATAGCTTATTACTTCTAAATATCTTTCCGCACGTTCTGGATTTTGAATGGTTAGACCGCGGTGCTGAAGAATGCCGATTTGTTCTGTAATACTAACCGCGGGTTTGTTGAATTGATTCATTATGCCTTATCTTCCATGACGTAAAATTCAGGCATAAAAAAGCCCGCACAATTTGAGCATTGTTAAGAGGCTTGGCGGGCGTGTTGCTTATAATAGTAGTGATATGCATGCCGCCCGTCAACCACATTCATCTATTATCTTCAAAGTATTAACTCACAACACAACGAAAATTTCAAACATAACCTCATGTATATTAAAGCAAAACAGTAATCCCTATTCAGCACAAAAAATTCATTCTGATACAACGGTCGCACCTGCAAACACAACACTGTCCCAATCACACCACGATCTTGTGGCTCCTCCTTCTCTCTCCTCTTTTAACGCGTCAGTCGTGGCCTTCAAATGGGCCTATTGACCAGCCGTTTATCCGAGTCCATGTTAAGTTCTAGCGTAATAACAAGCACATAGCCGCAGACCACAGTCCGTGCGGGAGTTAGTATCAAAGTGATACTAACTCATTGTTTATAAGAGACTATTGATCTAATCCTTACCTTATACTAGCGTAAAGAGAGATACCACTGACACGATAGCATGACGTGCTCACTTACCCCGATGGTTGGCTACTTTACACACTAACCGCTAACAACGCCGCTCCCCAGGTTTGTCTAGTCACGCTCTTCAATGACAATTCGATTAGCGTTCACTGCGCAATACAAGGTGCTGTACCTATCCATACGAAAGAAGGTAGCTATCATTGGACGGCCTCAAATGGGGAGATCTCGATACTGCATCCACTCAAAGAGGGCTGCGTGCGCTCATTACAACGGGTGTTATTGGACAGCGAACTGGCAAAGTGGCGTGCGGCACACGTGACCGTGCAACGTATCCGGGTCAGTGATGTTTCCCTCGACCCAGCATAAAGGGGACACCATGACAGTGTATTGCAATTTTGTATGGAAGGTGGGTGCAGACACGGAGCCTCGCCCTCTGCTGACCCAGTTTGCGCAGGAACACTTTCACGCCCATGAGGCCGTGCCCATCGATACCACTCAATATGGCATTGATCATGGCTTGAATGATGTGCGAGCAGTCTTCAAACCGGAACAACGTTGGATCGCTTTCTGATGTCGCTATCAGCATGATGTGGTCGCGACTGAAGGCAAAGTCCTAGCATTCGCCCAGGCCCACGGCCTGACGGTCGAGCGCATGCGAAAGTAAGGACATGCCGATGCCGTCGTCGTTTGCCGCTGATTTGGTCTTTACGATCATCCCATCGCCGACCACCCGCTTGGCTGCCACCCATGTCGGGGTAGAAGTTCTGCATGTGCCTACCGGTTTAATTGTCCGCTCCGTGGTATTGCCGTCACAGCATCTCAATCAACAAGCCGCTCTGGCGATTTTGGCGAGCCGATTAACGGCTCATGATTAGGGGTAATGTATCGTAGGTATCAACGAGAAAAGAATTAAAAATACCACGGGGTACACTTCGAATTATGCAGCCAGTTAGATAAACATGGATTAGCATTCTGGGTCAAAGAAGCTTGTTAGTTGTGCCGCTACCGATCTTTTTGACACTGTACCCAACGGCCTTATATCCATTGGCACGCTTTTTCCACATTCGTTGTAACATGGGAAAGTCATCAACATAATCGTGCACCGTGACCTCTGTTTTATTTGGGTGGTGACGCTGAATACGGCCAGCGTACTGGGCAACAATCCCTTTCCAGGAAATTGGGAGGGCCAAAAACAAGGTATCCAGATAAGGCAGGTCAAAGCCTTCCCCCACATATTTACCCGTCGCAATGATGACAGTCCTTTCAGGTAATCCCTTCTGAATCAGTTCAATCCGCTGTTTACGGATCTTAGTACTCACACCACCATGCAGCTCAATGGTATTGATGCCTTGTGTATTTAATTGCTCGCTGAGTATTGCAATATGTTCTTTACGTTCACTGAGCACCAGACATTGACGCTTGGCTTCTATTGCCTGGGCAATGCTGCGCGTGATGAGCTGATTTCGAGACGCATTATCTTGCAGGTATTGATACAGTTGGGTGATTTTTACCGGCTCCGAACCATCCACCCAAGTCGCTGGAAAAGCGATTTGGGTGTCGCAGCAATAGGCCGTTTGACTGAATGTTAACGACGCTGGTTTAGACTCAAATAACACCGCACCAAGTTGAAAATACATTAGCTTTTCCAACCCATCTTGTCTTTTGGGCGTCGCGGTAAAGCCAACCAAGAATTGAGGCGCGACGTTCTTTAACAACGTTTCATAGTTTGAGGCCGGAATGTGATGGCATTCATCGACAATAATTTGCCCATAGCTATCTACTTTGTCATGAATATCAATGCCATTTCTACTGATCAGGCTTTGATACGTCGCGACGTCGATCCGTCCGTTTAATTTATCCTTCCCGCCCAGGAGAGATCCCATCTCAGCGTCTTTGAGGAATATCTTGCATCGCTCAATCCATTGTTCCGCCAGCGCCTTATTGTGCACTAATACCAATGTATTGACTGCGCGTTTGGCGATTAATGCCAGTGCAACAACGGTCTTACCAAACCCCGTATTCGCAATGACCAGTCCATGTTCATTCTCCAGTAAGGCTTTTAGCGCTTTCGCTTGCTGGCTGCGAAGCGTGCCCTCAAAACGCAGGACCGAGAGTCGCTGACCAGCATAGCGTTTATCCTGATATCGGATAGTACAAGCCTGTTGTTCCAGTAACGCTTCAACTTGTCCTTTTAGTCCTCTGGGCAGGTGCAGATAGCCCGATTCAATGTGCGCCGCACACAGATAGCGAGGTACGCCAATCGTTGAAAATCGCATCGCCTGGCGTTTAAAAAATTCAGGATTGGCAAACACCGCTAACTTCTTTAACGTTGCGACCAGTTTGTTGGGTAAAACCGCAATAGCAATATACAGCTTGTCAGCCACGACGATGTCGATTGTCGCGGGGCAGTCGTCAATTTTGGGCGTATTAAGGGTCGTCGATTTTTCCCAGGGTTTTAACTCGGCGACTTGCGGTTCCACGTCCACATAATCGGCGAGACGATCGAGTAGTTGCCGTATAGTGTCAGGTGATAGTTTGCCCGTCGCCGCCAGTGCTTGCCATTGATCTTCGACAACCCCCCCGTCAGTATCAATAAAGCAGGCGTTTCCCGACAAGCGAGGCTGCTTTTGTAACGGTAATGCAATGAGGTTCCCCATCCCGCCGCTGGGTAAGACATCTTGGTTGGGAAACATGCGGTCAAAACAGTCAAAGTTAAGGGCCGGGTATGTGTCCATGGTCAGATTGAGCAACGCTGTGCCCAATTGGCGTGAGGATTTTGCCTCTGTCGCTTTTTCAAAAAAGAGCCATAAATGACCGCCTTGTCCACTACGGGAACGCTCAACTAAGTAGCCAATAGACAGTGACTCACACACGTTTCGCAGTGCCGATATTGCCTCAAACCAGTCCGTTTTATCGAAGTCAAACGCTAACAGGTAACATTCATTTTGCGCCGTTAACGGGTAGATCCCAATCGTGCGTTGCCCTCGAAGATGGGCATTAATGGCACTGTCATCAAAGCGATGGAAGGCTTGGTGGGCACATTCTGAACATGCCGTTTTGGGCTTGTTGCAGATCCCAGCTTGCCATTCATTGGCACAGGAAGGGCTGTATCCGGCTTTGCCTTGCTTAGACTCCCAGCGGAAGGGGTAGACATCTTCGCGTCCGCGAAAGTATTGCTTAAACAGGGCAACCTTGGCCTCGGGTGTCTCAGATTGACTGAAGTACTGTGCTTGATGCGCCATACTTTGTTGCAAAAGCGCACTACGTTCATTAAGCAACGCCGTTTTTTGTTCTTCCAATCGCGCCAGCGCTTCGACGATTTGCGCCAGCCGCGCCTGGGCTCCCGGGATTGTCATGCTACTCAAGCTCCATTATCGTTTGGCATAGGCCCGTTATGGGAAAGGAGCGCTTCACGGTTTAAGCAAGTGTGCTCCACCTTAGACTTGGAGCTTATCACGAATGCGCTATCCCAGCGCTGAGGCATCCATTGCGTTTCTTGGGGCTGCGCCAGAGGGTGGTCGGTGAGTTTGCGAAAAGTGCGATAACGGGCACGTTCAGGGGAAAAAGACCGTCAACCACGATTTTGGCCGTCATGGCGCATAAAGAAGGAATATGTTTAATAAAAAATATCCAGATTTACAAGAGTGTGATGAACATGTTGGTGGAACAGTCTATACAGGTAGACACTCATACATTCAGTCCATTAAGTGGGAAGATTTTATAAAGAGCCCTACTCTATACCTCGATATTACTACCGAAATTAGAGACGACCTAGATCGCTATAACATTTCAAAACTTGTTACTGTTGAAGAGTAATCCAACGAAAACTGGACTAAATAACAGAAGAGAGAGCAACATAGCGGATTAAAAAACGAAGACAAAGACATAATCCATTAATATTCAACATTGTATGGGTTTGTATGGTATTGATATAAGTTAGTTCGTCTTCGCTCTAATTTCATCTGTCTTCGTTATAATTACTTCAGATCAAGAACCTCACCACGCTCCAAATTGTCGTACACTTTGCGGAAATCAAAGAACTAAACGGTTACTAAAACCGGTAACCTAGCGAAATAGCATAGACAAAGGGATCTATTTCAATAGAGCGCACTGACCCCCGGGTATCACCTAGGTTAAAGCTTGCTTCTGTGTCTATGTCTATCCAACGAA
>CAWUJV010000133.1:0-5775 GCA_963922845.1 uncultured Alteromonas sp.
ACTCGGCTCGTATTAAACTTGGCAGTCATGTCGGCAAGGTTGTCTTTCTTTGGATTGGCTAGTGCATCGTCAATGATGACATCCGGAAGTACAACTGCAAATGGTGCATCACCGACCAGAGGACGCGCGCACAAAACCGCATGCCCTAGTCCATTCGCAACGCCTTGACGAACGTGCATAATGGTGACGTCTTTAGGACAAATGGCCTGAACATCTTCAAGTAGTTGACGTTTTACACGCTTTTCAAGCGTTGCTTCTAACTCAAATGAGGTATCAAAATGATTTTCAATACTATTTTTACTGGCGTGGGTGACAAGGATGATTTCTTTTAATCCCGCTTTGACACATTCACTCACAACGTATTGAATCAAAGGCTTGTCGACGACTGGCAACATCTCCTTTGGAATGGCTTTTGTTGCTGGAAGCATACGCGTTCCCAATCCAGCTACTGGAATTACCGCTTTTTTAACTTGGCTCATATCATTTTTCCTTGTAATACATTCCTGAGCTGCGCTGATGACACTTGTTCTTTTTGTGCTCTTAACGTTAGACCTTAATTATCATAACCAGATTTAATGATGATGCCAACGCCCTATTTATTCGTCGGAAATCCTACCACGTTTGCCTTTTAAACCATGCATCAAACCTTTGAGCATGTAGCGCCCTCTAAGTCGTCCATTTTCTGCAAAAAAGCGATTGACGACGTACCTTATTGGCAAACCCATCCACTGCCGCATTTTCCAATAGAGTGGTACATAGCTTCTTCGACTGAGTGACACGATATTTCGAAATTGATAATACAAACGAATTTCTGCCCCAATTTTGAATTTGACGCCCAACACGGTTAAACGAGAGTCGCCTTGGGCGTGGACCATTTGTATACGCTCGTCGATCACAACTCGATAATTAGCCTGCCCGGCTCGCCAACACCATTCATGATCAACGCCATCTATGAATAGTGACTCTTCTTTTAGACCGACCTCATCGAGGCACGCTAGATTAATGAGCATACCCGAGGCAATGACCTGGGGAACGCAGGTGAAGTTTTGATGTATTTCTGTTGGCCTTTGAATAAATGGCTTTACATGTTCTCCTGAAAACTGGCAAATCACTCGTGGCGAAACTGACGCCAGCCGGTCAAAGGTTTGACTGGCCTCTTCAAACCCCTCGATCAAGCCCGACACTAATTCAGGTTGTAAAATACTGTCTTGGTCGAGAAGCAGCACAGTATCGAAGCCCTTAGCTTTAGCGTAAAGTAAGCCCTCATTCTGAGCCTTTGCAATCCCCTCGTTTTGAGCTAAATGAATGTAGTGAACAACATTTTCGGCTTTGAGCTTTAATGCTGTTGGGGAGTTATCCACAAGAATAACGGGCATATCTAAATGATTTAGTGTCGCCAAATTGTCGGCCAACACGTCAAGATTGGGGTGATAAAGAATGATGACTGCGGCGGTATTCAATGTCTTACAAACTTCTCTAACAATATCCTATCCACTTTATAGGCAAGCTTCACGACAGGTGAAGGTAAAAGGCGCAAACACAACACGCCACAGGCGTAAATCATACTATAAGGCGATAGTCGCTTTAAGTGCCACATAGCATAGAACCTAGCCTTAAATTCATTAAGCGATTTGCTAATACCCCGTCTCTTATAGAAGTTATTTACACGTCTAAAATCAAGTAACGAGTCCTTCAAGTTTCGAAAGATATACCCCTCTTTAGCGAGTGAAATCCAAAAGAAGTAATCTTGAGTATTTTTAAGGCTAGATTCATAACGAAAGCCTTGCCTAAAGACTTCGTAGCGAATGGCGACAGTTGGATGATTAAGGGGACAGCGCCTAGGTAACATGGCTATGATTTTTTTATGTGATCCGGGCATCACTCGTTTGCCGACTCGTTCTCCCACTTCATTAATTTCCGTAAGCGCGGAGCCCAACACTGCGACATTGTGATGCGCTTTCAGGTAATGAACCTGTCGCTCTAAACGGTCTAAATGGGACACGTCGTCAGCATCCATTCTGAAAAAAAAGGTTGCCTTCAAATTAATCGACCAATCAATGACGAAATTCATGCACGCCGCTAAACCAACATTGCGTTCGCTTTTAATCAGTACAATGCGACTATCACTGTCGGCAAACCGTTGAATTAGCGATCTCAAACCCAGACTAATTTCACCATCCATGACGATTGCCAGAACAAAATCGGTATAAGTCTGTTCAATAATGCTTCCAATAGCCTTAGAGACCCATTCTTCTTTATCACCGTGATAAACTGCAAGCCCGACAACCGACTCGCATGATTCTTTACTTGAGTCGTGTTGCTGAATAATAAAACGTGAAGACAAGTTACAGCCACTTATAGGATTAGTACGAAAAAAAAGGATATCAGAGTTTGGAGAGATAGAATAGCCGAGCAGCGATTACGCTGCTCGTTTAATACGTCGAACTCGTCGAATGACTTTCCAAACGTTTTGAATAATATAACTGTACATACACAGCAAGAAGACGAAGCTCCAAAACATAACCGCTTCTGAAACTTTATATACCTCACCTAAAATACCTACTGCACAAAATGATGCGCCAAGTGCTAATATCGCAACAAGTGCTTGACGAGATGTCAGCCCCGCTCGCATGAAGATATTGTGAAGGTGGCGTCTGTCAGGGCTAAGAACCGACTGACCCTTTCTAGCACGACGATACATAATTGCCGCCATATCCATCAATGGCAACCCAATTAGCCAAACCGCAGTTATGGGCCTTATGGCCGGCGCTTGTCCTTGTGTATGGTCAACAAGCAACCAAACAATGGTTAGCCCGACGAACATGCTGCCCGAATCACCCATAAATATTTTGTTGCCTTTAAAGCCCTTCCAACTCAAGTTGAACGCCAAAAAAGGCACAATTGCTGCGATTATGATCAAGGGCTCCATGATAGAAGCCCCATTGCCAGACCCCAACAGTAGACCAACAACACTGGTCAGAACGAGCAAACTCATTCCACCTGCCAAACCATCGATACCGTCGATCATATTAAAGGCATTAATTACACCCACGACACAAACGATTGTGAAAAAATAGCCGGAAAGTGCAAATGTCACTTCACCTAACCCGAATATGTCACCGAGTGATGTAATATAATTCTGTGCGCTCCATGCCATAATGGCGGCAACGCCAAATTGGCAAACTAACCGCCCTTTTGCACTCAAGTCAAAACGGTCATCCAGCATACCCAACAGCACAATAAACGCAGATGCGGTAAAAAATAGCGGGTTATTTCGCATCCACACATCTGTTGCAACTGACGCCACAAGTACAGCCATGAAAATAGCAACGCCACCAGTCAGAGGGACGATACCCGAATGACGCTTTCGAAGATTCGGCTGGTCTACCAAACCAAATTGATGAGCTAGCGGCGTCATAACCACTAACAATACTAGCGCGACAAAAAACGCGGTAAAAAGTGGGATAAACTGTAAGTGATTTAGCATTAACGCAAATACCCTGTCGATGCCATCGCGTTCGAGCAAAATTGCTGATATAACGTTTTCATAATAATTATATGTTCCATTTGATACTGCTTCCGTGAACGATCAGCGACAAACCGCATCCAACGGCGCTATTCAGTTCAGGCGGTATGATAATCGTATATGACGACAATAACCAGTCTCTTGTTACAAATACTGCAAAAACATCTAATTGAATCTTTACGTAAACGAACTACCTACCCTGTATTTACAGAAAATTCAGACGACAGAGTGTACTACGTCGCTCTTTTTCATGTAATAATACCGCAAAAATAAAAAAGGACATTTTACTATGTTGAGAGTCCATTCACGGCACTTAACAACCGGGGCAGCCTTAGTAGTTTCGATTTGCTTAACGGCTTGCGCTCATGTTCCCACACAAGTGTCAGCGACGGTTCCACTGGTACACACTAAAAGCGCTTCAATATCGGAAAATCTCAATATCGTGGGGAACTTCACGGGAAGTTCAGAAACGAGCGTAGCAGTTAACGATAAACGATATGTGACAAAAGAGCCTTATCTTTCTGCCATGGGTAACAAATGCTTCCGCCTCGAGGAATCCGAGCCTGTCGCCATGCCTAATCAAAATTTCAATGCGGTTCTGTGTCAAACGCCACTGGGTTGGTCTTTATTTGAATACCAGTAGTCGACAGAAGACAATATGTTTCACGTTGAGAACTTAATATGCAACTAAAAAAAATCATCTCTTTTGTGGCGGTCATCATCTTTGTCGCGCCGTTGGCAAGCCAAGCTCAGACCATTGAACAACTGCAAGAACTCCGCCGTTCTGCCTCAAGTCAACAGCGCCAACAAGCCATCAGTAATATCCAGCAACCGACGATCAGCGGCGATCGACAATTGCCAACGTCGGATAATCAGCGAGCTTTGGGGCAATTTCAAAGCGCGAGTCGACAAGGTCTCGTGTTGCCTGGCGAAGCGACAATCGGTAGTGTTTTCCCTCGCCAAAAAAAGCAAGACAACCCGCCTTTTGCAGCAAACCTGTTTTTAGGCGGTTATGAGAGTGAGCGTCAGTCCGGACTAAATGACAACTATTTGATTGCCCCCGGCGACAAGATCTCAATCTGGTTGTGGGGTGCTGTAAATTTCTCGGATGTGGTAACGGTAGACAACCAAGGCAATATTTTTATCCCAAATATAGGCCCGATTCAACTTGTCGGCGTGCCCGCACAAAATGTCAATTCCCGGGTATCCAGCGAGATAAGAAAAGTATATACCAGAGATGTTAACATTTACGTTAACTTACTCACTTCAACACCGGTTTCGGTCATGATTGCGGGACCAGTATTACGACCTGGTCAATATGCTGGACAAGCAAACGACAGTCTTCTGTACTTCTTAAAACGAGCCGGAGGCATTGATTTTCAAAGAGGAAGCTTCAGAAACATAGAGGTCATGAGAAAAGGCACTTCGGTAACTAGCATTGATCTTTATGACTTCTATACCAACGGTTCGATGCCGCAAATCTCATTTGAAGATGGCGATACAATTCTCGTGAAAAACATTGGGAAGACCGTAACCGTCGTCGATGGCGCAAGAAACAGCTTCACGTTCGAGCTAGATGAATCGAGCTTCTCTGGTAAAAATCTAGTCAACTATGCCAAACCTACCCCATTTACTAGTCACGTTAGCTTAGCGGGTATTAGAGATAACAAACAATTCTCCGCTTACTACACAGTGGAGGAGTTTGAAGCACAACAGCTCAATGACGGTGATCTACTCGAATTCTTAGACGATCATGAAACGGGTGTTTATAGAATCAATGTCGCAGGTAGCTTTTTAGGCCCGTCTCAATACATGGTGCCACGAGGAACTAAACTGCATGATGTGTTACATCTTATTTCAGTAGACAATCAGTTATCTGACTACAAAAATCTCTATCTATTACGCGAAAGTGTATCAATATCTCAAAAAGAGATGCTTGACCAGGCCCTAGATAGGTTAGAAAGAAGTGTATACACAGCGCCGGTTAGCTCATCAGGAGAGGGCGCAATCCGTGCCCAAGAAGCACAGTTAGTAACTGATTTCGTTGCTAGAGCCAGACAAATCGAGCCTTTGGGTAAAGTCATCGTATCAGAGAACGGCAATACCGCTAACCTGCTACTCGAACCCAATGACACGATTGTTATTCCAGCTGTCACTGATGTCGTAAATATCGGCGGAGAAGTGTTACTGCCACAAGCTGTGGTATATAATCCTGACGCTTCAATAACGGATTATATTGCATGGGCCGG
>CAWUJV010000134.1:0-5769 GCA_963922845.1 uncultured Alteromonas sp.
AGTGGAAAAAATTACCGTGGTGGTTCAAAGCCAATATGTTTGGGATTCACTCTCGGCGTCATGTAAAAGTGATAGAGTACACCTTACTAGCAATAGCGTTTGGTTCATGGTTTTTAAAACCTGATGTGATAACCACGCCGACGTGCTTTTTTGCCGCGTATTTGACGAGTTGGATCATCAGGTTTGGTGACAAGAACGATGCTTGGTAAGGTAACCTAGTGACTGATGATACAAAAAGTCTACGTTGTCATTAATAATGGCCGTGGCATAGAGGGGAAGTAACAGAGAAGTATCTTCCACCCGATTAGTGTTGTTGTTAAAAACACGACTGTGTAGTGGCGTTTGCTTTGTTACATTAAGCGTAAGCATCAATCACTAATGTGCCATGGCTAAATAACGTAGTGAAGACGTTTTTTTTCTGAACAAGAAGTGACACTTACATGGATTCTATTGTGGGAGAGGGCCTTTTAAAATGCGATTGGGTGGTGATAGAACCGCCCTGCAGTATTCATTTATAGTAATCATAGGGATGGTTGTTACGTGTTAAAGATTGGACTTGTTTATTTTTCGAATACCGATGTGACCAGCCAGCTTATTCAAGCTATGGTCAATGAGTTTGAACGACGTGAATGCGGTTTGGTTGTACACAGAATTGAGGGAAACCAGATTGTTGAAGGACGTTTTAAAGCCACTGAATTGTTCTCACAACTGCATGATTGTCATGCCATTGTCTTTGGGTCGCCAACATACATGGGCAGTGTTTCAGCCCAGTTTAAAGCCTTTGCAGATGCAACGAGTGACTTTTGGGCGGACCAGAAATGGGCCGGAAAACTGGCTGCGGGTGTCACGTCGGGAACGGGGCTAAATGGAGATCAAGCGTCCACATTGGCATACATGCAAGTGTTAGCAAGCCAGCATGGTATGTTGTGGGTCAATTTAGATGCGACTTACCACGATACCGAAAAAAATGTGAATAGGTTGGGCTGTCACTCTGGGATTATTGCCCACAGTCTTGATGGCAGTGTTGATGATACGGATTTGCGCACCGCCACCTATCTTGCGAACAAAGTCATAGGTTACGCTGAGAAGTTTTACGCGTAGGTCTAGTCAATTTTGACTGTGGTTACTGGGCAGAAAAAAACAGCTACGGATGTTCACCAGCCAGTTGTTTATGTCCTAGATCGGGCACAAGAGCCATTTCCGCGCTCGCAATAAATAGTACAAACTTGCTTTGATTTTATTTAAGAAAAAGGGATTTTCATATGTTCACGAAAAGGAGGTTAGTTTTATTAATTTCGTTTATTTTGACTGGTTGTCTTATTCTATTTTGGTTGTATTTTTCGACAGCCGATAAGGAATTCTCAGATTCTACATTCCCCACCAACAAAACGAATACCCCACTCAAAAATCAAAACGCGTTTTCCTCTAGCGATTCCGTAAGAATGCCAGACGCTCAAGAACTAAGCTATCAATACTGCAAAGTGTTGAAGTCAAAAAGACGGGAATTTTCCAGAGAGTGGTTCGCAGACAATTATGAATCTTGGGGCTCATTTATTGGTGAACAGCACTCACTCGACGATGTTACGATGGCAATCGAGTATTTTAGTAACTCAAATTTTGCCGCGAGATTCAGAGTGACACAGCTCAGAAAAGACAGTATTTACACGAGAGATATTAGAGCATTAAATGAGGCGGCATGGTCTATCGTGCCTGAGCTTTTTGAGGTCAAAGGCGCATCACTGATTAAGAAAGTTCCCTCCTTTGAGATTACTGAATACACAGCGTTACCAGATGAAAGTAAGCAAAGATTCCTAAAAGAGTCAGGATTATCAGTAGACGACATCGCCTACTTTATGTACCAGACCAAGACACCAGATAGTGTAATAAATGAACTGATTGACTATGTCCCAAACTTGAATGAGATAGTTAGTTATGGTTACCTTGAAGCAACATCTCTGCTTGATTACGCCATCATCTCCACACGACCTGAAGTTGTAAAGGCCTTGCTGGAGCGAGAGGTTAACCCAACTAAAGACGTTTACCTTGGTTCTAGCATGGATTGGGCCTTATCTCGATTAACCTACTTTTTGTATGGCCCGGACCGCGAACGCGAACAAGCGGCTGAAATCGTTGAGGTTCTATTATATGAAGAGGCGCCAACTAAACTCATCGAGCTTGAAGACAACAAAGTAAGCGGGCGGTTTCCCCGAAAATTTTACGAATTCGACGAAGAGCATATTCAAATCCTTCTAAATGAATTCAATATCGATCTGCAATCGCTTGTTAAGCAAGAAAAATTAAGTGTAGATCCTGCTAGCGCAACTATTGCAATGCTTAAGGAAAGCAGAATACGATATATCAATACGGCATTAAATATTGATGATTTGGATGACAAACTTTCAACCTGCGAGGCAAAGATAAATTCGATACATGAAAAGTGGAAGCCGCAACGCAGCGCAAGATTGGTTGATAAGGCAGTCGATAAATTTTTAGGAGATGAATATCAAATTGAAACGTATTTGGCAGCACTCGATCCACTACTTATTGATTATTATCGAGAGACATATAAAACCTATCGAAGACATGAGGTAATAGTCCCTAATTCGGATGCACTGTTTAATACACTTTATGATGGAAACGTCGATGAAGTCCTAGATGCTTTCAACAAATTACCCTTGACTGACGAGAATCGCAATTGGGTTTTCTCACAAGTTATTGGCTTCAATGCAGACTATTACACTCCCTTGGTTGACGCCGGTTATTTAGTCGATGAAATCGAATACGCCCAATTTCGTCGCCACGGACTATTAACGCCTAATGCCCTAGTTTCGCTCAACAACGCTGGCGTTGACACCTTTGACACTGATTCCATGGGGAAAACCCTATTTTACTACGCCGTTAAAATTGGTGACGTTGAAATGGTGAGCCACATGATCAATGAGGGATATTTCAGCGTTCCGACGGATGGTGGAGAAGACCCCCTGCATGCACTACTTAATCCAAATCACCATACTTTTTCTGACGCATATGTCGAAGCTCTTCTTCCGTTGTTGATGAAATCTAATCCAAGGGTCGATCAATTTCACTTGAGTAGAATGGCCTTAATTGAGCTCAAATATCCAGCGCTTTATCAAAGACTTGTTGTAAATTACCCTCAATTGAGAGTTAGTCAAAATACACCGATTTTTAGTTTTTTATGAAAGTTAAAAGATATCTGATTTCCAGGTAATCCAACTTTAGGATTGGACATTCGGGGACCTTTTGGAGAATAAATTTCATATCATTGAACAAATAATTACGGTCAATACATCAACTGTAAAGACCAGTGTAAATTCTAAAAGTTGTTGAATGAGTGGTCATCTGCGGTAACGGAGCTTCGAGAGCGTTTTTCTAGTTTCGACATGAAAAAGTCGAGAATAGAATCTAATAGGTTGTGCATAGCATCTTGGCGCTTTCTGTCGAATTGTCTCAGTTCAGCTTTGGACTGTATGAAATTTCCCTTTTTGACATCCTCCCCGAAGTGTAAAACATAATCTTCACCATCGCTCACGTTTAGCAGAAATTCCGTGCAGATGATGTTCTCGCTTAGTTGTATTAGGGCGTTGTTGGAAGTTGAGGATTTAGCAATAGGTCTGACGTTAGCGGGTATCGTCATATTTTGTTTTTGCCAACAAAAAACACTGACAGGGCTGTCTAAGAAAAAGTCGGTTTCACCCTTATTTTCGATAGGTTGTGCCTCATACCAGCCCATAACTGGTTGGTCTAAGTCGGCGATATTTCCTCCTAGGAGTTTTATTGTCAAACGAGCACTATGCCCTATTGCAAAAATGTGTTTTCCGACATCAATGCATTGCTTAATGAAGGCAACCTCTTCTTTTCTTTGTCGAAAGAAATCATCATTTATCTTCAGATTTGCATCCAAAAGCACCACAAAATCAAAGTCATCCAAATTTGGAAAGGGCTCTTTATTGAACGTGTTATTGTGTGTGCAGTGACATTTAGAGAACGCTAGTTTTCTTTTCACATAGAAATGATCGTCGAATTCGTTGTGACTTACAATGTGGACAAGACGCTTATAGCCAAGTTCTATTGCATACTTTGCGTCATATTGTCTGAGCAGATAACCAGTTCTTTTTACCTCGTCGGTTTGTTCATCAAACCATTCAATTTTATCTAAAGCGGTAGATTCGTAACGGTCTGGTATATTCGGGTTTGCTCCTGCCTTGAGAAGGATTTTCACTATTTTGTAACTCCACAAACCTAAAAAGAGCGCCGTTTCTTTAAAAAAAGTGCTCCGCTCATCTATGTTCACGTCTTGAGAAATCAGCCACTCCAGCATTTCTACATTGCCACTTCTGGCGCACAAGTGAACGAGCGTATAGCCATTGAGTTCTCTTTCATTGATGCCGGCACCAAATTCAACAAGAAGTTTTGCAATTTCAACGGACCCTTTCTTAGACTCTGCGATAGTTATTAAGGCCCCAGAAGGTCGAATTACGTCAATGTTGCTACCTAACATGCCTTCATCGTCAATGAGATGGTATTTATCATCCCCACTAAATTTTGCATATATGCTAGAAACTTTTGCTCCCGCCGAAAGTAAAAGTTTAGCGATTTCATAGTGTTGGTGTAAGCAAGCGAATGATAAGGCAAGTGAGTTATTGACAAGGGGAGTACTTTTATTCACATCCACGCCTTTATCGAGCAAGTGTTGCACCGCTTCTTTCCAACCGTACTTCGAAAACAAAGCTAGTGGTGAATAGGCCCCCGTTTCAGATGAAACTGTATCAAGGTCTTTTAAACTAAGAATTTTTTTCCAAATTTTTTCAATGAGTTCGGGGTTAGTTTTACTTTCGGGATGCTCAAGCATCTTACTAAGCACTCTCGGTAAACTCTGTGGTTTGGGAGCTCGTCTAGGGAGGGCTTGCGTATCAATATGATCAAGATCTGAAATCAATTTTTTTGTAGTTTTATTCCAGGTCTTGCCGTTTCCGCTTTCATCCCACAGCTCTTGTAATTCAGAGTTTGCCAGTATCTTTCGAATGCCCCTAATACAGAAAGTAATATCGTGAGAACAAGGAACATATCCGTGAGTTACTACCCATTTTTTAGCGTCTGATGGGATACCTTTTACGGTCGGCAGAGACGCTGAGCGAACAATCGTCGCCGCCGCAATTAAAACTTCGGATTCACCAGCGTCAGGCGTATTTTCGATATTCAAAAAGTCCCTAATAGTGCTTTTCAAAAATTTGATATCTGATTTTTCAAGCTCTACCAACCAATCTAGAGCATTGTCATTCCCAAAAGGCTTTGAATTCCATGCGCCCATTTTAAAATCCCTTTTTGAAGTGGAAATCGTATGATTCAAATGAATATAAGAGGCTTTTGGGAATTAAGCAAAAGCACTTTAAAGGACGCATACTGAATCTCTACTAGGCACCGAAACTGCCAATACAAGAACTTCAGGTTAATCGAAAATTCAAGGTCTGCAATACGTACATTGCCAACCTCAAAGGGCTCGTATTAGTTGATTCTAAGCAAACTGAGGTCGGTCAAAATAAGTCTACTTGAGGCCAATTCCACATTATCTTCACAATTCATCGTTGGCATTTCCATTACACTACACCCTCATTCACTTTCTAAGAGCAGGTAAAATGAGAGCATTGCTGGGATTCATAGTGTTAACGTTACTCGCCGTCAAAACTCACGCTGGCATTATTGAAGCTGAGTTTGCCTTTGACGGGACAAGATTGGTGCAAGAGAGCGGCG
>CAWUJV010000135.1:0-5672 GCA_963922845.1 uncultured Alteromonas sp.
TCTAAGCGGTAAAGGGTAGATGATTGTATTAGTGAAAATGATAACTAAGCATAGGCTATGCCATAAATAAAAGACAATAATTTCAGTTGTTTATGTTTTCATTTCGATCGAGGGGTAAGTGAAATAGACACTAAGTGGTGAAAATGACGACAAACTGGCTAATCAACAACGTAAAGCTAACCCGCTATCGTGAGAGAAAAAGTGGGCATTTTCTACCGGAGATTAGTGCACATAGTCATATCACTGAGTAAACTCATCAAGTACGTTATAGTGCGTTGATAGATAGTTTTTGGGACGACAACGATGAAAATAAGCATGTTTGCTCGAGATATGATGGCAGGAGTCTTAGTTGTTTACTTTCCTTTGATGGGTCATTGCAAAACCTTTGAACAGGCTCTACAAGACGTTAGCCGTCTCGACATCGCGCCGCTGCGCTTGGCCTATGTGGACAACTTAAATGCAATAGGCGATGTTGAGACATTGGCAAAGCAAGAAGCGGTCTTCAAACAAATATTAGCTGCCCAACCGCAATGGCAAGACCGCGCGCAATCACTCGCAAATAAAATCGATATCGACCTTCTCATGTATGAAGCATCTATCAATCTAGAACGGATTAGCCTGGCTCGTAAATGGATTACATTAGACAACAAACATGTGTCTAACCAAGGTCTAGCGCACTCAACTATGGGGAAAGACTGGTACCGCTATTTTCTTAAACGCTGGGTTGATCAATCGGCGACGCCAGAGAATATCATTGAGTTTGGCTATCAAGAGGTAGAACGGGTCGCATATCACTTGGCCCAGGCTAAAGCATCGCTAAAGCAATTGCAGCAAACTAACCCACAAAAAGATAACGACGCGCCCCTTTTCCTTACGTCAAAACAAGCCGTACACGCCGCTTTCTTAGCCGAGCAAAAACACATCAATAACGCTGCGCAGGCTTGCTTTCCCTATCTAGATCAGGTGCCTGAGGTCATTGTGCGTGCCGGGACGAATCCAAGGTTGGCGCAAACTCCAGGCTACTATGGAAATAATCAGTTTTCTTACAACTTTTTCGATGCGCCTTACGACATCAAGCAAGTAGCTTGGTTATATGTTCATGAAGCAATTCCCGGACATCACTACCAATTGTCGATGGAGTCTTTGTTACCGAAAACTAAAGCTCAGACAATCTTTAGCTATTCCAGTTATCGCGAAGGGTGGGCTGCATACGTCGAAGAATTGGGTAAACAATGTGGGTTTTATGACTCGATAGAAGATGAAATAGGGAAGTGGGAATGGGATATGATTCGCTCAGTCAGGATTGTGTTGGATGTCGCCTTAAATTTCTATGGTTGGACCGACGAAAAGGCACTAGCTTATTGGCAAACCGTTATTCCTGACAAAGATGATATTGCACTTCGCGAAATAGCCAGAATGAAGCGATGGCCTGCACAAGTTATCACCTATAAATTTGGCGCTGACGCGTTGCTCAAACTTAAGTCTCGTCTCAATGTTAGTAACACTGCACAGCTAAAAACACATCATAAAGCACTTTTACGCCTAGGGCCGATGCCTTTTTCAGTATTGGATTCTTATCTTTAGACCTAGCTGTAATAAAACTGTCCTGTAAATGTCACACTAGCTTAAATTTTTGGAACTAATCTTTAATCGCTACTGTCGTTTCAGGTGTGTCGTTAATGCTGATTGCAATTGTGTTGTATGTTGTCGCAAGTGCCATGCTAATTGGCGTTGCCCAATGGTGTTATCATCGGCAATCAGGCCATTGGTAACGTCCTGCAAATAAAACACGGATAGTTTCTCTCACAGACAGATTTAATGCTGTTAATGTAATGTGCCTGTCATAAAACTATCATCTAATGTAAGCGCTTTTTTACAGTGTGCGGATGAGGTGGTATCGTGAACTATACAAGTATCAGCCGACTGGTGATGGTGCCAGTGCTTTTCAGTATATCTATTCTGGTGGTGTTGAACGCCTCGTCTATTTATAAATCTTTTATCGTTTTGAGTAGCTTCGACGAGTTAGAAGCGACGCTCGTGCAAACAGAAAGAGAAGTAAACGACGGCTTAAGTGCGTTTAAAACTCAGGTACAAGAATGGAAGAATGTACTGTTGAGAGGCCATAAGGACAATGATCGAGAGAAGTATTGGACCCGCTTCCAACAGCGAGAACAAGATATTCAGACTCAGTTTACCGCACTGTTGGTCAGTGATGTAATGACCGATGACAATAAAAGAGATATTCAAAAGTTTTTGTCTGCTCACAAAATGATGGCTGAAAAATACCGAGAGGGTTATCAGGCATTTATTCAATCTGGATATGACCCCAAAGTGGGTGACAATGCTGTGCGGGGCATAGACCGAGAGCCTGCCAAACTCATTGCCAGTATCGCTGACGCTGTCGCTTCACAGTCTAAATCTGCCGTAAAGGAACTTAAAACCTCTACCCGTCAAACCCTGTGGTGGATCCTGATTGCGGCGATTGTTTTATCGATTATTTGTGTTTATTACGTCATTCAGCGGCTTCGGTCACAAGTTATTAAACCGACAAAAGACATTGCAAATATGATATCCCATTTGTCGAAAAGCCAATATGACGACAAGCTCACGTACCAAAGTAGACATGAGCTAGGCGTGTTGGCCGACAGTGCCCGCTCGCTGCAAAATAAATTAGCGCAGTCAGTTGACCAGTTAAAACGCGCCGAAGTGGAAATGGGGACCGCCAATACCACCTTAGTTGACGTGAGTGACGCCATTGAGTCTGGAGCGAAAGAGCAGAAATCGACGTCTGAAAAACTCGAATTTAGCACCGATAAACTGCGTGAGATTGTGCAAAGTTTAGTGGCAATCACCGATCAAGTTGCCGTAGCGACGGATAACTCCGATCGCAATGTTGCCACGTGTTACCAAACTTTCGAAAAAGCCAATACGGGTTTTGAACAACTTGCGCATACGGTGACTGAATCAAGCCGCGTAGTTGACGCACTTCAAGCCCGTAGTGCCAACATTTTGAAAGTAGTCAATGTCATCAATGAAATAGCAGATCAGACGAATCTACTTGCATTAAATGCCGCGATTGAAGCCGCGAGAGCAGGAGAACACGGCAGAGGTTTTGCCGTAGTTGCAGAAGAGGTGAGAGCACTCGCGGCGAAAACTCAGCAATCGACCCAAGAAATTAATGACATTTTAACTAGCTTTGAACAAGAAGCGAGAGGCGCTGTAGATAGTATGCGACAGGGGCGTGAGATGTCAGAGATTAACGCCAAAGAAGCCCAAACGGCGTTGGGTATTCTCAACAATGTGGTCAATGACATCAAAGAAACCGCCAGTGTCGTTGTTGCACTGAATGACGCGGCCGATGAGCAAGAAGAAGTACTCGGCACGGTCGAACACATCATTAGTGACGTTGTGGAATCGTCCAAACGTTATCATCAACTCGCGCAAAATAATGATATTTCTGCATCGATAACGAGTATGGCTAAAAATGTTGATACTGTGGTGAGTGCACTTACGCGCTAGCACGTTTAAAGCCGAGTAAGGTCGCCTTTTGGCCTTACTCGCTGTTATACTGTCAGCATGACGTCTCCTTCTCTTATTTTTGACCCCATTTACAGCCATTTACCGTTGCCTAAGCAACATCGATTTCCAATCGAAAAGTATCAAGGTATTCATGATGCGTTGGTATTAAACGGCATCAGTCCAACTCAGTTTCTGCGTCCTGACCCTGTCACTCGGGATGTGCTTAAAGACGCATTTGATCCAAACTATGTGAATCAATTAATCGATGGTCAGCTGGACAAAAAGGCGATGAGGCGAATAGGGTTTGAATGGTCAGAAGCGCTCATTGCTCGAAGCCTGACCGCGGTGGGAGGAACTATTTTGACCGCCCAAGAAGCGCTAGAGAAAGGCTGTGCACTCAATTTGACCGGTGGATACCATCATGCGTACGCTGATTTTGGTTCAGGATTTTGTTTGTTTAACGACTTGTATCTGGCCGCGAAGGAAATGCTCACTCACAAAGGTATCGATCGAATTTTAGTTATAGATTGTGATGTTCACCAAGGAGACGGTACGGCTAAGTTAGCTAAGGACGTCGAGTCAATTTATACCGTGTCGTTGCATGGAGAAAAAAACTTTCCCTATCGAAAACAACAGTCAGATATCGATTTGGGCTTTGACAAGGGCACAGCAGATGATGAATACCTGACGTATCTCGAATCCACCTTATCGATGAGTTTCGCCTGTGCTAGGCCTGATGCCGTCATATACGATGCAGGTGTCGACGTACACATTGATGACGACCTTGGTCATTTAGCCATCAGCACCGAGGGTGTATATTGTCGAGATAAATTGGTATTGAACGCTTGTCACGCTGCCGGTGTACCTGTTGCCTGTGTAATAGGCGGTGGTTACCAACGCAATATCCCAGCGCTAGTCGATGTCCATCTACAGCTATTCAGGGCCGCAGGTGCCTACTAGGTTAAAACTTGAGTGACAATCCTTCCGACGCGGCAAACATTTCAAGCGGTGATTCGGCAATCTCAATGTATTGATTGCAGTGATCGATAATACCATCGATATCTTCGTCAGTGCGTTCTGGGTCATGGCTATAAAGAGCGAGTCGCTTACAATTACTCGCCATAGCCAATTTCACTGCTTCTTCTGCTACTGAATGACCCCAGCCAGATTTTTTAGGCATATCTGACAACATATATTGTGCATCGTGAATGACGAGTTCTGCATCTCTCACGAATTCTACGCACGTCAAAATCTCCGTTTCTTTTTTATAAGGGGGGTAAAGTTCGTTGTCTGTCACATAGGCTATCTTGCGTTTGCCTTCTGTAATGGTGTACGCACTGCCTTTGCCGGGGTGATTCATTGGCAAGCGTTGTATTGTGGCGGGACCAATTTCCCATGTTTCGATGTCATCCGCTAACGGTGTGATGTCAATGTCGGCGGATAATGCAGTGTAGGGAACAGGAAAAACCGAACCAGACATCTGTTTTAAAATGGCATCGTATTCGGGCAAATTAGTTTGCCCTGGTGTAATCACTATCTTTCTGTCTGGTTGAAAGATAGGAACAAAAAACGGAAAGCCTTGTATGTGATCCCAATGATTGTGAGATAGCAACAAATGGATTGGTGTACTCTTGCCGGCAAGTTTCAAGCCCAGTTGGCGAATACCTGTTCCTGCGTCAAGCACAATGTCAGTGCCATCGGATAATTCGACATGTACGCAAGCGGTATTTCCACCATACCGAGCAAACTCAGCTCCCGGCGTCGGAATTGAGCCTCTTACACCATAAAACGTTAATTGCATAGGAACTCCCTATACCGCCGTGAAAGAGGCCAATCCATTGCTTCGCTATAGACTTGCTACAAACTCACTTACAGCATCCAGCGACAGCATTTGCTTTTCACCAGTCCGGCGGTTTTTATATTCAACCTCTTGATTGTCTAGGTTTCTTTCACCAATGACAATGCTGTGAGGTATGCCAATTAATTCCATGTCATTAAACATTACACCTGGACGCTCTTTCCTGTCATCAAACAGTACTTCAATACCTTTTTCTACCAGAGCGTTATAAATTGCCTCAGCTGCGTCTTTGATGCGCTGTGATTTGTGCATGTTCATAGGTATCAATGCAATTTTAAATGGTGCAATGGGATCT
>CAWUJV010000136.1:0-5609 GCA_963922845.1 uncultured Alteromonas sp.
TAAAAAGTAATGAAAAAAGGCGCCGTGATTGGCGCCTTTTTAGTGTGTACGTGCCTGGACTTCTAGCTCAAAGACCGCGCCCAAAGGAAGAGCTTATATGCTCTCTGAGTAGATCAATTATCTATGCGGATTGGTACAAGAGGAATCATGATTTCAAATCGCGCACCGACAGGCGCTCGCTGTGCACAGAATTGACCATGATAGAGGCTTTGCACAATATTGCTGGCGACGTTTAGTCCAAGCCCAATACTTTGCTGTCCTTTTTTACCGGCAAAGAAAGGGTCGAATATCTTGTCTTCCATGTCTTGTGTGATACCACAGCCGTTATCTTGGTAATTGATTATAAGTTGATCATTAACAACCCGAGCATGTACGGTGATGACGCCTTGGTCCATATTTTCAAATCCATGGATAATCGAGTTATCAATCAGCTGCAGTAGAATTTGGGTTAAGCCGTGTTTGGCCAGAAAGACGTCATGAGACTCAACGTCAATATCCATGTGATGGTCTTTGAGCAAACCTTTTAGTAAATCTTTGAGCTCGTTGAAATATACAAGGATGTTAAAATGCGTCTGGGACTTATCGAACTCTTCGACATTGATTGATTTAAACCGATTGATGAGATCGGTAGTCCGTGCAAGGTTGTTTTCACCAAGCGTTAGCATGGCACTTACATTGTTGAGCGTATCTATTACGGCTTTGCGGCTGAGGGGTTCTTTGCCATCAAGGGATTTGGCGAGCTTATCGACAATATCTCTGGCCGAAGACATGGAGGTAACAGCTATACCCACTGGCGTATTAAACTCATGTGCCAAGCCAACGACCAGGCTACGGGTTGTATCATTTTTCTCTTGATTTACATGTTGCGAGTGAGCTTGACCTTGCTCTTTTAATGCTAACTCCAGTTCTTTGATGGTAACTGCGAGTTTTTGTGAGCGTTCGTCTAGCGTTTGGGTCAGTTCGAGGTTTGCTGACTCAAGCTGTTGTCTATTTTCAACGTTCTCAAAAACGACCGCCGCCAGGTTTGCTGACATCTCGATAAACTTAATATCTTCGTCACTTGGAGAGGTAGGCGTCGCGTAATACATCGCGAACGTACCAAAACATCGGCCATTTTCGCCTAAAATGGGTTCGGACCAACAAGCTTGAAGCCCTGCAGATTGTGCAAGGTCTTTGTATTGTACCCAATAGGGATGCGTGCCGATATCGTCAACGAGCACCCGTTTTTTCGCAAAGGCTGCAGAGCCACAAGAGCCCACACCTTGACCTATCTTGACACCGTCCAGCGCTTCACAATAAAACGCCGGTAAACCATCATCTGCAATCGGATGTAGTGTGCCATGATCAGCGTTGAGCAATAAAACGGAGCAAAACATTTCAGGATTGTATAATCTTGCCTCGGTGCACAGCCTTTGTAGCGTTTCCTTCAGTGGTCTACCTGTTGCCGCCATCTTAAGGACTTGATTCCGCCCCCGCTCCAGTGCTGAAAAACGCTTCCAGTAATCGAGTTTGTCTTCGATTGCAGTTATTGAGGACGGGACTTCTTTGGACAACATCGTAAATTCAGGCACTGTTTGCGGCGATTACATATTAATCACAATAGAAGTAATTTAGTCATTAGTCTATGACAATTTGAGAAAGCGAGTCGCTTGTGTGATTTGAATCAAGCTGATTATTTATATCAATAAATTTTATGGGGGGGGTAATGGCTGCTTTTACCTATGTATAGAGCCGCTTGTTGCGAGTGGTCATAATACAGTGTAGATTGCGCCCTCTAGGAAAAAAGAGCCACTTTAATGAAAGTATCCATGATTGCCGCGATGGCGAATAATCGAGTTATTGGTGCAGACAACGCCATGCCATGGCATTTGCCTGCGGACTTGAAACACTTTAAAGCCGTCACGATGGGCAAACCAGTAATTATGGGAAGAAAAACCTATGAGTCTATTGGGCGCGCTTTGCCGGGAAGACTCAATATTGTTATTTCTTCACAACCAGATTATGCGTTGAATGACGCCACTGTGGTGGCTACGACAGACGCAGCGCTAGATATCGCCAAGGCACAGCAAACTGAAGAAGTAATGATCATCGGCGGTGGTACCATTTACCAAGCTTACCTAGCGCTGGCGACCACCTTGTATTTAACGTTTATTGACCTTGATGTCGAGGGTGATACCCAGTTTCCAGCCTACCAAGATAGTGCGACATGGCAGGAAGTTGACCGAATAGATAATCAACCTGACGACAAAAATCCGTATTCGTATTCATTTGTTACACTGACTCGCTAAACAAAAAAAGCCTACTGTCTTGTAGGCTTTTTTGATTCTGATATTGGCAGGGGCTGCTGGGCTAATTAGCTCGTGGTCACCGTTTGTTCTTTGCGTTTTTGTTTGTAAAGAGACAAAGTATAAAGATAGCCGTATGCGCCACTAAACACCATAGATGGTGCCACAGTAAGCCATAAATTTGGTGTTTGATTGACTACGTTGACTGCAATAACAAGCAGTGATTGAACTGTCAATGGAATGAGCGGCGAGAATATTACACCGGGTAAACAGGTGCCTTTTAACCAACTGGCCGAGCGGTCAATAAGGTCATCTGCGCTGGCTCGAATCGCACGAGCTTGCTTAGTCTGACTGTGCGCATAGCACAGCACTGGAACCATAAAAGCAAAGCTCATCCATCGGGTGCCTACTCTCTGATAAAAGTGTTCTAACAGCCATGTAAAACCCAAAGTAACCCCGCCGCTGTAGATGCCCTGAACAAGTGCGCTGCGGACTAATACCGTCATATCGTCGGTCACAAGACGGTTAGCAAAAAAACTCCAACCAGCATAAAACAAAAAGGATACGATGGCAGAAAGCCAAAGGCGTTGGGAGGAAGTCATAGGTACCCTTCAAATAAAACTATTATGAAGAGTATGACAGGTTTTTGCGTGAAGTCATTTCACAAAAAAGCGGACAACCTCCTTGTTGTCGCGCGTCCCAAAGGGAATCGAGGCAGCGTCAGAGGGCTTGGCCGTCTTCGTCAACCGGAATAAGTGGGTTGGCGTCGGGGAATGACGCTTCATCTGTGCTGTCAATCAGCCAAGGCGTCATACATGTTTGGCTCTCGACGCAAGGGTCTGTCAATGTCTCTAAGAACGCGACAATAGCAGCACGTTCATTCTGATTGAGACCAACAGGCATCAAAGGGGAGGTGACATCGATGTCGCCGTCATTGGCGCTGTCTAGCTGTGCGATCACATCTTGTGAGTTTGCGATAGCATCGGGGTAAAGCGTGTCGCAGCCAATAGACAGACTGTCAATCAAACGCATGAACTGGGGAAGTTCGCAAAGTTCGGCATTGTTATTGTTGCCTGGGCCTAATCCAAAGAGATCTTCCATTTGGTTTTCAGGATTGACGTAATGCGCGACGACATCGGCCAGTGACGCGTATGTTCCCGCATGACCATAGGGCGCAGTAACACTTACGTTGAGTAACGACGGGGTTCTAAAGTGAAATCTGTCTTCTGGGTTACCTGTGACTTGCTCTCTGCCAAAGTCATGAGTTGCGCCATTACCACTATCATCTCCTTTACCTGGGCCGATTTGTGGAAAGGCGGTTAGGTGAAATCTGTCGTCAGTTAAGCGGTTACTATTGTGGCATTGCATACACCCCGCACCACCTTGATTACGTGCGGTGAAAAACAGTTGAGCGCCTTCTTTTTCTTGGTTTGTTAGCGCATCATCATCTCCTTCAAGATAGCGATTCCACGGGCTATCAACAAACACCATACTGCGTTGGTATTCGCCAATGGCATGAGCAATACGTTCAAACGAGATTTGGTTATCACCAAAGGCATTCGCAAAGGCTATGGGCCAAGTACTCTGATAATCGGGTTCTGAGTTGTTAAACTTTGCTGTTAGGAGCGCGCGCAGCGCTTGGTTATCACTTTGAGATGCGAAACTTCCGCGCATCTCCTCGGCAGAAGTCACAGGAAAGCGAGCTTGAGCCGCGGCCAAAGTGGTATCCTCTTCAAGGTTGGGATCCGGTAATCGGTTGCCATTAGCACCAATGGGTGAATCTGGTGTGATAATACTGCCGTTATTGGTTCTGGCGATACGGCCATCCCAAAACATGTTACTTGTCTGTAGGCCGAGGTTTAAGACACTTGGTGAATTGCGTGGAACAGGCGGCCTTGCATCATCCTCGACACCACTTATCCGACCCAGTCCAAGAAGGTCATGGGCTGCGTTTCCAAGAGAATCAATAGCATTAACACCCACTGGCAGTGACAAGTTGTCGGCACCACCCAACATCGGATGATGACAACTTACGCAGGCTACACTGTCTTCGCCGCCTAAGTTTTTGGCGAAAAAGAGTTGTTTTCCCAGTTGAGGGATGGCGTCGTTGATGTTGGGCAAATTGAGATCAGCGGGCACAATCGCTGCTATCTCCAGCTCACTCAGGCGAGCACGCAAGTCGATGTCTATTTGTGCCTGTTCAGGTTCGTTTTCTTCCGGTTGAGGGTCTGCTTCTTCGTCATTCGCGCCGTCGGCTTCGCCGGAATCTGGCGTGTCAGGTGTTTGTACGTCAGTATTCGGTGTGGTTATTTCCTCACTTGAACCTCCGCCTCCACACCCGCTAAGAAGCGACACAGTGGCAAGGAATAAAACGTGTTTTAAGTCGAGTTTTGACAAGCGAATAATGCTGCTCATAAGACACCTCTTCTCTATGGTTATGTAAAGTGTGAAGGGCAAATGTGCAAACAATATTGAAAAAACGGGTAAAAACACCGAAATACGAGTAGATAATGATACGTGTGTATCTTCTTGTGAGATTGAGGAGAAATGTTAAATCTGCAAGGCTTGTTGTTCGTTGCCAATGTGAGGCAACCGAACTTAGTGCCTCGTTTACCTCCAGAGATGCGTATAAGACGAATAAAAAGTGCACTTTAAAGAGGACTACACACCAATATTTCTATGAGCACTGTGCGAAAGTGCCTATTCAAATCGGCTGAAATCCAACTAAATACTTAACTTAGGCTTAGTCAGAGCGTAGAGTGTGATTGTTTTATTCTTAATTGTCGCTTCATTGTATTCATGCTTATGCAGTCTAGACAGTACGGTTTTAAAGCGTATTTCACTAAGAAGACAACAGCTAGACCTTCCTAGCGGCCTTGTATTGTTGGACTTTGCCTAACCAAACAGCAATGGCATTATGGACTCAACGAATATGCACTCAACAAAACCACGTATAGTATAGGGGTAATAAATGGCGAGGTACGATGAAATACGCATTCTTACTTGAGCATTTGCATGTCGTTTCAGGGTGAGGAGAGTGCGTCAAAACTATTGGTATTTATGCCTCGGAACAAGACGCTAGAGACGCTGTTACAAGGTTAAGTGTCAAACCTGGTTTCGATAATTGTAGTGAAATAAACCCTGAAGAGGGAGAAAGTGGGTTTTACCTATCTAGATACGAAGTTGGTCGAAATCATTGGAACGACGGTTTCATAACAATCGATAGCCCATAAAACGAAAAAGCGCAGCCCCGGTGCTGCGCTTTTTTCTTTCACACTCTGCGTTTAACTTAGTTTATTGAACAAGCTTTCTAAGTTAAGGCCT
>CAWUJV010000137.1:0-5049 GCA_963922845.1 uncultured Alteromonas sp.
CATAGGTGTCAAAGCCCATGTTTTCCATGCCTACGGTACCCGCAAGGATCATTAAATCGCCCCAAGACAAACTTTCACCGTACTTTTGCTTAATTGGCCAAAGTAGGCGGCGGGCTTTGTCTAGGTTACCGTTATCGGGCCAGCTGTTCAGCGGGTCAAAACGCATTTGTCCGCCATCACCGCCACCGCGACCATCTAATGTACGGTAGGTACCGGCGCTGTGCCATGAAAGACGAATAAAGAAAGGGCCGTAATTACCAAAGTCAGCAGGCCACCAGTCTTGAGATGTAGTAAGCAGTTCATTTACGTCTTTTTTCACTTCATCGAGATCAAGTTTTGCAAACGCTTTGGCGTAACTAAAATTTTCACCAAGTGGATTTGAACGCTTGTCATGATCTCGAAGCGGTGAGAGATCAAGTTGATCGGGCCACCAAAACTGGTTTGTTTTCGCTTGGAAAGCTTTAGACATGCCCGTGCCTTTGGCACCAGCAGGCTTACTAATTTGGTCGTTGGCAATAGTCCCTGTTGCACTAAGCGATAGGGCAACAAGTACTGATACTGTGGTTTTCTTAAACCTGTTTATAGTCATGGTCTTTTCCCGTCTGAGTTTGTTGTAGTTATCAAAGCGTGAGTGCGAATTACATCACTACTTTGTTAACATTTTGTTTACCTCATAAGCAGTTAAAAGATAGACAGGCTTAAAGAATATTTACAGTTGATAAAATGAATTCAACCGATTAAAAAATCCAATCAATTAAAATTGATATACAATTCATATGGTTACACATAAACAATAAGTTCACCCAACAATTGCCCCAAAAGAACTTGTGTTGCTTGCCAACCTATCAAACACCTGTGAATCTCTTTCAATGGTTATGAAAATTTTTCGCCCCTAAATTTTTCAAGCATAGGTCCATCTTACAAAAGCGATTAATAAACAAACAGATACGCAATGCATTATGTAAAGTTTGCTCTCAATTGAAACGAAATTTGAAATTTCTACCATGGCACAGCAATTGATACTGAAGCTATGTAATCAAGACGCATTAGCTTCATATAAGAAGTCGATGGAATGTTAAGAAGTAATGAGGATGAACTTATGAAAAACACACTTAAAACACTTACTGGAATTGCCGCGGTTGCATCTTTAAGCGCCATGGCGTCTTTCGGTGCCCATGCTCAATCAAATCAAATTGAAGCAAAAGACAGTGGTTTCTACGTAGGTGGTAATTACGGTTATCTTCGTGTTGAAGGAGAGGATGACTTTGACGACGACAAAGACGTTTGGCAAGGTCTCGTGGGCTATAAGTTTAACGAGTGGATTGCGATTGAAGGCGGGTACATCGATTTTGGTGACTACGGCAACGACATCGCAGGTGCTGAAACAGACGGTTACACGGCAGCCATTAAAGGTATTCTGCCACTAACGGAGCGTTTCTCTCTGTACGCGAAAGCAGGCCAACTTTGGTCAGAGACAGAATACAATTTTGCAGGTATTTCACGTGATAACGATGATGAGAGTCTTTTCGTCGGTGCAGGTCTGAGCTATGCGGTTACCAGCAACTTCCTAGTGAACGCTGAATATACGGTATATGACACGGAGCTGGATGCAGACGAAGCGTTTGACGACATTGATGATACTGATTTTGAAACTGATCTAAAACAGGCAAGTATCGGGGTAGAATACCGCTTTTAACTAAACACGAAGCAACCGTTTTGAATTTTAAACGGGAAATCTGTGAAAGCCTTCGTAATCTAACGAAGGCTTTTTTGTGTTAACCATCTATACGCTGAATAAGTTGAGCTAACTCTTCTATTTTAGATACCGTTGTTTTAACAAGGTTATCAATTTCATTTGACGATGATTGTGAGTTACCTGCCAGCGTTCTCACCTCATCAGCAACGACAGCAAACCCTCGCCCCATTTCTCCCGCCCTGGCCGCTTCAATGGCAGCGTTCAGCGCTAATAAATTAGTTTGTTCTGAAATTGAGTTAATTGTGCCAACAATGTTACTGATAGTTTGACTGGTCACTAAGAGTTCTTGCATGGCATCTTGTGTATCATTCACCGCTTGCTTTCTCGACGTAACGTTGATAGCGAAGAATACGTACCGCGTTACTTGCCCATTGAAATTTTTAAGTGCACTTATTCGAGCGTCAAACGCCAAGTAATTATCCCCAATGTCAAACTCAGCAATTTTTGAAACGAATCCAGATTTCTCTAATTTTGATTTATCCTCTGTGGTGAGACTTCCCATAACTTCGCTAGCAAATGTTTCTGTACTCATCACGCCATTTAATGTTTCACGAAGTAGTTTGTTAGCCTCAATAATTTTGCCGCTAGGTTCGATTTCAAGTAGTACCAAAGCACTTCCGATTGCCTTCAACTTGTTAGTAAAGTCGAGTGCCATTTGTTTTACTCGGGTGATATCAGCCTGAACAGCTATGAAATTGACTAAGTTTCCCTCTTTGAAGACGGGGTTTATTGATAGTGACGTCCAGTAAGGAGTACCATTCTTTTTGTAATTAAGGATCTCATCGTAAAAGGCTTCGCGGTTTTTAAGTTTTTGTCGTATTACGCCAACGGTCCGTTGATCAGTCTCTTCGCCTTGTAAAAAGGAACCCGGCTTTTTACCTTTGACTTCTTCAAGCTGCCAGCCAGTGAGCCGGTAAAATCCATTGTTCACATATTCTATTAGTCCGTTGGCGTCGGAGATAATAACCGCGTTATCCGTCTCGTTAGCAACAAGAGAAAGCATTCTCTGCATCTCTCGCTGTTCAACCTCTTCGGTAACATCTTTTATGAAGGCCGTATAAAGCGTTCTATCAGCGAGTCTTACTTTCGACAACGATAGCCTTCCCCATAAACTTCCTCCGTCCTTGCGCTCTATTTTGACTTCACGGCTAGTGCCAACAATTTTATCTTGCCCCGTTTCCCTGTTAGCGTTTACATAATTATCATGATTCGCTTGTATCTCCTGAGGAACAAGCATCTTCACATTTTGTCCGATAACTTCTTCTCGCGTATATCCCCACAGCTTTTCAGCAGATGCATTGAATAAAGTGACATTGTTGTTCTCGTCTATACACACCACCGCATCAAGTGCTTGCTCAAGGGTTTGCTCCACAATTTCTCTAGATTCATGCTCTTCTGTAACATCTCGAACAAACGCAGTGTAATGCTTTTTGCCTTGGACATTAACTTGTGACAAGGCCAGCTGCACCCAAATACGCTCACCGCTTTTGGTTTCCAGTTCAACCTCCCGTGAGCTTCCTACAATCTTATTAATATTGGTTTGTCTGTGTGAATTGACATAGCTATCGTGATTCGCTTTGTGCTCTTGGGGCACCAATATTTTTATATTTTTTCCCAATACCTCGCTAGGCGCGTAACCCCATAACTTTTGAGCTGCGCCGTTATAAAACGTGATGTTATTTTTCTCATCAATAGTCACGACCGCGAGTATCGACTGCTCTAGAGCCTGCTTCGATGCGTCTTCTTTGGAAAAAAACCTCATTGACCTTATCCTTTTGTATAACCTTTAAGCTATATAGAAGATGTTCAAACCTTTTTCCAGTTCTGAGCATTAATCTCGCCTTGTTGTGAAAAAATTACACAGAATTAAGTGAAACTCGCTTTCAAAAAGTTGATAAAAGCCAAATACATAAATTAAATCAGACACTTAACAATCCCACCCCCAATGATTAATAAGGTATGAATTCTGCAGTAACTCATAGATAAATAGATAGGTAGATCGGTAAAAATAGGTAATGAACCATGCAATCAGGTAAGAGTGTTTTTCAACCAGGTCAAAACTGTTGGGTAGAGAGCAAAGCGCGTTTTTCCACGCCTCTAATAGATTGCGGGAACTATTACAAAGCGCTACACAGCTCGATAGTCAAAGCGAAGCACAGCATTTTTATTGTGGGTTGGGATATTGATAGTCGAATTCGCTTGTTACGAGGTGACGATGAAGCATCTAGCGAAGCGCCTAGTGTGATTAGCGACTTGCTTAAATGGAAAGCTGAGCAAAACCCCGATATTAAAATTTACCTATTGCGATGGGACTCGTCATTAGCCTTTTTTGCGCAACGTGAGATGTGGGCTAAAGAAGTATGGGAAGAGAAAACGCCAGATAATGTTCAAACGGAGCTCGACGATACTATTCCTATGGGCGGAAGTCAGCATCAAAAAATCGTGGTTGTTGACGACGAACTTGTTTTTTCAGGCGGCATGGATGTGTCCACCAATCGTTGGGATACCCGAGACCATCCAGTGGTTTCCGAAGAAAGAGATGGTCCTGACGGTGAGTATGGTCCGTTACACGATGTACAAATGGTTTCGAGCGGTCCCGTCGTTGCCGATTTTGCGCAGCTTGTTAGATGGAGATGGCAGCGCGTGGCTGATGAATCTCCTATCGACATGCGTGAAGAGGCACGTATTGACGAAAATGCCCCCCTGCCGGACGCATGGCCTGAAGACTTCCCCCCTCTTTTTGAAAACGTAGAGTGCGCCCTTGCCCGTACCATCCCGTTTATGGATGAAGTAGAGCCGGCTCAAGAAGTTCGCCATATGCTGCTTGACCTGATCGGTGAAGCAGAGTCGGTAATATACATCGAAAATCAATTCACGACCCGTCAAGAAATTGCTGAGGCTCTAAACAAGCAACTAAAGTTAAAGCCAAATCTTTCGGTCATCATTGTGAGCTCTTACGAGCCAAAAGGTAAGTTTGAATGTGAAGCCTTTTGGGCAAGTCGAATCGAATTTAAAGCAATTTTGGAAAAAGGGATCGACCCCAATCGAGTAAAACTGACTTATTCTTCAATCGAAGATATGCAAGGCCGCAAGGCGTACAAACGCATTCACTCTAAGGTGATGACGATAGATAACAAGTACCTTGTTATCGGCTCTTCAAACCTAAGTAATCGTTCAATGACATTAGATACAGAGATTGATACGGTTATATTCGGCAATAGCAACGACAATCGAGCATGTATAGAACAAGTAAGAAATGACTTACTTGCTGAGCATACAGGTCGTGATATAGA
>CAWUJV010000138.1:0-4874 GCA_963922845.1 uncultured Alteromonas sp.
TGTAGTAATACAAGTTGTTGCGGTCCAAAAACGCCGATAGTAAGAGATACCCCCAAAATAGGCCGAAACGATCCTTGTATTTGTGGTAGCGGAAAAAAGTATAAAAAATGCTGTGGCTAGGTATCTGATTAAAGGAAAACAGGTATATTAATAGCCAAATTGACGCTTATCTAACCGAACAATCTAAATTTGATCACAGATTGAGCAAACGATTCACATAAGGCTTTACAAGTAAAAAATAAACATTAATATACGCAGCACTTCAGGAGAGATGGCAGAGTCCGGCTGAATGCACCTGACTTGAAATCAGGCGAAGGGTCAAACCTTCCGGGGGTTCGAATCCCTCTCTCTCCGCCATATTTTAAAAGCCCACTGTAACCCAGTGGGCTTTTTTCGTTGTGTGTTAAATTCATTGTCGATGTAGACAAAGGCGGCGACTCACGTGAAACGGGTTTGACCTTTCCCCTCCAATTTTACGCTACGACATGACACCCCGCTGTCTTTTGGCGCTTTTTTAAATTCCATTTGGCTATTAACTTATTGAATTTGTTTATATAAATGGCTCAAGTCATGCTGTGTGATTAATGAGCAAACAAAGGGGCGGTGGTACTATATTTATTCTAAGACACATTTTGACGTGATATAATCCTGTCCCTAAACACACTTGTGTAGTTTAGAACGATAATAATAGTAGTGAGCAGCACACGTGATAAAAATATTGTTAGCAGATGACCACGAACTCGTAAGAAACGGTGTTCGTCGAATTTTGGAAGACGTGAATGACTTTACCGTCGTTGGCGAAGCTAACGATGGAGAGGAAGCCGTTAAGTTAGCAAGAAAATTAGTACCCGATGTTGTCTTGATGGATGTAAACATGCCGGGTATGGGTGGTTTAGAGGCCACTAAGCAAATTCTGCGTATGGGCGAGACCATCAAGGTGTTGTGTCTGTCGATGGTGAAAGAGCATCCAATCCCCGCGCAAGTGATGGAAGAGGGCGCAACGGGCTTTATTACGAAAGACGCCGATCCTAATGATATGATTGACGCCATATATAAAGTAAATAGCGGTCAACGTTATCTTCCGGGAGATCTCGCTCAATCCATTGCGCTGACGAAGCTGACCAAGGGTGATAACCCCTTTGATGCGTTATCGACGAGAGAGCTCAATATCGCCATGCGTATTACACAAGGCGAAAAAGTGCCGGATATTGCTTCTAATTTAAATATCAGTGCAAAAACCGTGAATACCTACCGGTATCGTATGTTCGAAAAACTCGACGTTTCAACAGACGTTGAACTTACGCACCTCGCGCTAAGACATAAGCTAATTACGACCGATTACACCTAATTAATGAGCGACTTTGATGTTACTTCCTTCCTGAAACACCTGACACAACAGCCAGGTGTTTACAGGATGTACAATGTAGATGATGATGTCATTTATGTTGGTAAGGCAAAAAACCTTAAAAAACGTGTCTCCAGTTATTTTAGAAAAAACGTCGACAGTGCAAAAACAAAAGCGCTCGTTTCTCAAATAGACCATATCGATGTCACGGTTGTTAATAGTGAGACCGAAGCCTTTCTGCTTGAAAACAATTTCATAAAGAAATACAAACCTAAATACAATGTTCTACTTAGAGACGACAAGTCTTACCCTTTTATTTTCTTGTCAGGACATAATCATCCGCGTCTAGCGTTTCATCGAGGCCCTCAAAAACTCAAAGGCGAATATTTCGGACCTTACCCGAACTCTTGGGCTGTGCGAGAAAGCCTGCGGACGATGCAAAAAATCTTTCCGATCAGACAATGCGAAGACAGTTACTATCGAGCTCGCAGTCGCCCGTGTTTGCAATACCAAATGAAGCGCTGCAGTGCTCCTTGTGTTCAAGGTTACGTGACAGACCAAGAGTATGACGAACAGGTGAACTACGCCCGTCTATTTTTAAAGGGCAAAAACCAACAGGTGATTGGTTCTTTGGTCGAAAAAATGGAAAAGGCGAGTGAGCAGCTTAATTTTGAAGCTGCTGCCCGTTATCGTGACCAAATCAACGCGTTAAGACAAGTTCAAGAACGACAGTTTGTCGCGGGCACACAAGAAGAAATGGATGTGTTTGGCTTGGCTACCAAAGGCGGCATGGTGTGTGTTCAAGTCATGTTTATTCGCGATAGTCAGTTACTCGGCAGTAAATCATTTTTCCCTAAGGTGCCCAATACGCTGTCAGATGAAGAAATCTTTGAGTCGTTCTTTTTACAGTTTTACTTGGCGGGCAATAAGCGAATACCCAAACAAATCGTCGTACCTATGGCACTGTCAGAAGAAGCCAGCATAGTAGCATTGCTTAGCGAAGAGGCAGAACACAAAGTGACTGTGTTCAAAGGTGCAAGAGATGAAAAGCGTCGTTATTTGCAGTTGGCTAACGCTAATGCACAAAATGCGCTGGACGCACAGTATATCGAGAAGAAGTCAGTTCATGGACGCTATTTAGCACTTGAAGAAGCATTGAATTGGGACGAGCCAATTAAGCGTATGGAGTGTTTTGATATTTCTCATACGTCGGGCCAGCAAACCGTTGCATCTTGTGTGGTGTTTAATCGCGAGGGACCAATGAAATCGGATTATCGTCGTTATAATATCGAGGGCATTACGCCTGGCGATGATTATGCCGCGATGGCTCAAGCGCTGAAGCGCCGATATAAACCTGGCGCAGACGAACAAAAAATGCCCGACATTCTGTTTATCGACGGTGGCAAAGGCCAGTTAGCTCAAGCTGAAGACTTTTTTGACGAATGGCAGGGGGCAAAAAAGCCGTATTTAATTGGCGTTGCAAAGGGAACAACACGCAAACCGGGATTAGAAACCCTTATTTTGGGTGGTTCCCACGAGACATTGCCCGTCGCAAGCGACTCACCCGCCATTCATCTGGTACAACATATCCGCGATGAATCCCATCGATTTGCTATTTCAGGCCACAGAAACCGACGTCAAAAAGTAAAAACCACATCCACGCTCGAGAGTATCCCTGGTGTAGGTGCCAAACGCCGTCAGTCACTACTGAAATACATGGGCGGGTTGCAAGGATTGAAAAAAGCCAGTAAAGATGAAATCGCCAATGTTCCCGGTATCAGCGATGAGTTGGCAGAGATCATTTACGACCACCTTCATCATTAACCCTAGTCACAATGTCATCCCAATGGCACAATAGCCTTTGAATTATCTAGTGCCCTGATAGAGAAGTAATTTATGTGGACGATACCTAATATAATAACCATGTTCCGAGTCGTACTTATTCCGGTATTCGTCGTTGTGTATTTTTTAGATTGGAAATGGGCACACGAGGCTGGCGCTTTTATATTTTGGCTTGCGGCAATAACAGACTGGTTTGATGGCTATTTAGCGCGTAAGTTAAAACAATCAACCCCATTCGGCGCGTTTCTAGACCCCGTAGCAGATAAATTGATAGTCGCCGCGGCGTTGTTAATGATTACCCATTCATACAATACGCTGTGGATCACCATTCCTGCCATCATCTTGTTGATACGAGAAATCTATGTGTCGGCGTTACGCGAATGGATGGGGCAACAGGGGATGCGTGATACGGTGAAAGTGTCGTTTGTCGGTAAAGCGAAAACAATGGCACAAATGTTAGCGCTAATCGGACTACTTTCCGGGCTAGAGACCTTTATGGGTTTTCCTATCTATTGGGTTACCCTCGGTTATGGTTTGCTTTATTTCGCATCATTGCTGTCGTTGTGGTCAATGATTATTTATACCCAAGCTGCGTGGAAAACGCTGAGCGGTTCAAAATAAAACCAGTAGTGGTTAACGTATAATCAAAGCGAATAAAAAAGCTGCAATCAAACCAAAAAAGGGATAAAACTCAACATTTAAGGCGCTTTTAGTGTTGACAGTTTGATTCCTGTAGGTAGAATGCATCCCACATTCGACGGGGCGTCCACTAAAGACAAACCACAGAAATGACGCGGGAATAGCTCAGCTGGTAGAGCACAACCTTGCCAAGGTTGGGGTCGCGAGTTCGAATCTCGTTTCCCGCTCCAATTTCTCGAATTATGGCGGAATGGCAGAATGGCTATGCAGCGGATTGCAAATCCGTGGATCTCGGTTCGACTCCGGGTTCCGCCTCCATTACTTCGGGCGACCAGCCCACACCAGCACATCAGTGCAACCCAAGCCCGGGTGGTGAAATTGGTAGACACAAGGGATTTAAAATCCCTCGCTGGTAACAGCGTGCCGGTTCAAGTCCGGCCCCGGGCACCATTCTTTCCTAAATAAAAACAGTTATTTAAAGTTATCTTGTTTTACTTGGTGTCGTTGTGGGCTCACTTCAAACTTTTTTAAGCTCTCCCCCATAAAATAGGGATCAGCATTCATCTCTCTATTAATTGTCTTATCGACTAGCCAGTAAAATAGATAATCACTCTTATTCCAGAACTCGCTAAGCTTCTGAGAGCATCCCTCTTCATAAACACGCTTTTCGGTATAACAGTCTGTACGATTGGCGCGAAGTTCAGCAGGTTTTTCAGTTCTAATTACACGTATTCACGCTTAGACTCTCGTTCGTCCGCATTTCGCAAATAGTCATTTGTCAGAATTCTCAGGTTGTTTTGACCTTTTTAAAGTAAGGAAATCTCACTTTCTATAGGGAAAATGTTTATGAAAATTATTAAATGGTTTGGTCTATCTTTAACGCTACTTACAGTAATCATACTGATTCTTGGCTACCTGTATTTGTACGTATTACCAACAGGGCCTGAAAAAACATCTGTAAGGCCACTTTCTGTAGGGAAAGATAGTTTTGTGATGAGTGCTTATCAGCATACCGAACGAAAAACTATCCGTGTATGGACGTACAAAC
>CAWUJV010000139.1:0-4455 GCA_963922845.1 uncultured Alteromonas sp.
ATGTGGCAGAAGTAGAAAGGTTGGGCTGTCGTGACGACTTATTGGAATGTATTCGATTCAGGCTCGTCGATTCATCATACCGTAAAGAGCGCAGTATTTACTGTGGGCTGATTCGTGAATTTAATGACAAAGACGCACTTCCCCTTTTATGGAAATTAATTTCTCAAGATGAATCTAAAGGGCGCAGGGGGAGTCTAGTTTTTGCCATGGAAAATATGAACCCCATTGAATACTTAGAGCAATTAGTTGAGTTGGCTATACATGACAATTTTGAGGTGTTGTGTAACTCTGTTGATATCATTGACAGTCTCGAAGGTCATGTAAATCAAGACATCATAGAGAACTGCACTATCAAACTCAAAAGGGCACTAGCCTCATCCATACCAGACTGGAAAAAGGAAGCATTGACACTATTATTAGACATGTTTGAAGAAAACTAGATACTTCTGAAAAGAGGTCGAGGCCAAAGCTTCTCGAATTTGTTAAGTCTTGCAGTGAAGCTAATCAACACCGATTTACTGCGGCTAACCCCAAATCAATATGAGCGACAATATAGCCGTATTCTCGGGCATTGAGTTGACCCTGTTTATATTGGGCTTTGGCTAAATCGTGATGCCACGCTTGTTCGCATGGTGGGGAAGGTATTTGCGTATCCAGCGCCAACAAATAAGTTTGCGTATCATCAATTGTATACCCTTTTTTAACGGCGCTTTTGGCGCAAAAGCTTAGCGCGTAATCGACAGCATGCTTGTCGACACTCGGTAATCCGACAAACTCGACTTCACATCCCAATCTGCGGTCACCCTTTTCATCTGTATAGACCAATTGTCCCGTGGTACAAGCCGCTATCGCCATGGTAAAACATAATACCACCAGCCCTTTGATGACGCGATTTAGGGCGCGGCCCCACCAGCTCAAACAATTGTGCAAACTTCGATAATTCATTTAGTTCTCTTGAATGTGATAATGACGCTGAACACGCTCTGTAATCTTGGCCCATTTTGATCGAGATACCCGTGTTTGATGTGCTTCAAATGAAGCCATAGAATCAAACTCCTCATAAACATCAAACAGGGTTGGCATTTCTGGCCGTTGGGTTACAGAAAACGTTATACAGCCAGGCTCGGCCCGAGTTAGTGCAATATGGTTGATAAGTTCTGCCTTTACCGCAGATAAATTGTGTAAAGGCACTTCAATATGGCCTGACAATACGATCATCGGTAACCGCTCCTATCCAACACTGTATCGGCGTTTTATTTCAACGACTTCCACCGTATACGCGGTATACCACTTTTCTCGTCCCAATTTTTGCGCCACTGCGTGTAGACTGTCTTTATGCCAATTCTGAATGTCAGTTTCAGATAACCAATAAGATATCGCAATTTCTTGGTCGCCCTCTGTCACCGCGATAAAATCTTGGCAATTGTACTGACCAAACGCCAAATCACGCATGGTCGCGACTGTGTCAGAGTAATGGGAATCTTGTTGCCCAGTCTTCGCTTTAAAGATAACCGCAAACATTTGTGCACTCCTGTCGAAACATCGAAAAGCAAGCTAAGTCTTACCTTCCAGATTCAATTGCCAATACCCCACATCGCGCCACTGGCCAAATTTGAATCCAATTTCTTTAAAATGCGCGACTTTTTGCATACCCATTTTCTCATGCAGTTTAACACTGGCTGCATTTGGCAGGGTGATACCGCCAACAACGCTATGTACGCCTTGGTGTCGCAACTGTTCGAATAACGCATCATACAAAAGCTTACCTAGCCCCTGCCCTAATGCAGTTGAGGCCAAATAAACCGTAGACTCTACTGAAAAGCGATAGGCACTACGTGCCTTCCACTTGGTCGCATAAGCATATCCAATGATGTCGCCAGAATGTTCCAGCACCAGCCATGGCAAGTTTGCATCACATACATGAGCAATACGCAGTGCCATATCTTTTTCTGTTATAGGTTTTTCTTCAAATGTTACTGCCGAGTTGACGACATAGTGATTGTAAATCTCAACTATCTTGGCAGCGTCATCGGCCGTTGCTGATCTAATCATGGCTCGTTGCCCCTAATCCCTGTCCTACCACTAGTCACCATTTGGCTAGTTTATTCACTATTGTGCCTGCGCTCTGGTTCAGCTTCATGAATAAACGCACCATACCCATCAATGGGGTGAGGCACACCAGCCTGATCCAATGCACGAGCGATATTCCCTCTGTGATAAGAGCCGTGGTTGACGACATGAAACAGGATTTCATCCACTGTCATTAGCCCTGGTTTACCATCAGCAAAGGTGAAGTGAATGGGCCGATCACCGTTTTCAACGTTTTCGATAAAGCCAAGATACCAGTTGCCCGATGCAAGCAAACGTGAAGTCAATTCGTCAAGCTGAGGGATATCAGAGGTATTGGTACTCGTATGAGGCGCTGGAAGGCCTTCCAATCGACTGCGAAACAATTCCTCGACAATAACCATATGGTTAACTTGTCGGCAAAGAAAAGACAATGCTTGTGCTTGCGTATCACTATCGACCCGTTGAATTGCCTCTAGCGCCCGTGTATCGGCCCAAATTTTGTATTTGAAGTGGTTACTGTTCATGTCAAAAGTCCACCAACCACCCATTTTAGAGCATGCTGATAACCTTGGCGTTTTTCGGCTTGACTGAGCGCTTTCATTCACATCCTTAATGAATAAAGATTACACGCCTATTGTAAAACAAAAAAGGCGCCAGTGGCGCCTTTTTACAGGTATTGATTAGTCGATTTATCGGTTACGACCATATTGCTCGTGTGATGATACCCAATCGTTAGAAGAGATAGCAGACGCTAGAGATATTTCACCCGCTAGCGCTACCGCGCCGACGATTTCGGCAAACTTCTGTACGCGATCGCGACCATAGCAATCCATCAATTCCAAACACTCGCGTTGGGTTCCGATACCAGTGCCCCCGCCATATGTGGCAACGATAAGTGATGGAATTGTCAATGATAGGTACAAATCCCCTTCGTCGGTCAGTTCAGAGTACAAGATACCTGCTGACGACTCTGATACGTTTGCGACATCCTGTCCTGTTGCAATAAACATCGCGGTAATACCGTTAGGTGAATGCAAGCCGGTGTTATTTACACCCGACAAGAAAGACCCAACACCAGCCACACGACCGTGATAATCAATTTGTTTAGGATCGACGCGCATAACGTTAAGTAGATGTTCACGCTTTATTGTCGCTTCCGCTGTAACACGCTTACCACGAGTACGCATAATGTTGATTTGAGACGCTTTCTTATCCGTAGCAAAGTTAGACTCAAGATAGAAATTCTCGATGCCTTTGTAGTGATCTAGGATCCAACCACATGCCGCAAAGGTCGCGCGGCCAACCATGTTTTGACCCGCAGCATCACCCGTTTTGAAATTAAAACGCAAGAACGCAAACTTGTTTGATAAGAAATGGTCGATATAAGTTAGCTTCGCCACTGATGACGTTGCTTCGGCTTCCACTTTGATTTGCTCGAAGTTCTCTTTAACCCACGCCACAAAGTCCCGTGCTCCTCGGGCATCAGAGAATACAAAAACAGGCGCTCGCTGCATGGCATCGTCTACCACTGTGGCTTTTACCCCACCGCTCATATTAAGCAGTTTCATACCACGGTTGTATGATGCCACCAGCGTACCCTCTGTCGTCGCCAGTGGAATAGTGAACTCGCCTTGTGCGTGTTCACCATCAATTTTCAACGGTCCCGCAATCCCCATAGGGACTTGCGCAACACCAATAAAGTGCTCGATATTACCTTGTAGTTCATTAGGATCGATGGAGTACTGGCCAACGTGATTCACTTTTTTATCGGTCGCTGATTCAAAAAACGCTTGGCGTTCTTTGATAATCGGCTTGCCGTAATCGTCATGAGGATCACGAGGGATGTGTGTTTCGTTTTTCGTCGCTTCAGACACATTGTCTTCTACTTCAAACTTCAGCTTACCAAAAGGCGAGGCCTTGAACGATATACCCAGTTTGCGCTTTTCGTGACACACAGGGTAATCGACCCCGCTGATCATCACGGTCAGGCTAGACTTAAGATCAAATTTAAGCGCTCCGTCCTGATTTACCTCATCTAACGTCATAAAGGTGTCGGGCCCGACTTGGAACTTCACTTGCTCCGCCGGTACTTTTTCACCATCGATTGAAATCCAATGAATTTCGTTAATCTTCGCGTCTTTCAGACGGTTTTTTAACAAAAAGAGAATTCCATCATCCGTTTTTGTGAGACTTCCATGCGTGTATAGCTGTTTAAGTAGAATACTAGGTATAAACATCGTATTTCCTTGTTACTAAGTGTTGCTTTCAGGAGCGACTTCTTTTTGCCCAAACCAGAACAAAAAACACTCTACTTTTTTCTAATTTATACAAGGTTTGTTGAACTAATATGACAACTGATTAGACCAGTTGCAATACTTATGTTTA
>CAWUJV010000140.1:0-4241 GCA_963922845.1 uncultured Alteromonas sp.
AAATGTAACCGCTTACATTTTGTCTTGATTAATTTGTTAAGGCATTGTTAATATCAAGGTCCACTATCAAAAAAGAAGAAGTAGGGCCATGAAAAAGCCAAGTACTCTTATCGCAATGATGTCAGTGTTGACTGGGGCACTAAGTGCTGTGCCAGCCCATGCCGGGTGGGAAGTAACTTGGATAGACAAGTTTAATGGTCAGAACGTTGATTTTAGTAAGTGGACCGCGCAAACGCAGGCAAACTACAACAATGAAATTCAGTGTTACACCGACGATGACACGTCACAACACAGAAATTACGAAGTATCAGACGGCACGCTGAAGATTATTGCACGTAAAGGCGAGGTGTCATGTGAGGGCCAAGGAGGGCGCATGCGTCCTTGGACATCGGGTCGATTGAATAGCAAAGACAAAGGCGAGTTCTTGTATGGCAGGGTAGAGGCCCGTCTTCGGTTTTTGGAGCTAAAAGGCGGCACTTGGCCTGCTTTCTGGATGCTAGAGAATCGTATCAGTGAGCAACCAATAAAAGGTGACAACGACAATATCGCATGGCCTAACCCCGGCGCTGGTGAAATCGATGTGTGGGAGTGGTATGCCAATAATGGCGACCGCTATATCACTAACTTTTTCAATACAGGAAACTGTGGGGCAGAGCGTCGAGTAAATTATCCATCGGGTGCTAACGATGTGATGGAATGGGCAACGTATGCAATAGAGTGGGATGCCGACAATATTACATTTTTCATGAACGATCAGGTTGTGGTTGAGCATGATTTATCTAACTGTAGCCAGTACGAAGAGCCCATGTTTGTACTGATTAATGTGGCAATGGGGGGCACGCTTGGCGGGGATATTGACCCGACGTTAGAGCGTGCTGTGATGGAAGTCGATTATGTTGCTCACTGTGAGAAAACGGATACGAATGAATGGACAGCATGTAACGAAGGTACACCCGAAATTCAAGATGACGATGGTGATGGCGTAAGCAATCGCAATGATTCATGCCCAAATACACCGCAAGGCATAGAGGTGGACGTCAATGGCTGCGAAGTCGTTACTGAGCCTGTAGAGTCAGCACCCACGCCAGACGATATAGAAGCCAACGTAATATCACTATTCAGTGATGAATATACCAATATTGACGGCGTTAATTACAACCCAAACTGGGGACAAGCAACTCAGGTAGAACAGGTTGATGTGCATGGTGACACCGCATTGAAGTACATCAATTTAAACTATCAAGGCACGGGATTTGAGGACAATGCGCAGAATGTCAGCGATATGGACTTTTTGCACCTCGACTATTGGACTCACAATGCTAACAACTTAGCGGTGTATGTTATCAGCCCAGGGCCGTTAGAAAACGCATATCATATCGACGTAACGCAGCAAGCTTGGCAGTCGGTAGCAATCCCGTTAACAGAATATCGCATACCGGACTTGGAGAATGTTTTTCAGTTGAAAATTGAAGGCAGTGGTACAGTCTTTTTGGACAATATCTATTTCAGTAAAGCCGCTCAACAAGCGCAAAACGTAGCGGCGACGGTAGGACTCAATGCCACACAATCAGGCTCCTCAGTTACCAGTGTTTCAACCGACGGTGGCACCGTGACCGTAACCGCGGATATCTCAGATGCCAATACCGAGGATACTCATACGGTGGCATGGGAAGCCGAGGGGATCACAAGCTTTGACACCAATGATAACGCTATGATGTTCTCTCCTGACGGTCTTTCCGTTAGTGAGATAACGATCACCGCGACGGTTACAGACAATGGTGAACCGCCGCTAGATGCAACCCAGTCGATTGTATTAAACGTATCTCAACCAGTCCCAACCACGCCGGCCCCTCAGCCCCAGAGCACAAGCTCGACGAGCAGTGGGGGCGGCTCTTCTTTACCCTTGACGTTACTCACTCTAATGGCTTTTATGTTGCTGCGCCGCGGGGAGCGAAAAAAGTAGTAGTACATTGTATCGGTGTGTGAATATTAAATGTGCTAATGAAAATTGGGAACTAAACAGACCTAACTTAAACCAAAGAACTTTAAAATAGCGTATCGTTCAATTATCAATAAACCAGATTGAGTTGTCACAGGCGGAAAATAATAAACCTTTGTTACTAGCCAACTAAATAGCGGTTTCTGCCCTTATCTTTTGCGTCATAGAGTAGTGTATCGGCACGTTTTATTGCGTCTTCCAAAGACTCGTCTCGTTCAAAAATACTGCCACCAATAGAAACTGTGACTGTTAGAGCAGTGTTAAGGATTTTTATTTTATGTTTGGCTACGTTTTTGTTGATTCTTTGTGCCAATGACGAAAGTCCATCTCTTGTAATATCAGGTGCAACTATCGAGAACTCTTCTCCTCCCAGTCGAGCTGGAACATCCTCTTCGCGTAAAGAAGAAGATATTATTTGACTCACTTTCTTTAGAACACGGTCTCCAGCGTCATGACCATATGTATCGTTGACGGCTTTAAAATGGTCTATGTCAATTATTAACAAGCCAACTTCATATCTATGTCTGTTTGCACGTTTAATTGCTCGATTTACGGCGAGGTTGAATGCAGTGCGATTAGGTAACCCCGTGAGGCCATCTGAGTAAGCAAGTTTAGTCAGCCTTATTTTTTCCGTCGAGTCGATTATTGAGCCTGTGAAGCCCGTATATTCTTGATCAATGAAGCAAGGTTGCCCCTCGATTTTTATAAAAACAGTTCGCCCATCCGGACTTTTTACTTCAATATCCTCAAGACAAAATGGCTCGCGCTGTGTTAACGCATTTTTTATCGAATTAACTATTAATATTGAGGTCTCAGGACACACAACATCCAAATTTTCAAAAGACAGAGGTGTATTCTCTTTGTAACGAAAACAAATCGAGTTTAAACATTCTTCGCTGAGATTAATGAGGTTACCAAATGGATCCAACTCCCATAGCCACGTACCAAGTCCATTACTTACATGAGAAATTACATTGTCTTTTTGTTGTAATATCTTGTGGAGTTGAGACCTAGCAGACTCTAACTCTTCATTTTTTAATTTAAGTTCATGAGTTTTATCTTCAACTATAGAATGCATCTTTACTGAATATTTATGAAGAGATTCTCCCATTCGGTTAATAGTCTCTGCCATGGTATCAAGTTCGTCCGCTTTTTTGGTGTTGTCTATTTTCAACTCTACGAATTCTGCGGTGGGAACGAAGGTTTCGACCCAGTTTTGGAGTTTTTGCAGTCGTTTAATCAAAAAATAATTGAGCATCATTAAAATTAGAAACGATGAAAAAAATGTTTTGATAAATTGAAGTGCAATGATGTTGAGAAGATTCTCTATAGCTTCTTCCTTTACTCTGCCCATCCCAACTATGACTTCTAGTTCACCGACTTTTTCGTCAATGATGGGCTCATTAGTCTCACTATCGATGAAAACTACTTCCAGTGATGTCGTTACAGAGTGAAAATCAGTTGAGGATGTTGCATGTTTACTTTCATCAATCACTCCTTCTTTTGACTCGTATATAATTGGTGGCGAACTTTCGTCATCTCTATGGACTATTAATGCTGTTTTTTCTGCGAAGGAAGTAATAGGCATACTGGCTCCAGCTATCGTTGGAGTATCGTTTAATCGGACCGCAGCAGCTATACCGTATGCGGTTTTGCCAACTATATCTTCCACTTGAAGTCTAAAACTATCGATACGGTTGTAGTAATCGAGGGTGACTTGAGTAGAGGTAAATACAACAGTCAGAATACCGCTTATTACTAATACCCTGAGGAGAAGGCGCTTGGATATCTTTCCATGTGTCATTGTTCAGTTTACTCTTCCATCAATTATACAGATACAGGTTTGTTGGATGGCGTTGAAGAATTGACCTAGTTAAAATTGAAATATACTCCACTGTAACTACTTAAAATTAAAATTTTTTTGAAGTGTATCTTTATCTCGAACATACGCAAAAACATTTTTACGACATTAAGACTCCTTAAGTGCAGTACGGTCAATAAGAATAAAAATCTTAACAAGGTATTTTGTTTTTGAGCTCGGTGAAACGTTATGTGAATGCAATTTCAAAAATTGAATTTATCGATGCTCTGCTTTACGTCAATATAAGTTTCATAGGTATTGTTCACTGATTTAGTTAGACAATAAGCGGATATTCAAATCATTCTTTTTGAAATTAAAATCAATTGTTTATCCGCTCGCTTTATGTCAATAAATTGAAGGATCTTCTCCATCCCACAGTTT
>CAWUJV010000141.1:0-4010 GCA_963922845.1 uncultured Alteromonas sp.
TAAAATTGACAGAGAAGCACTGATCAAAGGGGCTAAAAATGTTGTTACGAAATAATGGATAGTGTTTTTCAATTTCTTGATTGAAACAAAAGTTTGTTGGCGTAATATTGATCAACAAACTTTAAAAAATCAGAAAAATAAAGGACAAGTATGAAAGGATTTCTTCTCTCAGTATTAATGCTGCTAACAAGCTTTAGCGCATTCTCCTCACAAGAGTTGCCTCTTGAATATTTTATCAAGCACGGTGACTACCTAGACCTAGCATTGTCTCCATCCGGTAAACATATTGCTGCGCGAGTCCAGGTAGACGGCAGGGTTTTTCTCGTTCTATTAAAAACAGAGGATATGTCTATTGTTGGAGGAATTAGACCGCAGAACAACGACATTATACATACGGTCAATTGGGTAAATGACGAACGCGTAGTGTTTGAGTATGCAGAAAAGCAAACTTATCTCGACAGCCCAATCCCTACTGGCGAGCTATACGCTATGAATATTGATGGGTCGCAACGAGAATTGATTTACGGGTATCGCGCTGGCGACCAGAAAACGGGGAGCCGTATTTCATCCAAAGATGATTCAAAGGCAAGCCAAGAAATCATTAGTTTCCTGGACAATGACGACGATCATATTTTAATCGTGGAGTACCCTTGGACAAAAGATGGCAAATTTTATTACGACCGTCGGGAAAAGCCGGCGTTAATTAGTCGTCTCAATGTTTACTCGGGCAAGAAACGTAAACTAGAAGTACTTCCCTATGGTTCAAGCAGTGCACTTGCCAATAAATTTGGCGATGTGAAGTTTATGACATGGCGAGATGATAACAATGTTCAACACTCTGCCTATAGAAGCAATAACGACGGCGAGTGGATCCCACTTGAGGAAGCATTTGAGAACGTAAGTGGACTGTTGCCCTTAGGGCAAAGCGAAGACGGTGAATTTGTTTACCTATCCGGTCGCTTTGGTGATGAAGGTATTTCAACATTGTTTTCACTTCATCTACAGTCGGGGGAATATAAACGGGTGTTTTCTGACCATGCCACCGACATTGAATACGTAGTTCTAGACCGCAATGGCATGCCCGCTGTAGGTATCACTTACCCAAGTAGATCTAGCTATGTGTATGCGCAGACCGAAACAAAAGTGAGTAAAGTTCACAAGATGCTAGCCGAAGCGTTCAAAGGTCAAACTGCAACCATTGCAAGTCATACAAAAGACTGGAAAACACTGTTGGTACGCGTATCCAGTGATGTAAACCCCGGAGAGTACTACTTATTTGATAGCGATACATTGAGTGCTCGGTTTATTTGGGCAAACAGCTCTTGGATAGATCCTCGATTGCTTTTAAGCATGCAGCCTGTGGCAATACCTACAGATGACGGCGAAACAGTGAATGGTTACATCACGCTTCCAGCATCTAAAAAGAGCGACAAGAAACCTCCTTTAGTTGTTGTTATTCACGGCGGGCCACATCAATCAGGCACGCGTGATTTTTGGCGTTACGATTCTGAGACTCAGCTTTTGGCAAACCGAGGCTTTGCTGTTCTGCGCGTCAACTTCAGAGGAAGTGACGGCTATGGTAAGCGCTTTGAACGACTTGGTTATCAAGAGTGGGGCGGCACAATGATCAAAGACATCAACGATTCGGTAAAATGGGCCATTGAACAGGGCTATGTTGATGGAGAGCGAGTATGTGCCTATGGTGCAAGTTACGGCGGGTATGCTGCGCTTATGGCTGCAGTCAGAGACCCAGATTTGTATCGATGCACTATTGGCTATGTAGGGATCTACGATCTGCAGTATGTTTATTCTGAAAGTGACATTCCTACAAGCTGGGGAGGCAAAGCCTATTTGCAAGAAGTAATTGGCACAGATAAAGCGCAACTAGCGGCGTTTTCTCCTATTACTCACGCTGACAAGATCAAGGCAAAAGTAATGCTTATCCATGGTTCAAAAGACCGTCGTGTACCTGAAATAAATGCAGAAGCGCTAGCCGATAAGCTAGCAAAAGTGAATAACCCGCCAGTTTACCTACAATATTCGCAAGCAGGCCACGGTGTTTATGATGAGGGCGATAGACAGGAACTGTATCAAGGAATGCTAGATTTCCTGAGCACTAACTTGTTGTAGCTGTTGTTAGTGAGTCTACAAATCGATTAAGCCAGCCAAACGCAAAACTCGGTTTGTAGACAAGCTCGAATGACTCTTCATAGTGGTGAGGATAATCCATGACATCAACAACACTCAGCTTGTGTTTAGTTGCTATAAAATCTGGCACGTAAGCCAAAGCAAGGCCGTGTTCGACAATAGCCATCATCGTGCCGAAGTCATTGCATCGGTATTTAATTTGGCGCGGTACAGAGTCATCTCTCCAACCATCTGAGCCTATTCCCCGTTTTACACCACAAAATGGCGACACGTGAGGACACGCAAACGCGAAATTATGTAGTGTTTTACAGTCTATTTGGCTTGTTGTATTTGAATTTGAATTAAACAGTGGGTGGTTTCCTGACGCTGCCACTACATAACTCGAGCTACCCAATGGAATACTTCGCAAAGAAGCACTATCCTCGCTATCACGGGCCGCTAACGGCGTAACAATACCTAAATCACAGTTTCCCTTAATAGTGTCTTCTAGGGCTTGTCCCTCCCAGCAAGCGTTTACTTTAAATTGAAAATGAGGCGCACTGAGTTGGTCAGCCAAGGCGGGCAAATAGTGCTGGAGCAACAAAGAAGGGCCCGCTATCGTGATAGTAGAGCGCTGCGAATCACCTTTAAATTCACTTATTGCTTGGTCAGTTTCATGCACAAGTTGGGAAGCATATCCAAGAAACTTTCTACCCTGCACATTTAGCAATATGCCTCTTCCCACCCGGTCAAACAGCTGAGTTTGAAGTTTACTTTCTAATCGCTTAATTATTTTTGACAGTGCACCGCTCGTAACCGCGAGCTGCTTTGAAGCTATGTGTAAGTTTTCGTGGCGAGCGACAATGATAAATTTTCGTAAGTCTTCAATGTCCATTTGTTTTTTAGTTCCATTTTGGAAGTGTTTATGTATTTATTGTAGCTTAAAAGTAAATAGTAAAGGTGGGAATATAGAAGTCACCGAAGTGCTTATTGAATGCCTAAAATGAAATCTCCCCAACTGCTATCCATATTATTTATCCTGATGTCGACGCAACTTTCTGCTACCAGTGATGTGAGTAATAACAAGTCGAAGGTGTATGGAAGCGAAAACGAAAGTACTCACCCTCACCACAAACGGTCAAATGGACGCATGGGAGTTCACGGTATGGCGCTTTTTACGGATGGCGTAAAACTCTATGCGAGCCATATGCCTCTTTACCACTTTCCTCATGATTACCAGCTTATCTATGAAGTAGAAAGTACGCACCAGCCAGCATTAATAGCTTACTTAACAAATAACTCTTTGAACACACACAAAGAGGCGCCGCTGCTCAGTATTGTACCGGAAGTATTCGACCTCAATTTGCTAATTAACGGTGAGTCGTTGGGTGTATCGGCAACGTTATTTAAGGGGCATTTTGAACGAGAAGGAACAGAATGGTTAATTGACCAAAATCTGTTTTTTAAGAAGCAATTGTTCAAGCAAAGACTAGAGAAAAAAGACGAATCTGGCAGCAAACATTGGTCTCAGGTTGTGCTCAACGGTCAGTCGCTTTACATCCATAGCATTAACAATGCGCCGTCTTTTGATGCGTTGGTATGGGGAAAGGCATGCCCACACTTAGACCACAGCAAGAGTAGTATCGATGTACCCAGTAAAATGCAAATAAGAGCCATGTTCTCTACATGCAGTAGCCATCAAATAGCGTATTATGAAACACAAGACTTCGTAAGATAAAGCCGAAAGCGACCCGTCGATCAAGGTTCACCTTAAGTACTAAAATAGTTTATCACTTACTTGGTGTGGATATGCTTGGCTAATAGCTTGTATATGTTCAGGGCCGATACCACAGCAGCCCCCGATGATAGTTGCGCCAGCAGCC
>CAWUJV010000142.1:0-3761 GCA_963922845.1 uncultured Alteromonas sp.
CCGCTACCACCCCCTCCACCAACCCCCAATAATTTTTTTATTTAGTTCATGCGAAAACTGTTTGCAGCAAAGCCGAAAAAGAAGGTAACTTCGTCGAAGGTAAATGCGGTGGCAGCAAAACCACTAAAGAAGGTAAGTGTGGCGAAGGCAAATGTGGTGGCCAAGCTTAATTTGCTAGTTTAGACTTTGCATTCAGTGGCCGCTGTTCTGCGGCCACTTACTTTACCCGTCATTTATTTCTGAGAAGTGTTATGAAAAACCTAACTGGTGCTGGGCTTGGCCTACGAAGGGAAATGCTATCCGAATTTAATCAATCGTTGCCTAGCGAAGTGGACTTTTGGGAAGTTGCACCGGAAAACTGGATACCATTTGGGGGCCGTTTTGAAAAGCAATTCAAACAACTGAGTTCGCAAGCTCCTTTTACAACACATGGCTTATCTCTATCAATCGGCAGTTATGATCCTCTAGATGTTAATTTCGTGAAATCCGTAAAACGCTTTTTGGATGACCACGGGATTAACATGTACAGTGAACATTTAAGCTATTGCTCTGGCAACGGACACATGTACGATCTTATGCCTATTCCATTTTCTGAAGAAGCCGTTCGCCATGTTAGTGATCGTATCAAGATGGTCCAAGATATTATTGAACGACCACTGGTGTTGGAAAATGTGTCGTACTATATTACGCCCTTAAACGAACTGTCCGAACTCGAGTTTACCTTGGCCGTGACTAAAGAGTCAGGGTGTAAATTACTGTTAGATGTTAACAACGTTTACGTGAACTCCATCAATCATGGCTACAATGCCGAACATTTTATCAAGGCTATGCCTTCTGATGCTATTGTGTATGGCCATATTGCAGGTCATTACGACGAAGCCGATGATCTGAAAGTCGATACGCATGGGGCCGATGTCATTGAACCCGTATGGAATCTATTGGAGTTGGCGTATCAAGAACATGGTGTGTTTCCAACACTATTAGAAAGAGATTTCAATATCCCTGCGATAGATGTGTTGCTGCAAGAGGTAATGAAAATCAAAACCATCCAGGCCAAGTACAACACAAACGTTGAGGGTGTCGCTTAATGGCGGATTTTATTGAAACCCAAAAAGCGTTTGTGTCAGCTATCAAACAACCTGATGGATTTAGCACACAAAATGAAGACCAAGCGCGGCGAATGGCGATTTATCAGTCGTTATTTTTTAATAATGTTGATGGGTTTGTCTCAAGTGCATTTCCTGTCCTGAAATCTTTGTATTCAGATAGCCATTGGCAATCTTTAATAAAAACATTTTTTGCGTCTCATCATTGCCGTTCGCCTTATTTTGCGGAAATTAGTAAGGAGTTCGTGGAGTTTTTGGATGGTGAATATGAACTAACGGAACAAGATCCGCCGTTTATCAAGGAGTTAGCGCATTACGAATGGTTAGAACTAGACGTCAGTATTCGTAAGTCAAATCAAACATCGACACCGTATACTTTGCAATCCTTACCACAGTCCGTGACAGTGTCAGAGCTTGCGACAGTGGTGTCATACACCTATCCGGTTCACCAGATTCAATCCGATTACCAACCCGATTCTCCGTTAGACGAGCGAGTTTATTTTGTCGTTTATCGAGATGAAGACGATGATGTTCAGTTCATGCAGGTTAACGCCCTTACCGCGTTTCTTTTATCGCACATTGAATCCAGTGCTGATGCCACTATTGAAGTTTTACTCAACGCTTCGCTTGAAGTGATGCCAGGGGTATCGCATGAAGTGGTATCACAGGGCCTTGAACAAACCTTACTGGGCTTACTTCACGCAGGTATATTGCTGCCAAGTTGCTGATAAATTCGGCAAACAGACCTGATCGGTTTTTCTCGCGTTAATCATTCCTCTTTAAGGGCTGTCATTCCGATTGCTTTTCGATTACCATTTACGACCATTTTTTTGTAAAAAACTAGGTAATGAGAATGGCCGATAACTCTAATTTCAAAGAAGTCTACAACTGGTGGTATTTCTTAGGTTCTGTAGCTGTTTTGTTGGCATTTCCACTTATGCACATTATTGCAGGCTGGTTTACTTTTTACATCGGTAAATAGCGGCTCAGGAAATAAACGAAGTGACAGTTGAATATATTAAGTCTGTAGTAAAGACAGTCCCCGATTACCCTAAACCTGGCATCATGTTTCGTGATGTAACTAGCGTTTTGGAAGACCACAAAGCATTCAGTGCTTGTATTGGTCTTTTGCTAGAGCGATACAAAGGGATGGGGTTTACTAAAGTAGCGGGCACAGAGGCGCGAGGCTTCTTGTTTGGCGCACCTTTGGCCATTGAAATGGGCATTGGTTTTGTCCCTGTACGTAAGCCAAACAAGCTACCAAGAGAAGTCGTCAGTGAGACTTACGAGCTGGAATACGGCACTGATACGCTAGAAATTCACAAAGATGCGATTCAGCCAGGCGACAAGGTCCTGTTGATAGATGATTTGTTAGCGACTGGCGGTACCATCGCTGCGTCTGCGAAACTGATCCGCACTTTAGGTGGCGAAGTGGAGCATGCCGGTTTTGTCATCGGGCTACCTGAATTAGGCGGCGTAGAGAAGCTTAATGAAATGGGCTTAACCTCATTTACATTGTGTGAATTTGAAGGCGAGTAAGGAAAGGTAGTGGGATATCAAGTATTAGCGAGAAAATGGCGCCCAGGACGTTTTGCCGATTTAGTCGGGCAAGAACATGTTGTTACCGCCATCGCTAATGCGTTGGATAATGACCGACTTCACCACGCATACTTGTTTACCGGGACGCGCGGCGTCGGTAAAACCACGATCGCTCGTATTTTTGCCAAAAGCCTTAATTGCGAGCAAGGCCAGAGCGCCAATCCCTGTGGTCAATGTCCAACTTGTTTGGAAATAGAGCAGGGTAACTACGTTGATTTACTGGAAATCGATGCAGCGTCTCGTACGAAGGTAGAGGATACACGAGAACTTCTAGACAATGTACAATACAAGCCGACACGCGGTAAGTTTAAAGTGTATCTTATCGACGAAGTTCACATGCTGTCGAAGCACAGCTTTAACGCATTGCTTAAAACGTTGGAAGAGCCACCTCCTCATGTGAAATTTTTGCTAGCAACAACTGATCCGCAAAAATTGCCCATTACCATATTGTCTCGATGCCTTCAGTTTAATCTGAAAGCCTTGTCTCGTGAGCAAATTTCAAACCAGCTGACTCATGTGCTTGAGCAAGAGTCCGTCCCGTTTGAGGCGCCCGCGGTGTCGCTGCTTGCGAGAGCCGCTCAAGGCAGTATGCGCGACGCGTTAAGTTTAACTGATCAAGCGATAGCGCAGGGCGACAACGCTGTATCCGCGCCGGTTGTGACCGATATGTTGGGATTGATGGATCGCCATCAATTACTCAAGTTATTGCAAGCTGTAGTGAGCAAAGCGCCAGCTGACGTTATGAGTATCGTTGACCGTATGGCGGAACAGGCCCCAGATTATGGTCAAGTCATTGCTGAATTAAGCAGCTTATTGCATCAAATCGCTCTGACTCATTGGGTACCAGAAGCGTGTAAACTCGAAACAACCAGTGCAAAGGCTATTTTCCAACTGTCGAAACAAATCTCCGCCGAGCAAGTTCAGGTGCTCTATCAAATTTGCATACAAGGTAAAAAAGACTTGCCCTATGCGATTGATGGGAGAAGCGCGCTGGAAATGACGCTTTTGCGAATGATGTCGTTTGTACCCGTCGAACCTGTCGCCGATGGCGATAAA
>CAWUJV010000143.1:0-3518 GCA_963922845.1 uncultured Alteromonas sp.
GGTTTAGACGGTCGACTGCCGTATGTGCTGCAGGCTGTATCGCCGGCGTCTGAATCGGGAAAGGAAACCGTTAAGTCATACCACCCAGTACCAGAATACCGTGAAACTTTAAGGTAATAGTTGCCCGGTGAGGCTGAATAGCTTCCTGTTTCTGGTATTTGAGAACTCGCACCGGATGCAACAGCAGCGCCAGAGGTACGATACAGATCCCAATCAAAATCATCTCGACTATTGTGATCGAGAACGATGGTTATCTCTCCATCGTTTTCAACAGAGAAAAAATACCAATCTTGATCTCGCCGATTGTTGATGCTGCCCTCGACTAATACATCGGTACAAACCGCTCCATTGGCATTGGCCTCTGAATCGTTGTTTTCCGTTTCAGCGGTAATGCAGGCATGAGTGGTGTTTGCCACAAATAACATGGCAAACGACAAAAGCATTGACGTTTTCATTCAATTTTCCTTCAACTTTATTATTTTTTTAAAAGGCGCCGACGGTCGTCAGCTATAGATACACAAGCTCGAGCGAGCGTTGCACATAAATCTATTCGTCAAACCATTCCGAGAGATGGAAGTCAGCAGAACAGCCACTCATTAAGAGGCTGACTTGAGACTTACCTAGAATGGGTATCGAATAGCTCATTGAATTCCGAAAACGATGTTTTTTTGACCACACCATCATTTACCAACTTTTTATGGATGTCAACGCCCAGCCCTTCCCACCCAATCAAAAATCTATTTAAATCAATAAATACAAATACTTAAAACAAATCCTAATGCTGGCTTTGAACGCTTCAATACGGCGCAATAAACATCCCAACAAATTATGTTCAACAAGATACCTTGCAATACAAGGTATCTTGCATTATAAAATAAAAAGCACATTAATAGGCAGTTTTTAAGATGGAAAAAGATAATTCCGCAGCAAAGTGGGACGTCCAATTGCGCAAAGGTACCCTAGAAATGGTCATCCTCGCCGCGCTTAAAGGGCGGTCTTTGTATGGATTGGCGCTACTCAACCTGCTCCAAAAATTAGAGACCACCGCTATTACCGAAGGCACCTTGTATCCGCTACTCGACCGTTTGAAAAAAGAAGGGGTCGTAAATGCACAGTGGGTGCAAGAAGGCGCAACAAGGCCTCGTAAATATTATTCCCTGACACCAGAAGGTGAAGCAAAGCTAAACGTCTTAACGGATCGCTGGCGCAAGTCCGTCAGTGACATGGAGTTCTTACTGGCTAACCCAGGACCGGCGACGTTTTGAGACTAAGGAAAAGACGATGAATTACGATACACAAATCAATCAGTACCTGAAAACCCTCGCTCAATATATGTCGAGATTAGACGAAGAGCAGGTCAACGAAGTTATCAGAGAAATAGAAAGTCATATATATGATGTTATTGATGATGGGGAAATTGAAGGAAACCCCATCTCCGTCGAAGAAGTTCTCGCTCGCTTTGGTTCACCTAGGCAACTCGCTCAACAATATAGTGACCACCTGATAATGGGCACACCTCCGCCTCCCGGATTTGCTGCACTTCGCTCGGTTAAACGCGGCGTGACAGCAGGGGTATTTTATGGCTCGGGATTAATCGGCTATGCGTTAGGTATCGTCCTGATCATCATCGGTATTTTGAAAGTCTTCTTACCCAAGTCTGTTGGCGTGTGGGCAAGTGATCACGGCCAAAGTTTCATCGTTGGTGTGGTGGACCAAGCCCCCGTGTCTACCCAAGAGCTTCTTGGAATGTGGCTCATACCCGTCAGCATCATATCGGGGGCAGCAGTACTGTTCTTCACACACCGCCTGCTCAGTGTGCTCAAGCAATTCAGACAGAGTTAAGGAGAAAGTAACATGAAAATGATACTGCGATACTTGGGTCACTTTGCGGCAGTTTCTACAATACTTCTGGTTGTTGGCTTTGCGGTGTTGGTCAGTCAACACGGTACGGTGGGACTGCCTGCGGATCAACTTGCCAAAACAGTGGGCAACGAAGGGCCTCACGTTTTCTTTGAAGGCAATAATCTGCAAGCTGAATACATTAGAGGCAATCGCGAAGAAGGCTTTTACAAAGAAACCCTCACGCTAAAACCGGATGAAACTCATTCACTGGATGTATATTTCCCCCTTACTGATTCGACATTTACCGTGGATTACACCCCTATTTTAAATACTCCACCATCGACATACACGGATGCTGCACCTATCGTTGCGATTTCAGATTTAGAGGGCAATTTAGCGACATTCATCGACTTTCTCAAAACCCACAACGTGATTGATGCCAATCATCAATGGCGCTTTGGTGATGGACACTTGGTACTTATTGGCGACATGGTTGACCGCGGTTTCTCTACCACTCCTTTGTTGTGGTTTGTGTATAAACTAGAACAAGAAGCGCTGCGTGCAGGCGGTCGATTGCACTACATTGTCGGCAATCACGAAATCAAAAATCTACAAGGTAACTTTCATTCCGCGGCGGATAAGTACTTTGCAATCGCAGGGATTTTGCAACGACAACAATACGAGTTATTTGGCCCAGATGCCGCTATCGGCCGTTGGTTGGCCAGTAAAAATGTTATCGAAAATATTAATGGACACTTGTTCGTTCACGGCGGTATTCATCCAGACATTAGTCAGTTAAATATGTCGATTGATGAGATGAATGCAACGGTCCGTGACCACTATCGACAGTTTTACTACCCCAATGCGACGCTAAATAACAATGTCGATTTACTCACGTCCACCAAGACTGGCCTTGCATGGTATCGAGGCTATTTTCGAGGTGACGTCGACGCCAATCAGGTGAAACAGAGTTTGGCTTCACTGGGGGCTGAAGCCGTAGTCGTTGGCCATACGCTACAATTTAAAGTGAATGCATCGCTCGACAATCAAGTCTATGCCATTGACGTAAAACATCCTGACGATTACAGCGCCAGTTTCCCGCCGAAATCATCGGAAGGCCTTTTGATAGAGGATGGTAAGTATTATCGCCTATTGGCCGACGGTGAAAGGATTGCAATCTAGTCTCACTGACCATACTAAAAGGGTAAGGAAAGTGAAAAAAGTACATAAACATGATTTTTCGCCAAGCGACACACAATGATTTGCCTGCTCTTCTTGCTTTAGAGCAGGCAGTAGTTGAGGCCGAGCGCCCTTTTAATGACGCCATTAAGCCAAACAGCGCCACTTATTATGACTTACCTGATTTGATTGATAGTGAACAATCCTTGCTGCTGGTAGCAGAGCAAAAAGGCGAAGTTGTCGCGACTGGCTATGGTCAAATTAGGCCTTCGAAAGCCTCTCTGGTTCACGAATCCCATTGTTATCTTGGATTTATGTTTGTGGCACCACATTTCAGAGGTAAAGGGCTCAACCAGCAAATCCTTGATAAGCTAATTGTATGGAGCAAAAGCCTCGACGTGAATCATTTTTACCTCGATGTTTACGCACAAAACCACGCCGCCATTCGCGCCTATGAAAAGGCCGGATTCACATCCAATATGATTGAGATGAAACTG
>CAWUJV010000144.1:0-3450 GCA_963922845.1 uncultured Alteromonas sp.
AATGGTAACGGTCGCTTTGGTCGATTTCTTTCAGTGATTCCAGGTTACCTGCGTAAGTCAGCTTATCGAGATTCACTACCGTGTGGTCGGTGTCGTTAATTAGGTGGCGAACCACAGCTGAGCCAATGAAGCCCGCGCCGCCAGTTACAATAATTGTTTTTGCTATCATGTTAGTCAATTCTCTTGCTATTCCACCAACTCGTCCATCATGGCACTAAGCTGTTCGCGCCAATGTGTGAGATGTGTTGTATACGTTTCGCGGCTTAGCGTTTTATCCAATACGCTGTAATGCGGTCGCTTGGCCGGCGTAGGATAGGCGCTGCTTGGGATAGGATTAATGGGTACGGCCTCACTTAGCAGCCCTTTCTCTAGACCAAATTGCTGTATCGCTACAGCAAAATCATACCAGCTACATACGCCTTCATCGGACCAATGGAAGACACCCGCGTGTTGCTGCGTGGCAGCTTCAATACAAGCTTGCGCTAACCCTTTTGCCCAGGTCGGGCTGCCAATCTGGTCGTCGATAACTCCCAATTGAGGCTTTTCTGCCATCAACCGCAGCATAGTTTTTACAAAGTTATTGCCATGCGCCGAATACACCCAAGATGTGCGAATAATCGCACTGTGCTCAGGTAAAATACTTTTCACTTCAGCTTCACCGGCGGCCTTGGTTTTGCCATACATGCCCTGCGGAGCAATGGTGTCATCAACCGTATAGGGTGAGCCTTTTTTGCCATTAAACACGTAGTCGGTAGACACGTGCACAAAGAATACGTTGTTCGCTTTACAGTAATTGGCGAGGTTTGCCACGGCGGCTTGATTCAACAAATACGCATTGCCTTCATCACTTTCGGCCTTATCAACTGCCGTGTAAGCAGAGGCATTAATTACCGCATCAGGTGCTAACGTGTCGAGCTTATCAGCGATACTTTCCGTCGATGTAACATCAATATCGTCACGGCCTAGACACACCGCGTCCGGCACAAGCCGTGCGATTTCCCAAGCCAACTGACCGCTTTTCCCAATAACTACCAGTGTTGACATTATTATTCCTTTAACTAGTGGCCTTAAAACGTTGGTGCATCAACGAATGCGGTGCCGTTTTCGTCTTTGCCAGACAACGACGGCGCTTCGCCATTCACCAGCGGCCATTCAATGCCAATAGTCGGGTCATCGTACTTAACTGATACTTCTGACTCCGGGTGATAATAATCCGTGCACTTATACACAAACTCAGCCGATTCACTAGTGACATAAAAGCCATGGGCAAAGCCCGCAGGTACCCACATTTGACGCTTGTTTTCGGCTGAAATGTAAGCGCCAACCCACTTCCCGAATGTCTCTGAGTCTTTGCGCATGTCAACGGCAACGTCAAAAACTTCACCAGATACAACACGTACTAACTTGCCTTGAGTTTGCTGAAGCTGGTAGTGCAACCCGCGCAAAATACCTTGCTTGGATTTAGAGTGATTATCTTGCACAAAATCAACGTCTGCGCATGTAGACTTGAACCAATCCGTACGAAAGGTTTCCATAAAAAAGCCACGTTCGTCACCGAAGACGAGTGGTTCAATAATTTTGACATCAGGGATGTCTGTGCTAATGATATTCAATCTTTATGCTCTGCTTATCTATTGCGAAACCTCACCATAACCTGCAAAGATCTTTACAGTGTACTGAGGTAAGCGGATGTATTCTCGTGAACTTTGGGATCAGCCAATATCTCTGAATTACTAAACCATTGATATCTCTTGTGCTGTTCTTCTTTTGGTAGCTTTAAATCACTTTGTTGCAACTTAATATAAAACCCCAATACAACATAATGGGTGCTGATATCGCCGCCAAATACGCAGTCCTCATACAAATGTTCATAAACGTCCAAAAGACGCGCTTGCCGTCGCTCAATCACTTTTCCTAATTCCTGAGCTGATAATCGTTTAAAGGCATCGTCTAATCGTTCATTCTTTTGCAGGACGGTTATTGCGCAAACCCAGTAAAATTTAACCCCGTCCATTTTCGATAACCAGGTCTATTGAAACAAGTGGAGTACTTTCAATAATGATCGAAAACTGTGCATTTCTCAAAAAAATCATTTTATTAAATATACCTTACCCAGTCCTAAACACTTTAAGCAGACAACTTCCATATCCGCTTCTGATCAGTGGCTTTGTCCAATACCTATAAAAAACTCATAGTTTTTGGATGCCTTAGTTTTAAGGACTTCCGCCTTTAACCTGAAAGTTGTCAAATAGAATGTAAGTTTCCTTGGTAGGGCTCCAAGACGGATCGTTGCCACCATAAAATGAGTTGTACATGAAATAATCGATCGCTGAATCCATATTTCCAGTTAAATTCAGACCATCGATTTCTATTAGTTTTTCTCTATTAATGAACAAGCTGGCAGCGCCATCTGAACTTCCAATTGCAGAATTTAGTTTTACACTGATTGATACCGTGTACCAAACCCCTTTTTCGAAAGTAAAACCTGATGTAGCCTCAACATCGTCTCCACATCGGTTTACCCTTTCCTGATGGTAAATGTACAATACAGGATTACCCTTTTGACGCCACATAAGGCGAACAGACCAACCATCTGGATCGATACTTTTACATCCCGTGGTTGCTGAACCACCTCCCAAGCCATGAAGTTTTCCACCTTTTACAAACTCAAAACGAGGATCAAAATTCATATCAAAAGTGAGTGTTGCCTCGCGAACGCTTTCTCTCAATTTAAAGCGTTTCCCGATAAACGGCGTTCCCGTAGAAGACGGCACATATTTTTGACGTAATATTAATCCATCGCTTTTACGTTCGTCTTCAATAATCAGTAAGCCAGGACTAAACCAGTGCTGATAAACCGACATATCCTCAAAGTCTTGAAGATATAATGCGTCTTTTTTTTCTTTTTTATCAGGAAAAAAACCCTTAAGAAAAATCAGAGTAGTTAACACTAGAGTTAAGATGATTCCCTTAACAAGTTTAGAAAACACTACTGAATCCACTACTTCGATTTTTATCCATTTATATAACGGCTCTAAGGTTGTTTATTAAAAAGCGAACTAGGGTTTAGCTATTTGACTCTGTCCCTTATGACTTTTAGCAGATAATCGCCGTAGCCACTTTTCTTCAGCGGTGCTGCTAGTTTCTCTAATTGCTCAGCGTCTATATAGCCCATTCGAAATGCGACTTCTTCCGGGCAACAAATCTTAAGGCCCTGACGTTTCTCAATGGCAGCAACAAAGGTGGCGGCATCCAATAAACTATCCAGCGTGCCTGTATCCAGCCAGGCGGAACCTCGTCCCATTAACTCTACTTTAAGAGAGCCGTCCTGCAGATACATGTTGTTCAGATCTGTGATTTCTAACTCACCTCGGGGGGATGGTTTAACCTCTTTGGCAAAGTCCACAACACGACTGTCATAATAGTAAAGGCCAGTTACCGCATAATTAG
>CAWUJV010000145.1:0-3204 GCA_963922845.1 uncultured Alteromonas sp.
TTTGAGGCCAATATCAATACTTGAATACCAAGGGCGATAATAATTGAAATACGTTTGGCTGGTATCGCAGGAACGGATGTCATCCAATAATTTGGTAATGACATAAATGACCAACACGCAATGGCGCTAATACCGACAATGAATGGATAAATAGCTAGCGCAAACATCGACATTCAGTGGCCTTGGGAAAGCTGTGCTCGTACTACCATCAGTGCATAGCCAAGTAAGTTTTGTCCATTCCATTTTTGCGGGACAGAGGCAAATTCGTGATCTTGTGCCAATCCAATCCCCCATATCTTATCGACAGGGCTTGCCTCTACTAACACCCGTTTTCCCGTGTTCAGTAAAAACGCTTTGATTTCTGGGTTCTGAGAGAACTTTAATCGATTCGCTTCAACGACAATATCAAAACGATGTTGAGTCCAAATATTATCTTCAAAGCCTTGAACGCATCGCCCGAGTTTTTTGGCCTCGCCAGGGTGGGTAGCAGTGAGTATCTGATCGGCAATATCGCGATGGTTAAACAGGATTGCTTTTTGATACATCATGAAATGCTCAGCAGTAGCAAAAGTCTTCCCATCTTGTGAAAAGGTCGCGGGATACCATTGGCTAAAGCAACTACTCGACACGCCGGATTTAGGCTTTTGATGACCCCAGAAAAATACAAATTTTGGTGTTTTGTTACGCGCAATAAACTCGAGCAATTGCTGATTGCTAGCAATGGTCATCTTCTTCCTTGACGTCGTGGCCCTTTGAGAGGCCACGTGACTATTCAGTTCCTATTAGCTCGCTAATGACTTCTGAAATCTTGTGTTTCAAAGTAGAGCGGTTTCATCGGACCACACATACTCAATGCCATAAAGGTTTGTCCTCTTTTGGGTACCGTCTCGCCAGTGCGAATCTTCGTAATGCAGCTTTGATCGTCGTAGAGCAAAATGAGCTGATCATAGCTAGGTGGTTGAGTGATTTGGTGTATCAACATGTGTTTGGTTCCACCTAACGACACTTTGTCGTATACGTGAGAATTGGTCGCCGATGTCAGATCTTTAAGCTCTCTAAGATAGACCTGCTCTTCAAAGGTAATGGTAACTTGTTCGTGTGTTGGCATGCCACCACGCTCAAAGTGGCCTAGGTAAACGTCGGCTTTCACTGAAAACGACTCTCCCCGTTTTAAGCGTTCTAGATTAAATCGCTCTGGCTTAATTGTTACCATGTCCGCGTCTTTTACCATAATCAAAACAGCACTGGTGTCAGTTGTGACACGATAGACAATTTGCGCATCATGAGGTTTGTGATATAGCGGCATATGAGAGGCGTACATAGACGAATCTGCGGTCATTAATACCATGCCGTGCACACCGATATAGTCCGGATCAAGTGGGCCGAGCTCTTCAGGAGCTTCCTCTTGAGCTACAACATCGGTAAAGAGAAATAGTAACGATACAAATAAAAGTGTGCGCATAAAAAACCTTTGATACAACGTTAGTCTTTAGTATAACGCGTATAATACGCGCAACGCTCAAATTAATGGTATGACCTAGCTTGATTTGTTATCGAAATCGTAAATTTTCACATTTCTTGCTTATTTCGAACGGTCGAAGCCGGCCAAATGATGACAACCAAGCTGAGTAATATCATCCCCATACCAGACCAGCCCTGTAGTCCGATACTTTCATTTACGATGGTAACCGCTAATAACGTAGCAATCACGGGTTCAAGTAAGGTGATCACTGTGGCAGTGCTGGCATTGACTTTGGTTAACCCGTAACCGAATAATTTATAAGCCAGAACGGTGGGTACAATGGCCATATATACACCTACCGCCATTGATTGAGCAGAGTGTAAGACGGTGGCATAGGTAAAGATTAAAATAGGTAGAAGCAAAACGCCACCCAGCCCAAATTGGCTTCCCATGGCGGCTCTTGAACTCACACCAGAGCGAATTAATCTGTGTCCAACCCAAGAATAAGTCGCGTAACTAAGACCTGCTAACAGACCCAATCCGATTCCCCAATAGCTTTGAGTTGTTATGGGTTCACCCGCAATATTGGCTTTAGCGAATGACAAAAGCGCGACACCAAACAGCCCCAAGCCAGCGCTTATTTTCCAGCGTCTTGATAGTTGATGTTTGTCGAAAATACGTTCTAACAATGCGGTAAAAAGTGGCGCAGACCCAATTGATATCACGTTGCCGATGGCGACACCCGACAAGTGCATTGCACTATAAAATGCCAATGGATATGCAACGATGGATAGAGCGCCAATGATAACAAATGGCCATTGGCGTCGTAAAAGCAAGTGATGAACTTTGAGCGCGTCTATTGATAACAGTGCGAGCAGGCACCCGCCTACGCCCATTGTAATGGCTGCAATGGTGATAGGGTGAACGCCTTTTGCAAACGTCGCGGCTGTCCCTGTTGTACCCCAGAAACACGACGCAATTACGATGGCAAATACGCCCCAATGATAGTGTTTATCCATTAGTCATCCTTCCCCACGATTCGTTGGGCGATGAGGTAGGCTTTGTGCATTTTGTCGCTACTGGATTCAAGCCCAGCAAGAGAGATTGCCCCTTCGAGTAAAAAGGCGAGCTCTTCGCTCATTTCACTTACTTCAATATGGTCTTCGGGCAATGCCAGCAGCGCTGAGACGTTGTCTTTCACCAATCTATAAATGTCGTCTTTGTGCTGTTTGACAGCTAATCGCCCCGGGCTACCAGCAGGCATTTCAGCCGCAGCATTGAGTAACCCACAGCCACGAAAACCATTGTCATAGTCAAATTCAGCGTGATCTTGGTATGCCAGAAAAATAGCTAATAGCTTGCCGCGAGGGCCGTTTGCCTGTGCCACTCGTTGTTCATAAAGGTTGAGCCATTCTTGATGACGCGCCTCGATGTATGCGGCGATTAATTCGCCCTTTGACCCGAAGTTGTTGTACAAGCTCATTTTGGCAACACCCGCAACGGCAATGATGCGGTCAATGCCGGTGGCGGCAATACCATCGTTGTAAAACAAGGTCGCGGCGGCGTTTAAAATTTTTTCTCTAGCGTTCATATTTTTTAGTAGACAGACCGGTCTACATAAAATGTATCGAATTTTAAATATTGTGCAAGCTAAATTGCACTTAGGCAGGAGTTTTCTATAGTTAACTCTACCCCTTAATCGTTTCTTATGTATGCAATAGCTGTGTGATTATGGATAGATC
>CAWUJV010000146.1:0-2516 GCA_963922845.1 uncultured Alteromonas sp.
TACGGCGAGATTCGAACTTGCGACCCCATCATTATGAGTGATGTGCTCTAACCAGCTGAGCTACGTAGCCATGTTTTTTTGGGTTACTCCTCTCTGGGAGTGGCGCGTATTATGCTGATGTCCCCTGTGTAGGTCAACCGTTTTTTTATAAAAAAATACCGTTTGCTCAGTTAATGTGCAAAGTGGCGTAGTTTGCGTCAAATAGGCGAAATTGTGATCATTGTTCACATCAAGTTAGTCTATTTGTGTTCCTTTTTTCAAAATTGAAGAGGCTGCAACATTGACCTCTTAGGGGTAACTTTGTCATAAAGGCAAAAAGACATGTTGGACACAGTGATGAATTGGGATGATTTGAAGTATTTTTTGGCCGTAGCGCGTGCGGGCTCGATTCGAGGCGCGGCCAAAAACCTCGATGTAAGCCATGCCACAGTATCAAGACGAATCAATAACTTTGAACAACAAATCGGGTTTCAGTTGTTTAATCGCAGTGGCAACGGGTATGAAAAAACCAGAGCTGGAGAGGAAATCTATGCGCAGGCCGTTCACTTGGAAGAAACCTTGTACAATGTGCACCGATTAGCCGGCGGTAAAGATAAGGCCCTTTCAGGGCCGATAAGGATTACAGCCGCTGATATTGTTGCTGAGCACTTGCTGATTGATCCTATTGCGAACTTTGCACGCCTCTATCCCAATATTGATATCCATATTCTGGATTCGGTTCGCAGTTTAAATTTGGCAAACAGAGAGGCGGATATTGCTATTCGCGTCTGCCAATCGCCGCCTGAGCATCTTATCGCCCATCGACTTGCTGGTGTGCATCGCGCAGCCTATACCCATATCAGCAATAAAGACCTAATTATGGATCAAGGATGGTTAGCCCGGCAACATTGGATTGGGTGGACGGACAAAATGAGGAAACCGATAGGGCAAATGGCCAAAGATTATCCAGACTTCGGTTCCAAGCACGGCATTGTGAATACCAATTTGATGGTCAAGGCATGTAAGCACAACATGGGGATTGCTATTCTTCCTTGCTTTATCGGTGATAGCGATAAAGATCTGATTCGCGTATCGCCTTTTACTTCAGAGCACAAATTTGAACTGTTTATGTTAGTGCATCCAGACTTGCGAAATAATGCAAAGGTAAAAGAGTTTAGAAACTATATGCTTGACGCCATCAAAGACAAACGGGCACTGATTGAGGGACAGTGCCCATTACATGGAATCAAAGAGGTAAAATTCCTCGTTTAATATTGGATTTGACTAGCTTTTCTCTTAGCTTTCTCGACAGAGGGGTATCGGATAATACTGGAACCCGCGTTTTATCTGTTTCGTAATTGCTATTAGCAAAAATATGAGTAAAGGAGTCGATATCCTTTCCGCTTTCCCGTTGACGGGTAAGGTAAGAAAGCTCGCTTATGGCAGCAACGCTATTTTCTCGGCTAAAACGAGCAAAACCCTGATAGGTAAAGTGGTCTTCGACGTATTGATTGCTCCACGCCAAAAATGTATCCATCAATCCATGAAGCAAATGGTTTAAACTTAGTTGCCCCATCATCAGTGTGAACTGCACGTTGTGTTTGTTTTCGGCTAGTTCCGGTAACGTTGTAAAATCGTTGGTGACTAGACACAGGTCGATGAGCCATTGGCCGTTATACCGTCGTTCGGCCTGTTTTAAAACAATATTAGCGCGGTCATAAGTCACCATACTCAAATAATAATTTAATTGATTGACGACATCTTGGCTTTCATGTTCCGGTTGAATCGTGAAACGCGTTGGATCTTGCGCCATCAAAGGTAAATCGTGATGGGTATTAAATGGCGTCGTCGTCTTCCCGTTGCTGTGAAAGCGCAATCTTTCGCGAATCTCGTGCTCTCGGGCTTTTTGAAAAGCCAAAAACGCAGTTTGAATAATTTCTGATGTAGGTAATTGCGGTTCTACGCGCCATCTTCGGCCATACACAATTTTGTCGTCTTGTTGCGTCGCTTGAGGCAGATAATTATCGATGCCAATAATGCCGACCTGAAGGTACAAACCAGAATGGTCCTCACTGACAAACAAAGGGAAGTTTTCATCAAACTGAACATCCATCACAATACTCTCGACTGATTCGAGCGTGTGATGATACTCAAGATAATGTTGCGGAATGCAACCATTGTTGTCGTTTAACGGCACGACTGGAGCGTCAGGCATTGCCCGTTCCCCTGGAAGTAGCGCTATGTGCGAAGGTGTCTTTTTTGTCATATCTCAATAAAAACCAACATACCAAATTCATCACAATAAGTTTGGTTACATGGGGTAACCGAATTTGCGATATAAAACCGTTAATTAGACCGGATTAACAGACGTTTTATTTGCACCAGTGCGTTCCAATTTCGCACCACTTCGAAGGTATACGTTGACTGTGATATTTGGATGACAAAAAAGCCCGCTTAAAGCGGGCTTTTTTCGAATAAATCTTGTCCCGTCCTGAAATAGGTTTACACATTGGAGACCTATTTTGAATACATCAGTT